>JAGCUA010000005.1 GCA_017963125.1 bacterium
CGGATACAGGCGATTGTTTCTTAACAGTTATGACAGATATGATTTTTCAACTGGTTTGCCAAATTCTATAATCAGGACAAATTATGTCACCTCAGCTGAATTATACGGTGATGTTTATCTGGTGGTTGGCAACAGCACCTATGGTAGCAAAGAGCTGATGACTTCGCACAATGATTTTTCGAAGAATCTATCAACTTATCCCGAACTGGATTTCAGGAATTACTATCACAATACAAATTCTGCTGTTTTGCATGGAAAAACAGAAGTGGTCGGCAGTGTGGGATGGTTTTTTGCAGAGGATGTTTCTAGAATCGAAATCCGATATGCATCTTGTCTTAACGGAGTGTCAGAGACTATAAACGATAATATGACAAGAATAGAGTGCATAAAATATGGTGAAGAAAGTCTTCCGTTCTACAGTAGTATTGCCCAAAATCCAGATGAATTTTTGAGTAGGACATATAATGGAAATAAACAAAAATTTGAAAGGTATACTGATAATTATTCTCTTTTGATGCTTTCCGGACATGGCGCTTATAATTCATCTGGGCAAACTTATGTTAATGCTTCAACAAGGATTACAACTGAAAATGCAGAAGAAGCAAGAAGAATAAAAATTTATGCAGACAATCGAGATCCTTATTCAAAAAATTTAGGTAAACTCTACACATATTGGCTGGGGAACACATCCTGTCAGTCAATGGGTAATGATAGCGTGAACTGGGATGAAGTCGGAAATGTTTATTATAACATTCTGACAAGACTTAACGGTGTCGGAGGATTCAGAAATGATTCTCATTGGAATCCAAATACTTATGGCACAGATTTTGAAGGATATTGGGAAGATTTAACAAATAATAATAAAACGGTCTCAAAAGCTTGGGTGGATTCATGGAGTAGCAATGACACTCCTGTTTGGGGGCGAAATGCCCGTTTTCTGACTCTTGAAGCATGCGACTGCACTCTAACAAACTGTTTTGCATATATGAAGAGTGATTTTTTCTACAATGTTTCAACAGGTCCTTTGCCACAAAAAACAGATCTGACAAATTTTAATTATTATTGTTTCAGAGACAGGGAATCCATTTTGTACAATTATTCAAGAGGCTCCTCTTTGACTTCTCAAAACTATCCTGAAGAATTTACTGCTTATTCCTATGACATATTGCCAAACCGGATAATTGAACAGCTTTTTGATGTAAAAATAGATAACGATACTGCAAAATTTCGCGGAAACGACAGATATAATTACAAAGATGATTATGTGATTTTGAATAGAAAAGATAAGAACATTCAAGCAGTTATGAACAGGGAGATGGCTTCGTTTGAAGATGAAGAAGAGTCCGAAAAGACGATTCGGGACAAATTCAGAGAAGCAAAAGAAACTGCTGAAACTTTGACTTCAATCGAACTTGAATATGCCGGTATTTCCAGAGATGTGAATGAGGCTTTTGAAGTCGGTGGAAACGGAGAATCACTCGGTAAGATGATAAATTCCATTATCTTTGTTTTTCGGCCGATAATTAATGGGATTCCGATATTTTCTGAAAGCATAGAAGTTGAATACGATGCTGACGGATTATACCAGTTGCGCTCAAATGTTCCTTATTCCGTATCTGAGACAAAAAGAAGCGCTATAAAATCCGAAGAGCAGATGGAGGAAGAAATATATTCTGCTCTCGGAAAGGAGGAAGAGAAAATTATTTCTTATGTTTTAAATGAGGATGGTGAATTCATTTTATCCGCTGTTGCAAAAGATGACACTAACAAAACATATTTAACAATTTCATTGGAGGCTGATCATGAGTAAAAAATCATTTTTAACACTAGTTTCGGCAGTTTTTTTTGTTTTAATGCTTACTGCCTGCGGAAACGACAAAAACAAAGAAAAATCTGAAAACACCGACACAGGTGACACGGAAGTTGTTACTGATGCAGATTCGACCGATACCGGCGACACAGAAGCTGCTCCTGATGAAGAGCCGGCGGAAGTTGAAGACTCGGAAATCGTTCCAGATGAAGAACCGGCAGAAACTGACGATTCAGAACCCGGGACTGTTACGCAGGATGGATGCACCATAAAATCATCTTTTGGCACACATTCTGTGAGAAGAGATCTTTCTCAAACTTGTATTCAAAAAATTGCTGAAGCTAAATCTGCAACTTGCACCTGGAATTACAAAAACGAAGAAGAAACATCTCAACATATTGAATATTTGCAGAAACTTGAAATCACTTTCGGCAACGAATGCAAAGACAAAAACGGAGAAGATATCGTTGAATGTCCTGATTTTATTCCGGAAACTCTGAAATTGGAAAGCCTGTCCGGCTGCGATGTTTACAGCGCCGATCCTGATTCTGACTGCGAAGTTCAGTGCGCGGATTTATATTTTCCGACTGACAACGATATTTTTCACACTATCTATGTAGGTGCTACAGGTGCAGAGGTCGGAAATGAAGCTTTTATAAGATCCTCTGATGCTATTAAAGAGGCATCGTTCAGTTCAAAACTGAATAACGGTCCCAACAATGCTGTTTTCACTTGGTCAGAAAAAGCTGAAGACGGAAGCAAAGTCGAGAAAAAGGTTTCTGTCGAGATGACGGTTGCCGATTCATCGGATGTCGAAGAAGAGCCAATTCCAACCGAAGATGCTGATACAGAAATGGGCAACGTAGATAAAGAATAATTGGAGGCAAACCATGAAAAAATTATTTGTTATTTTCGGAATTTTTGCGGTTACAGCGACACTTTCTGCTGAGATTCTTGAGTGTCAATCCGAACTTGGACGATGCCGCTATGAACTTTTAGATGATTCATTCACGAAAGAATGCGTCTGCATTGACGGAATCGGAACCAATGAATTGGAAACGCCTTCAGAAGACGGAACTTTTGATTTTACTCTGCCGACAGAAGAAGAGTGTCTGGCAGAAATTGAAAACCTCTGCAAAAATGCAGCAACCAAATGTAAGAACGAATTTGGAGCATGCTCAGTAAAACGTAACGGTGACTACGAATGCTATTGTGAATATGTTGACGGTAAAAAAACCGGAAACGGATATTTCGGCAAGGAAGGATGCACCGAGGTTTTGGAGAAAGAATGCGGGACAGGAGTCCCGACTTTGAGAAAAGTCTGTCCGGAAGGGATTCTCGATGAGTGCGCTTCCTATTTCAAAAGAATCAAGAACAATTGTTCCAAAGAACCCGTCAACATTGACGAAATCCTCGATACTCCGATTGCCTTCGATTATACGACAGAATCAGCTAGAACGGTGCATGAATTCGCAGATTGCTGCAAATACGAATACTGGAGAAACGAATACAAGAGAGAATCGGACTGCATTGAAACATTTGATTCATGCGAAGACAAAGAATGCTGCGAATGCACTATTCAAGTTGACGGCGATGTTGCAAATACTGAAGCTCAGACCGACGGCGCACCTAAAGAATATAGTGCTGACGGCGACTACGCAGTACCAGCAACTGATGAAGCACCTGCTGAAAATAAAGAAAAAAGCAAATCCGACGGCTGCTCGATGCTGCTTGTCTGATTATTTGCTTGAAGACGAGCCTGCTCCAGCCGAAGATGCTGAATAATAATTTTCTTTTCAAATTCGATCACATAAAAACAAGACCTTAGCACTTTCCACTGCTGATAAACGAAAACTCCTAACCAACTGCAAATCCGCGTGGATTTTCCCGAAAAAGCGGCTATAATGCCGTGCTTTTTGTTTTTCAGAGGTGAAAATATGCCGTTAAATATAAGAAAAGGCTACGATGCGGAGTTGCTGAAAAAATTCGATATGGACAACGATTACAGCAACTTCAGAAGGTCGATCCATATTTCGATAGCGCTGACTGTCATAAATATTCCGCTGCTTTTTCTGGATATTTACAGGTTTTTGTATTCGCGGGAACTTTTTTCGCAGTACGGATACACCGAGATCAGCGTGATACATCTGCTTTCATGCATTGTTTTTCCAGTGATGCTGATTGTAGGAAAAGTCGGGAGCAGAAACGGCAGATTGCCGGTAGGAAGTCCGTTTTACAAATATTTCTGGCGAAGTTTCTTTACGTTGGCATATCTTTATGCGCTCACCACATCAGCCCCGTGTCTTGAGCTTTACCAGAATCTGACAACGCTCTTTGTCGCAGTTCTTGTTCTTGCATCGTCGTTCAAGGTAAGGATGAGGGAATACCTTGCACATTCCCTGCTGCTTTGTTGTCTGGATCTTTTTTCCATCTGGCTTTTCGTTCCCGGTGTTTCGGAAATTTATCCCGGAATAATTTCAGATGTAATGAGCACTATCGTCGTAGCTGTCTTCATCAATTATATAGCCTACAGCGAGTCTCTGAAATCTTTTCTCAACAAGGTCAATTTCGAGAAGGAACAGGCTGCAAAAATCGTCGAGAGAGAGGCAAACAAGGCAAAATCGGAGTTCCTTGCCAACATGAGCCATGAGATAAGAACGCCGATAAACGGTATTTACGGAATGATTTCGATGCTGCAGGAAAGTCCTTTGAACGAAGAACAGAAAGATTACATAAAATACGCGAAATCGAGTTGCGAAGTGCTCAACAACATCGTGAACGACCTTTTCGACATGGTTCTGATAAAGGCAAACAAGATCAAACTGGAGAACAAGCCCTATTCGATCGAAGAGCTAGTCCGCGCTTCTGTTGCGAATATAGAACAAAGGATGAAAGCCGACGGGATCAGACCCGAGATAAATATTGACGAAAGTCTTCCTGAGTTTGTTGTCGGTGATAAAAACAGGATCGCTCAGATCCTCAACAATCTGCTTTCAAACGCATGGAAATTCACTACGACAGGAACCATAACTGTTGACTGCCGCAAGATATTTTCCGACGGCAGAGAATCGGTCCTTTTCGGAGTCAAGGATACCGGAATCGGCATTCCCGACGACAAGATGCCTTTTATTTTCGATCAGTTCTACCAGCTCGATTCGACTCTCAAAAAGCAGTATCGCGGTGCGGGACTCGGGCTTGCGATATGCAAAAATCTGGTAACGATGATGAACGGAAGGATCGGTGCTCGGTCTAACAGCCCGGAAGCCGGAACGACTTTTTTCTTCGAACTGCCGCTTGTTCTGCCGGACAAAGAAAGTGATATCCCGGTTAAGCAGAATGAATTGATACCTGAGGATTTTCTTGCCGGGAAAAGCATTCTCTGTGTCGAAGACAATGAAACCAACCTCAAGTTCGTTACGGCTCTGCTTGGCAAAAAAGGGGCACATGTTACGACTGCTTCGAACGGTGAAGCCGCTCTCGGCATAATGGAAAAAAACGACTTCGATATGGTCCTGCTCGACATCAGGATGCCTGTCATGGACGGGATCGAAACGATACGCAGAATTCGTGCTGCTGAAGCTGAAAACAAAGGCTACACTCCAGTAATTGCCGGAACGACCTACATGATGAAGAAAAACAAAGACGAAATAATGGAGAACGGTTTCGACGGATATTTGTCAAAACCATTCTCCGAAGCGGACTTGATGATTGAAATTTATAACAATATCAACAAAAAACGGAGCGCTTAATGAAGAAAAAAACTCTTGGAAAAATCTTTTTTGTTATCTTTCTGGTTTTTGTTTTTGCCGCATGCGGAAGCGACGATGAAGAGGAAACAAATTTGAACGATAACGAAACAGGCGACGATACCGAAGAATCACTGCCTGATGCGGCAGTTGTCGATGACAGGGATGAGACTCCTGATGAAGATGCCGGAGAGACCCCGGAATCATTCTGCTATTCAGGCGGAGCGATCCTTTACGAGGGAGCATCTCAGTTTAAAGTCTGCCCCGGCGACAACGGAAAATTCCAGAAACAGCTCTGCAAAGACGGAAGATGGGTCGATGAAGGCGACTGCGTTTCGGGAAGCGTCACCATTTCAGCCGGTTCTTTCAAAATGGGCTGTGACGAAGAGATCGAAGGGAGCTGTCCGGAAGATACTGTTCCGCTTCACGAGGTTTCGCTTTCAAGTTATGTTATGGATAAATTCGAAGTTCCGGTAGAGCTTTTCGAACTCTGCATGGCAGAAAATGTCTGCACTAACGACAACGCCGAAGAACCGCACTACCGCACATCGGCTGAATCAGACAAGTGCAATATCGGAAATCCGGATAGATTGAATCATCCGGCAAACTGCGTGACATGGCGCGGCGCGAATGCTTTCTGCGAGTGGATGGGAAAGCGCCTTCCGACCGAAGCAGAGTGGGAAAACGCCGCAAAATCGGGCAAAGTTCAAATGTATCCGTGGGGAAACGACCCTGTTGCAAGCTGCGACAATACCGTTATGAAGGGAAGTGCCAACGGATGCGGTTCAAATGTCACCTCTCCGATAGGATCCAAAGTTGCCGGCGTCTCCGAGCAGGGCATTTTCGATCTTTCCGGAAACGTTTCTGAATACACAAGCGACTGGTATGAAAAGAAATTCTATTCGACAGAAGATGCTTCAAAGGCTGATCCCCAGGGACCTGCGGAACCTGAGAAGGATAAATTCAAAGTTATCCGCGGCGGCTCATATCTCTACGGCGAAAACCGCGCACGTTCTTCGTTCAGGAGTTCCACAAATCTTGCTGATCCTGCGATAGATTTCGGTTTCAGATGCGTTTCTTCACCAAAATAGTCGAGGCAGATATGCAGGGTGAAAAATTTCCGCTTGTTTTCGCTGGTCACGTCGATCACGGAAAAAGCACGATAATCGGCAGACTTCTGAGTGAGACGGGGAGTCTCCCCGAAGGCAAACTCGAGGCGATAAAGAATTACTGCAAAATCAATTCGCGTCCGTTCGAATATGCTTTTTTGATAGACGCACTCAAGGACGAGCAGTCGCAGGGGATAACCATCGACACCGCGCGAGTTTTTTTCAGCACGAAAAAGCGCGATTTTGTTATAATCGATGCCCCGGGACACATTGAATTCCTGAAAAACATGGTGACGGGAGCGAGCAGGGCTGAAGCTGCTTTTTTAGTCATCGCGGCGGATGAGGGTGTCCGCGAAAATTCAAGGCGTCACGGCTATATGCTTTCGATTCTCGGCATCAGACAGATCGTCGTTTTAGTCAACAAAATGGACCTTGCCGGCTATTCTGAAGAGGTCTTTAACAAAATCAGGGAGGAATACAGCGAATTTCTTTCCGAAATCGGTATAACGCCGCTCGGTTTTGTTCCGGTAAGCGGTATAAACGGGGTCAATATCAGCGTGAAAAGTCCAGAAACACCTTGGTACGACGGCAGAACGCTCTACGAATTCCTCGATGTTTTCAAGGCGAAGGAGCATAGTGCGAAGCAGCCTTTCAGAATGTTCCTTCAGGATATTTACCGCTTTACAGAAAGCGGCGATAACCGCAGGATCTATGCCGGAACAGTAAGCAGCGGCACTCTACGGGAAGGTGATGAAGTCGTTTTTTATCCGTCAGGCAAAAAAAGCAGGATCGCAAAAATTGAAACATTCCCTGAAAGCACAAAAACCTCTGTCGAAGCCGGGGCAGCCGCAGGTTTTACACTTACTGAGCAGATCTATGCAGTGCGCGGAGAACTTGTCGCGAAGTCTGATGAGCCTGCTCCGATAAGCGCAACGCGGTTCAAAGCAGCTGTATTCTGGCTTGGCAGCGAACCTTTGAGTAAAAATCACGCATATTTCATAAAGATAGGGACTGCCAGGACGACACTAAGGCTTGTCGAAGTGACCAAACTCATAGATACATCTTCGCTTGAAAGCAAAAGCGGTTCGGAAGTCGGGAAGTTCGAGGCTGCCGAGTGCATTTTCGAAGCCGGAAAACCGCTTGCTTTCGATCTTATCGGCGACAATCAGGAAACAGGCAGGTTCGTGATTGTAGGAGATTATGAGATCAGAGGCGGCGGAATTATTCTGAAACCCTTGTCCGATGCACCTTCGGCGGTGAAAATAGACGAGTCGGTGCGTGAGCGCAGATTCGGTCACAAGGCAGCGGTCATCACGGTTAAAGATGAGGATTCTGCAATAGAACTTGAGAAAAATCTTTTCGCACTCGGTGCATTCGTCTGCTATTTCCCAGATCTGGATGTGGCGCAGGACCTGCATGAAATCGAGCTGCTGGCAAGGTCAGGAATGTTAGTCATCGTTAAATCGGGGAATGAACCTTCCGAAACCTTCAGAAATAGTAAAAACCTAATATTTATGAACCTTTCAGAGGATAAAAACGGTTCTGCCGAAGCCGCCGTCAACGAACTTCGGACTGCCGGTATCCTCGGACTGTAGCTTAAATTTTCCCGCTTTTTCAAATCCCGGTTTTCTATAAATTGTTTATTACCTAAATAAGTTTTTCAGCCGGCAGTTTTTTCATGAAAATTTTTTTTGTTTTTCAGGTGTTGACTTTGCGGGATCCGTCTTTATATAAAAGCGTGCTTTGAGGCTCATTAGGATTTAGAGTTTAATGATTTCAGGTAGTTACCTTTTGGAGGGGTTATGACTGAAGAAGAAAAAAAATATAGCGAAGAGCTTGAGAACGAAAATAACGGCGCGATAGAGATCGATGAAAATCTTGACGATGCCGGAAACGCTCTTCAGGCTTTTGCCAACGAGCTCGGCGAACACGAAAAGTCGAAAAAGAAAAGATTTTTCAATAAATTTGTAGGAAAAAGCGACGGCAAGACTTTGAAAGAGGTCAAAGAACTTGAAGAAAAAGCCGCAAAACTCGAAGAACAGCTCAAACTCAAAGACGAAAAGATCGCGGAACTTGAAGGAAACGTAAAAGCTCTTGTCGCGGAAAACAGAAACCAGAAGACGAGGATCGAAAACGAATTCCGTTCGAAAATAAAATTCGCGGTCGAGGATTTCTTCAAGGATTTCATAACTGTAAAGGACGATTTCGACAAGGCGATGGAGTTTATTCCGAAGAATGAAGAGTCTGAAAACAACCCTTTCATTCAGGGGATCAGGAACCTCGGCGCGAAATTCGACAGTATCTGCAACAAGCACGGTCTGGTCTGCATCAGCAGCATCGGCGAAAAGTTCGATCCTGCAATACATCAGGCTATGAGCATGATAAATGTCGACGGCAAAGAGGCGAACGAAATCGTTGCCGAGTATGTAAAGTGCTACAAACTGCACGACAGAGTCATCAGACCGGCGATGGTAGTGGTCGCAAGCGGTATTCCTGCTACAAAACCTGCCGAACCCGAGGAAAAAGCTGAAGAAGAGATCGAAGCAGAGAAAAATAAAGTTGAAGAGCAGCCGGAAACGACCGCTGAAACAGCGGAAAATGTTTCTGAAACTGCTGAAAATAATGAAGAAAACGGTAATTGTTAACATTATAATTGGAGGAAATTATGGGAAAAGTTATCGGTATTGACCTTGGTACGACAAACAGCTGCGTAAGTATCATGGAAGGCGGAGAGCCTAAGGTCATCGCAAATTCGGAAGGTTCAAGAACTACTCCGAGTATCGTAGCGTTTACAGACAAAGGCGAGAGACTGGTCGGTCAGCTTGCAAAAAGACAGTCGATCACAAACCCGCAGAGAACTCTTTACTCAATCAAAAGACTTATCGGAAGAAAGTATGAGGCTGCCGAAGTCATGAAGATGAAAACGGTCGTTCCGTTCCAGATCATCAAGGCTGCAAACGGCGATGCGTGGGTAAAGATCGAAGACAAAGAGTACAGCCCGCAGCAGATTTCTGCTATGGTTCTCAGCAAAATGAAAGAGACCGCTGAAGAATACCTTGGCGAGCAGGTAACTGATGCAGTCATCACGGTTCCTGCATACTTCAACGATTCGCAGAGACAGGCTACAAAAGATGCCGGCAAGATCGCGGGACTCAACGTTCTCCGTATCATAAACGAGCCTACGGCTGCAGCTCTTGCATACGGCGTAGACAACAAAGGAAAAGATATGAAGATCGCGGTTTACGACCTCGGCGGCGGAACATTCGATATTTCGATCCTTGAACTCGGCGACGGCGTTTTCGAAGTTCTTTCGACAAACGGTGATACATTCCTAGGCGGCGAAGACTTCGACCAGAGGATAATCGAGTTCCTTGTAAACGAATTCAAGAAAGATCAGGGGATCGACCTTTCGAACGACCCGATGGCGCTTCAGAGACTGAAAGAAGCGGCTGAGAAAGCAAAACACGAGCTTTCTTCAACAATGGAAACAAACATCAACCTTCCGTTCATCACGGCTGATGCTACAGGCCCGAAACACTTGAACATCACGATGTCGAGAGCTAAACTCGAAAGCCTTGTCGAAGACCTCGCGAGAAAGACTCTTGAACCGTGCAGAAAGGTCCTTGCAGACGCAAAACTTACAGTCAACGATATCGACGAAGTCATCATGGTCGGCGGTATGACAAGAATGCCGATAGTCCAGAGACTCGTAAAAGAGTTCTTCCAGAAAGAGCTTCACAAAGGTGTCAACCCCGATGAAGTCGTTGCTATCGGCGCGGCGATCCAGGGCGGCGTTCTGAAAGGCGATGTAAAGGATATCCTTCTTCTCGATGTAACCCCGCTTTCACTCGGTATCGAAACGTTGGGCGGTGTTTTCACGAAACTTATCCCGAGAAACACCACGATCCCGACCAAGAAGACAGAGATCTTCTCGACTGCGGTCGATAACCAGCCGGGCGTTCAGATCAGGGTTTTCCAGGGCGAGAGAACGATAGCCAACGAGAACAAGCTTCTGGGCGAATTCGAACTTAAGGACATTCCGCCGGCTCCGAGAGGTATTCCGAAAATCGAAGTAAGTTTCGATATTGATGCCAACGGTATTCTTAACGTCAGCGCGAAAGACCTCGGCACGAACAAAGAGAACAAGATCGTCATCAAAGCCGGAAGCGGACTCAGCGATGAAGAGATCGAGAGAATGGTCAACGAAGCCGAGAAGAACAAAGAGGAAGATGAGAAGAGAAGAAAACTCATCGAGACCAAGAACAACGCGGAACAGTTGATTTACTCGACCGAAAAATCGCTCAAGGAATACGGCGATAAGGTATCTGCTGACGATAAAGCGGCTATCGAAACGAAGCTTCAGGAACTCCGCGACGCTAACGGAACCGAAGATATCACGAAGATCGAGACCGCTATCAACGAGCTCAACCAGGCTGCTTACAAACTTGCGGAAGTCATTTACAAATCGGCTTCGGCAGGAAACGGCACGAACCCGATGGACGGAATGGGCGGTGATCAGCAGGATCCGAATCCGGGCGAATACAATCCTGGCAAGAACGATGACGATGTCGTCGATGCCGACTTCACCGAAAAGAAATAATTCGGAGGTGCTTTTTTCAAGGCCGGGCTCATGCCCGGCTCTCTTTTTATAACGGGATCTACGGAGTTTTAACGTTATGGCTGGCAAGCAGGATTATTACGAAATACTCGGAATTCCGAGGACGGCATCTTCAGAAGAGATAAAGAAAGCTTTCAAGAAGATGGCTATGAAATATCATCCGGACAGAAATCCGGGCGATAAGGATGCCGAAGAGAAATTCAAGAAGATAAACGAGGCGAACGAAGTTCTTTCCGATCCCGAAAAACGTCAGATATATGACCAGTACGGCGAAGACGGGCTCAAAGGCGGTTTCGGCGGTGCCGGTATGGACGGAGCCGATTTCTCCGAAATGTTTAAAAATGGGGGTTTCGGCGGCGGTTTCAGCAATTTAGGCGATATTTTCGACAGCATGTTCGGCGGCGGCGGAAGAGGCCGTGCAAGGAATGTGCCGCAGCAGGGCTCTGATTTAGTTTCTAAGATAGTGATTACGTTCAAAGAATCCTATACGGGTATTTCCAAAGATGTCTCCTTCAACCGTTCTTCGACCTGCCATTTCTGCAACGGAACAGGAGCGGAAAAGGGAAGTTCGAGAAAGATGTGCCCCACCTGCAAAGGAAGCGGTCAGCTCAGAAGCGGCAGCGGATTTTTCTCGATTTCGCAGACATGTCCGACATGCCACGGCGAAGGAACGATCATTGAAAAACCCTGCACACACTGCCGTGGAACCGGTTTCCTTAAAGAGACCAAGAAACTCGAAGTCAAAGTTCCGGCCGGTATCGCAGACGGGATGCAGGTACGTGTCTCTGGCGAAGGAAACGCCGGGCTCAACGGCGGTCCGCGCGGTGATCTTTATGTTGAGATAAGAGTCCGCAACGACGACCTTTTTGTCAGAGAGGGAAACGATATTTTCGTAGAAATTCCGATCACTTATTCTCAGGCAGCTCTTGGCGACAAGATCGAAGTCCCCACGATGGACGGACCGGTCGATATGACTATTCCGGCGGGGACCCAGCCGAATACGAAAATGCGGCTCAAAGACAAAGGTTTCCCGGATGTCCACGGCCGCGGAAAAGGAGTTCTCTACGTAATTTTCAAGCTCGAAGTTCCGAAAAACCTTTCCGACGCCCACAAAGAGGCAATTCAGAAACTCACAGAGTTCGAAAAAGAGATCAAAGAACGTCCGACGCTTAAAGATTATCTCGAAAAGATCAAAAAATGGTTCAATAAGTAGATGTCTTTTTCTGAAAGAAACGAAATCGTTTTCGGCCGCGAAGGAGTCGAAAAACTCAAAAATTCAACGGTAGCCGTTTACGGTCTCGGCGGAGTAGGGGCTGCTGCGGCGATGGCGCTTGTGAGAAGCGGAGTCGGAACGATCAAGGCGGTCGATTTCGACACTGTGAGCGAATCTAACCTGAACCGCCTGATTTTCGGTTTCGAAACAAATGTGGGAATGAAAAAAAGTGATGTTTTTCTGAATAGCGCAAAATCGGTGAATCCTGATGTAAATATCGAAGTTTATTCAGATTTTATGCACGGAAACGATGCCGCTTCAACGGTCCTCGACGCTGATTTCCACATTGATGCGATCGACAGCCTTAATCCTAAAGTCAATCTGATAATCGCCCTTCTGGAAAGAGGTGAAAACTTTATTTCCTCGATGGGAACGGGCGGCAGATTGATGCCGGAAAAACTTGAATTTGCCGATATCTGGAAGACCGATGTATGCTCGCTTGCCAAATTCGTTAGAAAAAGACTTAGAAACCGGGGTGTAAAAAGCCATTTTCCAGTCGTTTTCAGCCGCGAAATCCCGTGTGATCCGATAGAAAACGATGAAGAAAACCACGAAAATTCCGGAAGGATCCGCAAAGTTCAGGGATCTACTGTTTTTGTGCCTCAGGCGGCGGGGCTCATGCTTGCAAGTTATGCCGTAAGGACGCTGCTGGAAACGGATTGAAAAACCATGATATGTAAAAATAACTTGCTTTTTTTATTTATTTGATTACCATACCCGCGATTTTTTTGTTCCATATTTTTTGAAGGAGTTTGAAATGAAAGAAAAAGTTCATCCGAAGCTTGAGCTCATAACGGTTAAGTGCTCATGCGGAGCGGAATATGTTACCCGTTCCACGAAAAAAGAAGGCTACAACGTTGAAATCTGCGCTAACTGCCATCCGTTCTACACCGGTAAGACAAAAATCGTCGACACCGCAGGCAGAATCGAGAAATTCAACGCAAAATACAAAAGAGACACCTACGCAGGCAAAAAATAGCTCTGCTTTTTTCAGTTTTAAAGCCCGTCAATTTCCTTTTTTGTGAGATTGGCGGGATTTTTTTATCAAGAGGAACCTATGCTTGAAATCAAAGACAAACTTGCCGAGATTCACAAAAGTTTTCTGAACATCGAGAAAGAAATCGCGAAGCCCGAAACTGTCGGTGACGTGAAAAAATACACAAAACTCATGCGCGAATACAAACGCCTGAAAAAAATCGTCGACAACTACCTCGAATGGGACAAACTCGAGCGCGAGATCGCAGACCAGAAGGAGATGCTTTCGATCGAGAAAGACCCGGAACTTATCGAGATGATCAAGGCGGAACTTCCCGAACTCGAAGAAAAATACAACGCGATCACCGACGAACTCAACGTACTGCTTCTTCCGAGAGATCCGCTTGACGAAAAAAGCGCGATCCTTGAGATCCGTGCCGGAACAGGCGGCGACGAAGCGGCCCTTTTCGCAGAGGAAATCTACAGAATGTACTGCCGTTACGCCGAACTCAACAAATGGAAAGTCGAGATCATGTCGATCAGTACGGCAGAAGGCGCAGGGATCAAGGAAGTCATTTCCGAAATTTCGGGCGACGATGTCTATGGCAGGCTCAAATACGAAGGCGGCGTTCACCGCGTCCAGCGTGTTCCTGTCACCGAATCGCAGGGCAGAGTACACACTTCGGCAATTACTGTTGCAGTTCTTCCTCAGGCTGACGAAATCGACGAGGTCCAGATCGACGAAAAAGACCTCAAAATCGATGTTTACCGTTCAAGCGGCGCCGGCGGCCAGCACGTCAACAAAACAGACAGCGCAGTCAGGATAACCCACATTCCGACAGGAATCGTCGTCGCGATGCAGGATGAGCGCAGCCAGATCCAGAACCGTGCAAGAGCGATGAAAGTTTTGGAAGCAAAACTTCTCAAACTCGAACGCGAAAAACGCGATCAAGAGGTCAGTTCGCAGCGCAGAAGCCTGGTAGGCAGCGGCGACAGATCGGAAAAAATCAGGACTTACAACTTTCCGCAGGGGCGTGTCACAGACCACAGGATCAAACTCACTCTTTACAGAATAAATGAAATCATGGAAGGCTCGCTCGACATGATCATCGACCCGCTCATCCACTATCAGAACGCGCTTCTTCTCGGCCAGAGCGTCGAAGAGTTCTCCGGCAGCGACGAAGACGAGTAGCTTTTCTCTGAAATCACCGGATTTAAAAGATAAAGAATTGGCGCTGAATGCAAAATACAGACTTTGTAGATAAGGAGAATTTATGAAAGACAAGTATTATGAACAGGCTGTAACCTGTGTGAAAGACCGTGTTCTCCCTGCACAAATGGAACTCTATCGGGCCTGCAACGGCGATCTGGACAGAGTTTACGGCGGGGCTATGAACGGAAACGGATACTTCGGGAAGGTGATCGAACCCGGCCATAAATACGAGCTTGGCTATGAAAAATGCACTTGTCCGAAAGTTTTGTCCGGCAAGGTTACTGACCCGGAGCAATGCGAATGTAGCAGACAAAGCATCCTGTTTATTCTCAGCTGTATGGAACCGGACAGCAAATTTGAGGTGGAGATTTTGGAAACTATATTGCGTGGAGCGGAACATTGCCGGTTCCAGATCAGAAAGGATTGAAAGAGATAAAGTCAATGCCAACGCGACAGCGGCTTAACCCAAAACAAGTTCCCGATTTTTCAACAATTATTTCTTCGAAATTTTAGTCTCAAAAATCCATCTTTTGAGCCATGGAGCGCAGAAATGCGGAAAAGTATAGATTTTTCCGTTGAATCCTATGTTTCTGCCGCAGAATTTTATTCCGTATTTTATATCGTGATACTTCTCTTTTCCGACAAGATTGTTCAGAGAAACGGTAGCGCTGTCCTGTGCTTTGACTTCGATCGGAATCAGTGAGTCTGCATCACGGACGAAAAAATCCATTTCGAGAGTCGATTTTTCATTTTTATAGTAAAAAAGATCGTAATCCTGTTTTTTCAGAATGTCTCCGACAACATTTTCATAAACCGCGCCTTTGTATATGTTGAAATTTTTGTTCCGGCGCAGATCTGCCTGGGCTTCATCGTCCAGTGAGGCGATCAAAAGCCCTGTGTCGCGGAAATAAATCTTGAAATCATTTACTTTGTAGTTGCCTTTCAGCGGCAGTTCCGGTGTTTCGAGACAGTGGCAGATGTTGATTATTCCGGCATCACGGAGCCATTCGACTGTTCCGGCATACTCGCGGTTTCTCGCTCCGACAGCGATTTTGGATATCTGGTATTTTTTGTTTTCCTTCGCCAGAAAAACGGGAATATTGTCGAAAACATTGACGATTTTGCCTTTATCAAGGCCGGAGGCATATTTTGTTATGTCCTCTTTGTAGGCTGCGAGAATCTGCTTTTGAAGATCGAGCGTTCCAGAATAATTTTTCTGGCCGACAAACTTCTTTACGACTGCCGGCATTCCGCCCAGAATCATGTATTCCATAAAGTTTTCATTCCAGACCTCGTATTCAGTCTGACTGAAAGACTCAGTATTTTCCATGTGTTGCAGAATTGTTCCGGTCTGACTTTCCGCGTAACCTTTCGCAATGAGAAATTCCTCAAAATCAAGGGAATGCATCTCTAAATCTCTCTTGTAGCCGACACTTACGGAAGTCACTTCGTTGTAGTTTATTCCGAGCATGGAACCGGAGCAGATTACATCGTACCGCCCGTCGATTTTAAAGAATTTCAGGCATGTGGCGCAGTCTGGGCAGGCCTGCATCTCGTCAAAGAAAATCAAAGTTTCTTTCGGAACAAACTTGAAATCAGGATTCAGCAGCGAGATTTCCTTTATGACCGAATCGGGTGAGTAACCGCTTGAAAAAATATTTTTATACTTAGGTTCTTCGATGAAGTTTATTTCGACAAAATGCCTGTAGGATTTGGCAAAATTCCTGATCGAGAAAGTTTTTCCGACTTGCCTGGCACCTTTGACAATAAGGGGAAGTCTGTCAGGATTTTTCTTCCATTCAGTAAGAAAATCATCAATTTTTCTGTAAAGCGGCTTTTCCATTTTTGATCTCTCATCACAAAATTCCTGCCGTTTTTAGCACAATTTTCACAAAATTCCAGTATTTTTTGATTTGTTTTTCACAAAATTCCGGTCGTTTTCGGATGATTTCTCACAAAATTCCTGAAATCTAACTATATAATTTTTAAAAAAATAAGTTTTGTTTGACCAAAAAAAATCAGAATGTAAAATCACTCGCTTTTGAAGTTCATTCACTGTCTGAGTTTTTTAATAATTTTTAAAAAAGGAGAAAATCATGGCAAAGTATCGTATCGCTTGGCTGCCGGGTGACGGCGTTGGAAAAGAGGTTATGGAAGCTGCAAAGATCGTTTTCGACGGTCTTAAACTTGATGCAGAATACATTCACGGCGATATCGGCTGGGAATTCTGGTGCAAAGAGGGCGATCCGCTTCCCAAAAGAACGACTGATATGATGAAGACGACTGATGCCGCTCTTTTCGGCGCGATCACGTCAAAACCGCAGAAAGAGGCTAAGAACGAGCTTATTCCGGAACTCAGAGACAAAGGTCTTACCTATTTCTCGCCGATAGTCAGACTCCGCCAGGAATTCGACCTTTACTGCAACGAAAGACCGAATATCGCTATCCCCGGCAACCCGCTCAACCTCAACGGCAAGGAAGACATCAATATCACGGTTTTCAGAGAGAACACGGAAGGCAGCTATGCCGGTGTTGAATACGGTCCTGTAAGCGACGAGCTCAAGGCAGCTCTGGCTAAAGATTCGCCGAAGATGAAGTTCTTCATGGATACTCCGGGGGAAGACCTTGCGATCTCGACAAGAATCATCACGAGAAAAGGCGCTGAGAGAATCATCAGAGCAGCATTCGAGCACGCAAGAAAGTTCGGAAAGAAGAAAGTCACACTCGTTGAAAAACCGAATGTTCTCAGAAAGACCGGCGGACTTATGGTCGAAGTTTTCGAGAAGATCGCAGCTGAATATCCTGAGATCACCGCATGGTTCGACAATGTTGATGCAATCGGAATGTGGCTTGTAAAATGCCCCGAAAAATACGAAGTCCTCGTTGCGGAAAACCTTTTCGGCGACATCATCAGCGACCTCTGCAGCCAGCTTGTAGGCGGCCTCGGCTTCGCTCACAGCGGCAACATCGGTTCGAACTACGCTGTTTTCGAGCCTGTTCACGGCAGCGCACCGAAATATACCGGCATGTATAAAGTCAACCCGATGGCTACGATCCTTGCAGGAAAAATGCTCTGCACATACTTGGGCGAGCACGAAATGGCGGCAAGAATCCAGAAAGGCGTCGAACTTACCGTTAAAGAGCGCAAAGTTGTAACATACGACCTTGGCGGAACGGCAAAAACGCTCGAAGTTGCTGAAGAAATCCTTAAAAACGCACTTAAGTAAAAAATCATTTTTTAATAAAAAATCATGTCCGAAAAATCGCTTTATCTCACCAAAATCCAGCTTCGCGAGGAGCTGAAAAGATGTCTCAACTGCAAAACCCAGCCCTGCATGACTGCATGCCCCGTTAGCTGCAATCCGCGCGAGTTCATCCAGTATTCAAAGGCTGAGGAGTGGGACGAGGCAGTGGCGGCAATAACGCGTGTCAACCCGATGGGACAGACCTGCGGCCTCATCTGCCCTGACAAATTCTGCATGAAGGCGTGCACACGCTCAGGAATCGACTTTCCGGTCAACATTCCGAGAGTTCAGGCGACTATCCTGCACAATTTCAGGGTCGATCATCCCGAAAAAGTCTCGCTTCCGCACAACGGACACACTGTTGCCATTGTCGGAGCAGGGCCTGCCGGGCTTGCGGCAACCGCGCTTCTTGTCAAAAACGGTTTCAAAGTTACGATCTATGAAGGTCGTCACGAGATCGGCGGCGCGCTCTGCATGATCCCCGAAAACAGGCTTCCGCACGAAGTAATCGAGCGCGACTACGAGTTTATCAGCAACAACGATCTTGTTACGC
>JAGCUA010000006.1 GCA_017963125.1 bacterium
GATAGAAAAAACCGGAGGCAGTTCTTTTCAGATCCGGGAATAATTTCCGCATCTGAAAAAACCGAAACGACAGTGCAGTCTGCAAGACAGCGTGAAAACAGCCTGTTTATTCCTTCGTTATTTATGAATTATTCTCTGATTTTAAAAACATTTGACATATTTAATTGCCTTAACAGGGCAGCTGAGTAGGGGAGTCACACCCCGCCTGAAACACTTTGCAGTTATTTTATGATTTCTGGATCAGATAAGAATTACCACCCGTCATCTGAGCAGTTGTTCGTATTGTAGCCGTCACATGTTGAATTACAGGTAGCAGTTCCGCTGACATAATTTGAATCCAACTCTTCGCAGTCAATCTGACCTCCGTCGCAGACTTCGTCACCTTCGACTATACCGTTTCCGCAGATGGCAGGAACATCGTTGCTCGTTGAAATCCAGATAGTGTTTTCATCGTAAAAGTATGTATATCCGTCAAATGTGTAGACATCCTGAAGCTCCCTGATATCACCCGAAAGTTCGGTGAAAGAAATACCTCCGTCACCGTCGTCTTCAAATTTATAGATTTCATCATCGCATGAGAGATAAAATCTACCGTCAGAGCTTCCGACTTCTATTTCGAAGCATCCGAAGAACTCGTTCGCTTTCAAAGTCAGAGTTTCTGCATCACGGATCTCTACCGGAGAGAACAAAGCATCCTTGTAAAGTCCTATTTTGCCGTTTTCTATCGCAAAATCAAGCACTGATCCGTTGTTTACCGAGGTAAGAACTGAAAGATTGTCAAGGTCTCTGACTTTTATTCCGTTGTCTTCGCCGACATAAAGTTTGCCGCTGTCCACTTCGACTTTGTACTGATAGTTGAGGACAGTCGAAATAAAGAGGATTTGCGTAAGTTCATCGGGATCACTTGCATCGAGTTTGTAGAGTCCGCCGTTTGTCGCTGCAAAAAGAGAATCTCCGTAAACTTCAAGGTCGTTGACCCTGCTGCTTGTCGAGAAAGATGAAACCAGAACAGGAGAGGTCGGATCGGAAATGCCGTAGACTTTGATTGCATTGTTTGTTCCGACATAAAGCCTGTCACCTTTGCCATCCAGGCTGTAGACTGTCGTACCGGCTGAGAAGGAATTATACCACGGATGAGTAAACGGAACGCACTCGCCGCTGATTGTAAGACCTCCGGATACGGTATTTTCTGATTCGTTGAGGCAGTAAACAATGGGATCAAATTCGAAGTCAACTCGTAAGGTTTCGCCGCTTATCGGAATTTCCGACAAATCCATAACTATTTTCTGCATGGAATTAGTGACAGTGATGAACGGATTTATGAGAATAAGTTTGCCGTTATCTATTGCTGTGACGCTGAGCATTACGATTTCGTCGTTTATATTCTCGGCAACTGTAATCCAGTTGTTTGACACGTCTGGTTCAAGCATTATGATGTTGTTAAAAACCGCAAAAGTTGAAGGATATAGCGCTTCTTCAAGGTTCAAAACACTGCTGATATTCATCGTAGCACCGCCTGAAACGATTATTTTGCCGTCAGCAGCGGTTAAATTATAGTCTTTTCTGACCGGCTGAGTGGTATCACTTACGAGTGAAAGTGAATAGCCGAATTCGCTTTGATTATCAGCAACAAGTTTGTAGACGACAAAATTTGTAGTTGTGTTTCCGGCAACATAAATGTTGTTGCCGAGTTCAAAAATTCTGACATC
>JAGCUA010000007.1 GCA_017963125.1 bacterium
ATGTTTGATATTTCCGGAAGCTCCTGTGTAAATGCTCTCTCATAATCATATACGCCAAGGGCAATTCCCGCTGCTTCCTCTGTATGTTTCGGTTCAAAGTCTCGAATGATCATTTTTCCCTTTCTGCAAATCCCGATTTAGAGAAATCCTCGCAAACGGGAATTTAGCCGTTTCTGTATTCATATAACCGATACATGTTTTTGGAGATTCGTCCGGCATAAACGGTTTTGAATATTGCTTTTTCCATTCCCTTTAACGAATCGATCATTGCTTTCGGAGTTATTTCATGCTCCCCTGCAAAAGAAAAACCTGTTCCATCCTCTAATATTTTAGGATCATCCATACCGTAAACTTCAGTTACACCGACGTCGTTTATCGGATTTCTGATTTTGGATGCCCGCGCCGCAAATGCGGTGTAGCAATCGATCAGAATTCGCGTCTCGGTGAAATGTGCTCGTAAAATTGAAAACAGCTGTCTCAGTTCTTGCCGGCGAAAGTACATACTTACGCCTTCTATTACAACAAAAGCACGTCGATCAGTTGGAATTGCATCGATCCAGGCGATGTTTCTTACATCTGCTTCGATCATATGGTAGTTTTCGGTTTCAGAATAATACCGTTTTCGTTCCCGGATCACATCGGGAAAATCTACATCATACCAGCATAGATTCTTGATTCCAACCCGCTCAACCCGGCTATCCAAGCCACAGCCGATGTGAATGACGAGAGAATCTTTTATATCAATCGGTTGATTCCGCAGCCATTCATCAAACACCGCTGAACGCATTCCCATATAGTAAGCCAGCCATTTTGACTTTGATTTTCCGCCCAGCGCAAAGCCTTCCGCCGCCCAGATTTCTTCTGCTTTTTTATCATTCAGGATAATGCCTCTTCTGCTGACATAAGCTTTTCCGTAAAGTGGTATATATAAGGTTTTATTTACGTTGTTCAAATGACTTCACCTCAATAAACCCCGATTTACCGGAATCATTATTTACTTCGGCTAAATTGAATTTGTCAGCCGCAGCGACCTTCGTTTCCGCCGTTAACGGATCCGGTCTCACAGGCCGAGCTTTTCTCTGATTTCGGCGGCGCGCCTCAAGGCGAGTTCCTCATATTTTTTGTAAATATCGCGGATATGCCCGACCATGTCGCAAAACTCGCCGAGTCTGTCCGGGGCGAGCCGCTTGCCGTGTTCGTGCCCGGAATCGACCTTGTTCACCCAAACATTAATAATCTTCAGCGGTGCCGTTCTGACAAGAATCAGGCTGATGCTGTCCGCCACGTCGACGGTGACGTTTTCCGAATAGTAGGCTTCATTCGCATTTCTCGTGACCGTGATCCGCGGGGAAAGACGGGAACTGATTTCCTCGTACGCTTTATCCAGATCGACCTCGTATTCGTCGTCCTCCCGGAGCCCGCTGTCGTGGTAAAGCCCGCTTTGCGAGTATACGAGATCCTTTACGAAAGACGTCATGCAGTTTTTCACGAAGCCGCCCTCCGGGCTCAGATAATCCCACTCGTTTTCCGCGCCGTATTTCATGGCCGATCTGCCGACGATCTTTTCGTACAGGTCGAGATTTTCGTAAAACAACCGGTCCTCAGGGCTGAGATCATTGTATTTATCGTCTTTCTTCTTTTTGCTTTCTTTGCGAAGCGTTTCGAGTGCTTTTTCCAGGACCCGGCTTACCAGGATATCGTTTTCTTCATAAAGCGCTTCAATTCTGAGGAGAAATTCATCGTGAACGTCTTCGTATGGATAATTGCCTTCTTTGTAATAGGCGCCGTTCATCTCGACGGCAAGCCGGTTGACTCTGTCGTTCAGATCCGGATCGTTCTCCAGTACTTCGGGCGGTATCGATTCGAATATGTCGAGAAAATCCTCCTCCGCCTGTGCGAAATCGGAGTAGTATTCGCTTGTCGAGTCGTCGAAAAAGCTGTAGTTCTCGGGATCGGGGAGATTCCTTACAACGCTTTCGAGCCCGAAAAGAATAAAATCAAGATCCTCCTGCACGTCCTCCGGCAGATTTTCAAACTGACCCGGATGTTCGTCGAGGACGACCCGGATGACGTCCGCGTCGTGTCTTAACCTCTCCGATGCGAATCCGATTGAATATTCACATCTTCTTACCGCGAAAATGACCGTCTCCTTGTCGTCCTTCAGCCGCTCTGACGCGTATTCGAGCACGTCTCCTTCGTAGGTCTCTATTGCCGTGAGGACTATCTCTTTGTCGTCCTTCAATTCGTCGGACGCGAACTGAAGAGCATACCCGTCGTGTCCGACGGCGGCAAGGACCACGTCGCGGTCGCCGCGCAATTCTTCGGCGGCGTATCCGAGCGCGTTCCACGCCGAGCCGACGGCAGCCGTCACGACGTCCTTGTCCGCGCGGAGGCGTTCGCTCACGTATTTGAGCATGCCGCCGTACACTGAGAGTAATTTAATCGCAAAAACCTTGTTGTCCCTCAC
>JAGCUA010000008.1 GCA_017963125.1 bacterium
GTTTTCTCTTGACAATTCGCCAAAACGACCTGACTTTGGGATTTACCCCTGTTTTGGGGTGTTAAATCCACGCATCCAAAATGGCTTTCAAATCCTTTTTCTTAAGATACAGCTGTCCAATTTTCGCAATTCCCAGCACCTTTTCGACGGCCTGATAGGTTTCGCTTTTTGTCAGGTTGTTGATATACTCTCCGTTGGACTGTTCCGTCACGTTAAAACTTCTGATATAGTCAATCAGCTGCGCGGTTGATACGGTTTGCCCGAACACTTTAAATTCAAGAAGTCTCAGTGTCGTGAGAGCTAAATAACAAATCAGAAAGTGTCCGTAAATCGATTCTTTTGTCTGCAGGAATACAGGCCTTGCTTCAAGGTACGTTTTCATTATCCGGAAACTCTCTTCTATCCTCCACAGCTGGTGATATGCGTTGTATATTTCTTCTGCCGACATTGCAGTCTCAGACGTGACAAGCAGATTGTAGCCGGCATATTTCATCGCTTCATCGATTTTATCCTGATTTATTTGGGGACGTATTTTGTGCACCTTGCCCTGTTTATCTTTTGCGACGAACGTGACGTACTTGGCACAGTCTCCGAAATCGGCACGTGCCGCCGATTTGAGAGATATTTTACCCATGGCCTTTTCGACTTCTTTCGCAATCTCACTTTGTTTCTTTTTGGCAAGACGCGGATTGTAGGTTACTATACGTTTCTCTTTTACGGTAAAATGAATATCACCTCTGCCGTCAGAAGATCTGAATTTGTATTCGTAACTGTCGACTGCTTCTTTGTATCTGTAGCAAAGATTTTTCCTGCTGTCATAGACATTATGCCACACGTTTACGTCGTTGTCGTAAAGTACCCATTCTCTTTCCGATTGAGAGAGACTTGTTCCAAGTATCGCTTTCGAAAAAATATAGCCGTCATTCGCCTCTTTTACAGCAGAATATATGTTTTGAGCGCAGTTGAGTCCCTTGTCGGCAACCTGAATGACCTTTCCGGAAATGTCATAACGGGTCTTCATACCTTCAATCGTGTCCCTTAGAAAGGGCTTTTCGGACTGATTTCCGGGGTACATTGTCATCGCAATCGGGATCTGCTCGGCGTCAAGCATCAACGCCTGTCCTATGATAGGGGAATTGCGAAGTTCTTTTGATGCTCCCTTTTGCTTGTCCTCGAAGGGGAAATCTATTTCAAAGTAGTAATTGGTGCAGTCAAAGTATGTCTTCTCCGTCTTCCTTCCGTACAGCTTCGTAATCTGATGATTGAACAGATCGATATACTTTTGGTAGTCTTCGCCGATATACTGCACGGTGTCCAATATCTGATCGTAAGAAAACGTTTCACAATCGTAAAGAGCAGGCAGAACCTTTTCGAAGGCGTTGAGCTTGGAGCCGGGATTGACAACCTGTGCATAGATCATAGCCCTTAAGAAGCCTGGCATATCGAACCGCAGCTTCTTTGAGCGGGACATGATTCTGAGAGTGTCATCGATATCAAGGGCGTCGAGCATGATTTTAAGAAGAAAATATCCGAGGTTTTTAGTCACCGGGACGTCGCCGATCTGTTTGACGTCCGCGCTGTTCAGTTCATCGACAAGGCGCTGCCCGTATGCAATCGGATCGTCTATGCCTTTTGCTTTTAAATCAGAAACATAGCCGAGACTCTTGAAGGAGAAGTTTCTTTTGCCTTTTCCGGGTATGTATTTTCCCTCGTAAATCTGAAGATAAAGCCCCTTTTTAGACGGTGTAGTTTTCTTTAAAAAATATGACATTTTAAGGCACCTCTGCTATCAAAAACTGGTTGTCAAGGAAATAACACCTTAACACCTCAAATTTTAGCAGATTTAAAATTATTTGTCAAGTATTTTTTTGCCTAAATTTTGGAATTTTCCGGCCCTTCAAAATATTTAATTCCGAAAGTTTGAGGTGTTAAATCCCAAAGACGGGTCTATTTGCGGTGAA
>JAGCUA010000009.1 GCA_017963125.1 bacterium
TGCAACAGATCCAGCGTCGGTTTCAACCCTTGTTTTCATGGATTTAGCCTAATGACTGGGAAAGGCGGCATCCTCTTTGCAGAGGACGCACTGTTTCAACCCTTGTTTTCATGGATTTAGCCTAATGACAGGGTCATTTGACATTGTTGTGCCGCCATCTGTCGAAGTTTCAACCCTTGTTTTCATGGATTTAGCCTAATGACCGTGTTTTTCCACCCGAAACCCTCTTTGATCTTGAAAGTTTCAACCCTTGTTTTCATGGATTTAGCCTAATGACATTGAAGAATGCGTCAGAGATTTCAGCCGTTATTTGTTTCAACCCTTGTTTTCATGGATTTAGCCTAATGACTAAATTACGCTGTAAGGCGACGGAAAACTAATTTCAAGTTTCAACCCTTGTTTTCATGGATTTAGCCTAATGACTTGAGACTTGATCGTTTGTCATCCAACCATGAGCGGTGTTTCAACCCTTGTTTTCATGGATTTAGCCTAATGACGCGGAGGTGATAGATGGCAAGTCGGTTTTCGGTCGGTGGTTTCAACCCTTGTTTTCATGGATTTAGCCTAATGACATGCACCGGAATTACACCTACACCGACGCCGTTTTCAGGTTTCAACCCTTGTTTTCATGGATTTAGCCTAATGACCAATCTTTCTTAATATATAAAATGATATTAAGTGCTTAGCTCGGTTTTTGATGAACGAAAAAACGCTCTTTTTTAGCAAAAATCTTGTTGAAATCAAGTTTTTTTGTGCTGCTTTACAGGTTTTTGCGTTTGAGTTACTTAATGATTCCAGTGTGTTAGTTTAAATTTAGTCGAAAGTGGCTATAAAAACACCAGATTCAGTCAATTTCTGTTACTCAGTTGTCAAAGAGCGTGCCTTAAAAAAACATTGAAAGAATTTCGTCACTTACCAACTTTTTGTCAAAGGCGTTTCCTGCGGTTTTGACGCGCTGAAAATCCTCCTTGCACATCGGAAAAATGTAAAGTGAATCAATGTTTTTATCAATAATATCCGCGCATTTCAAGTAAAGTTCATCGAGTCGGCTGCGTTCGATGTCGCCAAGAAAAACGCTCTTCTGAACGCGGTAAAGCCCTGCATCTTTGCAGGCACGGACGACATAGTTTCTCTTTTTGTCGTCGGATATGTCATATACCAACCATGTCAGCATCGCGGCTTTCTCCTATGAATTTGTTGGCTATTCTGTGGCACTCGAATTCTATCACGTTGCATTTTTTAATGTTCCGTCCGCGGTAACGGATAGTTTCTTCCATTTCTTTGTTGAATTCACCGACAATCAGCTGTTTTCCTTCTTTTTCGAGCGTGAATCCGTTTTTTATTTCACGGCACATTTCCTGTTTTACCATCCTTTTTGAGAATAATTTTATAACTATTTCATCGACATAAGATCTGAAAAGTTCAATAATATCAAACACAAATGATTTCTTGCCGTAGTTATCCGTGTGAAGAAATCCGGAGTAGGGATCCAGGCCTGAAATCACGCAGGCTCTCTCGACTCTGCCGTATAAAATGCCGTAACCGTAGTTCAAAAAGGCATTGAAGTAGTCCTGCGCAGGATTCCTGCTTCTTCCGTCAAATTTGTATTGCGGAGGAACAATTTCGGCAATAGTTTCAAAATATATTCTGCTGGCAGCTCCTTCATAAGCCATGATCGTGTTGCGCACTTCGTCGGTCGAATCGGCTTTTACGGCTGAAAGTTTTGCTTTTTGTTCGGAAATTGCGATGACAGCTGTTTCAATCATCTCTTTTTTGTTTTCGCGGGTGCGGGCAAGTTTTTCAAGCAGTGAAATCTGTGATTCTATTTTCTCGCAGATCCATTCCTTAACGATTTCAACACCTTCCTTTGATTGTGAAAGTTCAAGCTGCCGTCTTCTTATCAAAGCTGTTGAACCGAATTTCGAGTGCCAGATTCTTGAAAAAGGGTTTCCGAATTTGTCGAGAAACACAATGTCGATATTGTTTTCGTAGGCGAGCAGGATCGCGTCTGTCGAAATCAGAACCGCTGTCGTTATCAGTATCGACTGGACTTTTGAAGCTGAAATCTCGCTCTTTTTTTCATCGACAGTGACTTCAAAACATTCGCCGCGCTTTCTGATATAGGCACCTTTTGAATTTATTACAAGCTGCATTTTTCCCTCACACGCAAATATTTCTGTATGTGCAGTCGCCGCATCTTGCGGTGTTTCTGGTTTTTTTAGGATAAAATCCCGTATTCATAATCAAAACCATTTCTTTAATTATATCAATTAGTTGAGCTCTGTCTTCATCAGTAAATTCGAGAGTGACAAGTTTGTTGTTTGATCGGGTATAGACCAAAAATCCGCGATCAACTTTTTTTCCGTAATTTTCCTCTATCAGCAGGGCGTAACAGAGCGACTGATATTTGTAGGTTGAAAAAAGATGGTCGGAATATTCCGCAAATTTGTAGTCAAGCGGAGCCATTGTTCCGTCATTCAGTGTCAGAACTTCATCGACGATTCCCTTCAGATGGTATTTTTCGCTTGAAAGATAGACTTCCTGCTCTTTGGCGGTTACTCCTATTTTTTTGCGGAGATAATCCTTGTTGATCTGAGCTTTCTCTTCGTGAATTTCGCGCCCGACCTGGACTTTGTAGCGTTTTTCCTCGTGCTGTCCGATTTCCAGAACATTCATAAAATATGTGAATCTCGGGCAGTAGTTGTATTCAATTATTTCTGAGGGAGAGATTAGGGTAGTCATGGCCATGGCTAAAAAAATTCTTCAGTCCTTTTTTTAAATTCGACACCTTTATCAAAGGAATAGACAACCTCCAAATATTGAAATCCATCCTTATCCTTTTTGCGATTTCGGTTTTGGTATTGCCATTCTCTCACACTTACAAGGTATTTATGTTTTTTTAAAGGTGAAGCGTACTCCAATTCTTCCATAAATTGCCAAGGGATAATATCGACGGAATCCATTCCTTCTCGAGTGTAAATTTCATCATTGTTTGCATTGTTATCAAAGATTTGATGCAGCCGCTCGTTTTGTACCTCGGTATAAATTTTCAGTCCTTTTTTGAAATCCTCTTGATTTTCGATATCAACATTTTCATAAACTTTGTCAATTATGGTATTTAGTTCTTGTTCCGAAATTCTTTGTCCGTTTCTTTTTCTAAGTTCTTCAAAAGTATTTGATAAAATTTTGGGAACTTTATAGACAAATTTTTCTGAAACTTCACGATGTTTGCAGACGACAATTTTTGTGTTTTTTTTCTTTCGTTTTCTGTTGACTCTGCCGGCTCTTTGTATAAGTGCGTCTATCGGAGCATTTTCCGTGAATAAAATATCATAATCGATATCCAGGGAAACCTCAGCAACTTGAGTTGTTATCAGCAGGACAGGCGAGTTGCTTTGTTCATGCTCTGAAATTATTCTTTCTTTTTCAAATTTATCTTTGTTTATGAATTTTGAATGATAGCAGACAGGAGAAAAATCAATATATTTCTCATACAACCGGATTGCCTCATCGACAGTGTTTACAATAATCAGAACCTTTTCTTTGTTGTTGAGGTGCTGGATGATTTCTGCATCTATTTCATCAACAAAATTGTCTCTTACTTCAAAAACATTCCTTGCCTGATCCAGCAATTCCGTATCACTTATTATTTTTAAATTTTCTCCTAATGTTTTGGCAAGTAGATTTTTCAGTTTCTCCGGCATAGTGGCAGACATAATGTAAAAAGTGGTGTGAAAGTTTTTGATCAAATATTTTATTGTCGCAATTATAAGACCCAGAGTGTATGGCGTGTAGAAGTGAATTTCATCAATAATTACACGGCTGTTTGTCATGTTGAATGTTTTTGCTTCCCAAAATCCCAAATTGAATCCCATGGTTAAGATTTGATCAACAGTTCCCACACTGATGTTTTTTAAGAAAATTTTGTCAAGCAGATATTCGCTGGAATCGTAATCGCCGTGAAAATCTTTTTGAAATAGAAATGCTGAAGAATGAACCAATGCCGTGTTATTTTCGCCAAAATATTCAGACAGCCTTCTATATATCGCATTGCTTGTAACTCTTGTCGGTAAAAGATAAATAATCTTGCCGATGCTATCTTTTTGTGATGCCCAAATTAGGGAGGCTTCCGTTTTTCCGCTTCCTGTAGGAGCTATAGCTAAAACATTTTCTTTAACTAAGCTCTCTTCTTGAAATTTTCTGAATGAAAAAAATTTGGCAATGTCTTCTTTTTTCTCTAGTTTTAGTTTGTTGACTATTTTTGTTGCCAAATCATCTTTTGTGTAATTGAGAGGGGCGGGGAGAGTTCTTGAAGCTGATGACAACCAGTCGGAAATCGTGAGTATTGCTTTATATTTTATATAATCTTCGCGGTTGTTGTCTCGTCCTTCAATTGTTTTTAGATATTTGCTGAAGTATTCGTAAAGTTTGGCGTAGGGTGTTCTGGAAATAAATTTAGAATATTCATCTTTGTTTAAATGATTTTTAAATCCCTTTTCATAACAGAACTCGATAAATTCACTGACTAAATCAGATTGCAGATTTATTTCTTTTTCAGCCTGTTCCCTTGAAAAAATTTCATGATCAAAATTTTTGTGGTGACTGAAAACTGCTGCCAAACTTTCAGGATTGCCGTGATAATATTTGACATCTAAAGCAAATAACAGCATTCCTGATAAAAATTCATGCCGGATGTTTTCATCAAAATTTCTGTCAAGAATCATACTTTGAAAGTTTTCTGAAATTTTTCCCATGTCGTGAAAAAGCACGGAAATATAAGAGCGATACCAGAAATCTTCGGATTCGATGATTTCATGATACCGCTCTTTTAATTCTTGGCAGATATTCAATGCTTCTTCCGTGTGTTGTGTCAATGAAATTTTCGGATTGGTTTTTGCGAGAATATCTTTTAGCATTTTTCTTCCTTTAATGAATTGAGAAAACAGGAATGAATTTTTCTTCCACTTCTATGCCGTTTTTGGGAATGTTCAGTTTCATCTTTTTGGGAACAAAAGAAAAAGTCTTTCTTGCAACTATTCTTCTGATGCCGTAATCTGATTCATAAGAAAATTCTGTCGGAAGATCATAAGTCAAAGGCTCGTTCGTCGAATAGATCTTGAAAGAAATGTCTTTATCTATATTGAGAAGAACTTCGGAAATTATGTTTCCTTCCAGCAGACAATTTTCGACTTCATAAGATTCTGCTTCACGATATGAATCAATCAGCTTGATTTTGGCTAAAGAATCGCTTGTTCCAAGAGTTAAAGTATATTTCGGATAGAGAAAAGCCGTTTTCAACTGGTTTATTAAATCTGCATTTTCAGAAGCATAAACAATAAGATATTGATTTATAAAGTGAATTTCTCTTGTTATTATTCCTTTTGTTATTGATTTGCTGTCTTTGAAGCTGTTGTATTTCCAAAGATCTGATGCAAAGCCTTCCGATTTTCCGTAAATGCCGAATTTTATTTCATTATCATTGAAAAAGTCCTGGCTTTTTTTAGGTGAAAATCCCAACGCTGCACCTGCAAAACCGATTAGGGCGGTAGGCGGTGGCAGCAGGTAGGATTTGTGAAAATTCTGAAAGTCAGGATTTCTGAAAGATGAAGTCTGTGTCCACACCTTCAAAATCAGATAGTTCATTTATTTTGTTCCTCTTTGTAATATTCATCAATCCAGCTTTTTATTGTGTCCCAACCATCTTTCAGATTTTTTACATTTTCGTCTTTTGAGAACACGCTTTTCTGAACGGCAAAAACAGAATCTTCAATAAAATCTGAGTAGTCTTCGGTAACAGTTTTTAGTTCTTCAATGTTAATTTTGCCATCATCAGAAATATTTACAGATTCGAGGAATATCGGGTTCTTTGTTTTCATATAAGCTGCTGCGATAAATTTGGGCGAAATATCCGCAAGAAAACGAGTTTGTCTGCCGGAACTCCAAAGGTTTGCAAATGCATCAATAAATGCCTTAACTCTGCGTGCTTTTTCTGTGTTTTCAATTTCTGGGTTTTCATTGAAACCGTCTCCACAACCAATTCTATCCAATTCGATAAGGATTGTTCCTCTGTAAAGTCCGGAGTGGATTTCTGTTTCAAAGATGTTCGGCTGAATTCCTTTTTCCTTGCCCATAAAGTTGGTTCCGAAATCAAGATCACCTTGATATTTGGAGAGGGCAAGCAGAGATTCGACTCTTATTGGAGAAGTTCTTGTGGCTGTTCCTGATGCTGCTGCATCCATAAATCCGAACAAATCATCATCAATATATTGTACAGGATTACATGCAGTTTTTGGGGCTCCTTTTTTAGCACTGGCTTCGTCCACAATAGAGAGCGTTTCTCCCATTTCTTCAAGTTTTTCTCTTAAAGCATGTCTTATTGCCTGAGAAGAAACATAAGGCAGCTCTTCTCCATTCGAGAGGGTTACTTTTTTGATTGGATTAATGTTGTCTACATCCTTATCCGATCCGTTGAGGCTGGCAAATGAAACTTTTGAAAGATAGGTGATTGTAATGCTGTTAGTTTTCATTGTTTTTTTCTCCTTTTATTGTTGAGTTTAACGTGTTTAATTGGTTGAGCGCAGAGATAATGCAAAATTGTTTTACCATTACAAAATTTTGAGGATTTATCTCTTCTAAAATTTCGTTAGCGATCGCAATTTCATATTTTGTCTGAATTCTGATGATTTCTTCCAGAAATTGCTGTAAAGTGCGAGCTTTTTTTAGAGAGATAATGTAGGTGCGTCCGGCTTTAGCATTGCTTTTTTTGGCATTGATGTCATTTGCATCGCCATATCTCAGTATTCCTTGACCGATACTTTTTCCGAGATTGATGGCTTTTTCTTGTAAAGTTTCTGTCATTTTTTGGTTTCCTCCGAATAAAGTTGCTTTTTCATATATACAAGTCAGGTCAAATATATCTTTATAACTTCTCCATTTTGCCTCGTTTGCCATTATTTGGCAGAAGCAGTTGTAGAACAGAGTTTCAATGTCTTCGAGAATACTTTTCCCATTGATTATTTTGCCAAGAACTCTGTTGCGCAAAAGTCGCTCCTGTCTGTAGGCGTTCTTTCCTCCTCGTTCAGATTCCTTAATGAATTTCAAGCCGTTCATAATGTTGTATATACTGATTTTTTTGTCTTCCAAAAAAGCGAAAAATCTAATCAACCATTTGAAATTATTGATTTCTTCAAAGAATTTGGTTCGCATGGTTCCTGCGAATTCATCGCTTCTGAAAGAAATTAAAGATATTGGACTTTTCTTTTCCATTTCGGAATAAATTTCAGCAAAAGGATTGAAATTTTCAGAAGAATTGTGCGAATCATCTGAAACATTGTTGTCTTTCAGAATATTCTTGTAAAAACTGTAAATCAACATAAAGAGAAAATCATTTTGTTCAGTCCAATCTTTTGAACCATCCTTTTCCTTTACAAAATTATAAAGTTTCATATTGGAATTGTAATTGCATGCGATTAGAGAAGGTTCGTCTTTGTAAAGGTGGGAGTTGACTTTTCTCAAATCGTCTAAATGTTTAAGGTTGTCTGTTACAAACATATAAATATAGACTGATTCCTTTCCTTGTTGTGTATAAAATGCGAATTTAGGAGAAAATCGACTTAAATAAAGAGCTTTTGCACTAATTCTTCCAGATTTGAGATCCAAATTGGAACAGAAATTGTTTAATCCCGAAATGAATGGGGATAAACATTGAGAATCACATAGTTTTTTAAACTTTTCTCCAGTTAAAGAGCAGGTGTTTTCTCCGGCTGTGAAATAAGCAGGATCTTTGAAAATATCATCCACATTGGTTGTCTTTGTATATGGAGTGTTGAGATAAACTTCACCTTTGATTTTTCCTGTTTTTATGATTTCTATTTCACCATTTTCGCTTTTATTACATTTAAAACCTTCGCGTTTTATTCCTTTATCTGCAAAGAATTTGACGATCTTATCTGCAAAATCACGATCTTCGCTATATAATTTTTCCAACTTTTTTTTGTCTCCGTTATGACCTGCTGTTGGCGTGGCGTTATTGGTTATCAATGCAGCTAAACCATAACTTTGCATCTTGGGAAAAGAGTTCCCTGAAAAAGGTTCTTTTACAAAATAGTATTGTCCTTTTCCGTTGTTGGCGTCTTCTCTGGCTCTTTGTCCGCTCGTGTCGTAAACTTCTTTTCCCATAAAATAGTAGACATCTTGAAGAAGTTTCATTAAGTGCTCAGATTCTACGACGAGCTTGTTCTCAAAAAGATTATGAGAATATTTAATATCCGTGAGTTTTTTAAATTTTTCCAAATAATAGTTTAGGGCAATAATTCCGGAATTTATGAAGATGTTCTCCGAACGATTGAAATCTATTTTTGTTATTTGCTGAGTTTTGTTTTCTATCATTTTCCCTCCTTATTTATTCTTTTCACTGTTCCGAAACCGCGGCTTACGCTTTTGCCGATGCCGAAAAAGTCCGGAATTTCAAAATTTGTTCTAAAAATACCTATAAATCCGATGATGTCAACACCTTTTAATTTAACTTTTTTTGTGTTCAGTGTTGTTTCGGCTTCGATTCTTGCCGGAACGGTATAGCCGAGCCCTTTTGACATGGAAATCAGATTGCCGGCAAGTATTCTCGAAAGCATTTCCCTCTTTTCTTTAACAGTTTCAAGTGCCTGATATTCAGGGTAATTCTTTTGATTCAGCGCAATCCATGAATGAATAAATTCATAAGTAATCGTATTTTCAGATATTCCGAAAGGGTAGTCAGCGACGGTGAGTTCCTTTTCATTTATCGGAATATATTTTCCTTCGATATTAAGGTGGTCGAGTGTCATAAATATTTCGCCGAAAATTTTTATTGCGTCTTCTCCGATTGCCAGAATTATCGGGCTTTTGTCAACTGTCTTGAACTGAATAAGCGGATAGCGGTAAATCAAGCCGTTTGGACCGTGATTGTGGATCAGATCGTATTTTTCAAACATATTTCCGATAAATCCGCGCATTTTATGGATTTCAGAATCCATGAGTTTTACATCTTTCATTGTGAGCTGTGCGATTTTCATTTTTATTCCCTCATATTTTTTCAAGCAACGATAGATAACATACATTAAAGCAAATAATCAACAATTTTTCCGAAATTTTTGAAAAAATTTTTATACAACTGTTTCTTTTGAAAAAACTGCTGACAAAAACACGAATTTTCTGAACTCAGGCGATATATGCCGGAGTAGGTGAGTAAAATAAATCTTTTTGTGGTCAAAATTTTTGACCGCAAAATTGAGGGCTCCCTTCGACTAGCTCAGGGACCGTCATTCTGAGCGTAGCGAAGAATCTGAGAGATCTTTCACATTCGTTCAAGATGGCGAGAGATGTTTCGCATTGCTCAACATGACGGAATGCCTATTTTTTTCTGGTTTAATGAGACGTGTCAGGAAACGCCTCTACCAATTCTCGGCTCCACTGAAATAGTCGCCACATCAAGGCTCCCCTGATGTAGGGGGAGCTGTCAAACGAGTTTGACTGAGGGGTCTGAGATGTCGCAGACAGAGGGGGCGGAGCTGCCGAAGGCTGAGGGGTCTGTGGTCATAGATGTTTCGCGTTGCTCAACATGACGAACCCCGCCATCGTCACTTCGTGCCACTTCCTCCCCGAAAAGGGGCGGAAGAGTTTAGGCAAGCCGACCGCGCTACGACAAATATTATAAGAAAAAACGGTTGACAAAATCTTCCGCTTTTGCCTGATCTTTGATTTCGGCAATGTCGGGATCAAAATAGAAGGCGTGCCAGAGAGAGGCGTCATTTAATTTTTCAAGATACGATCTTATTTCGGAAATATCGGTATTTTCAAGGAATCTCACGAGTTCAAGTGCTCTGTTCTGAAATGTCGGACGAATGGTTCTTGCGAATTTTATTTTCTCTTTTCCGGCAGATTGAAGCACTGAAAGAATCTTCTCCGCATTTTCGGGTGAAGTGTTCTCAAGACCGCAGGAAAGAAGGAAAGATTCGCGGAGCGTCATGAATTTCAGTTTTTCGAAGTCAGTTTTTAGTGAATCGGGGCCGAAAACTATGTACGGGACCTGTGACATGACTGCTTTTACCGGAGTCTGACTTTCTTCATCCCACAAACCTTCAAGTTCGTCGAAATTGCACGAAAGTTTAATGTATTCAATGAGTTGCGTCAGAATTCTGTGTTTGTTGGTATGAAGAGGTTTTGCCTTTATTTTTGTTTTGTTCGGTATCGAAGAAATGATCTGGACAAATTCTCTTAAAAATTCGTCTTTTTCATTAAATCCGGCAAATTCACATATCTTTTCTTTTTCAAGGGCAAAAAAATTGGGGAACGGTTCTGTCGGTTTTTCGCTGTTTTCTCCAATAAATTCAAGTGCTTTTCTGAGGAAAAGGGTGAGCTGCCTTTTGTCTTGATTGAGTTCTGAAAGGCGGTTTAAAGTATATGTGTCTTTTCTGGAGAGAGCTTCAAAGATGATCGGTTTGAGTATGGAATTTTCTTTTTCAGCATCATTCTGTTTTTTTGCCGAAAGAGAAAAGAGGATGTTTCTTTCAAAGTTGTCTGAGATGAAGGTGTTGGTCGCCTTTTCTGCCGCTTCAAAGTTCCCGGCCTCGATATATTCTCTGATCTTTTCTTCGGTTTTCGCCTTTTCCTGCGGAGAATTTTCAAAAAATTCGGCAGCTTCTTCAATATTTCCGGTTTCGGTAAGAAGTTCGAAAAGCATCTCTTTGAGCCTGTTTTTCCGGGTTTCTTCCGTAGCCGACGCAAGTTCCGTTTTTATGATTTCAAGTGCGGAATCATTGTTGCCGGATTCTTTTAAAATTGAGGTGTAACGTTCAAGAGAAGAAATGCTTTTGTCAATGCTGAAAAGCTCTTTGGCAACGGTTTCGGCTTTTTTCCAATCTTTTTTAGCTGTATAAAAATCAAGAAGTTTTTCGCCTGAAACGATTTCTTTTTTTTTAAGCCATTTCTTTTCATAGATCGGAATCAGAATTGAGTTTGCTCCTATTTCTGAAAGAGTAGGTTCGTAAATTTTCAGAAATTCATCCAGATTTTCGTAATCAGTAAATTTAATACGGTCTATGTATAAATCCATAAGTTTGTCCGGAGCGATGTCTTCTCCTGCCAGAGAGATGGTCTCATCGATGAAGCGGCATTTTTCTTTGTTGTCTTCAATTTTCTGAAGAGCGATATTTCTGATGAAAAGGAGTGTGCTGAAGTCTTTGTTTCCGATGTATATGTGTTCCAGGATTTCTCTGAGGATGCAGAATGTCTGTTTGTCCTGAACGGTCATGAACAGTTCTTCGAGATCATCGGCGAGAGTCGGATTTTCACATCCTTTAAAGAATAAAGACCAGATTTTCCGCTTGTTTTTTGGTTCGAATTTCAGGTAGTAGTCCAATATAATCGAAATACCTTCAAAAAATCCGGCTTTTATGTACTCGCCGACTAAGAACATCAAAGCTGTTTTCTTTGTGGAATTTTTAGTCAGGATATCTATTGAGAAATCTTTTTCGAGAAGAGAAAGAACAAATTTTTCTTTGTCTGAATAAGAGGTCTCCGATTTTTCAAAAGTTCCTTCCTTGTATAAAAAGTAAAGTTCTTTCCAGAACGATGACCCTTCACGCTTGAGTATCTCGTCAGTCATGAAAGATGAATTGCTTTGTTTTATATACTCTATAAACAACTCAAAATTATATTCGTTATAATCGATCGACTCTGTTTCAATATTAGTGAAGTCTGCCTTGCCTTCCGACATCCTCAGATTTTCTTTTGCGGTTATGTTTTCAGGGTAGAGCTTGAGTATTTCTGAAAATATTTCGTTTGCTTTTTTTGTTCTACCGCTGTCGCGCATCATCATTGCCGACTTCGTGAGGTACGAAAGTCCGATCTTTGATTTTTCGGATCTGTTCATGTCTGAGATCTGTGAAACCACAAGATTGGTTCCTGCGGCATCTTTTGTCTTTGTGAAGATCCTTTCGAGGTAAAGGAGAGTCGGCAGATGTTCCGGCTCTATTTCCAGAAGTTCACGGAAACATTCGGTGGCACGTGTCAGATCTTTGATGTTTTCGTAAAAAATGACTCCGTTTTTGTAGTAAAGATTGGCGATTTCGGCGATATCCTTTGAAATATCGATTTCTTTGAAGTTGGTTTCCGTGAGTTTTTCCCACTCCTCCGTCTGATAGTAAATTTTTCCCAATTTTTTGACTGCATCGAGATTTTTCGGAGCAATATCAAGGATCTGCAGAAGATAACCTTCAGCTTTCCCGAGGTCGCCAGTGCAGTTTATGCAGCAGTCGGCGAGTTTTTCGAGGATCTTTATTCTGCCGGTCTCTTCGGAAGCGTTTTTGAATTCGTATTCGAGCAGTTCCGTGTAGCGTCCGTAGTTCTTTGCTTCAAGACAGAGCTCGGTCAAAGCTCTCGCGGTTTCGAACGAATAGCGTGCGGCGATGCTTTTTTCAAAGTATTCGGCTGCCTTTATTTTGTCGTTCAGCCTGTTTTTGAATATCTCGCCTGTTTTATAGAAGAATGCCGATTGGTTTACGGTATTGTTTTCTCTTTCGGCAACCATCGAGTAGAGCGAAGCCAGTTTTTCCCATGAACCGTTATCTTCGTATATCGCGGCGGCCTTTGACAGCGAAAATGTGCAGTTCACAGGATCCTCTTCAGCGATGTTTCTGTATATTTCAGCAGCAAAATCAGGTAGTTCCAGTTTGTGCTCATAGATGTCTGCGAGAAGCTCGAGATACATCGTCTTTTCAGCACCGATCGCTTTTTTGGAAGAGAGTTTGTAGAATTTTCCGACGAGATCCCACTTTTTGTATTTGTAAAGAACGGGGGCGATTATGTTCAGGATGAAAACTGAGTCGGTGTTCTCGGCAAGTACCGAAACGGTCTCTTCGATTTTTTCTTCGATATTGTTCTTGTAATAGTAGCAGAATTCGACGAATTTTACCGTCGTAAACGAGACGGCAAGCGAACTTTCGGTCGCTTTTTTTGTGAATTCGGCGATATTTTCCGGTGAAATGCCGCTGTACTGCATGATGTAGAATTTCAGGATCTCGAAAATGAAAGGATGAAGATCCGATTCTTCAAAAACCTTGAGCATCATAGAGAACGCTTTGCCGTAATCTCCCGATTTTTCAGCTTTGACCGCTTCAAAAAACGAGGCGCAGAGCGATTCCATCGAGCCGGTATCGGCTGTTTCGTGCGGAGATTTGTCGTAAAACGAAAGAACGAGATCCGTGACAGGATCGGATACAGTCAGATTCTTCTTTATCTCATCAATTATATCATCATTCGCAAAACCGGTTTTTATTAATAAAAACACTAATAAATTCAGATAGTTTTCCTTGCTGATCGAAGAAGATGCGCTCCTGAGCTTTTCAAAAAGCCCGTATTCCGAAGGATCGGAGAGAAGCAGCGTGAAAAAAAGTTCGAGTTCGTCTTTTCCGTTCAGTGTCTTGAGAGCTTCAGCTGCTGACAATGAAGTGAGAGCCGACGGAAAGAAATTTTCCGGAGTGTGTCCTGAGAGGGTCTCGAGAGGTTTGAAACTGTCCCGTTTCGCTTCGATTTCCCCGCTTTTCGGCAGAATATGCCTGAAATTCAGACGCACATTTTCGAGAGTCGAATCGTTTGCAATTACGATCTTTTCCATGAAACCCTCCAATACAATTTTTATCTTCGCCGCAAAATAATATTAAACTTCTTCAGTTATGCAAGATTTACTTGAATTTGTAACCGAGCTTCGGTAAAAAGCGTCCGAAAATGTTGTTGTTACTTTAGACAGAGGTTTTTATGAAAAATTTTGCTGAAGGGCTTATAAAATTCCGTGGTCTGATCATCGCGATTTTTATTGTCGTAACTTTGATAATGGCGATCCCGCTGAAAGACAGTTCCGTCGATCCCGATGTTGAAAACATGCTGCCTGACCATCTCAGAGTCCACCTCAAGGAGCTTGAAGAGAAGTTCGGCGGAATGGAGATAGTTTTCGTCGTTGTCGAGGACAAGGATGTGCTTCGTCCTGCGGTCCTTGAGCAGATAAACGCGATCGCTTCGGTACTTAAAGATGTGCCGGATATTGAAAAAATCAATTCGATCCCGATGGTCGACGACGATCCTTTTGCCGACGAAAAGCCGAAAGAGGGGACTCCTGAAGAGCTGGCGCAGAGAGAGGAGCTGCGAAAGATGCTCAAAGGAAACGACATGGTCATGCGTACTCTGATAAACGACGATTTTACTGCGGCGACAGTCCTTGTCAGAATGAAAAATAACGGGAAAGGTCTTGAAATTACTAAAAATATCCGCGAAGCAGTCGCAAAGGTCGAAGGTCCTGGCAAGGTCACTCTGGGCGGTCTTCCCGTAATCAAAGAGCACATTTCCGAAGATGTTCCGAAAGATATGATGGTATTTATGCCGCTCGGACTTCTCATCATGCTCGGCATTCTTTTTGTAAGTTTCAAGCAGCTCCGCGGCGTTATTCTGCCGTTTTCTGTCGTAATAATGTCGATAGTCGTTTCGATGGGGCTTGTGCCGCTTCTCGGCTGGAAAATGACGACTGTAACGATAATCCTTCCCGTTATTCTGATTGCGATCGCAAACGGTTACGGGATCCACATAATCAGCCGTTATCAGCTTCACAACATGGAGGCTCATGGCAAAAAAAGCGCGGAAGAACTGGCGAAAGAGGTTTATGCAGATATGTCGGTTCCGGTCCTTCTCACCGGCGTTACGACGATTGCCGGGATGCTCTGCCTTATGACTCATACGGTCGTTCCTGCGGCTCAGCTCGGTATCCTTTCTTCGACCGGAATCACTTTTGCGCTCGCGGCAAGCATTTTCTTTATTCCGGCGGTACTTTCGATGATGAAGGTCCCGACTCCCGTGATAAACAAGGAAAAACGTCCTGCAACGGAAAAATTCCTTGTAAATATTGCAGAATTTGTTTCTAAACATCCGAAAGCGCTTCTTGTTTCAAGCATTGTTTTAACGGCTGCAATGGCATTCGGGATTCCGAAAATCGTTGTCGATTCAAACCTCGCAAGCTACTATCCGAAAGGGCATCCGGCGCAGATCGCATCCCAGCTTATCAACGACAATTTCGGCGGTTCGCAGATAATCAGCGTCAACATCAAAGCTGACATCAAAGATCCGAAAGTGCTGAAAAAAATTGATGAAGTCGAGCAGACGATCAACAAAAACCCCAATGTCGGAAACACGCTTTCGATCGCAAAACTTATAAAACTCGTAACGAAAGGAGCTTACCAGCCTGGCGAAAAGGGGTTCGGCGAAATTCCCGAAACGAAAAACGCAGTCGATTTCTTCCTTACGAAATACAACGAAATGGCTGATCCCGACGAGCTTACCAAACTTGTCAACAGCGATTTCACGCAGGCTCAGATAATCGTCCAGTTAAAAAGCGAAAGCAGCGAAACGATAAAAAGAGTTGTTCTCGATACAGAAAAACTGATTGAAAACGAGCCGATCTTTTCGAAAATCACCGGTCCCGGCGTAATGTTCAAAGATCTTATCGACAGCGTTATCGACGGCCAGGTGATCTCTCTCATACTTTCTTTTGTTTCGGTTTCTCTGCTCGTCATGATCCTCTTCAAATCGATCGTTGCAGGGATCATCGCTGGCGTTCCGCTCGGAGTTTCGCTCGTTCTCATGTTCGGAGTCATGGGATTCACAGGCGTCACGCTTGACATCGCGACGGCTCTGATTTCGTCAATCGTTATCGGAGTAGGTGTCGACTACACGATCCACTTTCTGTGGCGCTACAAAATCGAAATGCAGAAGCACGCAGACACGACCGAAGCAGTCCGCCACACGCTCCAGACAACAGGCCGCGGAATCATTTTCAACGCCGTCAGCGTAATGGTCGGCTTCGTCATCCTTCTTTTCAGTTCGTTCCTCCCGATACGTTATTTCGGTGCGCTTATTGTTCTCAGTATCGCGGTATGTCTTGTCGGCTCGATTATTCTTCTTCCTTCGATCTGCATAATTTTCAGACCGAAATTCCTTGAAAAGAAGTAGGGGAACGGTTTGTTTGAAATGATTGATATTTTTAAGATTTTTTCTGGTATTTTTTATTAGGGGGATTAAAATCGCGCCATGTTTGTTGTAGGAACGCCTGTTTTTTATATAGCCCTTCTTTTTCTCGGGCTTTTTTTGATCCTGAAGCGGTTTTTTAAAGGAACTGCATTCAAGGTCATCGGAATAAATTTCGTCGTTATTCTTTTTCTTGTCGCTCTTTTTGATTCGGTCGCGGCGATGCTTTTCAACCGTGCCGATCCGTTCAGAGTTTCAGACAACTTCTATCACCACGGACTCAAGGCTATGGCCAATGAAAAGACTTCGTGGAAAAGCGACGGAGTTTCCTTCTATCAGGTTTATACGAATTCTCTCGGCTTCGTCGATGAGATAAACCGCGAAGTCCCGCTGAAGAAAAGCGGTAAGCGCATTATGATCTTAGGCGACAGTTTCATGGAAGGCGTCGGTTATCCGTGGCCCCAGACTGTTCCGGGAATTTTGTCGGAGCGCTTTAAAAAACAGGGGGTCGAGCTTCTTAACGCGGCGGTCATAAGCTATTCGCCGAAGATCTACTATCTCAAGCTGAAACATTTTCTTGAAATGGGGCTCGAAATTGACGAACTCTATGTTTTTATTGATATTTCCGACATTATCGATGAAGTCGTCTACGACTATTTCGTGCCGAAGGAATTTTCTCAGTCGGAGCTGAAATGGCAGCAGCTCGACAACTTTTTTATCAAAGGTTCATACATTTACCGGAGCACAAAAACCGATTATTTCGCTATGCAGATAAATCCTTACCACGAACATGCACCGGTCTGGGGCGGGCTCGGAAATTTCTACAACCTGAAACCGCGTTGGACTTTTGAAGAAAGCGCAATGAAACTTTACGGTGAAAAGGGGATCGCATCGGCGAAGAAACACATCGATCTGCTCAGGAAACTCTGCGAAGAGAGGGGGATAAAACTCCACATCGGTGTATGGCCGTGGGAAATTCAGGCTTTGAACAAGAACGGCCGGATGCAGTATGACATCTGGAAAGAGTACACTGATAAGTATAATATTGATTTTATTTCACTTTTTGACACTTTTGAATCGATGTCGCCTGAAGAGCTTTCCTCTGTTTTCATTAAAAACGACATCCATTGGAACGAAAAGGGAAACAGGATCGCGGCAGATTATATTTGGAAGCATATTGAGAACAATTCGGAGGGAAAAAATGAAAATGCTCAATGAGATCAAAGGTGACAGGATAGTCGAATCGATAGAAAAACTCGTGAAGATCCCGTCGCCGACCGGTTTTACAGGCAAAGTGAAGGATTTTCTCGCAGAAAATGCCGAAAAGAAGGGGATTTCATACACTGTGACCAAAAAAGGCGCGGTGATTTATTCTTTCGGTCCGCAGGATAAGCCGGGAACATTTTTCGCAGCTCACGTCGATGCGCTGGGTGCTATCGTCACTTCGATAGATGATGATGATAACATCGTGAAGATCGCGACTGTAGGCGGTTATCCGGCTCTTTACATAATCGGTGAGGTCTGCACGATCCACACCCGCAAAGGGAAAGAATACATTTCGACTTTCCTTCCCGACAATCCTGCTGTTCACGTAAATTCAAAGCTGAAAGAGATGGTTCCCGATTTTGAGAACTGCTCGCTCAGAGTAGATCTTACGCTCAAAAAAGGTGAAAAACTGAGCGATTTTATCTCCGTAGGTGATTTTGTTTCGTTGGACTGCGGCTTCAGATATGTTGACGGTTATGTCAATTCACGTCATCTGGATGACAAGGCTTCTGCCGGAATATTTGTTTATCTTGCTGATATTATTAAGAAAAATGAAAGTAAGCTCAAAAACAGAGTTTCCTTTTTCTTCAATGTTACCGAAGAAACGGGGCAGGGTATCGCAGCTACTCCGCAGGGCGACGACCTCATCGTTGTTGATATGGGTGTAGTCGGCGGCGAAACGGCTGGCAGCGAAAAATGCGTCAGTATCTGTGCGAAAGATTCGTCCGGTCCTTACAACTACGATCTGACGAACGCACTCATCGATCTTGCTGAAAAGTTCAAAATATCTTACAAAACCGATGTTTTCCCGTTCTACGGCTCAGACGGTTCGGCTCTCCTGCGCTCATGCAGCGATACGAGAGTCGCGCTTATCGGCCAGGGTGTCAATGCAAGCCACGGCTACGAAAGAACGCACGTCGAAGGTCTTGTTGCGACGGCGTCACTCATTCTTGCATACATTTTCGGTTAAGTCATGAAAAGGCCTGACGGTTCGCTCATAAGTTTTATGAGCAATCTTGTAAAAAAGAACGGCGGAATCAACTGCGCGCAGGGAATTCCGGGCTTCGAACCTCCGAAAGAGCTGATCGAAGAGCTGGTTTCCGCGGCGAAAACACAGATCCATCAGTATCCCGCGGGAAACGGGAACCCGGAACTTCGCGGACTTGTCGCTTCGGGGCTTTGCGGAAACTGCGGGATCAGTGCTGAAAACGTTCTCGTGACGAACGGCGCTACCGAAGCTATCTCGCTTATCTATCTTTATCTGCGGCAGAAAACGGCCGGAAAATTCACGGTTTTGTCTTTCGATCCCGTTTATGAAAGCTATGCAAATCTGCCGAAGATCTACGGCGACAGGTTTTTGTGCGAATATCCGGATGATTCTGGAACTTTTGATTTCGATGCGTTGGAAGAGCGCGTGAAAAATGAAAAAGTAAACCTCGTTCTGCTCTGTTCTCCAGGAAATCCGCTTGGGAAAATCTGGAAAAAAGAAGAAATTTCAAGGCTTTACGAAATCTGCAAAAAATACGGCGCAAACCTTGTTTTCGATTCGGTATACAGCGATTTGTACTTCGGAGAAAAACCATATCTTCCTTTTGAACTCGTTGACGAAACGCTTTTTGTCGTTTCGGCGTTTTCAAAGATGCTTTCTATTACCGGATGGCGGGTAGGTTACATCGTAGGATCTGTGCAGCATATTGAAAATCTTGCAAAAATCCACGACTACACCGGGCTTTGTACTCCTTCGGTCCTGCAGGCTGCGATTGCCGGATATCTGGAAAAGAACGATTTCGGCCGTGATTATCTCGCTTTTTTGCGCGGGAAGGTGAGAGAGTCCTTTGAGATCATGTATTCTGCGCTTCAGAAAAGCGGTTTTCTGATGCCTTCGATCGACGGCGGCTACTTTGTCTGGGCGAAGATCCCGCAGGGATTCGATGACGGTTTCAAGTTTGCGATGGATTTGTATGAAAGCAAAAAAGTCGGCACGGTCCCCGGAATTCATTTCAGTGAAAAAGGTAATGAATTCATAAGGATAAGCATCGCAAAAGAGGCTTCGGAAATTGCGGAAGCAGCTTCAAGGATCGCAGATTTCGTTAAATAAAAACTCTTTTTTTCTGAAAAATCTAAGAACTTAAAGATTGTTTTTTTATGAAACTTGTCTGAATTTAAGATAAATCAGTAGTCCTGAGAGCAGCCTTCATCAACAAGGCCGTTGCAGTTGTTGTCGATGTTGTCGCCGCAGATTTCCGGCTCAGGAACGCATGTATTCGGATCGGGGCAGCCTTCATCAATATCTCCGTCGCCGTCGTTGTCGATACCGTCGCCGCAGATTTCGTACAATCCTGTGCCGCAGTTGATGCCGTCATCGATTTTACCGTTGCAGTCGTTGTCGATGTAGTCGCAGATTTCGACTCCGCCGTTGGTCGGTTCGCAGGTGACCTGGCAGGCAACCTTGACAACGATGTTGACAATCGCCGATTCCGGTGCCGTATTAACATAGTTTTTGAAAGAGTCGCAAGAAGTTCCGTTCAAAGTTACAGTGTTTTCTGTTGCGTTGAACGACCAGCCGTTTGTATTATCTTTGTTAACGAGAACAGGAGTGCCGTTGTTGTTTATTTCAACGCTGATTCTCGATGTATCGGAATTATCCTGAAGTACGACAGGTGCCGTGCAGGAAACGATTGCTGATGAAATCGAATTGAGAGCCGTGATAATTGATGCCGTGTCCGTGATAGGATACCAAACTCCGGTTCCGCTTGCATTAGCCAGATTGTTCATGTTTGTTTCATTAACTCCGGCCAATCCCATATAGTAAACTTTTACACCGTCTGCAACGAGAGCCTTAGTATTTGTTATAGCCGTGTTTATGTTGAAATCTCCTGAGCCGTCGGTTCCTGTAGCTGCATCCGTGATGACAACTACGACTTTCTGTCTTTCAGAAGAGTGGGTATCACCTGCAAATTCGTAATATTTGTTGTTTCTCATCAAAGTAAGAGATTCGGGAAGCGGTGTCCCGCCGTTCGGTCCGACATTGCATGCGTTGAAGTTTCCATAGCTTGTATCCGGCTGCAGATCTATGCATTCTGCAAAGTTGCTGTCTCCGCCATTGCCAGGGAATGTTCCCATTCCGATATTGAATTTTGATGAAAATTCGGTTGCTTTAGAGTTTAGTGCATCCATCAAGGCTTCCCAGCGAGTCGTTCCGTTGCAGCTGCTGCTGCTGCCGCAACCACTGTCTTCATCATCCGGATCAGCGCACCATCTCATCGAACCTGATGCGTCAAGCATGAAGTAGACATTCGGTTTCAGAGGCACGCTTGTAACTTCTTCGCCGCCGCCGCATGCTTCGGTGACAGCAATGTTTTCGCATGCGTCGCCGATACCGTTGCCGTTGTAGTCGACCTGGTTTTTGTTCTTAACTTCAGGGCAGTTGTCGCATGCGTCGCCGACACCGTCGTCGTCGCTGTCAAGCTGGTCTTCGTTCGGTGTATTCTGGCAGTTGTCCTCAGTATTCGGTACGTTGTCGCCGTCGATATCGGGGTTGTAGATCTCTTCTTCGCAGGCATCGCCTTTTCCGTTATTGTTTTCATCGAGCTGGTCTACATTCGGAACCAGCGGGCAGTTGTCGCACGCGTCACCGATACCGTCGTTATCGCTGTCAAGCTGATCAGGATTGGGTTTGTCGGGGCAGTTGTCCTGATTGTATGTGTTTTTTACACCGTCTCCGTCAGGATCGACCAAAGCTGGTTCACATTCGTCACCGACACCGTTTCCGTCGCTGTCTTTCTGATCTTTGTTTTTATCGTTCGGACAGTTGTCGCATGCGTCGCCTAATCCGTCGCCGTCGCTGTCAAGCTGATCTGCATTCTCGAGAAGGTAGCAGTTGTCAACACAGTCCATGATTCCGTCACCGTCTGAATCGAAATCAGGAACATTGCATCCGCATATCCCGGGTTCTGTTTTGTCGAAATCTGTGGGGCAGAGGTCTTCTTTATCACTGTCATCTTTTTCAACGCTGTCTTTATCCGGTTGCGGTTCAGGTTCTTTGTCCGGTTCTTCGGTCTTATCTTTGTCTGGGACCTGAGTTTCTTCGTCGTTTACAACTGCATCCGGAAGTCCTTCATCTTCATCTGAAACTTCTGTGGAACCGTCGTTTGTCGGTGTGGTTACTTCTTCACCGGTTTTGCTGCTTCCACAGGAAACAAAAAACAAAATTAACATAATCAAGCAAGTCGTTCGGAATTTCATGACCGTCCTCCCTTTTTATAAAAAGTCAACGCACCGATCATATCAAGAAATAATAGTCAAGTCAATCGTAACAATACGTTTTTTCAAGATTGGACTTTAATAAATTTTTTTTTATAATCAGGAGTTTTTAGGAGGTGCTTTTTGGGCAGACTGCTTTTTTGTCTTTCTTTCTGTAAAAAAATATTTTTTCTATTTTCGATTTTTCTTCTTCTTTTTGTGCAGGGAAAGCTTTTCGTCTATCTCGAAAACATGGTTTCCTGCTTTCCGGTAACAATAATTTCGATGCAGAAAGAGCCGGTTGAACAGATGGTGTCAGCCATGAAAGTCTGTTCAGTTTCGGTTCAGAGCGAAAGAATGACGTTCGATTCATCGATTTTCAACGACTACGAAAAGCTGCCGGTCAAGGAGATCTATCTCTATTCCATGAAGATCCCGTATCAGAACTGGAGCGAAGTGAAAAATATGGAGGACGTTATCACCGAAGCCAACCCCTACATCGAGGAGATCGTCTCTTCCTACGCCGTTTCAAAGATCAGGTTCCAGCTTTTATCGTTCATTTTCCAGATACTTGTCGGCGTTTATTTCGTCTTTAAGATCGTTGCCTCAAACAAATCTTCAAAAAAATGTTTTATTATGATTTCGATAATAATTTCAGTTCTTTATGCTGCTGCGTCCGTTGTTCTGCTGAATCTTTTCCCTGCGTTTATGATGCCGCTTTCAGCTGTTTCCGCAGGAGTTCTTTTTCTGATTTATTTAATAATTTCGCTTCTAAATTACAGGTTTGCAAAATGGTAGTTAGATTTTACAAGATTCTCTGCACTTTGTTGTGTGCTTTTCTCTTTTTTTCCTGTATGTCGCACGGACATTCGGTCGAGGTCGTCAATGATGATGCCGATACTGGGCAGGAGATCTCAGATTCTGAAACTGATGAAGATTTAGCCGGAGACAGTGACGACAGTACTGAGACCGATTTTGATGCCGAAACCGGTTCCGATGCCAAAAATGATGAAGATATTGATTTTGTTGAAGATTTTGATTCTAAGCCCGATGAAGACACCGCTCCTGACGAAGATTCCGATTATGTCACGGATGAAGATTTTGATTCGACCGGTGACCATGACGATCTTCCTGACAAAGATGCCGGAGAGATCGAGCCTTACGACGGAGATTCGATTCAGATAAGAATCGTTGCAGGAAACATCACGAGCGGAAACAAACAGTCTTACGATCCGGGTCACGGAATAAGGATCTTTCAGGCTCTTAAACCCGACATCGCACTTGTTCAGGAGATGAATTACGGAAATAATTCGGAAAGCGACTACAAAGAATTTGCACAAGAGATCGTCGGAACGAAATATTACGCGGTTGACAACAAACAAAAATGCCAAAACAGCAAATGCAACATTCCTAACGGTATAGTCAGCAAATATCCCATAACTGACTCGGATTCATGGGATGATCCGAATATCAATGACCGTGCTTTGCTGTGGGCAATTATCGATATTCCCGGTGAAAAGGATATTTTTGCGGTAAGCGTCCATCTTCACACGGATCCCGAATCGGATCAGGTTACTGCTGCAAAGCTGATTGTTGATGAAATAGCGAAAGTCAAAGAGAAAAATCCCGAAAAATACTACTATGTCGTAGGCGGCGATTTCAACGGAGATTCTGCTGTTTCGCAAAACGGATTCGGCAAAAACAACACTTTTTATGTCGACGGTCCGGATCCTGTCGATGAAAAAGGAAACGGCAACACAAATGCCAAGAGAGAAAAGCAGTATGACTTTGTTTTAGCCGATCATCCTCTGCACGGATTCCAGGTTCCGGTTGTTTATTATTCTTCGGAAGATCCAACAAAAACAAAGAGTTACGCAGACGGGTTCGTTTTTGACACGCGCCTTTACGATCAGAGCGTGCTGGATGAATATTTTTCACCGGCAGATCAAAACGATTCTGGTGCTTCGCAGATGCAGCATATGGCTGTTGTTAAAGATTTTCTGATAGAGCTCAAATGAAGGAAGATTTTCTCCCCGAAAACAGATTTGAAAAGATCTACCGCTTCAATGAAGTCACTTCAACTATGGACGAATGCGAAGAGTTGATTAAATCAGGAGTCCGCAGAGGAATTGTCGTCGCAGAATCGCAGACTTCGGGTCGCGGCAGAAACGCGAAAAAATGGGTATCTGCTGCGAACGGGAACATCTATCTCTCGTTTTTTGACGAACTTAATGTCGGTCTCATTCCGCAGAGATGTGCAGTCGCATCGTTTCTTGCGGTAGATTTTTTTATGAAAGAGAAGGGCAGAGTGAAAATAAAATGGCCTAACGATATTTTGATCGATTTTAGAAAAGTCTCTGGAATTATTGCTAAAATTTTTGATTTTGACGGGAAAAGATTCTATATCTGCGGGATAGGTGTGAATGTTTTCATGCCTGAAGACCGTGAAAAGAATTTTGTCTGGAAACCGACTGCTGTTTCAGAGTTTGCTGAGGTTTCAAGCGAAAAAGTTCTGGATAAACTTATAGAAAAAATCGATTACGCCTTTTCTGCGCAAAGTAATAAAATTTTTAATGTTTACGCTGAAAAAATAAGCTGGATGACTGGAAAAAACATAGTGTTTTCACAGGATTTAATAAAAAAGGAAAATGGAAGGATCGTCGGATTTTCTGATGATTTTTCTGTGATAAGAATTTCAACGGACGAAGGCTTGAAGGAACTTTCAGCTTTGTCGATTTTATCAATAATCTAAAATGGTTGAATATCTATGAAAACTTTAAAGTCAATTGTTAAAAACAGAGCCTTCATGGCATTTGCCATAATCTTTCTTGCGTTTATGCTCAACTTTATCCCGTCAAAAATCGCGCTTGCATTGAAGCTGCCGCTTTTTCTGGACAGTATCGGCACTGTAGTTGCTGCGATGATCGGCGGGAACCTCCCTGCGGTTATTGTCGGCTTTTGTGTAAATGCAGTTAACGGGATATCCGACACGGCAACGTTTTATTACGCTTTAATCAGCATTCTGATAGGCTGCATGGCGGCGATTTTCCACAGGAACGGCTTCTTCAAGCACATCGGCGGCATAATTGCTGCCATTCTTGTTTTTGCCGTTATTGGCGGAGGTCTTGGTTCTGTGCTTACATATTTTCTTTATGGATACGATTTCGGCGAGGGAATTTCGGCACCGTTTTCTCTTGCGATTTACGAACATCTCGGTTTTTCCAAATTCGCGTCGCAGCTTCTGGCAGACATTATTATCGATATCCTGGATAAAACTATCGTTGTTGTATGTTCGATCGCCATTTTTCGTCTGATGCCCTGGTCGTGGAAGGATAAGGCGCAACGGCTTTTCCTGTTTTTTCCTGATGCAGACGGAGAATACAGGCAGATCCTGCTTCGAAACAATATAAAACGCTCTCTTATTAAAAAAGTTGTCGTTATGGTCATTGTTGCCGAGATACTTTTGGGAACTTTGGCGACAACCACAGGATTTTTTCTTTACAGGGAAGTTGCGCTGAGCAAGTTTACCGATATAGCCAACGGTGTTACGAAAGCAGCCTCGGTTGTAATTGATTCCGAGCGGCTTGACGAGTTTCTTGAAAAAGGGAAAACTGCGGAAGGATATTCTGAAATTGAGAAAAATCTCTACAAGATAAAGGAGAGTTTTCCGCAAACGATGTATCTTTATGTGTATAAAATTATGGAAGACGGCTGCCATGTCGTCTTTGATCTCGATTCAGAAGGCGGTGCCGAGGCGAGCCAGCCCGGTGAAGTTATAGAATTTGACCCGACTTTCGTTCCGTATCTGCCGAAACTTTTTAAAGGTGAAGAAATAGAACCTATAATTTCAGACGACCAGTACGGAGCTCTTCTCACGGTTTACAAACCGCTCAAGGATTCGACCTATGTCGCAGCGGACATTACGATAGGCAGTATTGCAGCAGATGAAGCAAAATTTGTAATTAAACTAATTTCGGTTTTTTTCGGGCTTTCGATCATCATTATGAGCATAATCCTCGAGTTCGTAAACCGCGGTATTGTATATCCGGTCAACCGCATGGCAATGGCTTCGATGCAGTTCGCATACAATCTGGAACGTGGCGGAAATGCAGGCCTTGAAGCGCTTAAAGCCATTAATATCAGGACTTTTGACGAAATTGAGAATTTGTATAAATCGCTTGTGAAAATGGGCGGTGATTCGTTGAATTTCATTGCACAGATGCACAGACAGAACGAACGTATCACTAATATGCAGGAAGAGATTATCGTAAACTTCGCTGAAATGGTCGAAGCGCGCGACATAAGTACAGGAAACCACGTCAAAAAGACTGCCGATTATGTCGAGGCGATAGCGAAAGAACTTCAGAAAGAAGGAAAATTCAAAGATATTCTGACCGATTCCTACATAAAAGTCCTGAAACGCTCCGCACCGCTTCACGATATCGGAAAAATCGCGATTTCAGACCTGATATTGAACAAACCCGGCAGGTTTACCGACGAGGAGTTCAAAATCATGCAGAGTCATACTACCGAAGGAAAAAAGATTCTCACCAAGATTGAGACAAATGCAAGCGATATGGATGAAGGTTACCTGAAAGAATCTATTGAAATGGCACAGTATCACCATGAAAAGTGGGACGGAACAGGCTATCCGAACAAAGTCAAAGGCGATGATATTCCAGTTTCGGCAAGGATCATGGCAGTTGCCGATGTTTTCGACGCTCTTGTGGCTGAGCGGGTCTATAAAAAATCATTCCCTTATGAAAAGGCGATGGAAATCATCACGGAAGGTTCGGGAAAGGCTTTCGATCCGGTTGTGGTCGAAGCATTCTCCCGCATTTCAAAAGAGCTCTATGACGAGCGCACAAAACTTCAGTAAGAAGAAAATTCTTCGATTTCTCTAATAAAATCCGATATCTCTTTAACCGACTGCGGTGCTTTGCGGCCGCTGAATCTTTCTGTTGCCGCCTGCACGATACTGTGTATCCCTCTGACTTTGATTTCGCCTCTGAGGAACTTGGATACCGCCGTTTCATCTGATATCGCATAAGCCGTCATGCCAGAATAATCGCGGTTTTTCAGAAGTTCGAATGCAGTCTTGAGAAGCGGGTATTTGACAAGATCAGGAGGCAGGAAAGTCATAGTTTTGCCGCAGTACTCAAAGTTCATTTCGGGAAATTTTTCTGTTACGGGAAGCATTTCAGGGTAGGAGAGTGCCGCTGCGATCGGAACGAGCATGTTTCCTACGGCATTCTGCGAAAGGCTCGAGCCGTCCTTGAAAAGAAGTGCCGCATGAACGTTTACGCTCGGGTGGACAAGAACGTCGAGTTGTTCCGGTTCGAGATCGAAAAGCCAGAACGCTTCGAAAAGTTCCAGGCCTTTGTTGAGCATTGTCGCGCTGTCGACTGTCACTTTCTGACCCATGCTCCAGACCGGGTGCTTTAGGGCAGCAGCTGCGTCTGCGTTTTCCATTTCGGCTGCGCTTAGCTCACGCAGAGCTCCTCCTGAAGCGGTGATATAGACTTTTGCTATGTTGCTCCTGCGGCTGTGTTCCAGAAGTTGCATAAGGGCTGCGTGTTCGCTGTCGATGGGGATTATCTTTGATCTGTCAGCTGTTACGCTTGAACCTAAGTAATATCCTGAAATCACTAACGATTCTTTGTTGGCAAGACAGACCGGGATCCCGCGTTTTATCGCTTCGACAGTGATTTTCCAGCCTGATTTCCCGGGAAGAGCCATGACGATTTTGTCAGGATCCAAGTCGAGAAGGCGCATGATTCCTTCTTCGCCGGAATATACTTTGCCGCCGAATGCGACTTTTTCCGCATCTGCCGCATCCGAAACTGCCACAGCTTTCAACGATTTGTGCCTCTGGATCATTTCGTTTAGAAGCGTGACGTTTTTTCCTGCCGAGCAGCCGATTATTTCAAATTTTTTGGGAAAAGCGCGGACAAGGCGTTCGGTGTTTGTGCCGATCGAGCCTGTGATACCGAAAATTACGATTTTATCCGACATAGCTTTTTAAGAGAAGGGAAACAAAAACTATAACTGCCGAGACGAGAAGTGAATCTGTTCTGTCGAAGAGGCCGCCGTGACCCGGAATCAGGTTGCTGGAATCCTTGACGTTGGCGCCGCGTTTGATAAGCGATTCTATCAAGTCTCCGAACTGCGCGAAAATGCCGTCAAGAAGTGCTACGACGAGAACGAACCAGATATTTTCGTTTTTAAGAAGGGTGAGAGCGAAGACAAGGCCGGCAATGACTGAAAAAATCACGCCGGAAACAGCTCCTTCCCAGGTTTTTTTGGGGCTTATAGCCGGAGCGAATTTGTGTTTGCCGAGCGCTTTTCCGCCGAAGTAGGCCGCGCTGTCGCAGACCCACGGAATCACGAGCATGAAAAGAAACCAGTGTGCGTTGGAGTAGGGAAACTTTTCAAACAGCGGTTCAAGTCCGAAAGTGTAGCTTTTGATGAGCGGGAAAAGTCCGAAAATTATGCCGAAATAGAAAAATCCGAAGAAATAGACGTTCATCCTTCTGAATTTCACTTCGATCGGATCTTTGCCGGTAAGAGCGATCATCGGAATGAGTGCGACACCTGCAAAAAGTACCGTCAAAAACTGCTTGAGAGGCATACAAAGTTTCCAGAATGCTTCGCCGCTTTTTGCCATCTCTGCAATATTTGCTGTCGCAGGATCCGCCGCTGCAAGGAAAATTGCATCCATCCGCATGATGGAATTCGCCATCGAAAGCATGAGTATCGCCGCGATTATGAAAAGCGGGTGATTTCTTTCCTTGAACATCGAAAGGTATTCGGCGAAAGTAAAAAATGCGACTGCGATTATGAGATAGTTAAAAATTGCAGGCGGCAGGAAGTAGATCATTCCGACTACCGCGGCAATTCCGATCACAGCTGTTATGATGCGTGTTTTCATGAAAAACTCCGTTAAAATCAGATGCTTGCTTGATTAGTCTCCGCTGATTTTCCAGCCCGCATTGCGCAGAGCGGTGAAGACTTTCTGCTGGGTCTCTTTCATTTCGTCGATCGTGAGAGTGCGTTCTTTCGCGTTGAGGACGACTCTCATCGTGATGCTTGCAAAACCCGGAAGGATCGGGAAACCGGTGAACTTGTCAACAAGTTTGGTCTCGATGAAAATTTTCGGATCGACCGCTTTTTTGACAACGTTGAGAAGCTGCGAACTTTCAGTCCTTTCGGGAACGATCGCCGAAACGTCGAAACTGGTTGAGGGGAATTTGAGGAGCTGCGCGAATTTTATATTTCTTTCAGGCAGGTCGAAAAGCATCGTCTGCTCAATTTCGATATATGCAACGGGAACGTTGATGTCGCATTTTTTGAGGATTCCGGGGTGAACTTCGCCGAAAATTGCGATCGGATCCTTTCCAGCCAAAACGACTGCCGACTTGTTCGGGTGAAGGAATTCCGTTCCGCAGAGAGCGTTGCCCGTGATCCTTTCGAAGCGCAGAGGCGGCGTGCTGAGCTCTTTTGCGATCGAAACCATGATCCTCTTCGTGTATTCAAAGAGTTCCGGTGTTCCGACTGCGATTATGCCGATTCTCTTTCTCTCGTCGTCGACTGTGAAGATGCGGCCGAATTCAAAGAGGGTGAACTGTTTGAAATTCTTGAGATTTTCGTGAACGTTTTTGACCAAACCCTGGAAAAGCGAGTATCTGAGGTAAGGGGTATCTCTTTCGTCAACCGTTTCGACGATTTTTTCTTTCGGGAACGGAACGAGCTCGAGATCGCTTGCGCCGTAGAACGAGTAGTTCATAACTTCGTTCGCACCGAATCCTTTTGCAAGGAGGTTTTTCAAAATCTCGGTCTTTTCCATATCTTTGTTGCGTGCCGGACGCTCGACTTCAAAGTAGGGGCTCTGCGGCTTGATGTTGTTGAAGCCGTAAAGTCTGCCGACTTCTTCGACGATATCTTCGGCGATCGAAACATCCTTACTTCTTCTGTGAGCCGGAACTTCGATCGTGAGTTTTCCGCCGTCATTTTTAACGCCGAAATCGAGGTAGGTGAGCATCGAAACGATTTTTTCGTCGCTGAGATCTTCTGCCGGGATGCCGAGAAGCGAGCGGATCCTGTCAGTTGTGATGACGATGTTTCCTTTGAAGCCATATCCTTCGCTGTTGTCGGCCGTTGCAAGTTCCGAAGTGATGATCGCGCCGGGAATTATCTCTTTGATGAGCGTTACGATGCGCTCCATTGCAAGGTAGCAGTTTTCGACCCAGAGTGATTTTTCGTATCTGTTGACCGCATCGGTCCTGAGGTCGAGCCTGTTTGCCGTTCTGCGGACGCTTGCCGGTGAGAAAAGAGCCGATTCGATGAAGATCTCAGTCGTATCGTCTTTGATCTCGCTGTTGAGACAACCCATGACACCTGCGATCGCAAGGCTTCTCGTCTCGTCAGCTATTACTGCGTCTGTCGATTTGAGAACTCTCGGAACATTGTCCAAAGTCGTGAAGTTTTCGCCTTCAAAAGCGTCACGGATGACGATCTTGTTTCCTGCGATGTCGCGTCTGTCGAAAGTGTGAAGCGGATGACCGACTTCATACATGACATAGTTCGCGATATCGACGATGTTGTTTATCGGACGGAGCCCGACATTTTCAAGTCTCGCCTTCATCCAGTCAGGCGACGGAGCGGTTTTCAGGTTGCTGACCTTGAGGCCGAGATAGTGGAGGCAGCGCGGAGTTTTGATTTCGATTTCGAATTTTTCGTCAACTCTGTCGGCTTTGATGCCTGTGTATTTGAGCTCCTTTTTCCACGGAAGTTCGAATATCGCCCTGATCTCACGCGCTATTCCGAAGTGACCCCAGAGGTCAGGACGGTGGTTTATAGTTTTGTTTTCGATCTCGATCACGAAATCCTGTCTGTTGAATATCTTTTTGAGGGGAACTCCGATCTCTGTAGCCGGATCAAGAACCATGATGCCCGAGTGGTCGGTGCCGAGACCGAGTTCGTCTTCAGCGCAGATCATGCCGCAGCTTTCGACTCCGCGGATCTTTGCCGGTTTTATCTCGAAATTGCCGGGAAGGACAGTTCCCAGCGGAGCGAACGCGACAGTCTGGCCTTCAGCGATATTCGGTGCGCCGCAGACAACTGTCTGCTCTTTTTTGCCGTCAAAAACGGTCGCCAGATGAAGGTGATCGGAATTCGGATGGTTCTCGACCTTATTCACTTTCGCCGTAATGACCTGGTCGAAGTGCTTGAAAAGCCACTCGTAATCTTCGACTTCCGCCGATTTCATCGTCAGTTGTTTCGCGATCTCTTCCGCAGCGATGCCGCTCAGATCTATGTAGTCGTTGAGCCAGTTCAAAGATAATTTCATAGTAAATCTCCTGAAAATTATAAAAATTCATTTGTTATAGCACAAAAAAACGGGAGTTTTATAGTCAAGTGCGTCCGAAATGCAAGAAACGGCCACAAAATTTTAAGCGTCATTCTGAGCAAAGCGAAGAATCCTGAGATGTTTCACGTTCGTTCAACATGACGAATATGCTTTTTTGCTCTTTTGATTCTTTTTACTATAATCTCGGGTTTTTTGATTTTTAGGGAGGAAACGCGTGAAACCTATCGAACTCAAAAATGTCAGGAAGGTTTTCAGCCATCCGATGAAAGTCTGGACTAAGATCGAATCGGTTAAAGACCTTTCTTTCTCGATGGAACAAGGCGAAATCATCGGTTTCGTCGGCCACAACGGTGCCGGAAAGACGACTACGATCAAAATGATAATGGGCTTCATTAAGCCTACGAGCGGCGAAATTTCTGTTTTCGGCAGAAAGCCGGGTGAGCGCGAAGTAAAGAGCAAAATCGGCTTCCTGCCTGAGAGACCTTACTTTTATTCGGAACTTACCGCGATGGAAGTTTTGAAATATTTCGGAAAACTTTCCGGGATAAGCGGCAGGATCCTTGCCGACAAGGCTGAAAACGTGCTGAAAAAAGTAGGTCTTTTCGAGGACAGGAACCGCAAACTTGCGAGTTATTCGAAAGGTATGCTCCAGAGGATCGGCCTGGCGCAGGCGATAATCCACGATCCTGAGCTTGTCATTATGGACGAGCCTATGAGCGGTCTTGATCCGATCGGCAGAAAAGAGGTCAAAGACATTATCCGCGGCCTCAAGAGAGACGGAAAAAGCGTCATTTTCTCAAGCCACATCCTGAGCGATATCGAAAATCTTTCCGACAGAGTCCTCATCATCGAGCACGGAAAGCTCAAAAGTTTCGGCTCTCTGCATGAGATCATCCGTCCGGAAGACGTCAGATATTCGATTGAATTTTCGTGCGACAGGAGCATGAAAGACGCAGTTTTCTCGCTTTTCGACGGTGTCAGGATCGTTTCGGACAGATTTGTTCTCGACTGCACCGACATCAGTGATTTCAATTCCAAACTTGCCGAAGTCGTAGGCAAAGGATACACGGTTTTGAATGCGAACGGTTCATATCCTTCGCTGGAAGAGATAGTTTTCAAGGAGGTCAGGGAGGAAGAAAATGAACAGCATTAAAAGAATTGCCAATGTTTCGTTCTACACTTTTCTCGAAATGGTCCGCAGCAAAGTGCTCTACATCCTTCTTTTCTTCGCTCTTTTCATCTTTGCGCTCGGGATCGGCATCACGCAGATGACGATAGGCAACGTTCAGGACATCATCAGCGACATCGGACTTGGAACGATCGAGATCTTCTCGACGGTTCTTTCGATCTTCCTCGGCATCTCGCTTGTCCACAAGGAACTATCGCTTAAAACCCTTCATCCGCTTTTAGCTCGTCCGATCGCACGTCCGGAATATATTCTGGGCAAATTTTTCGGCATGGTCCTCCTTATTATTGTTGAAATAGTCGTAATGTGCATCATTTTCGCGATACTTCTTGCTGTTTTCGGCGGATTTCCGCGCTTTTTCGGCTACCTTCCGGCTGTTTACACGATTTTCCTGCAGACATGCACCGTGATTTCGGTCGCAGTTCTCTGCTCGACTCTTACCGAACCGGCGGTCGCTGCGATGCTCACGATTTCGTTCTATCTCATCGGCGCGACCTCATACAACCTGGTTTATGCGATAACGAAAAGAAGTTCGGAACTTGTTGTAAATGTCGTCACGGCTCTCCGTTACATCCTGCCTGATTTTTCGCATTTCAATATCAAGGACAATCTGGTTTACGGACGCGGTCTTGACGGTCTCAGTCTTGGTTTTGCGTCAGTTTACGCGCTGCTCATAATAGTCATCGTTCTTTCGCTCGCGGTAATGTTCTTCAACAACAAAGAGATTTCATAGGAGAAAAAAATGCTTAAAAAAGGTGATATCGCTCCCGAATTCAAACTTCAGGATTCGCACGGAACAGAGATAAAACTTTCTGATTTTGCGGGTTACAACGTCGTTCTTTACTTCTATCCGCGCGACAATACTTCAGGCTGCACGACAGAGGCGAAAGAGTTCACCGAACTTGCAGACAAATTCAAGGAAAAACACGCCGTCATCATCGGAATAAGCCCCGATTCAGTCGAATCACACCGCAAATTCGAGGAAAAGCACGGCCTCAGAGTCCTTCTTCTTTCTGATCCGGATAAAGAAGTCCTGCAGAAATACGGCGCATGGCAGCTCAAAAAACTCTACGGAAAAGAGTCGATGGGTGTTGTCAGAACGACCTATCTCATCGGCACGGACGGAAAAATCGCCGAAGTCTTCGAAAAAGTCAAAGCGGCAGGCCACGCCGAAAAAGTTTTTTGCTCGCTTAATTGATTGTCGTCACGTCGTTACGCCGTCACGACGTAACGTTATTTTTTGAATTTCCTGTCGCGATTTGAAAAATCCTCGCCGTAACCGCCGTGTTTTTTGTCTTTGCGGTGAAAATCGTTTGATTTCCGTGACTTGTGCTTTTCTTCGCCCTCGTGTCTGCGGTTTGTTTTTCCGAAGCCGCGGTGAGTTTTTGAGTGCTTGTTTTCCTCTTTCTGCATGAGCTGTCGGATCCTTTTTTCGGAAAATCCGACCTGGTCGGGTTCTTCTTCGGTTTCCGGCGGTTCTTCAAGAAGCATTGATGCCAGAATTATCGCGATCGAGCGCGGATCGAGCTCAGCCGCAAGTTTTTCGACAAGTTCAAGTCCCGCTTTGTCGGGGGTGTATTCCAGAATTTCCTCGATAAGGCGGTTTGAGCGTTCTTTTCTGAGATTGTGAAGAGTCGGAATGACTTTGACTTCGATCGAAGAGCCGACATTTTTCTCGATCCTGCGGATATTCCTGAATTCCGACGGCGTGACAAGTGTTATCGCGATCCCTTTGTTTCCAGCTCTGCCGGTCCTTCCGACGCGGTGGATGTAGCTTTTTGCGTTGAATGGGATGTGATAGTTGAAAACGTGGCTCACGTCTGCGATGTCGAGTCCGCGCGCCGCGACATCGGTCGCGACTAAAATATCGATCATCCCTTTTCGGAAGCTGGACATGACCTGATTTCTCTGCGACTGGTCCAAGTCTCCGTGGAGAGCTTTCGCGTTGAATCCTTTTGCCACAAGAAAAGTGCTGAGTTCGTCGACTTCGAGTTTCGTGCGGCAGAAAAGTATCGCTTTTTCGGGATTTTCCGATTCAATGAGGCGCGTTATCGCGATCCGCTTTTCCTCTTCCTCGACGATGTAGTATGACTGCTCGATATCGGTATTCGTCGATTCATCGACCGTTTCAGCCTTTATCGAAACAGGATTTACGAGGATCGATTCGGCGAGTTTTTTGATCTCTTCGGGCATTGTAGCCGAGAAAAGAAGAGTCTGGCGCTTTTCCGGCATGAAGTCGAAAATCGCCATGATGTCGTCGTAAAAACCCATGTCGAGCATCTCGTCGGCTTCGTCAAGAACGACAGTTACAGGTTCGACGATCTCGATCTTGCCCGATTGCAGCATATCGAGAAGACGCCCCGGAGTCGCCGCGAGGACCTGAGTCCCGCTTTCGAGCAGTTTGAGCTGGCGCGAATAGGAGTGCCCGCCCAAAATCGAGCAGGTTCTTATCCCGGCAAATTTGCCAAGACGGTAAAGCTCATCGCTTATCTGGGAGGCAAGTTCGCGGGTAGGGGAGATCACGATAAGTTCGATCCCGACGTTCCGCAGCATGTTATTCATGACAGGCAGGCCGAAAGCGGCTGTTTTGCCTGTTCCCGTGTGGGACTGCGCGATAACGTCTTTTCCTTCTAAAATCAAAGGAATAGCCTGAGCCTGGATCGGGCTTGGAATCTTGAAACCTGCTTCGCGTATACCTTCCATTATGTCGCTTTTGAAGCCGAAATCTTCAAAAGTCGTGTCTGTTGCCATTTCGGCGAATTTTTCAGTCATTGTGCCTCAGAATAAAGTTTTACTGCTCAGCAGTTAGAAAACTTTTGAAATTTTTGTGAATTATAAAAAGGAAAGACAATTAAACTTAGAATCTGTAGGTTGCTTCAGCCATGAAGTAGTCCTGGTGTCCGTGTGCAAAATGAGATTTTTTGCCTGCGTTGCCGCCGAAACCGGCTTTAAGTCCCCAGTTGTTGTTGAAATTAAGCTGTGCACCGATTCCCCAAGCAAAACTTGCTCTGAATTTAGCTTCGGTTTCATCGCCTGCATCCCAAGTAGCAACATTAAGACCAACACCCATGGAAAGCCAGGGACCAACAGCTGTAAGAGGACCTGCGCCGTTCATTTTGGTGGTGTCGAAGAGATACATGAAGTTGCCCTGAACAGGAATCATGATCCAGTGGTGATCAAAACCTTCTTCTGTCGGAATCCACCACTGAGCAGCAAGGTCAAGACCTGCATACATTTTGCCGCTGCCGTCATGAGCTTTTGTTGTAGCCTTTTCCCAAACGTTCCAGTCAATGTCAGCGCCGACTGTTACACCGAGTATGTTCCAGCTGTCGCCGTCAGTGTCAGCACCGAGACCGAAAGTGAGCTGTATAACCTCAGGTTTCGGATCGCCGAATTTTGCAAAAAGACCGAATGTGCAGCAAAGAATAGCTGCGAGAACCAAAAATTTTTTCATAATTTCCTCCAAAATAAAATAACAAAAATTGGTTAAGCCAACCTAAAAACGCGAGATAGTATCTATAAAATTTTTGAAGTCAAAAAAAATCATAACTAAAAAATCAATCCCTGACATAGTGCGGCATATCGAAAGGAATTACCATCGAAATCTCGACCAGTCCGCCTATCTCTCCGTTTTCCTTATACCACGGAGCCTGGTAGATCATCTTTTTGCGCCCTTTTTTCTCGATTGTGTAGATGTTCGGGTGGTCGTTTTTCATCATGTCGTGCATTTTGTCGATCGATGCCTGATGGTGGCATTTCATCAGATTTTCGCCGACCATGTTCCTTCCGCCCGAAAGTGCCTGCATCGCTGCTTCGTTCATGTCTAAAATGTTTCCTTCGGTGTCCATTACGGTTATCGCCGCACCGAATTTGTCAACCCAGTCTCTGAACATTTTTTCCTCCTTGTTTGAGTTGTTTGTTTCCTGTCGCCGGGAGTGCCGGCAAACAAAACGCCCGATTTTAGCTTGTTTTTTACGAAATGCGAGAGTTATTTATGCCGGCGGGAATTTTTATTTCTGATTATTAAAAATCTTTGTATGATGCACTGTTTTTAGTAGGAGTTTGCATGATTTTTTTGTACGACGGCACATTCGAAGGTTTTCTGAGCGCGGTTTTCGATGCGTTTTTAGTGAAAGAAGAAGTTGAAATCGAGAAAAAGACCGGTTTTCAGCCGCACTTTTTTACTGAAACACGGGAAGTCGAAACTTCACCGGAAAAAGCGGAAAGGGTTGCATTAAAACTTCTGGAAATATGCGGAGAGCGCGGATTTACGGCGATAGTCTATATCTTTCTTTCGGAAGAAGAACATTGCGAAACTTACGGTTTTTATCTGATAAAAGCTGCTTTGAAGAACGGAAAAAGAGCATTCTCCTGTTTTCAGGATGAAAGGATAGCAACTGCTATGATGATGCGTAAAAAAGTGTCGCGCGAATACGATAAAATGCTTGGTCTGCTGCGGTTTTCCGAGCTTTCAAACGGCATTTTCTATGCACCTTTCGAACCCGATTTCAACCTTATTCCGCTTCTTGTTTCCCATTTTTACGAGCGTCTTTCCGGAACAAGGTGGATGATCCACGACCTGAAACGCGGAATCGCAGTTTATCATGCCGAAGGAAAAACTGAAAACGTTGAATTTATTGATGAAATGACATCGCACATGAATATGGAAACACTTCTCGGAAAATCGGAAAAAGAGGATTCTTTTGAAAAAATGTGGTCGAATTACTTCAAGATAATAGCGATAGAAAGCCGCATAAATCCTAAACTCCAGCTGCGTTTTGTTCCTCAGAGATACTGGAAACACCTGACGGAAAGGAAAAGCGAAGTTTCTGACTTCAAAGTCTGAAAGTCTGCGAAAAATAAAAGTTTCTGACTTCAAAGTCTGAAACTTGTTGAAATTTGACAAAAGTGTGATGTAGAGGTGTTCTGCAAAAAAAAATAAAGAAAAGATTCTTGCCAAAGATTCAGCTCTGCTGTAATTTCAAAGGCACTTCTTTAAGTAAGGAGATGACTATGAGTAAATTCGGTAAATTTGACGAGAAAGAGACCAAAGAAGGCAACATCAGACGTGTTTTCTCTATATTTTTGGGGAAACGTGAAAATGAAAAACTGAGTTTGTGCCCCAAAGAAGCAAGGGAGGATTGGGCCGCTTTTAAAAAAGAGGCTCCGGCAGATGAATACGACAAACGGCTCCTCCGCGTCTGCAGCAAGGCAAAAAGGGAAGAACTGATGAAAGTGACATCTGAGCTTCTGACTGAAGAAGAGGCTAAGCAGCTGCTCGAAATCGCAAATCACGATGACAGGAAGTTTTGGTTTGCAGATAAGTCTCTGAGTAACAAGGAGAAGTTTATAGGAGGTTTTTATCACAAAGTCCTGCCGACGGTGATGTCGGTTTTCAACCCGCGCTTTGATGCTGTTAGACTGGATTTTCTCAGATATTTCATACTTTGGGACAACTTTGCGGAGGAACGCCGTTATGAAACAGCGGATGAATCATTTAATACGGATGTTTCTGATTATTTTTTTGTGCCGAAAGAGACTTTTGATGTCTTTAAAAGCGGCGACACTCTGAGAAAACTTGAAACTTTCAGTGATATTCCTGCGTTATATGAATTCGTAGCTGATGAGATCACAAGTGTGAGATTGGAAAAGCGCTTTGACAGAGAGTTCTATCCAAGTGAAGCGGAATATTTGAGAGACTCGATTTCAATCTCAGATTACAATAATGCGGCCAGGTGTTTTTACGGAATCTGCAAAGGGCTGCTCAACAACACAGGCTTTTTGACTGCCGCCATAGGTCAGAATATGCTTTCCGCAAAGTTTGTTTTTGAAACTTTGAAGTACAAGGAATATGTGGAAAAATGCCATGAAATTTTGGCCACGGCTTCCAAACTGTTCATGACTGCAAAAACTGATGAAGAAGTTTTGTCTTTACGTAAGGAACATGAAGGTAAAGGGATATACGTAGTCAAAGTCGAAAGCGGCGAAGATGATCCTTTGAAGAAAATTATGTTTGAGCATGATTCTTATGACGAAATTCTTGAACGGGAAACAAAAAAGAAACTAGCCGAAATCTTCTTTGAAAATGAAGAAATGAAAAATTACCTTACCGAAAAAGTTTCCAGGTTCGGCATTGATGAATTCAGAAACAGCGAGTTTTTCTCTTTTATGATGAAGCTTGATCCTGGGTATAGAATACCGATAAAAAGGCGTGTGTTTAAAGTGAATTTAAAAAATTTGGAGGAGTTGAGAGACGCCTGCGATCTTTTTGTGAATTACGGCGAGATTCTGCTGGGGCAGCAGGAACGCTGCTGCAACGATGAACCAGTGGAGTCTCAGGAGAGAGTTGAGTATCTCAAGGAGTTTCTTGAGGAATGGGTGCGCGGAAAATGGTATTTTACTGAGCTTCCGGAACTTTTTCAGAAAATAGTTTTAACTTCGCATACATTGGATTTTTGCGGAAAAAGTGCCGATTTTTCAGAAGTCGGCATAGACAAAGATGCTTTGAAAAAAGATATAGACTCTTTTCTGGGTGAGCTCAAAAAAATCGCTGCATTTGGCGGCAAACCGTCTGATTATTATGCAAACAAGCCTTTTGAATCTTATACTATTTCCAATGTCGAATCCTATGTATCGACTCAGGCATTTCACACAGCCGTCTCGTTTTTGATAAACTGTTTCGGTGCATGGAAAGCGGTAAAGCCGCTGCTTGCGATTTTTAGGAATCTCAAGGAGCAGGCGTATTCGATCGACATGGAACATTACGAGTATGACCGCTACACTTGGGCTTTCGTGCCGCTGCGCCTGACTCCGCTTCTCGGCAGTCTGGAAAATGATGAAGCCGCCAAGGTGTGCGAAGAGTGGTTCAAGCATCTTGCCGAGCAGCTCAAATCTGCGGATGATTTTGTAATAGAGAAGCGCAAGGAAAACCCTGAAAATGTGCCGGAAGAGTTCAGGGAAGGCTACGACATAAAAATTATCGAGCCGCATCCGCTCTGGAGGGAGGCTTACTGCGAAGCGGCGGGAGATCTGAGAGTAAATCTCGGATTCAACAACTGCAAAGTTTTTAACCACCTGAAAAAAAACGATATCGACAAAGATGTCAGGGAAGCAGCTGAAAAAACGCTCGAACGTATTGAAAAAATCAAGGAAAAGTTTGATTCCGGCTCGAGGAAAAGGGCCCTTCTCAACGCATGGTGGTGGTACAGAGTCGCACACTTGAAAAGTCTCGGCATTGATTTCGACTGGGTTGCCGCGCAGAATCTCAAAAGCAAGGAAGTCAAAATAAATTACCCGAAAATTTATTAAGGTTGACCGTCATTCTGAGTGAAACGAAGAATCTCAGAGATGTTTCGCATAGCTCAACATGACAGGAAAATGCGGGCGAGCCGCCTGCGCTCCGACAAAAAACTTGATTTTTATAGTGAAATCCCCATAATTTCCGCGTTTATTGTTGCGCTGTGAGCAGCAGATGTTATTTTGTGCGATCTGGGAATGATTTCCCGCCTTTCGCGAACGGTGAGCATTTCGCCGGCAGGTAACGGAGTTGCCAAAAGGCATTAAAAAGTTTTTTGGACTTCGGATGGTTGTTTATCGCAGGTAAACAGTCATTTATTTCAGCTTAACAATCGGTCGTTTTAAAAATTCAGGGCTTGGTTTTTGTTTCAGAGCCTTTTTGTCAGCCGATTGCGCCAGAATCCAAAACTCTTTGCAACAAGTTGATTTTATTAACTTTTTGTGAGTCGTCAGAAAAAACTTTTATGCCAAAATGGTAGGGCTAAGCAAAATCGGTTTTTTTTGATGCAAGGAGGATTATGGAAAAGATTTGTGATGCCGAGACATTGGTGCTTTTCGATTTTATTCGGGAGCTTGGTTACGAAAATCCGGGAAAACTTGCGAACTGGGTTCGCGAAATTATCAAAAACAAAGAGGACTTCGACAAGCGTTTTCATGTTCCGAGCGCGGACAGTTTTTTCAACAGGCGCGAAGACAAGTTTATGCTTTCTCAGGAGGCAAAGATTTTGGTCGAAAATCTCTGCTTTCTGAAACCTTACATGTCATGTTTCGGAAAATCCCTTGAAAGTCAGCGGGAATTTCAGCCTTATCGCGTTCTTGGCGGGGAAAAGGCGGACAAGGCGGCTCTTGAGAAAAAATTCGAGCGGCTGAAGATGGAACTCCAGGCTGAAAAAGAGAGGAACGAACGTGCAATGGCCAATCTGGAGTATTTCCATTCAATTCTTGTAAGTGATAAAGTAATTGATATTACTGAAGAAAAACTGGCTAAAGAAAAGGATGCCGAATAAACGGAGATTTTTTGCATACCAAATTGGTAGTCATAAACGAAATTGTTTTTTGTGTTTTTATTAACTTTTGGAGGTTAAAGATGAAAAAGTTTTTTGTTTGCGCAGCTATGCTTGCTGCGATGATCCTGACAGTTTCCTGCGGCGGCGGAAGCAGTAACGACGACGGAGAAAGCAGCGGTTCACAGGTTTGTTACTATGGTGACTACAAATGCGAAGGAGGAAATTCCTATTTCTGCGGTTACATGGACGGAAGTAACGATCTGACCTGGAAATTCTCTGAGCAGTGCAGCAACGGATGTGATTCTTGGACTGGAAAATGCAATACTGCTTCAAACAACGATGAAAAACAGAAATGCACCGACGGAACATACGCTTGTCTTTCTGACTTGACTGCTATTACTCTGTTATTGCCGGAATATTCGATAATTGTATGCAGAAATGGCGAATGGCATGAAACAGGCGAAGTATGTGAAAACGGTTGTTATGAAGAGGATCATGTCTTTTCATCAAAAGACAAAGTTTGCAAGCAAAGTGACGGTGGCAACAATGAAGGAGGGAATAACAATCAGAATGGTGATACAGAAGTAAACTGCAACAATGGTGACTATACATGTAGTGGAGATGCACGTTTAAAATGTCAGGCAAATGACTGGGTGTATTCCGAAACATGCGCAAACGGCTGTTCAAACGGAGAGTGTAACTCCTGTACTCCTCAGTGCAGCGGTAAAGAATGCGGTCTTGACGGTTGCGGTGGCACTTGCGGAAGTTGTGATTCCGGATACGACTGTTCCCCGGCAGGTTCTTGTCTCAGAAATAATTCATGTTCGACACACTTAGACTGCTTGGGTGACGGAATGATTTGCTATCAGGGTTTCTGTCAAAGTCCTTGGAACAAGAAGTGGAAAGTAACTTTTACTTCAGCAAAAGTCACAGAAAAGAACAAGGACGGAGAAGCTTGGGATGCTTTAGGCGGTTTGCCGGATTTGGTGGCTTTGATGAGAATAAACGGTGAAGAGGTCTTTCGCACCAATGAAGTTTCGAATTCGACAAGTGCTGAATGGAACAAAAGTGCGACCATCGATTTCGCAGCTTCGACAGATACTATAAGATATCACCTTTTTGATGCAGATGCTTTCGGTGGCGGTAGTTCTTCAGATGACGACACTTGGTTGGATTCGACAAACGATGAAATTTTCAACTTTGATCATGAGTTGGATTTATTTACATACTTTGATCAAAATGAAAAAGAAGTATGCTATTGGGATAATGGTGTTACTGTTGAATTTTTCTGCATCACATTGGAACCTGCGTGGTAATCCCAAAATCTGATTTCTTCACTACATCCCTAACAAAAATTGTAATTTTTTGATTTGTGCTTAAAATCAATGCGTTTTTTTATTGTTAATTGTTTGGAGAAGTGAAAATGAAAAAGATTCCTTTGTTTATGCTTATGATTTTCGGAGTGTTTATGTTGTTTGCTCAGGAAGCGCAGAAAGAAGAACCCAAAAACGAAGAGGTAAAGGCCGAGGCTGCTGCCGAGGCGCAACCCGCAGAAAACACCGCAGAACCTGTAGAGACGTTACCTGAAACGTCTCCAGAACCTGCGCAACCGGCTGAAGCACCGGCTCAGGAAGAACAGAAACCCGCTGAACCGGAAACTCCTGCAGAGACTGAAACGCCTCAGGAACCTGCACAAACTGCTGAAACACAGGAAACGGCTGAACCGGAAGCAGTAAATGAGCCGCATCCCTACGTCAACGTCTACACCAAACCGGAAAAAGTAAAATATTACAGACCTTATCTTGGCGCAGGAGTACCGCTTATCGTGATTGGTTCGGTTTCTTTCATGATTATGATGCCGGCTATGGGAACTATGGCTTTTGCCGCTTCCGATGCTTGTGAAGGCAAGGACTGGGATTTCTGCGAGGAACTTCACGAAAACAACAAGAAACATCACGGTGCATGGACGGCAGGTTCGGTTCTTACCGGAGTTCTCGGTGCCGGCATGATTGCGGTCGGATCGTGGCTTACAAGCATTGAAAAGCCGAAGAATATGCCCGTTGAAGTCAGCGGATTTTCAATTCTTCCGTCCAACAAAGGAATGTTCGCATCTCTTGGATTGAAGTTCTAACGTTAAGCTGGCGCGCAGTCAGTGTTTCTTTTCTTAAATTGACAATTCAGACAACATCTTTAAAATAGGCCGCTTATGTTTTTTTGAAGGGGAAAATTATGGGAAAAACTGTCATTGAAAAGATTTTTTATGACCATCTGATCGACAAAAACGAGCCCGTTACGCCGGGTTCGATCGTCTGGATCAATATTGACTACAAAAGTGCAAGAGATTTCGGCGGCGCAAACGTCGTCAACAACCTCGAAAGCAAATTCTCAGGCTCGCTGATAGCTGATAAAGAGCGCACGATGTTTACTTTTGACTGCGTTGCACCGGCAAAAACGATCCCTTACGCCGTAAACCAGCAGAGATGCAGGGTTTTCGCGAGAAAGGAAGGGCTCAAAGTCTATGACGTCGATTCGGGAATCGGTTCGCATATTCTCATCGACGAATACGCAAAGCCGGGAATGACGATCGTCAGCACCGACAGCCACTTCAACATCATGGGTGCTATAAGCTGCTTCGGTCAGGGAATGGGCGATGTCGATATTTCCTACATCTGGAAGACCGGTCGTACCTGGTTCGAAGTTCCGCAGAGCGTAAAACTCACTCTCAAAGGAACGAGAAAACCGGGCATAAAAGCAAAAGACATCGTTCTTTTCATGCTCAAAAAGTTCGGTTCGCGCACATTCCTCGGGCAGGTCGTCGAGCTTTACGGAGAAGAAGCGGCGAAACTCACTCTTGACGAGAGAGTCACGATCGCCAGCATGGGGACCGAGATGGGTGTGATTTCGATAATGATCCCCACAACGGGACTTGAAGGTTTTAAAGAGATCAAGGCTGATCCAGATGCAAATTATGCCGCTGAATACGAACTTGATCTTGACGCTCTCACAGAGCCGCAAGTCGCCGCTCCGCCGCATCCGCACAATGTCCACAACGTCAGCGAATTTGCAGGAAAGGCAGTGGACACAGTCTTTATCGGAAGCTGCACGAACGGCAGGATCTCCGATTTTGAAGACGTTGCGAAGATAGTCAAAGGGAAAAAAATCAAGACAAACGGATACATTGTTCCGTCGTCACGCAGGATTTATGGCGAACTTATGAAATCGGGTATACTTGAAACGCTTTTTGATGCAGGTTTCGTAATTGCGAACCCAGGCTGCGGCGGCTGTGCTTCAGGACAGATCGGCATGACCGGCGACGGAGAAGTGATCGTTTCGACTTCAAACCGCAACTTCAAGGGCAAACAGGGAAACGGCGAAGTCCATCTCGCCAGCCCGGCAACTGCGGCATATTCGGCTTTGAAAGGGGAGATCTGTGGATTCTGAGAATTTGATCTCGCTCCTCTTTGTTTTAGATTCGTCTCCTCAAAGCGGTGCGTCTCTCGCATTTTTCAACAGTTTCGTCGAGCAGCTCATCGACTGCATGGCTGAAAAAGTGACTCTGACTGTGTTTTATCCGGAATTTTCTGACAGGGAAGAGCATTTTTCGCTGAGCATAACGCAGGCGCCGAGATACCGCAGGATGGTAACATATATTCCGACGCGTCTCGAATCGTACAGTGGGACCTATCTCAACGAAAAAATGGACGATGTCTTCAGCTTTATTCTGAAGGATGACCACTTTGACGCAATACACATCTGGAGTCTGAAAAACCACTCTTTCAACTATCCGGCGATCGCGAAAGAACGCGGGATCCCGGTGGTTTACACTTTCTGTGACGGATTCCTTTTCTCAAATTCGCTTTTTGAAAAAGGGCTCGGCGAAAGCGGCGAGAAGGTGAGGGTTTCAAATTTCGTAAACTCGTCTATAACCTCTTTCGTGCACAGATTTTTCAGTGCGGTAAAACCGAAATCGCATTCCTACTGGTTCGAAAATATCGGCAGATACAGCCGCTACTACAACAGAACGTCGGAAAGCGGGATCGGACCGGAAGTATTTGAAGAACGGGCCGAGTTGTCCGATGAAGTCGTCTCTTTCTGCGACAAGTTCATCTTCTTTTCCGAGCTTGAATACAATCTTTTCTATCGTCCGCTGATTCCCGAAAGCAAAGCCGCCTTCATGGAGCAGGGGATCCTGATGGAGCTCGATTTCTGGAACCGTCCTTTCGAGATCGAAGGGGCCGTAAGGTTCTGCTTTATGGGCGAGATCCTGCCAGAAGAAGGGATACTTGAGCTCATCGAGGCTTTCAACATCCTTTATAACGAGGGATTTAGGAACGAACTTCACATTTACGGCGAAACGCATGAAAATTCACCGTATTTCAGCAGGCTGAAACAGCGGGTCAAAAGTCCTGACGTTATGTTCCACGGCTCGATTCAGGGGGGAAGGATAAATGCCGCACTCAATACGGCAGATGTACTGATCGTTCCTGCAAAATGGACGAGAAACGACACTTTTTTGGTGAACAATGCAATTTCCGAAAGGAAGGCGCTGATAGTCTCGGGAAAGAACGCGCTTGCCGAAAAAGTTAGAAAATCGGGACGCGGGCTCATTCTCGACGAAGTGACGCCGCGCGCTATTGCCGATGCCGTTTCCGAGCTCGAGCGCAACAGAAAGAGACTTTACTATTTCATGCGTGTAACTGATGATTTCAAAGTTCCCGATATAAACGAAAACTGCGGATTTCTTACTTCGCTTTACTGCGAACTCGCAAAAAACTACAAAGAATCAGATCCGCTTTTATTGGCAAGAAGACTTAACAGAAAAAGAAAGGAGAGACAACGTGGATAAATTTAGAGACAACGGTACGATCGTAAAATATGTACTCATTCTCGTTCTGCTGCTTACGGTCGCTTTCGTGAGCGGAGTAGTTATAGGTAAAAAAGGCAGAACGAGTTTGAGCGAAGAAGAGGTAGAAGAAAGGATCAAGAGTTACGGTGTAGTTGTCGATGAATGGAAAGAAAAATATCAGAAACTAAGAGAGGATGCGCTTGAAAGAGGGCTTGTCGATGACAAATATGTCTTGAAACCCGGTGTGGTCTGCAAAGATGCAGAGGCGTTTCGTGAAACTTCACAGGAAAAGCCCAAACCTTCGGAAAAATCCGCAGAACACGAATCCGTAGAGACATCACCTTCGACGTCTCCTAAGGAACAAACTGAACCTGCAGAAAAAATTGTTGAAAAAGCGAAACCTGTTGAAAAAACCGTAGAGACTTCATCTGAGACATCTCCGAAAAAATCCGCAGAACCGAAAAAATCTGAGAAAACAGAAAAACCGGCTGCAAACAAGACGATAGACGAGATCCTGGCTGAGAAAAAGGCGGAACAGAAACCCGTACAGACGAAACCCGCAGATAAGTCTCATGAAACGTCTCCACAAAAAGGAGATGTGAAAAAATGTCATTTTTCCATTCAGATCGCATCTCTTAACAGCGAAGAACAGGTCGCTGCGGCTAAAAAACAGTTCAAATCTCTGAAACTGAGAGTGATTAGCAGCGAAAACAACGGCGTGAAATTATATAAAATCAGGACCGGCTGCTTCGATTCGCGTGAGGCTGCCGATGCCGAGCTCCCGCAAGTCAGGAATTCGGCCAAAGACGCATTCATAGTCTCGGAATAATAATTTTTTAAGGAGGAATCCATGGCAATCATCAAAGGAAAGGTTTTTGTTTACGGACACGATGTGAACACAGATGTCATTTTTCCCGGGAAATACACATACACTGTGACTGATCCGAAAGAGATCGCGTCTCATGCTCTTGAAGATGAAGATCCCGATTTCATTAAAGAAGTCAAACCGGGAGACATTATTGTGGCCGGCAAGAATTTCGGCTGCGGCTCATCGCGCGAACAGGCTGCATTCTGCTTCAAATACCTTGGAATGGGTGCTGTAATCGCCGAATCATACAGCAGGATCTACTTCAGAAACTGCATCAACGCAGGACTTCCCGCACTTGAGATCAAAAATCTTCTCGGCAAAGTCAAAAGAGGAGACACTCTTGAGATCAACACCGAAACGGGCACGGTTTTCCTTCCCGACGGCTCTACCGTCACTTTCCCGCCGCTTCCTCCCGAAGTAGACGAGATCATGCAGAAGGGCGGTCTCGACGAATACATCAAAGCAAAACTCGCTGCGAAAAATCAATAATAAAATCAGAAAAAGCTGCCGCTGAATAACGGTCGCGCTCTCGAAATATCGTCATGTTGAACGAATGTGAAACATCTCTGAGATTCTTCGCTATGCTCAGAATGACGGCGAAAAATGCGGCGGCCGATCACCGCAAACAGGCGGCCGATCACCGCAAACAGGCGGCCGATCACCGCAAACAGGCGGCGAAACAAGGTGAGACGTTTCAGGAAACGTCTCTACAAGCTCAGGGATTTTCTCGGTTTTTCAGGTCTGGGATTGTCTGAAGTCGCCGTATAATCGAAGTTTACTTCGACTTCATCGTCGCTGTCTCCTTTCGGGAAGATGGTGTCTTCAAGTTTTTCGACAGTGCAGTTTATCACGTATTTGTCGGTGAAAGTGTTGTTTCTGAGTTTGATGTCGTAGACTTCACCGTCAGGGTCGATTGTGAATTTCAATGTGAATTTTCCCTGCAGTTTTGGGTTTTTTGCTCTCCGCGCATCAAAGCAGTCCTTGAATTTTTTCATTTTTGCGAGAGAGGTTATCATCTGCGAGCGCAGGTCGTTCATCTTTCTGTGTTTTTCCTGCTGTTTGTGTTTCTCTTTTGCGATCTTGTAGGAGAGAGTGTATTTTGTATTGCGCGGATTCCCCGGTCTGACGCCGATAAGCTCCATCTCTTTTTTGATGCACTTGGCGATCTTCATTGCGTTTTTTGATTTCATTTTTGCAATTTCTATCATCTCGAAGAAGCCGTCGGCATCAACTTCGATATCGAAATCTATGTTGATATTCTCAGCCTCGCCGATCTTTACGGTATCCTGATAGCATATGATGAAATCCTCATCAAGCAGCTTCATTTTGCGTGCGACTTCCTTGTCCTTTGAATATCCAAAGATTTTGAGCGTTTCGCCGCCTTCCATTTCGGCATAGCCTATTTCGGAGCTGTCTCCTTTTTTTTCAGGTTTTTTTGAAGAGTTTTTCCCTGACGAGCAGGAAGACAAGGAACTGAAGCAAACAAGTAAAAAAATAATAAATAAATGTCTTAAATGTCTTAAATGTCTCAAATCAGCCTCTTACGATTTTTATAAGTTCACTTATTGAATTGAAAACCGGAGCACCGGTATTTCTCAGAATTTCTGCAGTGTTGTGTCCGCGCGAAACAAGAGCAGCGTCGCATCCGATCGTTTTCGCCGTTTCGTAGTCATGGCATGTGTCTCCGACGAAAAGGATCTCTTTTTCGGAATATCCCGATTTTTCAAGGATTTTTTGACAGAGATGTGTTTTTCCTTCTGCGTAGTGGTTCTCAATTCCTTCTATGAAGCGGAAGTATTGCGGTATTCTCAGCATTCCGACGTGTCTGTTGAGCATTTCGTGCTCCATCGCCGAAAATATTCCCGTTTCTATGCCGGCCCGTTTGAGTTCTTCAAGCGACGGAACGACATCAGGGAAAAGTTTGACCTTTTCTATGTCAGAAATGTAGTGTTTGCCGAATTCTGCGGCGATCTCATCCCATTCCTTCAGGTCAAGTCCCAGCTCCTTATAAAAAATTGAAACCGGAAAACAGAAGTTTTCCCTGTAATATTCGATCGTTATCGGTTTGAGCCCACGCTTTTCCAAAACACCGTTTATTGCGTTCAGATTGAGCCATACATCATCGATCAGAGTGCCGTTCCAATCGAAAATTATCATTTTTTTGGAGTTGGCCATTTTCTACTCCACGGCGTAGCTTACAAGTTCTGTCGTCGTCTGCGGGATCATCTTGTTTTCACGGACATCTTCGAGGACTGTAACGATCTTTACGATGCCGACTTTAAGCGCGAAGTAGTGGTATGAGTGAAGCACTTTTTTGCCTGGAAGCTCAACATAAGTGTGTACCTTGATCGTGCCTTCAAATGTCCCGGCGGGAACAGTTACCGTTTCATCGACACCTTCAGTCTTTCTTATTTCACGTGTATTCCGCTTGATTATTGTGATCCATGATTCTCTCTGGAGCGGGAACATCAGGATATATCTTTCTGCATCACGTATTCCGTGCCTGTCGGCTTTGAGTCTGCCACCTTTGTTGTCAAGGAACCAGTCTCCGTCGGTCCCGACGATGCTGATCTCGGTTTCACCTGACTGACCGAAGTAGTTTACTTTATATTTCCAGCTGTTGCCTACTGCGAGCGGAAGATAGCGCATAGCCGATTCTTTGTAGTCCGAAAGATTGTATTTTTCATCTTTCTTTTTGTCGGCACTACCGCATGAAACCGCGAAAATTGCAATGAAAACCATAAAAACTAAAAGTGCTTTTTTCATAATCGTCCTCATTTTTTTAACACCCCAAAAATGCCGCGGAATTATAATGATTTTTCCAAAAAGAGCAAAAGAAACGCGATTTTTTAAAATAAGGCGGAAAAATAGGGAGCTGAAACTCTTTATTTGACTTAAAAACTGCCGCAAATAAACTTTTGCGTTTTTTTGTTTTTATTTAACTTTGGAGGGAAAAATGAAAGATCCGAGAATCGCAAAGGTTGCGAAAAACCTTATCCGTTACAGTACGCATGTCCAGCCGGGCGAAAATGTCCTTATCGAGCTTAGAGACCACTGGCCGCTTCCTCTTGTTCACGCTCTGATTGAAGAAGTCAAGGCTGTCGGCGGCAGAGCTTTCGTAAACTACACTGACTATCAGCTTCAGAGAAAGCTCCTTCTCAACGCAGATGACGAATGGTTTGACGCGATGTGCGAAGTCGACCTTCTCCGCATGAAGAAGATGCAGGCTTACATTTCGATCAACGGCAGAAACAACAGCTACGAGCTTTCGGACGTTCCGGCTGATATCCAGAAGAAAAACGGCGAAAAATACCTTATCCCGGTTCATTTCAAACAGAGAGTAAACCACACGAAGTGGTGCATCCTCGCATACCCGAACCCGTCTTATGCACAGGCTTCGTCAATGAGTACGGAAGCTTTTGAAGATTTCTATTTCGATGTCTGCTCGCTTGACTACGCGAAAATGGACAAGGCGATGGATCCTTTGAAGGAACTTATGGATAAAACCGACAAAGTCCGCCTGCTCGGTCCGGGAAGAACAGATCTCACTTTCTCTATCAAAGGGCTTCCGGGCATCAAATGCTCCGGTCAGTGCAACATTCCGGACGGCGAAGTTTACTCCGCACCGGTCAAAGATTCAGTAAACGGCGTGATCGAATACAACACCCCGACAGTTTACCAGGGATCGAAGTTCGACAAAGTCATCCTCACTTTCGAAAAGGGCAAAATCGTCAAGATCGAAGGCAGCGATGTCGAGAAACTTGAGAAGATCTTCAACACCGACGAAGGTGCAAGGTATGTCGGCGAATTCGCGATCGGCGTAAACCCGTATGTCACGAAACCGATGGTCGATATCCTTTTCGACGAAAAGATCTGCGGATCGATCCACTTCACTCCGGGCGAATGCTACGAGGACTGCGACAACGGCAACGAGTCTGCGATCCACTGGGATCTCGTCATGATCCAGACTCCGGAATACGGCGGCGGCGAAATCTATTTCGACGACGTTCTCATCAGAAAGGACGGCCGCTTTGTTCTGCCAGAACTTAAGGCTTTGAATCCGGAAAATCTTAAGTAATCGTTATTATTAAGCGCACCATCGCCGTCACGGCGTCACGACGTAACGTCGTCACGATGACATGGCGCGCGAAAAAAATTGATAAAATTTAGTCTTTTGTTTATAACGCTTTGGTTTTTTGTTTTTACTTAATTTTTTGGAGTCAAAAATGAAGAAATTTTTCGTGCTTATGATTTGCCTGCTTTCCATGATCGCATGCGGAAACGGCAAAGATCCGATGATGCAGAAAATGGAAGAGGCTGCTGAAAGAAACAAAGCCTACAAAGAGGCTGAAGAGGCAAAGAAGAAAGAAAAACCGAAATTCGTAGACGATGAGATCAAAGAAGAGCTTCCGGCTGTCGTAGACGCTGCTGCAAAAGGCAATCTGGCTGCAGTAAAAGCTGAGATCAGCAAGGGAACGCTCGTTGATACCAAGGACGGCCGCGGCAGAACCCCGCTTTATATGGCTGCTTCCGAAGGAAAGAAAGATGTCGTTGATTACCTTATCGAAGAAGGTGCCAACGTCAACACGAAGCGTGACGACGGCGACACACCGCTCATGGCTGCCGCAAGAAGAGGCGACAAAGCTGTCGTTGAAGCACTTATCGATGCAAAGGCAGACATTGCTCAGGCTGACAACTTCGGCAGAACTCCGCTTATGATGGCTGCTCAGAGCGGTTCGAAAGAACTCGTTGACTATATGCTTGCAAAAGGTGCGGACCTCAATGCGACTGACAAATATGAGCTTTCGGCTCTTATTTTCGCGATGAAGGCTCACAAAATGGACCTTGCAAAATATCTCCTCGGCAAAGGTGCAAAAGTCTGGAAACAGAAACCCCTCGTGATCAAGGAAAAACCCCTTGTTCTCAAGATCGAAGGAAAAGTCCAGCCGGGAATGGAAGAAGTTATCGAAAATCTTGATAAAAAAGACGTTCATCTCCGCCAGAAGACAGAGCTTTTCTACGCTGTCGAAACGGGCGACCTTGATCTTGTCAAACTTCTCGTCCAGAAAGGATCTCCTGTTCTCGTTGACGATGTCGAACAGAGCAGAGAGACGATAATTTATGAATTCGGCCAGGGCAAGGAAGAAGAACGTGATATGCTTTTCCAGAGAAAAGTTACGAGAACTTCCTACGACCGTGACCAGAAAAACCTTCTTCACTACGCTGCAGAAGGCGGATATGTAGAAATCATGAAGTTCCTCATCTCCAAAGGCGCAAGACTTGAAGAGACCGACGGTGAAAACGTCAGAGGTCCGCTCTTCTACGTCGTAGCTCAGGAAATCGACCCGAAAGATCCCGGCAAAGAGGCGAGACTTGTTGCAACTGCAGACTACATCATCGAAGAGGGCAAAAAGACCTGGACGAAGAGAGTCAGACTTACCAAAAAAGAACTCGACAAGATGAGAGAGAAAGAAAAATCGAAAAACTGGTGGGAAAAGAACCCGTTCGATACCGAATGGAAAGATGTCACCGCTCCGAAAGTTGATATCGAAGAATACGACTACGAAGGATGGCATGTTCTTGCTCTCGCTGCGAAATACGGTCACACCGACATCGTAAAACTTCTCATCAACAAAGGTGCGAACATCAACCACAAAGAGAGAAAAATGGGCAACACAGCGCTTATTTACTCGAGAGTCGGAAAATTCGCGGAAATGGAAAAATTCCTTCTTGAACACTGCGCGAAAGAGGGCATCAACTTCGACCACGAAGAACTTGCAAAACAAGGCTGGAAGTGTGTTGACGGCAAGGAAGTCTTCGAAAAACCTGCTGAATAATTTTTTCTAATTTTTTTAATCCAAAATCAGAGGTGTTTTTATGAAAAAAAATATCATGATTCTTTTTGCGCTTTTTTTGATGATTTCGTGCGGCGGAGACGATCCTGAAACGGAAGCTGCTCAGGGCGAGGAAGGTGGAAAATGCTATCCTAACAGAACCTGCAACGACGGTCTGGAATGTTCGGAAGGTCTGTGTGTCAAAACTGCTGATTCAGGTGATACTCAGGATCCATCCGATGCCGATAGTTCCGATTCTGTGTCAGATGACGATACTTCGGACACTTCTGATTCAGGAGACGACAACGATCAGGCTGATTCCGGTGAAAACAAGGATGCTGAATGCGGCAACGGCGTTGTCGAAAGCGGTGAAATTTGCGAAAAAGGCGAAACAAAACCATGTTCGGAAATTGACAGTTCATATAAGACCGGAGATGTCGAGTGCAATGACTCATGCGGCGGCTGGATCACAGTCAACTGTATGGCTTCGGAACTTGAGCCGCTTGCGTCTTTTCCGGCAAGAACACATGAACTGACCTACCTTTACAACGGTGTTAACGCTTTTAATGAAATGGCAAATCAGGAAGACGAGCTATGGAAGTCAGCTCTTTTCAACGCTTCCATCACTATGAGCGGCGGGACTTATTCTATTCCGAATCCGCAGGCAAACGTGCATTGGATTGCCGCTTACTACGATTCCTCGGCGCTTTATTTCTATCAGAATTCCTATCTTTGTGATAATTCAATGAACTGTCAGTTTGCGACTCCAAGCGTTATTTTCGGAGCAGCTTTGTCCGAGCTTTCGGCAGGAAAAGAGCTTTCGATAGGTATTTCCGACAAGCACAAAGTCAATATGCTGATCGAAGATGTCACGGGGGAAGACAATGAAGACTGCGTCATGCTTGTAGGATACGGAAATTTAACCGTTGATTCGGTGAAAATTGCTGCCGGAGATTCAGGAAATTTCAAATTCACGACTTCAGAAATCGGCTTGTATCTGCCAGGTGTAACACCTGAAGGAGATATGAGCGGCGAACTTGAAAATGCGGGGTTCAAAATATGCAAGTAAAAACAAAAACTTCAATAATTTTCGTAATTTTTCTCTGTTTGGCTTTTGCGGTTTCGTGCGGCGGATCGTCAAAAAAAGAGGAAACGCCTGAGACCGATACCGTACCGGATGAAAACGAAACAACCGATGAAGACGAAGCTGCGGATACCGATGATGAAACTGCGGATGATTCCGAAGTCGAAAGCGTCAATGCGAGTGTTTCTTCGATAAAATTCAAAATTCCCGAAGAGGCTTCGACAGTCGCAGAGTTTTCAGGTCATTTCGCTTTTCCTGATGTCGTCAGACTCAAAAGCGGCAAGTTCATGGTTGTTTACAGAAACGGCAGCTCACACGCCGACAAAAGCGGGGCGATAATCGTATCGCTTTCCGATGACGGGGTAAACTGGGGAGAGCCCGATATTCTGCTGAACGACGACACGATTGACGACAGAGACCCTTCGATCACCGTTTTTTCAGACGGAAGAGTCGGCATGAACTGGTTCAAATACCGCTATCCTGCTGATTATTCAGAACCTTGGGTTCACCATCTGTTTTTCGCCGTTTCTGACAGCAGCGGGCTCAATTTCGGTGAACACATTCAGGTTGACGGCGGCGTTTTCGACTATTCCGAAACGGCTGTTATGGATGAAAACGGAATCTGGCTTGATGATGAAAACGGCAGTGAAGTCACAGTTGCGGCTTCATCGAGTTCTATGATCGAAGACGGTGAAAAGATAATAATTCCGGGATATTTCGGCAACGCACTCAACTGGCAGTCGATGTCCAAAACGCCTAAAACGAGAGTCGTTCTTTATGAAAGCAGCGACGGCGGAAGAACATGGTCTCCCAACGAAGTCAAAGCCGAAATCGACGAAAAAACGTGGCTTCAGGAACCGGCTTTGCTCAAAGTTACTGACAAACGCTGGATTATTCAGGCTAGAACAGGTGTCGGTTCGAGTCCGAGCAATAAAGGCGACATGGTTCAGACTGTTTCTGAAGACGGCGGAAAAACGTGGTCTGCATACAAAAGTCTCGGCTTTGTAGCGCACGCTCCGGAACTTCTTAAACTTGAAAACGGCGTTATCGTCAGCTCTTTCCGCTGGCTCGACTGGGGCACCAGCGTCAGCAGAGAAGCAGTTTCGATGGTTTATTCGCTTGACGGCGGCGAAACGTGGTCTGATGTTATCGAAATTCTCGACTGCGGCAAGGCTGAATGCGGATATCCAGGCATGGTCGAACTTCCTGATAACAAAATTCTTATCGTTTACTACACGCCGGGCGGAACCGGAATCGAATCCAAAATCATAACTTTTGAAGCTGAATAATTGCTTTATTTTTTTTTATAATTATAATAATTTGCTTATGTTATTTGAGAGTTTTTTGGCAGTTTAATATTTTACGGAGTTAAAAATGAAAAAATTTTTGTCAATCATGCTTGTTTGTTCGCTGTTTTTCGCTCTTTCCTGCGGCAGCAGCGATAAAAAAGACGGAAAAATGTCCCTTATTGAAAAGAAGATCGAAATGATCAAAACCGACAATCAGGGCAAACCTGTAAAACAGATGGTCGAGATCCTCAAACTCAAAGGTGAAAACGAAGAGGTCGTAAAGAAATCGGTTATGAAGATCTATTCCGAAATTACCGGAAAAGTTGCTCCTCATCAGCTTGCACAGTTCAAGGAATCGCCGAACAGAAACATTCAGGTTCCCGGCAATGTTTCAAGAATTCACATCAAAAGCGACTATGTTTCAAGCGCTAACGTAATGCTTTTCCTCATGAAGGGCAAAGAGCCTGTTGTATGGGACGAGCTTGAGTTCAACACTGAGAAAAAATACGATTTCGCACCTGGCAACTACGATTTCATCATGGTCGTTGACAGACCTGACAACGCAAATGTCTATGTTTTCAAGTATGACCGCAGCTTCAAAGGCGGCGAACTTTACCTCGGCGAATTCAAAATCATCGGAAAATACAGCAACTCCGGCGAATGCGCAAAAGGTTATCTCCGTGACGACGCTGAGACCTGTATTGCTCCTTCGTTCAAAATTTTCGACAACTGCGACGCAGGAACGCACCTTGTAGAGCATCTCTGCTGCGAAGAAGGATTCAACTTCATCATGGAAGGACAGTGCTCGAGATACAGCGACACGGTTGAAAACGTTATCTGCCCGGCCGGCTATCATGAAGCAGGTAAGGGAAGATGCTGCCCGACCGGTCAGCTTTTCATCGACAACAAATGCCAGGTTCCGCCAAAAGAAGAACCGGCAAAATAGTGAATTTTCTATCTTATGAATCAAAAACTTCTTCCCGAAATAAATCTTTTCAAAGAGCGTTTCCGCGAATTTCTTGAAAACGAAGCGGCTGTCAACGGAAAACTGCTTGTGAGAGAGCTTATTTTCCGTTTTGCGATGGTACAGTTGCGCGATACGCACGGTTTCGAGGCGGGAAAAGTCGAATACATTGCCAAGGTCTTTGACGAGGCGCAGGCTGAATTCGGGAAGATTTTTGAGGAGTTCGCTGTTTTCTGCATTGAAAACGGTTTTGACGAGACTTTTATAAACTCTGAGATGAAGAAATGGCTGACCGGAATTTCGGAAGAAATGGAACTCGAAAAGGCGGAAAGCTGATTCTTTTCATTCTGTTTTCCGTACTTCTTCACGGGCTGATTTTCTTAATAAAAATCGACCTCTCGACTGATAAAGGCGATGATGAAAGCCTCGTTTCGATAAGGTATATCGACGATTCGGCCGCGAAACTTCCGGCAACTCCCGTTCTTCCGCCGAAACCCGAGAAAAAGCAAGAGGATGTAAAGCCGAAAGGGCAGGTTGTCGATATTGCAAAGCCGAAAATCGAGAAAAAACCTTCCAAAAGCCGTTTTCTCTCCGAATTTGACAGTTCTGTAGAAAAAGAAACCGTTGCAGCGGAGCACGACGAAAATATAAACGTACGCGGCGAAAGTCTTAAGAAACAGCTTGCAAAGAAGGCTGAGAACGTGAATGCCGAGTCCGATGAAAACATGGTTGTGCCGCTTCAGGCCAATAACGACGAGAAAAATGAACCGGCCAAAGAGCAGAAAATCAAAAAGGGCGAACTCAAAGGTTTTGAAGGCGATAACGGTGACTATGCTGCCGGAAAAGACAAGGAGATTGCCGGAAAAATCGATGCAAAGGACGACAAGGACGAGGAAGGGCGCGTAAATGTCGGCGGAAGATGGATCCCGAAGAAACTTCTTCCTTATCTCAACGGTTCAGATGCAGTGCTCATGAGTCCGTCGAACGATTTTCTGGAAGATATCAAAAAGGGGAACGAGACTTATCTCAACACGAGGAAATTCGCTTATGCGGCATACTTCAACAAGATCAAACAGGCGATCTCGAGAAACTGGAGTCCGGGAACAGCGATAATCGTGAACGACCCGACCGGCAGGATGTACGGCAGAAAGGACAGGTTCACGAAACTTCAGGTTTTTATTTCGGCGAAAGGAAAACTCGTAAAAGCGAAAGTTATCACGAGCTGCGGAGTCGATTTTCTCGACAGAGAGGCGATAAACGCGTTCAAAATGGCGGCACCTTTTGTTCCGCCGCCCGAAGTTCTTCTCAACGAAGACAAACAGCTTGAAATACGGTTCGGATTTATGGTGACGACACATGAATAATTCAAAAAAAGCAGTTGTTCTTTTCAGCGGCGGTCTCGATTCGACGACTGTGCTGGTCTATGCGATGAAGCAGGGTTATGACGTTTATCCGCTCACTTTTTCTTACGGTCAGAGGCACGCTATCGAGATAAAACAGTCTGAAAGAACGCTTGAAAAATACGGGCTTACGCCTCGCCAGACGGTGTTTTCGATCGATCTTACGCCGTTTGTGAACTGTTCGCTCATTAACAAAAATCTGGAAGTTCCGGAATTCGCCGAAAACAGGATCCCTTCGACTTATGTGCCCTCGAGGAACATAATTTTTCTTTCTATTGCATCAGGTATGGCCGAGACTTTAGGGGCAGAAAAGATTTTTATCGGAGTCAATTCTGTCGATTATTCAGGCTATCCCGACTGCCGTCCCGAATTTATCGATGCTTTCAACAAAACGATTGCCGTCGGCACGAAACAGGGTGTCGAAAGCGGAATAAAAGTCGAGGCACCGATCCTGAATATGTCGAAAAAAGAGATAATCGAGCTCGGAATGTCGCTCGGAGTCGACTATTCTCTCACACACAGCTGCTATAATCCGACTCCCTACGGGCTTTCATGCGGAGTCTGCGACAGCTGCCGCCTTCGTCTTGAAGGTTTCAGGCAGGCAGGATTTGAAGATCCTTTGAAATATCGTTAATGCCGCCGCGCGCATTTTTGACGTTACGTCGTCACGTCGTTTCGGCGTTACGATGAAAGTGGCGCCGCAACAAAACTTGTTTTATTTCCGATTTTATTTAAACTCCCGCGGTGTTGACCTTTTTTAGGAGGAAAAAATGAAAAAAATTTGGTTGGCTATTTTAACAATTGCATGTCTCTTAGTGCTTTCAAGCTGCGGCGGTGACGATAAAAAACCGGCGAAAGCGGAAGATCCGGATTCAGAACAGGAAGAGACCTCGGACGCTGAACCGGCTGAAGATCCGACTGACACGGAAGAAGAACCGGCTGAACAGCCTGATGAAAACACGACTCCCGAGAATTTCAATCCTGAAAATCCGGGTTACTTCGTTGAATTTATGATCATTGACGTAAACATGGCAAACCAGCCTCAGACGATGGCGATAGGCTATTTCATGAAGGCTGCCCGCGAAGATCTCAATCCGCACAGTTTTGATGAATCGACGCTTGATACCTGCACTTTCGGGGAGGCTGTCGAAAGCGTTCCTCAGTGTGCTTCCAAAGATGACTGTGCTCCGGAACAGGATTGTGTTCCTGAATACGACGACAACGGCAATGCGTATCCGAATTCAGAGCACTGCGAAACGCTCGGCAGAGAGTCGCTTGATGTCGGTCCTGTTATGATCTCAGGCTTCAACGGCGGTCCCTATCAGTTTGCTTTCGAGCCCGGCGATCAGGCTTACAAACTTAACGGAACTGGAGACGGTTCAATCCCCGGCGACATGATCGCTTACGGTGTCGACTACACGATCAGCGGCGAAAACATGCTTCCTGAGGATCTTACTTCTCTTTCGGCGACCTTCACGATGCCGCCTTCATTTGCTATTTCGGAACCTGCTCCGCAGACGAATACGGCCGGCGGTTTCGGCGATATCATCAACGTTACTCCGGGTGAGCCCCTTACGATCAAATGGGCCGGAAACAACGGATTCGGATATATCGATGTCAATTTTGTCGTAATGAAGAGCCTTATGGAGCAGGTATCGATCACCTGCAGAATGATCGATGACGGCGAATTCACGATCCCGGCTGAGTATACGAGCGAGATGCAGCTTTCGCAGGGCGGTGGTGATTCAGGCAACCCGTTCGGCGATATGCTCGGTATGATGAACATAATCACCGTAAACCGCCATGTCGAGTCTCCGATCACCGGCAAAGGGATCACGGCTGGATCATTCTCGGCTGAGCAGATGGTCCTTTACACACTCGGCAACAACTAATGCTTTCGGTCAGATAACGTCTTTTAATCACTGAATATTTTCTCAAAACATCATGAAAACTGAAATCTTAAGGATCTCGGAAGATCTCTATCTGAAGTCGCTTGAACTCGATGATGCGGAACACATTTTCAAAGCGGTCGATTCTCAGCGTGAATATCTCGGCGAATGGCTTCCGTTCGTCGAATTTACGAAAAGCGTTAAAGATTCCCTCGATTACGTCAATTCAGTCGTGACAATGCCTGAAGAATGCAAGGAATGGCAGTTCGCTGTTTTCTGCGGCGGCTGTTTTGCGGGGCTTGCCGGATTCAAAGGAACAGACAGGCTCAACCGGAAAAGCGAGATCGGCTACTGGCTCCGCGAAGAGTTTCAGGGCCGCGGCATAATGACTGAATCGGTGCGCGCTTTGATAAATTTCGGCTTTTCGGAGATCGATCTCAACAGAATCCAGATAAAATGCGCTCCCGAAAATCTCAAAAGCAACAAGATCCCGCAAAGACTCGGATTTACCCTTGAAGGGATCGAACGCGACAGCGAATTTGTGCGGGAAGGCGTTTTTCGTGACGCCAATGTCTGGAGTCTAATCAAAAAAGACGTGACACCGTGACGTCGTGCCGTCGTAACATTAATTAGTAACGTCGTTACGTCGTGCCGTCGTTACGTTTTCAATCATATTCTGGTGGATCTCTTTTGCATTGAAGGAGCTTCTGACGAATCTGCCTGAATAAACTTCTTTGAAACCGATAGAAAGTCCGTAGTCGCGAAGTGCGTCAAATTCAGCCTGAGTGTAGTCCTTTTCGACCGGGATGTGCTGCAATGACGGGCGGAAATACTGCCCGATCGTCATTATGTCGCATCCGACATCGCGGAGATCGCGCATCAGAGCATGCACTTCATCGACTGTTTCGCCGACACCGAGCATTATGCCAGACTTCGTGATGAAACCTTTGCGCTTCATGTAGCAGAGAACGTCAAGCGAACGTTTGTAGTCAGCCTGCGGACGAACTTTCGGATAGAGTGAGCAGATCGTCTCGACATTGTGGTTGAAAACGTCTATCGGCGAATCGGCAACGATATCGAGATTTTCCTTTATTCCGAGAAAATCTGGAGTCAGGACTTCGACAAGAGTTTCAGGAGATAACTCTTTGACTTTTTTAACAGTTTCGGCGAAATGAGCTGCTCCGCAGTCGGGCAGGTCGTCTCTTGTGACCGAGGTTATTACTGTGTAAAGCAAACCTAAATCTTTTACGGCAAGCGCAAGGTTTTCTGGCTCATTCGGATCGGGAAGGGGAATATTTTCGTTGTGGACGATGTTGCAGAAGCGGCAGTTGCGGGTGCAGCTGTTACCTAAGATCAGGAAAGTCGCCGTTCTTTTCTTGAAGCAGTCGCCGATATTCGGACAGTGCGCCGATTCGCAGACTGAATGAAGATGGTGCAGACGCAGGATCTTCTTCATTTCGGCAACGAAAGGGGATTTGAAAGTCGATTTTTTGAGCATTTCTTCAGCCATGACAAGCCTCATTGAACATTCATAAAACGCGGGATTTAAGCCTTTGAAAAGGCTGTTGTCAAGGAATTTGTCGGCTGTGTTCCCTGTTAGCTGATTGAATTTCCCGGGAGATATTTCACCGGATCGACAGGTTTTGATTCTTTTCTCACTTCAAAATGAAGTGTCGGAACAGATTTCTTTTCAGTGGTGTCCGCAATTCCCAGAACGTCGTTCTGTTTGATCGGCTGGCCTTCTTTAGCGAAAATCGTGTGAAGATAAGCGTAAACAGTGATGAAATTGTTGTCATGCTGGATTATTACCATGTTTCCGAGCTGGGAGTGTGCCGCGCTGTAAATGACTTTTCCGTCAGCTGCTGCGCGGATGTCGGTGCTTTTTTCAAACTCGATGTCGATCCCGTCGCTTTTCGGGCTGCTTGCGGAAAATTTGCATACGATTTTTCCGGCAGCTGGCCATATGAAATTCATCGTGGTTTCATTTTCGGGTTCAGGTTCGGGAGATGTTTCAGGAGACGTTTCATGAAACGTCTCTACAGGTGCAGGTTCGGGTTCGGTTTCTGGTGCTGGTTCATGTGAAGGTTCCGGTGAGGTTTCGATGACTTCGTCGGCTCCTGGAATGAAGATCGCAGAACCTTCCTTGAGCTCGTCAACTCCTTCGGGAATTGAGTTCTCTGCTCTCAGCTCGTTTTCATCCACATTGTATAACTGACTTATTTTAGTAATGTTTTCGCCTTTTTTTACGGTGTGGTACACTCCGAAAGAGTCTGTAGCGCATGAAAGGCAGAAAAGTGCTGAGAAGATAAAAATGCAAAAGTTTTTCATTCTTTTATTGATCCTATAAGCTGGTTGATATTTTCTTTTCTTTTTTCGAGATACTCTTCAAGTTTTTCGGCGCATTCACCTGCAATCGCCGGATTTACGAAGTTATAAGCGCCGATCTGCACTGCCTTTGCGCCGACGATGAGGAAGTCGAGAACGTCTTCAAATGACGAAATTCCGCCGATTCCTATGACCGGGATCTTCACTGTTTTCGCCGTCTGCCAGACCATTCTGAGGGCGACCGGTTTTATTGCTGGACCGCTCAGACCGCCGATCTTGTTGCCGAGGATGAAAGTCCTTTTTTCGCGGTCTATCGCAGTTCCGATCAGAGTGTTGATGAGGGAAACCGCATCAGCTCCGCCTGCTTCCGCAGCAAGTGCAGTCTGAGTAATGTCGGTCACGTTCGGCGAGAGTTTTACGATGACAGGCTTATCGGTCGCCGCCTTGACGGCTTTGGTAAGTCTCCGGATTATTTCAGGATTTGCGCCGAAAGCCGAGCCGCCAGACTTTACGTTGGGGCAGGAGAGGTTCATTTCGAAAGCATCGATCCGTTCTTCTTTTGACAAAATCTCCGTGAGACGGACGAAATCATCTTCCGAAGATGCGTAGAGATTGACGATTATCGCGCACTTGAGGTCTTTTATCTTCGGCATGATCTCGTTGAGAAAATGCTTTGAGCCGCAGTTCTCAAGTCCTATCGAATTGAGCATTCCCGAAGCTGTTTCGACCACTCTGGGCGAAGGATTGCCCGCTCTCGGTTCGATCGAGATCCCTTTTGTGCAGAATCCGCCGATTTTGTTGAGGTCGAAAAAGTCGGTGAATTCGATGCCGTATCCGAAAGTTCCCGAAGCCGTAAGGATCGGGTTTTTGAGTTTGAGTTTTCCGATATTTACTGATAGATCCATGCTGTTCTCCACAGTCTTCAAGCATCAAACAAAAGCTATAAAGAGTAACTAAAAAGATTTTTTTATCAAGGACGGATGATTTAAATTAAATTTCGAACTCTTTGAAGAAATACTGCGAATCTTCGGCTTTGATGCCGACAGTGATCGTTTCGACTGCTGAATCAAGATTTATTTTGACCGTTTCATGCATGATGTAGGGAATGTCGTAGAGTTTGTCGCCTGCAAAAACGCGGAGCGCTGCACCTTCAAGATCGGGGGTAAAGTGGAATGAAACGGTTTTGATGCCTTCATTCTCTTCAACTTCCGGATTTATTTCTGCAGCAAAAGGCTCGACAGGATCGCGCCAGAAAACGGTCATCGGGTCGCCGAGCATGATGATCGACTTTTTCGTCCAGGTCCAGCTGTCCTTGTTTACGACCGGAACATTGATGTTCACCATCTGTATCGGCGGATTGAAAGTGTCGCTCTGCGGCATGCTCAAGTGGGCGAAAATGTAACTTTCTCCGATCACGGAGTAGGGGAATGCGAACATATTTTTCATCATTTCGTCAATGAACTGGCTGCCGCCGGCGATTCCCAGACCCGTAGTAGTATTGCCGAGATAAACTATCGCACCGCCTTTCGGAGCGTTCATTAATTTTTCTCCGGCAGAATCTTGTTTGACAAACTGACCTGCTTCGCATGCGCAGCTCAAAAAGAACGGGAGAGTATCGTTTTCAAGCTCGTACGCCATCGTTCCTGAGAAATCGCGGTCGGGGTCGTCACCCTGTTCGCAGGTGAGGAGCCATGTCGCGCCGTGTCCGCTGTGTACGATGAGGTTCATGCCTTCTTCGATCGCAGCCTTTTCATTGTCGTTGTCCAGATATCCGGCTGTTCCGTTGCCGGGGAAAGGTGTCGATTTGGTGTAAAGCTTTTTGATTGAATAGTTCGCCGGGATCTGGCTTATGGTTTTTCCTTCGGTCTCAAAGTAGTATCCGGAGTTTACCTTTATGCCCGAAAGTTCAGTTGCAATGTTTGTAAGAAGAAGCGATTTCGTCGTGTGAGCCGTGTTGAAAGCGGTATAATGTTTTACAAGTTTTGAAAAATAAAGTTCAGCTTCCTCGACTGTTGAAACTGAGATCCTGCCTACTGCGATATTGGCTACAAGAATGGGGCTGTCTTCGTCTTCGGCATAGGTTCCGTTGCCGTTGAGATCCCAGTTGCTGAAGTCGGCGTAGTAAAGGTCGCTGTAGAAATCGTCGGTGTAGTCTGCGATTCCGAGCGGAAGTTCAAAGTGGTCGTGGACCTTTCTTGACGGAATATCTTCGATGTCGCCTCCTAAAACAAGGTATCTGAGTCCTTCGACAGACATAACGTAGTCTTTTATCGCCTTCTGCGTGTCATTCATCGGATCATTGTCGTCGCAAACTGCGTTTTCGCATATATCTTCAACAGTGACGACTTTTGTAATTATTCCGGTAACTGTGTGGAAATCTGCGAATTTTTTGAAAACTTCGGCAAATTCGGCTCTCGTTACTATCAAAGCATCGGTTTTTGTATCGAAATCGGGACTCGGTTCAACGACGACAGTTGTCTCTTTGACAGGATCGTCATTGCTTTCGTCCGGATCTTCATTGTTTTCATCAGGATCTGCATTAGGATCATCCTGGCTTTCTCCGCCGTCAGGATCCTCTTCAGCCGGTTCCGTATCTGTTCCGTCGCTATCAGGATTCTCAGCATCAGAAGACGTGTCTGCCGTATCATCCGTTTCGTCGCCGGGTTTGGTGATTTTTTTAGAATTTTCACCGCATGAAATCATGAAAAAACATAAAACTGCACATAAAATCAAAAGTGATTTTTTTAACATTGTGATTCCTCCAACACAAAAAACGGCGGCATTATAGTCGTTTTTTTTGCCGCCGCAACTCTTTTCGACGGCGGAAATCGTTCTTGTCGACGCCGCCAGATTGTGTCGTTTAGGTTCGACGCGCCGGAAATCAGGATCGTTATACCGTTATTCCGTTATAACGTTATTCCGACGGCGCGAATCGGTAATTACGATAATAACGATAAAGAAAAAAGGATTAAAACTCGAAAACGAGGCCGAATTCGAAGTTGTTTTTCATTTTGTTGGAGAGGTCGAAGCTCTTGTTTCTCCAGAAATCATTGATTTTCTCGAATTTGTATCCGACGAAAAGACAGGTGTTGACAACGCCGTTTTCCTTCATTTTTTTCGACGAAGAAGGATCCATCCAGTTGAGCGAGAGCATTAAACCGATTGTTCCGTGAAGTCCGAATGTTCCGCCGTTTTCGGTCGTGCTGCCGCCGTCGCGGACCCACCACGGATAGTAGTCGATGCCGCCTGCAATGTAGGGATAAAGCGGAAAATCGTAGACCGGACGCAGTTTGAGTTCAGCCTTGAGCGGGATGAAGTGCATCGTCGTTCTGTCAGTGCTCCTGGTGCCGTCGGAGCGCATTGCACGTCCTTTGAACCTCGTATATCCGATACCGCCGATGAATGTTATCCTGATGTATGGAGTCGGTATGGCCAGACCGAACGTGAACGAGGGGAGCCAGCGGAGCTGAGGACCGGCAACATCTTTGAAGGGAGTTCCGTTTATTTCTGAATCGATCTGCGGGTAGTAGATAAGGTTCGTAAAACTTGCTTCGCCGTGGATGGCGTTTCCTCTTGTCTTTGCAGAAAGATCATGGGCCGGAACGGTCAGAAGCAGGACGAAAAAGAGTGCAAGAAGTGCTTTCCTGCTCGATTTAAAAGCGAAAAATGCAGATAAAAACAACCATGAAATCATGAGTATCCTTCCTAAAACTGTTGTAAAAAACCAAGCTGTGACCACAAGCGGCATGAGAATCGTTCTTGAAGCTGCCCTGAGCATCGGGGAATCTTTGATTATTTCAGCCGGATAGCTACCATATTTGTAGTAAGCCGCGATAAATCTTTTTCCAAGTTCGAAGTTGGATAAAACAGAATCGCGGAATTCGCGGAGAAGTTCTACGCTCGGGTGGAAGTAGCTGCCGAAACCGGCTGTTGCGACGAAGCAGAATCCGCCGTCGTCCTTTCCGCCCTGTGATTTGTAGTTGCTCCAGAAACCGTATGTCGTGACTGAAGATGCGTCAACGGAGATCGAAGCCTCTTCGTCGCTGTTTCCCGCGAGATCTTCTGCAGTTACTTCAACGGTGTATGCCCGGCTGCTTGATCCTTCGTCGTTGTTTATGAACTCGTATCCGTCTTTTCCTTTGACGGTGAATTCCCAGATCTGATTGTATTTATCAGAATCTACTATTGAATCGTATTCGAGAGTCGTCTGCGTTTCGGTATCTTTGCTTTTGAAAATACCGGTGACTTTTGCATGATATACGCCGATTTTTTCTTTCGACGAACCGTCTTCCGTGCTCGGAGGAGTGACTCTGACGAGCATCTGCTGGTTGCCGCCTTCGACTTCTATCGCTGAAGGCGCTTTTGGAGGTTTGTTGTCGAAAGTCACTTTTATCGTTTTTTCGGCGTATTCGGGAACTGAAGAAGAGTTGTCATCATCGACGTCGTCATCGTCATCATCCTCGTCATCGTCGTCGTTGTTCGACGAAGTGTCGAGTTCGATTCTCACTCTTATTGTATAAGTGCCGTCGGCAGCCGATTTGTCGTCGGAATCTTCAAGCGACCTTGTGTTTTTTATCGCATTGTAAAGCTCTTCTCCGGCAAGCGAAAGGGAATTGTCGATGCTTAAAAATCCGCTGTCGGCGACCGTTGAGTCGAAAGTTTTTGTTTCGCCGTCTATGTCGACCTGAAGGTAAGCCTTCTTCACAAGATTCGGTTTCGGCAGATCATAGTAAAATTTGAGCGACCCTGCGAAATTCAGACTTGCGTGTCCGGGTTCCGCCTCTACATTTGTCAGATAACTTTCGGCAAAAAGCATCGAGCTGCACAGAATGAGCAGAAGAAACGTAATTCTTTTAATCATTTTTATCCCCGAATATTGTTTCAGCAATTCTTATAGCGTTGTATGCGGCACCTTTCCTGACGTTGTCGGCTACGACCCATGCGGAAAGATAATTTTTATGCTCGCGCCCTTTACGCAATCTGCCGATGAAAACTTCGTCCCGGCCCGAAGAATCGATAAGAGTCGGATACAGAAGCTGTTCGATATCGTCCATGAGGACCATTTCTTTGTTTTCTTTGATCCTGCGGTGGATCTCGTTGATGCTGCACTCTTTTTCAAGCTCGAACCAGACAGTTTCGGCGTGCGAATAGAAGGTTGGAACGCGGACTGTCGTGACGTCTATGTCAAGATCCGGCATAGAAAGGATTTTCCGCGATTCATTTATCATTTTTACCTCTTCCTCGCAGTAGCCGTCTTCGTAGAAAGGACCGATCTGCGGAATGAGGTTGAAAGCTATTCTCTGAAGGAAGACTTCCGGTTTCGTTTCCTGGAATGAGAAAAGCGCCGAAACCTGTGAGCGGAGCTCTTCGATCCCTTTTTTGCCGGCACCGCTTACACTCTGGTAGGTGCTGACGACTACTTTTTTTATACCGAAAAGTTCTTCGATTATTTGAAGAAACGGAACGAGCTGGATCGTCGAGCAGTTCGGGTTGGCGATGATCTTCGATTTCGTGGTTTTGAGGATTCCGCCGTTGACTTCCGGAACGACAAGCGGAACATCGTCATCCATCCGGAAAGCAGAACTGTTGTCAACGACTATCGCGCCGGCATTGACGAAGTGTTTCGCGTAATCGAGAGCTACACCGGCTCCTGCGCTGAAAAGAGCCAGATCCACCGGATGTTTTTCGATTTCCTTTTCATTCAGCGGAATCACGTCAATTTCCTTGTTTTTGTAAGTCACCGTGAGACCAAGCGAATTGTCGCTCGCAAAAGGGTAGAGTTTATCGATCGGAAATTTTCTCTCTTCAAGAATCGTAATAAATTCAAGGCCGACGAGCCCTGTCGCACCGACTATCGCAACATTCAAAGGTTTCATATTTCCTCCTCAACAAAAAAACCGATTATATAAGCAATTAGCGTTCCATTGAAATAATTCAACAGAATCAGATAGTTGTATTTATATCAAAAATGACAAAAAGACAAATTGCCACATTGACAGGAGCTTTTGATGTGAAAAGAAAAAAATTTTTTTAATGGACAATTTTTCCCTGATAGTGTAAAAACCCGCGTTTTGATTTGTTTGTAACGTTTTTTATAGGAGAGAAAAATGAGTGAAAAAATCAGAGTTCTTATTGCAAAACCGGGTCTTGACGGTCACGACAGAGGTGCAAAATTTGTTGCAAGAGCACTTCGTGATGCCGGAATGGAAGTTATTTACACTGGTTTGAGGCAGACTCCGGAAGCGATCGCAAACGCTGCGATCCAGGAAGACGTCGATGCAGTCGGTCTTTCGATTCTGAGCGGCGCGCACAATACGCTTCTTCCGAAAGTTGCTGAACTTCTCAAAGAAAAGAACGCTCCTGATATTCTTGTTTTCGGCGGCGGCGTTATACCGGAAAGCGACATTCCTTTCCTCAAGGAAAACGGCATAAAGGCGGTCTTCACTCCCGGAACGACTTCTGAACAGATAGTCACCTTCCTTACCGACAACATCAAAAAGTAGTTTAAGACCTTTCTTACATTCCATTTTCAATTATTTCGGTGTTTTTTTCAATTTGACTAAATTCTGAGTATCGCTAAAATTTCAGGTTTTTTGTCGGAGGTTGTTCGCTATGGTAAAAATAGGTGTTGTATCAGCCGGAAGCTGGGGCACGGCGCTGGCGGGAATGCTTGCTGAAAAGCAGTATGAGACTGTGATCTGGGCGCGTGAAGCCGAGATCGTTGAATCTATAAATTCGGAACATGAAAACAAACTTTTCATGCCGGGAATAAAGCTGCACGAATCTTTGAAGGCTGTTGCCGACATCAAAGACGCTGTCATCGGAAAAGATCTTGTCGTTATTGCGACTCCTGCTCAGCATATCAGAAAGTCGATAGAACAGATTTCTTCAATTATTTCCGAGAAAACTTTCATTGTTTTAGCTTCGAAGGGAATTGAAAATTCGACTCTCAAAATGATGTATCAGATCGCCGAGGAGATCCTTCCGCCGGCACTTTACAAAAATATTTTCGTCATTTCAGGGCCTACTTTCGCCCGTGAGCTTGCTATGAAGATGCCGACATGCGCGGTAGTTGCAGGAAAAAACTCTGAAGATATCGGCAAAATACAGAATTTCTTTAATTCGCCTTACATGAGGATCTATACTTCGAGAGACGTCGTCGGAGTCGAGCTCGGCGGTTCTCTGAAAAACATTTTTGCAGTCGCAATCGGTGTTCTCGAAGGACTCAAAATGGGGAAAAACACGCAGGCCGCGGTTATCACGCGCTCAATAGCAGAGATGACACGTCTCGTTATTGCGATGGGCGGTAACCCGAGAACTATCGCCGGCTTAAGCGGAGTAGGCGATCTCGTTCTCACCTGCACGGGAGACCTCAGCCGCAACAGGCAGGTCGGGATCAGGCTCGGCCAGGGTGAAAAAATCAAGGATATTCTCGATTCGATGATCATGGTCGCTGAAGGTGTTCCGACGACTGCTTCCGTTCACGATCTTGCGGCTAAAATGAATGTCGAAATGCCGATTATGGAAACGCTTTACGATGTTCTTTACAAAGATGCTGACATTAAGGAAAGCATTAAAAAACTTATGTCGAGAAGCCTCAAAGACGAGCTTCTTTCATACGGGGGCGACAATGATTAGGATCCTTCTCAGCGGTGCGGCAGGAAGAATGGGAAAGGCCATTTCCGAGACGGCAGAAAACTATCCCGATATAAAAATCACTCACAAAGTCGATGTCGTTCAGGATTTCGAAAATATAGAAGAAATTGCAGGAGACGATGTCGATATCGCGGTCGATCTGAGTTCGCGTGAAGGCTTTAAAAAAGCTCTTTCCTGGGCAGAAAATCACAAAAAGCCGCTTGTTGTCGGAACGACCGGACTTACAGAAGAAGATCATGCCGCGATAGACAAGGCTGCAAAGGAAATTCCCGTGCTTCAGGCTTCAAATCTTAGCAGAGGCGTCAACATAATGTTCGAGATCCTCCGCACTGCCGCGGCATTCACTCATGATGCAGATATTGAAATAATCGAGATGCACCACAATAAAAAGAAGGATGCTCCGAGCGGAACTGCGCTTGAAATGGGAAAGATAATCTCCGAAATCCAGTCGGAACGCGCTCTTTCAAGGCGTGACGGCAGGAGCGGCATGGTCGGGGCAAGAGAGGCGGACGAAATCGGCTACCACGCGATCCGCTGCGGAGATGTCGTCGGCGAACACACGGCGGTTTTCGGTTTTGCTGGTGAAAGGATCGAGATTTCGCACAAATCTGGAAGTCGTTCGGTTCTGGCTGAAGGTGCTTTGAGCGCGGCGCGTTTTCTTGTCGGAAAAAAAGCGGGAAGATACTCGATGCGTGATGTGGTAACGGCAGAAAAGGGTTAGAAAATGGAAGACGATATTATAAAAATAGAATATAAAAAATTTTCGAGTTTCCTCAAAGATCACATAAAAAGTCTGAGCCGGGGATATTTGTTTATGATTTCCGACGAAGAGCACTCTGTTGGTGAAAAATTTGTGTTTTCAATAGAAGTTTCGGCTCTCGGAAAACCGCTTTACGCTGAGGGGAACGTGATTTTCGTCGGTGAAAACGAAGCCGGAGAGAAAGGGATCGGACTTGAGTTTTCTTTTGACGGTGAAAGTCGGGAAATTATAAACGAAAAATTAAAGGAAACTGTTATAAATAAGTACGGAACAGTCTGGGGAACGAGACTTTCCGCATTATTTTAATTGGAGAGCCATATGTTGAAAGGAACATACTGTGTTCTTGACGACGAACAGGATTTTCTTACCGTTGCGTCAGGCGCATTTAAAAAATTCCTGCCCGATATGCAGGGAGTTTTCACGACTGATCCTGAGGAGGCGATCAATCTTGCAAGAAAGGATAACCCGGTCATTTTCATAATCGATATCGTGCTCGGCGGAAAGACCGGCATGGAAATTTATCAAAGGATTTCAGCTGTTTCTAAAAAAGTAAGAGTCATTTTTGTTACCGGTGACGAAAATTTTGTCAACGACGAGAACATCAAAAACCAGATCCTTCTCGAAGGAAGTATCGACCTGATGGAAAAGCCGGTAAAATGGCATGAACTTGCGATAAAAGTGAAAAATAACATGCAGCTTCTCCTTTATCAGTGCAACCTTGAAGACATTATCGCGGAGCGCACGCAGCAGCTTATCCACGCTGACAGGCTCGCAACTGTCGGAACAATGGTGAGTTCGATAATCCATGAGATAAATTCCCCGCTGACTTTTATAAAAACCAATCAGGAAATGTGCAAATACGCTTTTGGCAATATCAAAAAGGCCGGTACTTATGAAGAGGCGCTTTCGATATTCGAACGCCTGATAGTTCCGAGTGTCGATGAGTCGATAAAGGGAGTAGAGCGCATTGAGGACCTGCTTAATTCGTTCAGACGTTTCTACAAACGTGAGGATATTGTAAGTGAGGTCGATTTCAGCGAGCTTTTTGCCGAAGTCAAAAATCTTACTTCATACAACATCAGGCGCAGTAATATAAATTTTGTCATTGAAATCGCCAAAAATGTGCCGAAAAAGATAATCTGCAAGAAGCAGGAACTTATCCAAGTCATTACGAATGTCGTCAACAACGCCGTCGATGCCTTTGAGGAAATTGCAGATACATCAGCCAAAAAAGAGCTCAAGATAGTCGTTTCAGGAAGCAGCTCCATGGTAAATATCGTTGTCTCGAACAACGGTCCCGAAATTCCGAAATATGTTGTTGAAAGGATCTTTGAGCCGTTTTTCACCACGAAAACAGCTGAAAAAGGAACCGGGCTGGGACTTGCGATATCGAAGCAGATACTGAAATTCATGGGCGGCACGATGTATGTTGAAAACAAGAGCAAAAATAATCCGACAGTCGATTTTATAATAACGATTCCAACAACTTACAATGGATAGCGGGGTGTTATGAACATTGAAGCCATCATCCTTGCGGCAGGCAAGGGAACAAGAATGAAATCCGATCTTCCGAAAGTTATGCACAATGTGGCAGGAAAACCGATAATCGCCTGGATAATCGAGGCACTGAAACCGGTCTGCGGCACGCTGAATGTCGTTACAGGCCACGGAAGAGAGATTGTCGAAGAGTTCATCAGCAGGAATTTTCCCGATGTTAAATTCTCGTTCCAGGAAGTTCAGAACGGTACCGGTGGCGCGGTCAGAGCGGCGATTCCCAATGTTTCCGGTGATGTCGATACGGTTCTTATCTGCGCGGGTGACACTCCGCTTATTAAAACAGAGACTTTTGAAGAGGCGAAAAAATTCTTCGTTGAAAGCGGCTCCGACCTTGTAATCGTCAGCACGATTCTTGATGACGCAGGAAGTTACGGCAGGATCGAACGCGCTGAAAACGGTGATGTTTCAGGAATAGTTGAATTTCTCGATGCAAATGAATCGCAGCGTGAAATCAAGGAGATAAACAGCGGAATATACCTTGTTGAAAAGCATTTCCTCAAGGAAGCTGTATCTCAACTTAAAAATAATAATGCAAAACAGGAATATTACCTCACGGACATTGTAAAATTTGCGGTGGATATGCACAAAAAAGTCACTGCTTACGTTGAGCATGATTCCTTTTCCATTTCTGGCATAAACGATCAGGAGCAGCTTAAAGAAGTTGAAAAAGTTCTTCTGAACCGCTGAAACAAAACCCATGTATCTTTCTGACACGATTCAAGTTGTTGATTTTCTTGATAAATATGCCTCAAATTCTCTTGTGACTGCTGTGTCCAGATCGCGCGGCGGAACTTTGGTAAAACTTTACGGATCTTCTGAAATTTCAGGTTTTTTCTTTCACTTGAAGGATAAAATCATAATTCCTGTAAAAAACTTAGGTGCTTTTCCGAAAGAGACTGCTACGAGGCTTGAAGAGGGTTTAAGAAGCAACTTTTTCGGCAAAATAACAGCTTTTTCGGTGATGAAGGAATTCGGCAAAGTAGTAAAAATCGAAACCGGAAACCTTGATTTGATTATTCCTCTTTTTGCTGGAAAATCGGTTGTCGTTCTGGATAAAACTGGAAAGGAAATCTGGCGTGACAAGAAAGATAACGGTTTGAATTTACTCGAAAAACCGATGAGGGATTTCCCTCTGACATTTGAAGATCCGCTTTTCTGGGAATCGTGGTTCGTCGAAAAATCGGACAGAGAGCGGGAAGATGAGAAAAGAAGAAAATTCGAGGAAAAACGGAACAAGATCCTTTCCGCGATAAATACCGTGAAGGAAGATATAAAAAAGCACGAAGAAAATCTTGCGAAATTCACTGATTTCGCGGCGCTTCTAAAGGAGAATTTGTGGAAATTCGATCCGTCTGAGCACAAAAATTCAGTAATTCTTGCTGATTACGAAAACAAAGAAAAAGAGATAACTCTTGATCCCGCAAAAACGATCCTGCAGAACATGGAGCGCTTTTTCCAGAACATAAAAAAGGCTAAAAACGGGATCGAAAATTCGGGAAAAAGGCTTGAAAACCTGAACGAAGAACTTGAAAAACTCGCTCTTTCAGACGAACTTCCGGCAGAGCCGAAAAGCGTTCTGAAGCAGCCGAAAAAGCAGAACATCCATGTTCCGTATCACGAGTTCCACGCAAAAAACGGGCGGGTTTTCCTTGTCGGAAAAGAAGAAAAAGATAACGACGAACTCACTTTCAAAGTCGCTCTTCCGCACGATATCTGGTTCCATGCGAAAGACTACCACGGAAGCCACGTCATAATGCGGATGAAAAAAGGGGAGGAACCCAAACAGCAGGATATCCTGACAGCATGCGCACTTGCCATTCTTTACAGCAAAGCGAAGAAGGGTAGATGCGGTGAAGTGTGGTATACAGCGCGGAAAAACGTGACCAAACACAAAGGAATGGCCGCCGGACTCGTCAACTTCAAAAACGCGAAAGTCATCTACATGAAAGACGCCGCTATGCCTGAAGGGCTCGTGAAAGTGTGATCGAAACTCACACGGACCCCTCAGCCGCTTGCGGCAGCTCCCCTGATTCAGGGGCGCCGAGAAGCAGTTGAATATCCAATCCTTCTCCTGTGTGGCGAGGGCTGAAATCAGACACAAATTTGACAATATGTTATTTAATTGTAAGAATATACGGCTATTTTTTAAATAGCGGGCTATTAGAAACTTTGCACGGAGGTCGAGTTGGACGCGTTCCCTACATTTCAAGTAGTGGGAGTTATTATCTGCATTATCATGAGTGCCTACTTCAGCGGCACGGAAACAGCCTTGACAGCACTTTCGGAAGTCAAATCGGAGATAATGAAAGATAAGTATCCTTTTATTGCGCCTGTTCTTAAAAAATGGAAAGAGAATCCAAGTCTTATTCTTTCGGCGCTGCTCGTCGGAAACAACATCGTGAACATTCTTGGCGCGGTTCTTGCGGGAAAAATCGCATCGTTCGCCCTTGCAAGCCGCGGACAGGCTGTGGCTGATGCGGTTGCAGTCGCTGTGATGACTCTTTTTGTTCTCATTTTCGGCGAAGTTACCCCGAAGACTTTCGCGAAACTTATGCCGGAGCACTGGCTTTTTCCGGCACTTCTCCTTTTCAGGATCTTCAGCTGGATCCTGCTTCCGTTTGCATTTGTTCTCTCGAAATTCGCAGGCTGGGTCGTCAGATTCATGGGCGGAGAAAGCGAATACTCCGAAATGACGCAGAACGAAATCGAATACATGATCCAGAAAGGAAGCGATGAAGGCGTTTTCGAGCAGGAAGAGCAGGGCGAGCTTCTTACAAGCGTAATCGAGTTTAAGGACACTCTTGTCAAGGAGATAATGACCCCGAGAACCGACTCCAACTTCCTCGAAGTCAGTACGACGATCGCCGAAGCGATGGAAAAAATAGAAGAGTGGGGGCACAGCAGGATCCCGGTTTATGAGGATTCTGTCGACAACATCAAAGGAATTCTCTATGTCAAAGACCTTGCGATGCTAATCACAAAAGACAAGTCCGTGCTTGACGACAACATTCTTTCCGTTGCTAGAAAAGGTGTTTTCTATGTCCCAGAAACCCAGAAAATCAACGAGACTCTGAAGAAAATGAGGGCTGAAGGAAACCATCTCGGCATCGTTGTCGACGAATTCGGCGGAACTTCCGGCATAATCACTCTTGAAGATGTTCTTGAAGAACTTGTGGGCGAGATCCGCGATGAAAACGACAAAGACGAAAAACAGTTTGAAAAGATTGAAGAAAATATCATTCTTGTCGATGCCCACATTTCAATAAGCGACCTCGAGGAAGAGCTTGACATCAAAATTCCGGATGACGGCGAATACAACAGCCTCGGCGGTTTTATCGTCAGCGAAGTGGGCGAAGTGCCGCAGACGGGATTTGTTCTCAACTATGAAAACTACGAATTCAAAGTAGTAGAGAGCAACGAAAAAAATATTCTTAAAGTCGAAATCAAAATTCTTGATACAGAAACCGAACCGGCTGAACCTGAAAAATCATAAATAAAACGGCAGAGACGTGACCTGACACGTCTCATTCAGCGTCATTCTGAGCGTAGCGAAGAATCCTAGAGATGTTTCACATTCGTTCAACATGACGAAAAAGATGTGATATGAGGAAAATGTAAAGGATTAATCAACGAAAAGGATGGAACAACCTGAATCTCCGCCTTCTTCCTGATTTTCTTCCGGTTTGAGGCGGCAGTCGGGATCATCTTCCTTGCAGGAATATTTGAAATTTTCGGTTTTTACCGTAGTTCCGGCAATTTTTTGTTTGGTTTTTAAAGTAACGTCGGATTCAGTGATGTAAAAATATGTGTTCTGGTCCTTGTAGAAATTGAGTACTGCCTTGACAACTAAATATTTTTCCTCGCCTTCATTGAGAGAGACCTTTCCGGCCGGAATCTGTAACGAAACTGACTGCTGGTTTTCTTCGAAATCGGAAAGCTCGGCAATGACTTCGCCGCATTTTCCGCTGCCGTTGGGATCTGTGCAAAGAGAGATCTTTTCAACTCCGTTGCCGAAAGAGACCGCCGTTCCGTAAAGTTCGATTTTTAATGTCAGAAGTTCGTTGGCGCCGTCAAGGGCTTTCAAGCGGAGCTGCATGATTTCATGCTCTTTATTCATCTCTTTCCAAACAGGTGCTTTCGGGAAATTTTTGCCGGCCGAAAGAAGAAAATATCCTTTTTCGGGTTCAAATGCGAACGACGGAAAAACTATCGGAGAAGTCGCAGCAACGGCTCCTTCGCCCGAATAAGTCCTGGTTTTTATGTAGTCGCTTTTTACGGTTGCATTGAATTTTGCAATGTCGTTGAGTTCCTTATCTGTTGAAAACGAGCCGATAATGAGAAAGTTTTCGACTTTATTCATTTTGAAAGCCTGATATTTCTGCTCGATTTCGAATTTCATGCTGTAGCCTTCACCGACGCCTTTCGCAACGGTCCTTTCGGATGGATCAGCTTTACCGTTTCCGTTTTCATCGTGAACAAGTTTGAAATTCCCGAAAGTTATAGAGCTCGGATAAACCGAAATGTCGGCGGAAAGTTCTGTTATGAAGTAAAGTTTGTCCTCGCCGCCGCCGGTATAGGAGTTGACGGCAAGCTGACCGAGAACAAGGTCGTTCGCCGGCTGCGAGACGAAAATCCTGTCCGTGCCGAGCGATGACGGTGAGTTTTCACCGATGGAAAGCGTTATCGTGGCATAATCGGCAACTTTGCCTTTCGTCATAACGCATGAACTTGAAGCTGAATCACAGGTCGTTCCTTCCGGACAGTCGCCGTCCTGAGAACAAGACCATGGAGATTCTGCAAAAAGTGAAACGAAAAACATTGAAAATACTAAAATTAAAGCTGATTTTTTCATAAATTTCTCCATTAAACCAACAAAACGGCGGATACTATATGGCAGATGAGTTTTTGTCAAAAAAAGAGGGGAGAGTTTTTTTGCAAAACTTGAAAAAAATCGGACGATGACTAAACTTTCGTGACTTTTTTAAGGAGGTGACAATGCTGTATAAGAGAGTATTGCTGAAAGTGAGCGGCGAAGCGATGCTTGCCAAAGACGGAAAACCGATCGATTCAGAATTTCTTTCATTTCTTGCAAACGAGATAAAACCTGCGGTCGAAGCAGGAGCTCAGATCGGGATCGTTGTCGGCGGCGGCAACATTTTCAGAGGCCTTTCGGCAAATACAGAAACAGGTCTTGACCGTGTGACGGGCGACAACATGGGAATGCTCGCGACAATGATAAATTCGCTTGCACTCAAAGCCGCATTCGAGGCTCACGGAATGCCGACGACAGTCATGTCAGCGGTCGAAATCAACAAAGTCGCCGAATATTTTGTCCGTGAAAATGCAGTCAGACACCTTGAAAACGGAAGGATCGTCGTTTTCGGTGCCGGAACGGGAAATCCTTTCTTCACGACCGACACGGCGGCAGCTCTCCGCGCAGTCGAAATCGGTGCAGATGTTCTTGTAAAAGCAACGAAAGTTGACGGTTTATACGACAAAGATCCGAAAAAATTCGCTGACGCGGTATTTATCAAACAGACAACTTACCAGGACGCGATTGCGAGAAAGCTCAAAGTTATGGACATGACGGCAATAACTCTCTGCGAAGAGAACAAATTGCCTGTCAAAATCATAAATGTTTTTGAAAAAGGCAATATTTTCAAAGCCTTGAATAGTGATGAAATCGGTAGTTTAGTTACATATTAATGGAGAAAACGATGTTTGAACAGAAAGCTTTTTTTGACAATTTGAAGTCAACTTACGACAAGTCGATCGATTCTTACAAAAACGAAATCGGGCAGTACAGAACGGGAAAGGCTTCCCCGAAACTGCTTGACAGCATTTTTGTAGATTACTACGGAACAAAAACTCCGCTCAACCAGATGGCTTCGGTCACGACTCCCGATGCAAGACTCATCGTTGTCCAGCCGTACGACCGCTCGGCTTTGAACAAAATCGAAACAGCCATCAGAAACGCGAACATCGGCTTCAACCCGAGCAATGACGGCATCGTCGTAAAGGTTCCGGTTCCCGCTCTCACGCAGGAAAGAAGAAAAGAACTCGTAAAACAGCTGAGCCAGCTTTCGGAAAAGTTCAAAGTCAGCCTTAGAAACATCCGCCGCGACGCACTCGACGAGATCAAACGCGCTCAGAAAGACAAAGAGATCACCGAAGACGACGAAAAGAAATTCACCGATAAGATCCAGAAAGATCTGAACGACTACATCAAAAAACTTGAAGACATCACGAAAGCTAAAGAAAAAGAGATCCTCGAAGGATAATTATTCTCGGCCGATCGAATCAGATTTTCGTTTTAATCCATTTTTTCTGTCTGTACAAAACGCAGAAAATCCCGTTTGTAAGAAGCATGGTAAGGGCGATTGTGAGCCAGACTCCGTTTGCGCCGAGCCCGAGTTTGACCGCAAGAAACCACGAAAGGGGGATGCGGGCGAAAATTATCGGCATGGCGACGTAAAACGACGGTTTTGTGTAGCCGGAGCCTGCGAATGTGCCGTTTTCAAAGACGATTCCGCCGCACTGGATTATTTCAGCCGGCATTACGAACCAGAGGTAGCGCACTCCATGGTGCAGAAGGTCAGGGTCGGTGTTGAATATACCGACAAATTCTTTAGCGAAAATGATCGAAACAAGCGAAAAAAGCGCGGTCACGAGGCATACCGCTTTGAATGAGAATATCGAGGCTTCGAAAGTCCGCTCCTCCAGTTTTGCGCCGATGTTTCTGCCGACAAAAGTCGAGAGACCCGATGCGAAACCGTGGGCGATGAAGTAGGTGAAAGATTCTATTTTGTGGCCGATCCCCATTGCACCGATCGCACCTGAGCCGAAAATTGCGGTAACTTTGGCAATAAAAAAGTAGATGAAGGAGAAAAACATGCTCGAAAGCGCGACCGGGCAGCCGAGCGTGATATAGCGGAACAGTCTGATCTCGTCACCCGTTCTTGCAAGGCGGATCCATTTGTTTCTGACGATGATGTAAAGGTAGAGGAGCGATGCGATCAGGTAGCATATTATTGTTGCGACCGCGGCTCCGACAGTTTCAAGTCTCGGTATCGGACCGTAGCCGAACATGAGGAGCGGACTTAACACTATGTTAAAAATAAACGTAATGATTTCAACTGTTACCGGTGTTTTTGTGTCTCCCCACGCTATGAGGATGGAGTGGAGCGAAAACATCATGAATGCGACGAAGGAAGTGCCGATCATTATCTGAAGATACTCGACTCCCGCCGTTCTGGCTGTCGATTCAAGTTTTATCATGTCAACTAAGGGATTTATCAGCGGAAAAAGAAAGATCGAGCACGCCGCACCGAGCAGGAAGGTGAGTTCAAGCGCTCTCATGCAGTTGCTTTTCGCCGTTTCGAGCCTCCCTTCGCCGATATTTCTCGAAACTCCGGCAATTATGCCGACTGTTGCGAGTGCCGTGAGGCCGTTTACTGCCCAGACCATAAATACCGATGCGCTTACTCCGGCAAGAAAATCCTTGCCGAGACGCCCGAGCCAGAACATATCAACGATGTTGAATCCGCCTTTTAAGATGTTGAGGAGAATAATGGGGATCGAAAGCGAGAGAATCGCCTGCGATGGCTTGTCTTTAAGCAAATCGACCGCTTTTTTTGTCATAAACTCTCCAAAAGTGCGTGATAAACAGAAGAATGGTGGAGCAAACCGGATTCGGACCGGCGACCTCGTACATGCGAAGCACGCGCTCTCCCAGCTGAGCTATTGCCCCACGCGGCGCGGAATATAAGAAAAAAAATCTCTTTTGCAAGTAAAAAATGAAAAATGTTCTTCGCCTTTTTGGGTTTTATTCCTCATTAAAGTTGGCAGAGGCTCAAAAACTTGCCACACACTCAAACGCTTTTAAAATACGGTGTTTTTTGTGTTTTTTGGAGGTGTTTCATGTCTTCGAAATTGATTATAGCTGTCAATACGATACTTCTTGTGATTTTACTGGCTGCCGGTGTGCTGGCTGTGAAATCGTGGAGAGATAAGGTCGGATTTGAGGATTCTCTGTCGCAGGCTCAGCTCAGGATAAACGACCTCGAAGAGAAAATGCGCCATTCCGAGCATGCGACGCTCCATTTCGGAAAACTTCACAATATTCTGGAACTCGGTCTGGTAAATGTTGAGATTTCAGGGACAAAATTCATTAAAGAGCCGCTTCAGGAAAGCATTCAGAAAACATTTTTCCCGTGGAGCGACAACTATCGCGATTACTATGTCGAAGTCGCGACATACTCGTTTGAAGCCACCTACAGCGTCGATCTGAAGGATGTCTTTATTAAGGAAGATCCTGAAAAAGTGGTCGTTTCCGGCCTTAAAGTCATCGGTCCGAAGCGGACGAACGAGAAGTGGAAAACCGAATACACCACGATAATCCGCTATCCCGCCAAAAAGATCAGGGATGCGAGCGGCCGGAAAATAGATGTGCTGGACGAGAGCAAATATGAGGATGTAAAGGCAAAATACAGGAAAGAAGGTTACGAGTACTTCAATCTGCTGAGCAACAAGGCGAAAGAGGATTTTTTCAACAACTGCGACCACGGACACGAAGTAGGGTATGTCAGCAAAATAGTGCTTGAAAACGCAGAAGGTTTCTTCAAAAGTCTTTTCGCTCTCCCCGGTTCAAAGAAAAAAGTCGAATTTGATTACGGCAGCGAACCTGATTCAAAAGCAATAAATTTCAGAGAATTGAAAATCCAGTTAGGTCAGTAAGACGTTTCTCTCATACCCCTCAGACTGCTAAGCAGCCAGCTCCCCTACAACAGTGGAGCCTTAAGTTAAGTTTTTATTCCTTTTCCGAGAGTTCGATGTATTCCTCGAATATCGAGTCGTATTGAGCCTTGAGTTTTGCGTATTTTTCGGAAAGTTCCGCCATATTGTTCTTGTTTTCTTCGTAGTTCGCCATCTTTTTTTCGATCTCAGCAATCTCGTTTTCAGTTTCCGGAATCAATTTTTCGAGCTCGGCAAGTCTTATGCGCTGGGAGTAGGTGAGTTTGGGGGCGTCATTCTGCAAGGTGCGTGGTTTGACCGCTTCTTCTTTGGGTTTTACCGTCTTTTTCTGCTCCGCTCTTGAATTTTTCCGCTCCTGTTCGATCCATTCGCTCGCTTTGCCTACGAAACTTTCGATGACGCCGTTTCCTCTGAAAATTAGAAGGGTATCGACGGTTCTGTCTAAGAAATAGCGGTCGTGGCTTACGACAACTATTGGCCCTGCGAACGATGAGAGGAAGTCTTCAAGTACAGAAAGCGTCTTTATGTCGAGGTCGTTCGTCGGCTCGTCGAGGACGATAAAATTGGGGTTGTTCATGAGGATCGCGACGAGATAGAGGCGTCTTTTTTCTCCGCCCGAAAGTTTTTCGATCTTCGTGTAGTGGACGGATGAATCGAACAAAAATTTTTCGAGCATCTGTGACGCCGAGATCTTGGAACCGTCGGCGAGAGTGATGTTTTCGCCTTTCGACTTGACGAAATCAATAAGCCGCATGTCGGGCGGAAGGTCGCGCGAAGTCTGGTCGAAGTATGAAAATTCGGTGTTTACGCCGATATCGTATTCGCCGCTTTTGGGTTGCAGTCTGCCGGTCAGAATATCGAGAAAGGTGGTCTTTCCTGTTCCGTTTCCGCCTACTATCCCGAGTCTTGTATCTTTTTTGAATGCGAACGAAAAGTCGTGTAATATCGGTGAGTTGTTCCAGTAAAAAGAGATGTTTTTAAGCTCAAGTATCTTTTTGCCGATCCTTTTTCCCTGGACTGCGAGTTCTATGTTTTTATCCTCTTCGGGTTTCTCGCGCTGCATCATTTTCTGGATGTTTTCGATGCGGTCCTTCGATTTCGTGGCTCTCGCTCTCGGTCCTCTCGCGAGCCATGCGAGTTCGCGTCTGAGTATCGCACGGATGCGTTCTTCATTCGATACAAGTGATTGAAAATATTCCGATTTCTTTTCAAGATAGTAGTCGTAGCAACCTTTGTAGTGAAAGAGGTCTGAACCTTCGATCTCGTATATCGAGCTGCACACAGAATCGAGGAAATAGCGGTCGTGCGTCACCATGATGACAGCTTTTTTAGTCTCCTTGAGATACTCTTCAAGCCAGACGATCGTGTCGATGTCGAGGTGGTTTGTAGGTTCGTCGAGCAGAAGCAGCCCCGAATCCTTGACGATGCACTGCGCCAGAGCCACTTTTTTCACCATTCCGCCCGAAAGTTCGCCCATTTTCAGGGTGAGGTCGCTGATGCCGAGGCGGGTGAGTATCGCCTTGATCTCAGATTCGTAGCTCCGCACATTCAGAGCGTCTATCTTTTCGGAAAGTTCGAGCGCGTTTTCAGTGCCGAACCCGCTGCACGCCATTTCATAACGCTTGATGAGGTTGAGTTTTTCATCGTTTCCCGAAAATATGTGGTCTGCGATCGTGTCGTCCGGTTTAACTTCCGGAATCTGGCTCAAAAACGCGACATTGACCGATTTGTTTATTGCGACTTTTCCGCTTTCGGGCTCTTCAAGACCCGCGATTATCTTGAGGAGAGTCGATTTTCCGCAGCCGTTGACGCCGATGAGGGCGACTTTTTCGCCGCTTTCGACCCCGAAAGAGATATTTTGGAAAAGGACTCTTTCAGCTTTGATGCTGGTGACTTCTGAAACTGAAACTACGTTCGGCATTGTTCTACCGTTACATCACCGGCGGCTGACCGGTTTCTTCGAGGACGGAGAGCCAGAGCGGACCGTTGAGGTCGATCTTTTTGCGTTTCGATGTTGCGAGATCCATCGGGATGTGGATGAACTGGCCGTTGAGGTATCCGACGACCATTCCGGTCCTGCCGCTCATTCCGGCGTGGACCGCCATCTGCGCGAGCTGCGAGCAGAAAATAGAATCGTTCGGGGTAGGCGGGCAGGAGCGGATGATGTAGCTCGGATCGATGTATTTGATGCCGAAAAGCATTCCTTTCGCTTTGAGGTAGCTTTTGATCTTGTCTTTGATGAAAATGCCGATGTCGCCAAGTTTAGCATTGCCAGAAGCGTCGTATTCGATTTTTTCGGGATCTCTGACATATTCCTGTCCTGCACCTTCTGCTACAACGATGACGCAGAATTTTTTGCGGCGGAGCCTTTTTTCGACCGAATCAAGGAAGCCTCCTTCGCCTGTCATTCTGAAATCCATCTCGGGAATGAGGCAGAAATCGACCTGGTTCGTCGCAAGTGTTGCGTTCGCCGCGATGAAGCCTGACTCTCGTCCCATGAGTTTGACGATACCGATCCCGTTGTGGATCGAAGTCGCCTCGGTGTAGGCCGAATTTATCGATTCGCACGCTTCGGAGAATGCCGTTTCTGTTCCGAAAGAGCGTTCTATGTAGTTGATGTCGTTGTCGATCGTTTTCGGGATGCCGATGACCGAGATCTTGAGGTTCCTCTTTTCGATCTCGTTGATGAGAGAGATCGCGCCGCGCTGCGTGCCGTCACCTCCTATCGTGTAGAGGATGTTTACTCCGAGCTCGTCGAGCCTGTCGACCATCTTTTCGGCATCCTGATTGCCGCGGCTCGTTCCGATGAATGTGCCGCCCTGAAGCTGCTTGTTCTCTACCATCGCCGGAGTCAGGTGCTTGATCTCATAGCCCAATTCCTTGACCAAGCCTGCGTAGCCGTAGTTGATCCCGAGGGTGCGCTGGTTGTTGTAGCGGTAGTAGTTCATTACGACGATCCCGCGGATGACTGCATTGAGGCCTGGGCAGATCCCGCCGCAGGTAACTACTGCCGAAGTGGTCTCACCGGGTTCAAAAAAGAGCTTGGTTCTCGGACCCGCCTTTTCGAACGACGGAACCTTGAGTCCCTGGCTCTGGATCGATTCGACCATGCTTTTGTCGATGAAGGCAAGAACGCGCTCGTCTTCGGGGATCATCTGCGACTCGTAGATTTTTTTATTCGATGTGAGCGGCGACATGAAATTCTGTGCGCCCAGCTTTTTTATTTCCATATCGTGCCTGAAAAGCTCGTAATCCTCTTCCTTAAGCCCTTTGATGTTGGGAATTTCGACCATTTTTCGCTCCTAAAAAAAGTTCAAAACAACAAAAACGGGAAATTGTAGTGATTTTTCAGGAAATAGCGATTTTTAAGTGACTTTTTGACTTTTGCGCTTTGAACTATAATATTTTCCGTTTTTTCGGAGGTAAAGATGGAAAAGAAAGACTCACTTGCGCTAAAGATGAAAAGACTTGAAGAAATTGTCGAAAAACTCAATGAAAATCCTGAGATAGAAGAAGCTGTCAAGCTTTACGAAGAGGGTGTAAAACTCTCGGTTTCGATAAAAACCTATCTCGAGGATGCCCAGACAAAAATCAGAGTTCTCACCGAGGAAGGTGAAAAAACAGTCGATGCCGAAAAACTCGGAAGGAAAGATTTCGAATGATATCCTGCGGCTTCATAAAAGAGCGCGACGCAAAGGCTGAAATTGCACAGATCGAGGCTGAACTGAAGCTTGAGTTCGGTTTAAGCACGCTCTGGCGGCCTCATCAGATCCATAGCGACACGATTTTTGTTGACGGCGACGGCGAGGGTGACGGGATAATCATCACAAAACCATCGATCGCCCTCATCAGAACAGCCGACTGCATCCCTGTCCTCCTTTTTGACAGAAGCGCAGATATCGCAGGAGTTTTCCACAGCGGCTGGCGCGGAACAGAGCAGAAAATCGTCTCGAAAGGGGCAAAAATGATGGCTGAAATGGGCTGCAAAAACATTGAAGCTGTAATCTTCCCTGGAATCGGGCTTTGCTGCTTTGAAATAGGCGAAGAACTTCGCGAAAGATTTGAAAATTCAGAAATTCCAATGAGTTATGTCGGCGGAAAACTGCACGCCGATTTGAAGACGGCGATAAAAAACGAGCTTATAAAAGCCGGAATTACAAAAATTACCGACAATTCCGAGTGCACTTTCTGCACAGAAGGCTACTTCTCGTACAGACGTGATAAAACCGAAAAACGGCACGCCACTTTTGTAGTTGTATCTTAAGAATTCTTTAAAAAATTTTTTCACTTGGGCAGCATACGCCCAGTCATAGCCATACAATACAAATAAAAAGAAGCTGTAAAACTGCTTCAGAAAAAAATTTTAAGTTTGAGAACTTTTTTTTCGAAAATTTTCGGAAAAACGGTTTGTCAGACGATTTATATGAGTGTGATGAGTTCGTTCATGAAAACAGGCATGAATCTGCCGTGTTTTTGTGACGGCTTTAAAGGAGACGGTATTTTTTAACTTTTGAAAGGAGAGAGCTATGGAACTCGAATCTAAGAGAATCTTTTTAAATGTGTTGGAAGAACTTGCAGGAATCGCAGAAAAATCTGAAATGTCTGCCGGGAAGATTAAAAAAATTGTCGATGCCGTGACGAATATGCCTCTTTTTGTCCCCGTTGTAGGGGAATTCAGTTCCGGAAAAAGTTCCCTTCTGAATAAATTTATCGGTAAAAATATCCTTCCGGTAGGTATGGAAGCTAAAACATCGGTTCCGACGGAACTTTACTATTCTCCTGAAGAATATGAAGAAGGTGTTTACGAAGACGGCAGGGTAGAAAGACTCCAGACGATTTCAGATGAAAACAATAAATTCGTCTGTATCCGCCGCTATATAAACAGTGAAGCTCTTAAAAATGTCCAGCCGATTGTTTTTGTGGATATGCCGGGTTTCGATTCCGGTTTCGATCAGCACAATAAAGCGATTTTTACTTATCTGGATAAAGGGTGTCATTACGTGGTTCTGGTTGCAGCGAAGAACGGAACTATATCACGTTCCATGCTGACTCAGGTGAACAACATTCATTCTTTTGGAAAGAAGTGCACTTTCTTTGTCTCGAAAACAGATCAGGTTAGTGAAGAAGAGATGATGCAGATAAAAACCGAAGCTTTGAATTTCAAGGGAATTGCCGGAAACGAAGAAGAAGTTCTGGAGATAAACCATGAAGATATTTCAAGTTTTTCAGACTTCGCGAAATCTTTGAATCCTGAAAAACTTTTCAGGAACTGTTTTCTTCAGGCTGTCACTGATTCCTGCTATGATGTGAAAACTTCTTTAAACACCAAAATTTCGGCAATGAAACTCGACAAGGCAAAAAATATCCATGCTATAGAAGAGCTTAAAAACAGTCTGCAGAGAATTGAGTCGAAGAAAAATAGAATGATCGAGGATGCAAAAAAGAACGCTTCTTTTAAGGAAAACGAAGCGGATGTGATAGCAAATGCTGTTGCATCGGCTCTTAATGCTAATCTGGAAAATCTTACAGACCTTGCCGTTTCAGGCGGACAGGAAGCTTTTCAGGAAGAGGTGAACAGTATTGTTCAAAATACGGTGGCTGCTAAAATCAATGCTGTTATGGAACAGATTTCATTACGTTTCAGCGGAGAGTTCTCTAAGGAAATAGGTGATCTTTCAGACATACTTTGTATGTATAATGCTGACGGAGTTATGGATAAACTTCGTGAATCCGCTAAAAGTATTTATGATTCCGGTACTGCATCGATATCCAGATTTCTTGAAGGAAAACAGGCGGCTGCCAAATCCAAAATCGCCAAAGATGCTTTGACTGTGACAGCAGGAGTTTTTTCCGCAGTAACAACGATACTGCCGCCTATAGTAGAAGTTTGCCTGATATTGCTGCCGACAATAATTGATTGGGTGAAAAGTAATCAGCGCAGGGAAAATGTCCGCAATTCCATCGCCGGGCAGATTCCCGTAATCAAACGCTCCGTCAGGGAGAAAGTAGGAAATATTCTTTCTGAAAACAGCGAAAAAATGATCTCGGAAATTTCTGAAAAATATGATGAGGAAATAAGGCGCAAAGCGGAAGATATAGAACAGATAACGGCGAAATCGGATAATTCGGAAGAAATTTCCCGGACAATAGAGGAATACGAAAGATATGTTGTCAGAACGGATGAACTTCTGGCTCAAATACTTTAAGTTGTAATCGAGGAGGATTAAAATGAAAAAAGAACAGGAAATTTTAAATCAGATCTGCACTTTGAGAGAACAGTTTGACAAATTTACGGCTGCTCACGCCGATGACGATGAATTCTGCGACACTGTTTCGCTTGCTCTTGAGGACAACGGGCTTGTAAGTGTTGAAAAAATCAAAGCCGACTACAATAAAAATCCTGAAAGACTTCTTAAAATAGGTATCGTCGGTGCAGTAAAAGCAGGTAAATCGTCTTTGCTCAACTCTCTTTTCTTTGACGGAAAAGATATCCTGCCGAAAGCGGCGACTCCGATGACTGCGGCTCTCACTGAACTGTCCTACGGTGAAAAGTGTGAAATTACAGTCGATTTTTTTACAGATGAAGATGTTCAGGCATTGAAGGACAAATCGGAAGCTTATTCCAGAAAGGTAAAATATTATGAAGCTGCTAAAATCGAAGCTCTTGAAAATGATTGGAAGAAAGAACACCACGGCGAAAAAGTTCCCTCCGAACTGCAGAAAAAATGGAAAGAAGATGCTGAAGTTTACGCCGAAACCGAAATTTTAAAGGACATAACGCTTTCCGGAGCTTACCAGCAGTATGCAAGTATAAAAAAATCCAAAGTCGAAAGAAAAACAGGAAGTCTGACTTTCTCCGTTCAGTCCATTGAAGATATTGCCGGCAAACTTGAGACTTATGTCGGAGCTGACGGTGATTATATGCCTTTCACCAGCAAGGTGTCGATCTCTCTGCCTATTGAAGCTCTTAAAGAAATCAGCGTTGTTGACACTCCGGGATTCAACGATCCAGTTCCTTCGAGGGATGAAAAGGCCAGGAAGTCTCTGAGAGAATGCGATGTCATACTTATTCTCAGCCGTGCGGGACAGTTCATTACCGAAACAGACAAGCAGGTTCTGTCAAAAATCACATCCAAGAACGGAATAAGAGAAATTTATGTCCTTCCAAGCCAGATAGACACTGAACTTTCCAATATGGAGATAGTTGAAGAAGCTGACGGGAATTTGGACAAAGCTGTCGGTATAATCAAAGGAATTCTTGAAGAAGAAGTCGTAAAAAAACTTGAAGATATAAATGAGGATCATGCTTTTGACAGCTTGTTGAACAATGTCAAAGATAGAGTTGTTCCGGTTTCAGGTATCTGCGAATCAATGTATAAAACTTTTGACAAAAGAAACTCCTGGGACAGCGGCAGAAAGAACACTTTGGAAAGTTTGTCAGAAGATTATGCCGATTATTTCCCGGAATCTGAAAATGATGTTATCAAAAGTTCTCTCAAAAAACTCGGGAATATAGATCTCGTAGACAAGTGCATCAGGGAAGTAAAATCCAGAAAAGAGGCTATATTTGAAGAAGAACTGTCAAAATTCGGTGAAAAATACAGAAATGCCGCAAAAGGGGTAAAAAATGCTGTTGCCGAATACCTTGATAACAAACAGGATATTTTAGACAGACAGGATATAAAATCTGCGGAAGAAGAGATCGCTGAACTTGAAAAAGCCTACAATGTTATTGCTCCGGAAATAGAGAATGCTTTTGTCGATGCAGTCAATGACTGGTTCGGAGAAGTGAGAAACGATTGCAACCGCATGCTTGATACGTCAAAATCCGAAGCAAAAAGCGGTGTGCAGGCTGCCGAGGGATCTTATACGCATCATTGGGAAACCGGATGGTGGCTTTGGAAGAAACATCACAGCGAAGAAATTACGACAGCCAATGTTTCCGCTATCAAAAATTCGATCGACGAGTTTATAGACTTTTATAATGATCATCTGCCGTATTTTCTTGAATCAGAGATAAACAGACTGATAAAGGTTGTCGTATCGCAGATTCAGAGGATCTGGTCCGAGAATGTTTCTTCCGGAAAGGAGTCGCCTGTAGAATTCAGAAACAAAATCCGTTCTCTCGTTTCCTCTATGGATTTTTCGTACAGTTTAGCCTACCAAGGGGAAAGATTTTCGTGCGAAGATTCAGGCAGGATCGAGGGCGGTAGTGCCGAGAGATGCCTTGATAATGCACGTGATTTTATAAATACTCTCTGCCGTGAATTTAAGGAAATTGTTCTGTCTGCAGCAGAGGATGTAAAAGACAAATGTAAATCTTACGGATTTTCCAGACGTCTTCTCGATGGATACAGAAAACAGCTCGAAAAAAGGCTCGCGGATCTTCAAACCCCGAAAGTTGCAATGGAAAATTTGAAGAGAATGAAAAAAGAGTTGGGAAAAATTGAGTGCTGATGACGGGTAGCGTTATGGAAAATATCAATGAAATTTTAAGCTTTATTTCAGAACTCGTAAATTCAAAACCGGATCTGAATAAAAATTTTAAAAAGTATAAGGACCTTCTCAATGACAGATACATGACTTTCGCCAAGGAGAATGACTGTTTTGCCGATGATGCGGGAGCTCTTGTAAAACTTCAGAATATTGCCGGACAATTGGAATTCCTGACTTATGACGAGGCCCTGCTCAATAAAACTGTTGTCGCTGTAGCAGGAAATTTCTCAAGCGGTAAATCATCATTCTTGAACAGTTTCTTTCAAAAAGGAACCGAAAACAAGCTGCAGATCGCAATGGATCCTACAACGGCAATTTCCGCTTATGTTCTCAATGACAGAAATGAAAACGTGGTCGGTTATTCTTACAGAGGCGGCAAAGTAAATATTGCTAACAGTATATTCAAACTGCTTGATCACCAGCATTTGAGCGGCGACCTTAAATTGATAAAGCCGTTGATCCACCATATCGTTGTCAGAAATAAATTCGTAACTGATTTTAAGAATTTATGTTTTATCGACACTCCCGGTTTCAATTCCGGAAAAGAGAGCGACAGTGACTACCAAACGGCAATTTCCGCTATTTCAAATGCAGGTGCACTGCTTTGGTGTTTCGATGCAAAATCAGGCGGCTTGACAAGCTACGAAATCGGAATCCTTTCAGAGATTTATTCAAAAAACGAGAACATCAGAATTTATGTTGTTGCAACCAAAGCTGACAGAGCCGTTGATGTGGAACAGATATTGAATAAATCCGAGGATCTGCTTGGTAAACGCCGAATAAAAATAGAAGGCATCTCCTCTTATTCATCAAAATACAAATTTAATGAACAGCCGGAAAGATGTTCTTTTCACAAAGGAATTACTCTGAAGCAGTTCCTGAAGAACATTGATGTGGAGAACACACAGAAAGAAAAGATGTTCCTGAAAACGGTCGAAGAAGTTTTCAATGATTATATAAAAGCTGACAAAAACCGGATCGACAAGCTGGAAAAACAGATAAGAACCTTGAATATTCTCGAGATGTCGGTTCAGACAGTTTTGAACAATAAAGAAGAGATTATCGGCTGGCTTAAATCAAGAATCGATCACAGAATTTTTGATGCAAGAAAATTTTCTGAAATGCAGAATGCCTTGAATGACGAAGATGTATTCGACGGAATTGATGAAATTAAGCCGGATCTTGAGGAGACTATCCGTAAAGACAAAGAAGATATTAAGACTGCGGGCAAGTTGTGCCGGGATATGAAAAAAGCTGTCGCAGCTGTTTTTGGACACGAACTGAATGAAAGTGAGCTGGAATCAGGTGAAAGTACTTCTGAACAAAAAATGAAATTTTGTACAAAGTGCGGTGAAATGATCAGACCTGGGAAAAAATATTGTCGTAAATGTGGAGAACAAGTGAGATGGTAAAATGTGTAAAATGTGGTGCCAGGTTGAGAGCAGAGGATCGTTTCTGCGATATTTGCGGTGCAAGACAGAAAAAAGAAAAGAAATGCGAATGCGGATTTCTTCTTGAGGAATTTTTTGCTTTTTGCCCGATGTGCGGAAAGAGCCTTGCCAAGGAGGAGAGTCGGAATCATAAGACAGCAAAAAGGAGAAAAGAATCTGACAATGGAGAGAAATTTTCAGCTGTTCTTGAATCTTTGCTTGGGAGAAAAAAATGAAAAAATGTATTAAATGCGGAGAATTGCTTCCTCCTGACGCAAGATTTTGCGATGAATGCGGAGCAAAACAAACAGAAAGCATAGTTTGTTCAGAATGCGGAACAGTTCTTGATGCAGATGTCACTTATTGTCCGAAGTGCGGAATGCCGGTCAAAATGGAAGAATTAACGCCGGAAATGATCGAGAAAATGCTTCCTCCGGAAATTGTTGAAAAAGTATATAGCGGAGCTTATAAATCTGAGGAAGAATTCATTTCATCACCTGAAGTCAGAAAGATAATGACTGAAATGGCAGTAGAGTATGCCATCCAAAAATCTAAAGAGAAGTGAAGAAATCTTGCAAATCGACATCGCGATATCATTTTTGTCTAAGTTCCTGCAGAATGAGAAAATTTTTTTCATATTTTTTTGCTCTTGGGCATTATGTGCCCAACCCAGCGTTTATAATCATTCACGTCAACTTAATTTTATGGAGGAAATTATGACAGAAAGTTTATTTGAAGGCATTGCAGAAGCAATGGAAGGTGTTACTGAAACTATGAATGTCGAGGCAGAAGATGAAAACAAAATCATTGAAAGTTCCGGAATTGATGAATCAGAGGAAGATTCTGCCGGTTCCGAATGCATTTGCGACGACTCCGCTGAAAACGAAAACGGAGAAACGGAAGAGTGCGGCGAAAAAAGCTACGGCGCAGCAGAAGAGCCTGGTTTGATCGAGAGCGTTTTCAATTTCATCGACACGATTAAAAACGATGAGGTGTCACGCGAGATCGCTTTTGAAGAATTCGGTGAAATGTGCCGCGACAGCATCAACGAACTCTGCGACATCCTTAAGGAATTTCCGAAAATTTTCGAGAAAGAGTAGGCGACTCGCTGCCGCATCTTTTGTTCTTGTTTCAAGCATCAAGATTTTATCAGACTGATTCGCAGGAAACTTCATGAAGTTGTGAGGTTTCCTGTGTAAGTGCAAATAAATATATTGCCAAATCCCGAAAAATAAGCGATAAAGGCGCGTGTTGGTCTTCTTGGAGGTAATATGACTAAAGTAAACGGAAAGACCGAGGCCGTTACCGGTCTCAATATAGCCGAGATAGTTGAAAAATTCGGCTATAACAAGGCGAGAGTCGCGGTGGAACTCAACGGAAACATCGTTCCGAAAGCGAAATACGCCGAAACTGTCGTAAGCGATGACGATGTCATTGAAATCGTAAGTTTTGTGGGAGGCGGCTAAATGATCCCTTCAAAAGAAGAGTTTTTCAACGGCCTTGCGGCAAAACACGGGGCGGAACTTCAGAAAAAATTTGAGGCTGCTTCTGTTGCAGTCTGCGGCGCTGGCGGGCTCGGCTCGAATATCGCGATCGCTCTGGCGAGAGCGGGAGTAGGGCGGCTCAAGATCATCGACTTCGACAAAATCGAGATCACGAATCTGAACCGCCAGCAGTATTTTGCGGACCAGATCGGCTTGTTCAAGGCCCAAGCTTTGAAAGAAAATCTCGCAAAAATCGCCCCTTACTGCGAAGTTACGGCTGAAACTGTAAAAATCACTGAAGAAAATGTTACAGAACTTCTTAAAGGAATTCCTATAGTCTGCGAAGCTTTCGACAAGGCTGAGGCTAAGGCGATGCTCGTTAACACGGTTCTTGAAAATATGCCTGAGACTTATCTTGTTTCTGGTTCGGGAATGGCGAGCCTCAACTCAGCCAATCTCATAAAAACGAGGAAAATTACTGACAAATTTTATCTCTGCGGCGATCTCACGAACGATGTTGCGGCAGGAAACGGCCTTTTCGGAGCGAGAGTCCTTGTCTGCGCGGCGCATCAGGCTCACGCGGTGCTGCGGATTGTTGCCGGTGAATTTGAAGCATAAGGAGGAAAAATGAACGATTTCGCAAAATTCAAAAAAATCGACGCACACTCTCACATCGGCTTTTTCGGAAGCCCGTTCAATGTCAATTTCGATGCCGGGATGCTGGAAAAACAGATGTCGGAATACAACATCGAAAAAACTATCCTCTGCCCGGCGGCGCACACGCTGAACGAGGAACTCAACGACGCTTTCAAAAAGATGCCCAACAAGATAATCCCGCTCTGCTGGGTCAACGCGAATTTCGGTCAGGCGGCTTACGACATGCTTGAGCACTATCTGCGCGACGAGAAGTTCGCAGGTGTCAAGATGCAGCCTCTTTTCGATGCTTTCACGGCCGATTCCCCGATGGTCGATCCGATCATGGAGATCGCGAAGAAATACGATAAACCGGTATTTATCCACTGCGGTCATCCGCCGTTCTCGCTTCCGTGGCAGATAGGTCTTCTGGCTGAGCGCCATCCACAGGTTCAGGTCGTAATGATCCACATGGGTCACGGTCACGGAGTCTATATCGACGGCAGCATCACGATGGCGAAAAAGTTCGACAATCTCATGCTTGAATGTTCTGGAATGCCGATGGGCTGCCAGATCAAAAACGCATACGAAACTGTTGGCAGTGAACGTGTCATGTTCGGTATCGATTCGCCTTTCCACCACCCGACAGTCGAGATCCAGCGCGTCATGTCATGCGGCCTCAGCGATTCCCAGCTTGAAGATGTTTTCTATAACAACGCCGCGAAATTTATGAAAATTAAGTAGATTTTCCCGATTTGTTGATAAATCCGAAAAAAAGAGTGATAAAGCGCCGCTGCGTGTCGTCGCAGAAGATTTGATCATTGGAGGCGATCATGGATAAAAGTGACAAACTCGTTATCGCGGGGCACGAATTTTCGTCCCGTTTCATTCTCGGTTCGGGAAAGTATTCGATGAAACTTATCGAAGCGGCTGTGAAGTATGCCGGTGCGGAGATCATAACTCTGGCAGTGCGCCGTGCCAATTCCAAGGAGCACGAAAGTATTTTGGACTACATTCCGAAGGGTGTGACGCTGCTTCCCAACACCTCGGGAGCGAGAAATGCCGAAGAGGCTGTGCGCATCGCGAGACTGGCGCGCGAGCTCGGCTGCGGTGATTTCGTAAAGATCGAGATCATGCGCGACACGAAATATCTCCTTCCGGACAATGCGGAAACGGTGAAGGCGACTGAGATCCTTGCAAAAGAGGGCTTCGTCGTAATGCCTTACATGTATCCCGACCTCAACACGGCACGCGACCTTGTGAATGCAGGTGCCGCTTCCGTCATGCCGCTCGCTTCTCCCATAGGCTCCAACAAAGGGCTCTGCACACGCGATTTCATCCAGATCCTGATCGATGAGATCGACCTGCCGATAATCGTCGATGCAGGGATCGGCCGCCCGTCGCAGGCATGCGAGGCAATGGAAATGGGAGCCGCGGCTATAATGTCGAACACCGCTCTTGCGACTGCCGGAGATCTTCCGATGATGGCCGATGCTTTCAGAAAGGCGATAGAAGCTGGCAGAAAAGCGTATCTTTCAGGTTTAGGCAGAGTTCTTTCACGCGGCGGCGCACCATCAGACACTCTTATCGGATTTTTGCATGATTAGAAGGCTGAAATGGACAACAACTATTTTGTAGATTCTGCGAAACTTTCAAAAGAGGCTCTCGCGAAGAAGCACGAGCTTGAGACAAATCCGGCGTCCCGCGCCGACATAATGGAATATCTTCCGGGAATGGAGAAGATCGATTCCGACATTTCCGCGAAAGTTCTTGCCGAAGTCGATAGTTATGACCCGGATTCATATACAGCGGCAGATGTGAGACGCGCTCTTGACCACACGAACCGGACAATCGAGGACCTGAAGGCTCTTCTTTCGCCCGCGGCTGACAGATTTCTTGACGAGGCGGCTCATCTGGCCTCGATAGAAACGCAGAACCACTTCGGCAACACGGTTTACTTCTTCACGCCGCTATATATCGCGAATTACTGCGAAAATTACTGTGTTTACTGCGGTTTCAACTGCTACAACGACATCCGCCGCGTCAGACTCGACATGGATCAGATCGAGCACGAAATGAAGATAATCGCAGAGAGCGGAATGGAGGAAGTGCTCATTCTGACAGGCGAAAGCAGGTCGATGAGCAGCCTTGAATACATCGGCGAGGCTTGCAAATTAGCGAGAAAATATTTCAGAATGGTTGGAGTCGAGGTTTATCCGCTCAATGTCGATGAATACAAATATCTCCACGAATGCGGAGTAGATTATGTCACCGTTTTTCAGGAAACTTACGACAAAGTCCGCTTCGAAAAACTTCATCTGCGCGGTCACAAAAGGGTCTGGCCTTACCGCTTCGATTCGCAGGAACGCGCACTTATGGGCGGAATGAGAGGAGTCGCTTTCGCCGCACTTCTCGGGCTTTCCGATTTCAGAAAAGACGCGCTTGCCACTGCGCTTCACGCATACTTCATCCAGAGAAAGTATCCACAGGCTGAAATTTCGCTTTCATGCCCGCGCCTTAGACCGATAATCAACAACGAAAAGATAAATCCTCTCGATGTCCACGAGCGTCAGCTCTGCCAGATACTCTGCGCATACCGCCTTTTCCTGCCGTTTGCCGGGATCACGGTTTCGTCGCGTGAAAGCAAGACTTTCAGAAACGGCATCGTAAAAATTGCAGCGACCAAAATTTCAGCCGGAGTTTCGACCGGGATCGGCGACCACGAAAGCAAATACACCGGAAAAAGCGCCGAAACAGCCGAAGGCGACGAGCAGTTTGAGATCAACGACAGCCGCAGCCTCGAAAAAATGTACGAAGACATGTCGGAAGAGGGGATGCAGCCGGTCCTAAACGATTATATCTACCTGTAAATCCTGAAATAGCGGGCCTGTTATGTATGAGACGCCATGGTATGACGTCTCTACGGAACGGGCTGATTTTCCGAAATTTTCTCAAGTTCGATGCTTTTTTCTTCCCATTTTTCCATGAGTTCGAGGAGTTCATCCTCGATCTTGCCGAGTCGGGAAGCGAGTGCTGGATCGAATGAAGCGGAAATTTTGTCGCAGATTTCCTGCTTTTCCTTTTCTAACGAGTCGATTTTATCCTGAAGGTTTTCGATTTCTTTTTTTAGTTTATTCAGGCGGTTACGGATCTCCTTCTGCTGGGCGAAGTCGATTTTTCCTTTGACTTCCTCGGTTTTGGGAGCGGATGTTTTCGGTTTTTCCGGCTCGGTTTCTTCTGAAATCGTTTCGTGGCCGTACATATCGAGATATTCGCTGTAGGTTCCTTCGAAATTGAAGATGTCGCCGCGTTTTCTGAAGTAGACTATCGAAGTCGCGAGGGAATTGATGAAGTGGGAATCGTGCGAAACGAAGATGATCGTCGCCGGAATGCTTTTCAAAGTGCTTAGAAGGATCTCTTTCGAATCGATGTCGAGGTGAGTCGTCGGCTCGTCGAGAAGGAGAAGGTTGCCCGGAGTCATTATGAATTTGATGAAGGCGAGGCGCACTTTCTCTCCGCCGCTGAGCACCGCGATTTTTTTGTCCCAGTCGTCTTCGAAAAAGAGGAAACAGCCGAGGATATTTTTGATTTTTGTCATCATTTCAAAAGGGGCTATCGATTCGACGAATCCCTGGACCGTCATGTCGGAAGGAAGTTTCGAGATTTCATGCTGCCTGAAGTAGCAGATCTCTATTCCCGCGCCGATCCTGCATATTCCCGCAGTCGGCTGAAGTTCCTGCCCGATGATATTGAGAAGTGTCGATTTGCCGAAACCGTTTCTTCCGACGAGTGCGATCCTTTCGCCGCGACGCACGATCCTTTTGTAGTTTGAAATGACTTCAAGATCACCGAATTTATGAGTTATGCCGCTTAGTTCCGCGACGATTTCGCCTCCGCGCTTTGGTTCTGGAAGGCGGAAAGTCATGGTCGGAGCCTTCTGCGGCAGAACGATGAGCTCGCTTTTCAGTTTTTCCAGCATTTTCAGCTTTGACTGCGCCAGAGCCGCATGAGCCGCGTTCGTGTGGTTTTTGTCGTAGTAATCCTGCAAGTCTCTGATCTCAACAAGCTGTTTCTCGCGCTGTTTTTCGAGAAGTGCGATTTTCGCCTCTCTTTCCTTGAGGTAAAAATCGTAATTCCCTTTGTAAATCGTTATTTCGCCGTTGAAAATTTCCCAAGTTTCTTCCGCGACATCGTTGAGAAAATCCCTGTCGTGCGAAACGAGAAGGACCTGTCCGTCAAATCTTTTGAGCCAGCCAGCAAGGAAGTCGATCGTGACGATATCGAGATAGTTCGTGGGTTCGTCAAGCATGATGATGTCGGGTTCTTTGACGAGGACGCGGGCGAGGGCGATCCTCATCTGCCAGCCTCCGCTCATCGTTGAAGCCGGTTTTTCCCATTCGCTTCTTTCGAAACCGAGATTCAAAAGGATATTTTCAACAGAGTTTTTCTGCTTTACCTTGACTTCAAGTCTGTGAATTTCTTCAATAATTTCGTTGAGCCGGATAAGAAGTTTTTCGTCAGGCTCTTTCGACGAATCGATTTTTTCGATTATAGCAGCCTGTTCCGAATGGAGCGATTCAAGTCTGCTTGAATCAAGACCGGCCGCGACTTCCTCAAAAACCGTCCCTTTGAAATGGTAGACCGCCTGTTGCGGCAGATATTCGATGACGGCGTTCTTTTTGAAAGTTATTTCGCCCGAATCGCAGTATTCCGCGCCCGAAATTATCTTCATCAGAGTCGATTTTCCTGAGCCGTTTTTCCCGACAAGAGCCGTTATGTGCTTTGAAAGCGGCAGACTTACGTTGTCGAGGATCGTCTGGCCTGAAAACTGCTTTGAAATCCCTTTAAGTAAAAGCATGGAACCTCCGTAAAGCGGGGCATTTTAAGAAAAAAAGCAGAGAAATCAACATACTTTTTTATTTGTATTACATTTTAGTATTTACAAACAATATAATTTAAGTAAAATAATTGGGTTTTTTTTGAAGGAGAGAAAAATGAAATTTTCAGCTTTGGTTTCAGTTTTATTTATTTGCTTGTTCTTTGCGGCTTGCGCTTCTGATGATGACGCCTGTGTTACTGTTCTTGATTGTCCGAACGGCTATTCCTGCGTTGATTCTGTATGCCGTCCGCCGATTTCTGACGGTAATACTGATCAGGAAGTGGATAGCGATGTAACTACCGACGATTCGGATTCGGATAATGGTGAAGATCCCGAACTCGATGAATTCGAAACACCGATAATAGGTGATGATGATCCTGCTGAAAATCCGGACGATATTACCGGTTGTCCGAATGCCTGCAGCGGTTTCGGCGAATGCAATTTTGAAACAGGGGTATGTACATGCTCGGGAAATCATGGCGGCGCAGACTGCTCCGAATGTGCAGAAGGATATCATTTGGAAGCTGTTGATGACGACGAAGACGGTGATGGTGCCGTTTCGTGTGCTGTGAATGTAAAATGCAGTTCCGATCCTTGTCACAACAACGGGTGCAGGGAAGAGGGCGACACTGTAAAATGCACATGCAACCCGTCAAATCATCTGGGCGGAAGATGGTGCGAAGGCTGTGCCGAAGGTTATCTGCTGAATAATGCCGGAGTATGCAAAGAGGATTGTTCCCTTAAAACCTGCCCGGCGCCGCAAAAATGCGGAATTGACCCGGCAACCAATGAAGCAGGATGCGGTGAATGTGAAAACGAATTCTATTCCGGTGCAAATTGCACAAGCTGCGACACAGATCACTTCTGCAACGGTCATGCAACGGCGTGTGCTGTTGAAAACGGTGCTGAAAAATGTACCTGCGAAGCTGCTTATACCGGAGAAAAATGCAACACCTGCGCAAACGGATATTTCCAGAGCAACGGTGTCTGCGTAAAAAGCTGTGATGTGAACAAGTGTTTCAAAACACACGAGTGCACAGGTGAGTCTTTAATAGGATGGGAAATGACAGGAACTATTTCCGGTCACGGAACATGCAGCAATACAACAGGTGAGTGTCTGTGTGATGCAGGATGGATTACCGGAACTTCCAGTCTTGGAACAGGAACTACGGTTCAATGCGGTGCTCTGGTAAGTGTCTTTGAAACTCTCAACAATGTTGAATGTACGATCTGCGATAAAAACAATCCGCCGTCTCAATATGCGTCGTCCGGTTGTCCGCAGGAACTGACAGGAGACACATCTCTGTGCAACTCGATATATTCATTGACTTTCTGCGGCATGAGTGGCTCGTGTTACTATGAACCGACAGGGTCACACCAGCTTTACTGTGTATGCAGCTCCGGTTATCACCTTGACAACGGTGACAAATACACCGGTTACTGTGTTGCTGACGAATAACTTCTTGATTTAATTAAAAAATCCAAACATATTTCTGCTTTGTTCCTTGAATCAATAAATCAGGATAACTATATTCTGCAAAAAATAATCAAGGCTTCACTTTTTTCTTGACCTTTAAAAATAAAGGTGTATAATCGTAGGGTTAATGCTTTTTTTAGAGGTGGAAAATGACAGCTTCAAAACAAAACGGACTTACGGAATCCCAGGCAAAAGTTTTAAAAACTGTTTCTGATTTTATTGCTGAAAACGGCTATTCTCCGACAGCAAAAGAGATCGCCGAGATCCTTAACGTGACGCAGACTTCGGTTTTTGAGCAGCTTTCAAGGCTTGAAAAAAAGAGGTATATAACACGTCAGAAAGGTGCAGCGAGAACCATCGGCATTCTGGAACAGAATTGTGAAAAAACTCCCAAAAACGACGGAGTGAAACTGGTCAAAGTTCCTGTCATCGGAACTATTGCGGCCGGAGTTCCGATTTTTGCGGATGAAAACATGGAAGGGGAGATCCTCGTCGATGAAAGCAACATCGGAAAGGGGCGTTTCTTTGCTCTGCGTGTCCGCGGCGACAGTATGATCAACGCCGGAATAAACAACGGTGATTTAGTCATAATAAAGCGTCAGCCGCTGGCTGAAAACGGTGACATAATTGCTGCACTGATCGAAAGCGAGGCTACTTTGAAACGGCTTTCGCTCAGCAACGGCGAAGTTTTCCTTCTTCCCGAAAACGAAAAATATTCTCCGATAAACGTGACTTGTCGTGAAGATTTCAGAATTTTGGGAAAAATGGTGACGACAGTAACGGTTTTGTAAGAAAAATAACCCGAACTTCTTTTGACAACGTTACAAATACGGCTAATATTAGCGGTTTTTTTGTGAGGTTGACGACTATGAACATTGTTTTTAAGCGTTTATTCGTTTTTATGTTGTTTTTTGTTCCCCTCTGTCTTGCAGCTGAGGAAAACGAACCTGCGGCTGCGGAAGAGAGTAAGCCGGAAGTCAGCGATACTGCTGCGGCTTCTGCGGAAAATCCGGCTCAGGCAGAAAACAAAGATGAGAAAAAAGATGACGGCAGAGGCTTTGTTTTCGGTTCTTACGGCAGAGTTCAGCCTGCGACCGATCTTCGCGGCGGCTCTCCGAAATGGGTGAATATCGTCGGTCACGGCAGCAGACTTGAGCAGTCGAGCTATGTCGAACTCGATTTTGCCTATCTTTTCAAGAAAATCGGAGACAACGGTCCGCTTTTTGATTTCGTTTCGACTCTCGCTTTTTCCGAATCGCTGTTCCATGACAACGGCAAATGGATAGCTTTGAACACTGTCAGAAACCTTTTTGTCCGTGCCGAAAATGTTTTCTGGAAACCGCTCGGTTTCTGGGTCGGAAGCAGGATGTACCGCGGCGACGACATCTATCTTCTTGATTTCTGGCCTCTTGACGACGACAACATTTACGGCGGCGGCGTGACTCTTCATTTCGACAACTGGGGACTTGAATACTATTTCGGTTTCAACAGACTGGAAGTCGACTGGCAGTATCAGTCACAAGAGGTCGTTTCCGACACTTTCGGTAGTGAAAGCATCACGTGGATGGACCGTCAGCGCATCGTCACCGGTCTCAAATATCTGCACAGATACAATATTTCAGAAAAGCTTGGTTTAAAATGGAAGTTGATAGGCGAATTTCAGAGGATAAGCTCGGGCGAAAAGAGCAACGATCCTTTGGATGAGGACAACTCGATCATCTATCCGGAAGATTTCGGCTGGTCGATAGGCGGACAGCTTGGATTCTTCGGCTATGCGAAAAACAGTTTTACCGATATTTTCTTCAAATATTCAGGCGGTCTTGCGGCTTACGGCCTGATGAGCGTTCCGTGGGGCTTCGATTCAGATTACAAAACGAAAGATGCGAGAGAACTGCTTTTTGCGGTCACTTCAAACCTTGAAATCGGCTGGTTCGGCGCGATTTTCGGCGGTTATGTCCGCTCTTTCAGGGATTCTGACGGCAACAAATACGACAACGACGATTTCGTTGAATACACATTTTCGCTCCGTCCGCATTTCTTCATCCACGAAAATTTCTATCTCGCTTTCGAAGTTTCGCATCAGCTCAAGGATATGAACGGTATTGCGACTTTGAGCAACGGCGAAACCAAGAGTGCTCGTCCGCAGGTCACGAAATTCTCGCTCATTCCGATCGTCACTTACGGCGGCGGAAACTACGGCAGACCGCAGTTGCGTCTGGTCTATACTCTCGCTGTTCAGAACGACGACGCCCGCTACTCTTACAACAAAGAAGATTACCGCGCAAAACATTCGATTCTCCACTATTTCGGCCTCAGCGCCGAGTGGTGGTTCAACGTCGACCACAGATAATTCCTTAAAAATTTCTTAGAAAGCTGCGAGGAGGATTGATATGTGGATAGTCGTAGTTGCAGCGATATTGCCGGGACTGATCCTGCTTTACTATGTTTACAGCAGAGACTTCAATCCCGAGCCGAAACGCATGGTTTTCAAGGGATTTTTCTACGGAGTTCTGTCGGTTTTAGTGTCGACCGTGATTTCAACGCCGCTGATGTTACTCGGGTTGTTTATGAAAGATCCCGGAACTTTGGCAGAGGCAGCCAAGATCTCCTTTCTCGGAGCGGCTGTTCCCGAAGAAAGTGCGAAACTGCTGATGCTCTGGCTCCTGCTTCGCAAAAATCCGGAATTTGACGAGCGTTACGACGGCATGGTCTATGCTGCCAGCGTAGGACTGGGTTTCGCCTGCGTCGAAAACCTTATGTATGTGGTTACTTCAGGTTCCGCATGGCTTGTCATGAGCGCTTCCCGCGCACTGTTTGCTGTGCCGGGACATTTCGCGTTTGCTATAGCGATGGGGTATTACTATTCAAAAAACCACTTCTCATGGTACAAGAGCACATTCTGGAGCAGGTTGAGGATCTGGCTGATCCCCGTTTTTCTGCATGGGACTTATGACACTCTTGTTTTCTCGTCACGAACCGCCGAGGGCTTGTCTTTCCTAATTACGACGGCCTTTGTTCTTTTCTGCATCCGTCTTTTCAAATTCACAAGGAAGAGGATCCTTGCCGAAGCCGAACGGAACAGGTGCGAGGCGCTCAGCATCACAAAAAATCTTTTCCCGCGGACAGACCGCGACAAACAATAAACAACCAGTGATTCCGAAAAAATTCAGAAAAATTTAATTATGATTATAATAATGCGTTTTTTGTTGATTTAACTTAAGAAGGTGAAACATGAAACTGGTTAAAAAACTGCTTTTTATCCTGGTTATAGCTTTGATTGCAGTCATGATCTCATATTTTGCAAGGGTGAACGACACGAACGTCACTCTCAATCTGATTTTTGTTTCGGTTAAGGATATCCAGCTCTGGCTTCTTTCTCTGTTTTGTTTTCTTGCCGGTGTTATTTTTTCGGTCCTGGCCGTTTTTCTCGACATTATGTTCATGTCCGGCAAAGAAAGGAAGCTGCTTAAGGAGTTGAAAAAACTCAAATCGGAGCTTTCCTCCATCCGTAACGAGAAACTGAATGATATCAGTGAATCCGATTTGTCGGAAAACGGTGAAAATCTTCCTGCAAAAGAGGTCGTTGAAGAAAATCAGGAACAAATTTAGGAGTTTGCTTTGTGGCCTTTCGACAGCTTTAGAAAAAAAAGCAAAAAATATACTTCGACTTATAAGTTTCCGCCTGATATTCAGGATTTTTTCGATGCTCTGCGCGACTGTCATCTGAAAAACTATCCTGAATACTTCGCAAAGCTGAAAAAACTTGCAGGAGTTTATCCAGAAGAACCTGTTTTCTGGCTTTTTGCCGGAGATATCCTGCGTGACAAAAATCCCGAAAAGGCGCTGGAACTTCACCGAGATGTCCTTTTCAGGCCGGTTACGACAGGTGTTTTCCGTGCCATGGTCCTTGAGCATATCGCCCGGGACTATGTTGTTATGAAGCAGAATAAAAAGGCGGTTTCTGTGCTGAAAGATGCCGTAAAATGCGCTGATTATGCTCCGGCGGCTCTTCTGCTTTCAGAAGTTTACGAAGCTGAAGGCGACTATGAAGCCGGACTTGAGGAAATCAAAAAATATATTTCGCTTACCGATCCGAAAAATGAAGCGCTTCTGCAGCGTTACTGTGCGAGAGCAGTAAACCGCTTTTTCAGAAATCGTGGAGAAGACAAAAACGGAGCTTTGAAATGGCTTTCCGTTTTTTCAAAGAAGTGCGGAGACGAACACCAGTCTCTTTTAGCCGACTATATTTCGGCTCTCATCAATGCAAATCTAAAGAAAAGTTCTGAATATCTTAGAAAAATTGTTGAATTAGGTGAGAATTACGAGATCTTTGCCCGTTCGATGCTTCTGAATTTCCAGAACGGCAGCGAGATAAATTATGGTGTCGAAGGGACATATAAAGAGCTGTTTCAAGTGCTTTTTAATGAAAATCTCAAGTATGAAGGAAAAAATCAGAACATTGCAGAGGATGCACTTGTCGTCCGCAAACTGACTGTCAGAAATTCTCTTTCCGGAGATTTCGGCGTGCTTGATGCCGCGATCCCGGATCACTCTTTGTTCGTATGCAGCGAATGCGGAAGACAGATCCCTGAAATTTCACCTGCATGTCCTCATTGCCAGAAAATAACCGGTAGAAAATTCAAAATAAACCAGGAGGCTTAAATGAAAAAACTGCTTTTTGTCCTTACTATTGCCTTGATTCTTGCTTCATGCGGCGGGGATTCAAAGTCAAATGAAGGCGGCGGAGAGATGAATACCGCAGCTTTTTTTGAAAGATACCTTGATGCGCTCTGCACCGCTTCGTCAAAGTGTGCGTCAGGATTCGTAAATTCAGACAATCTTTCTTTCTGTCCGAAAACGATACTTAATTCGCCGAAACCTTTTGAAGGGTTCCACAAAGGCGAATCGGTCATTTTCAGGCACAAGTACGAAATGTTGAAAAATGCCGAGGAACTTGGCTGGATGAAGCTTGATATGCAGCAGGCTGAAAGCTGTTTTTCAGTCGTTTCGCAGATGGAACCGTGCAATCCGCTCGATGTCCAGCTTCTCGATATTCCGGAATGTGCCAATGTGTTCAAGGGTACGAAACAGCTGAGAGACAACTGCAGTCAGGATGAAGAGTGCAAGAACGGCTGGTGCAATATGCGCGGCGATGTCTGTCCCGGAGCCTGTGTCGATTACAAACAGCCGGATCAGAGTTGCAATTCATCGCTTGACAAGTGTGTTATCGGATACGAGTGCCGTTCTTACGGCTGCTCCAAGTCGAGTACGGGAGTCGTCAACGATCCGTGTGTAAGCAACAGCGACTGCACGACGTTCCTTTTCTGCTATGTAAAAGAGGGCGATTCCTTCGGTGTCTGTCTCAAAAGAAAAGGTGAGGGACTGGCCTGCACGGATGCAAACGAATGCGTCGTAGGTTTGAGCTGTGTCGATAATCTCTGCACCCGTTCGAGAATAAGTGATACTATCGGTTCACCGTGCGGAGTTCAGCCGGAGAAGGACGAAAACGGAAACGACATAGTTCTCGAGTGTAACAGATTTTCGAAACTTGAATGCGGTCCGGCAAATGTCTGCCAGAAAATGCCTGCCGCTTCCAACCTGCAGTGTTCCGAATTCTGCGATACCGATCTCGGGCTCTACTGCGATTCTTCTTCCCACTCATGCCAGTGGCCGAAGAGTGCAGGAACCGTCTGCACGAAGAACGAGGAGTGCGCTTCACTTTACTGCGCCGTAGTTTCTGGAAGCGAGGACGGCGACGTTCAGGTTTGTCAGGAGCCTCAGTGTATGCCTGCTAATGAAGATTAAATCTTTTTTCGCAATATTTTTCATAATTTTTTCTCTTTTTTCCTGTGGTACGACAGATACGGTCCGTGATCAGAAACAGTCTGAAAATATGACAGATCCGGCTCCGAAGCCTCTTGAACTGAAAAAGAAAAAATCGATCACCGACGAGATAATCGTGCGAGACATCTATACGAAAGAAGAATATCCGCTCAGCAGGATCGTGAATCACGGCATCGTTTTCATCGAGCTTTCGGCGAGCTGGTGCAAGGCTTGTCCCGAAATGAAGGAGACTACGGCAAAACTCGTCTCCTATTTCGGAAACCGCGTCTCTTTCATCCGGCTTTATCTCGAAAACGATATCCAGGAAGACAGGGAATACCGTGATATAGTTCCGGAAATGGCGGTCGTTTCATCACCTGTTGAACTTTCGCTCGAAAAGACGGACATTATGCCGAGAGTCGTTGTTTTGAGCAATTCGGCAAGCGAAGTTACCGCCGATATCACCGGTGCTTACCCGAGTCTCTACTATTACGGATTGCTTTCTGAACTCTGATTACCTGTCGAAATCTTTTTCAAAACCGACTTTCTGCAGCAGTCTTTCCTTGTCGAACCATTTTTCTTCGACTCTGACAAAAAGTTTCAGACCGACCTGACAGTCGTAAAGCTCTTCGATATCGTGTCTTGCAGCTGAACCGATTTTTTCCAAAGTTGCCCCTTTTCTGCCGAGAACTATCCCTTTCTGGCTGTCTCTCGCGACGTGGATCGTAGCGTCAACGAGCAGAATGTCCTTGGTTCTGTGGTCGTGCATCCTTTCGACCGTGACGACGACGGAGTAGGGAAGTTCCTGCGAAAGTTCGAGGAAAAGTTTTTCCCTGATTATTTCCGAAACGAGGAAGTTGTCTTCCTGATCGGTCTCCATATCTTCCGGAAAAAGCTGCGGCCCAGGTTTGCAGAACTGTTTCAGACCTTCGAGAAGTTCTTCTATTCCGGTTCCTGTTTTTGCCGAAATCGCGTATGCAGAAGCAAATTTGAAATGCTTTTTGTAAACCGCGATCGTATCGTCCACACGCATCGGTTTGACGGCATCAGCTTTGTTTGCAACGAGTATGACAGGTGTCTTCGCTGCAAGATTTTTGAGAATGTGCGCTTCTTCCTCTCCGATTCCTTTTTCGGGGTGCTGTGTCGAAACATCGACGAAAAACAATGTGAAATCGGCATCCTGCGCGGCCGAAAAACTGTATTTGTTCATCCAGTTGTTGAGAAGTTTGCCGAAATCGGTCGAAGTTATTCCCGGCGTGTCGGTGAAAACGATCTGCGTGTCGGGCGCATTGTAGATCCCGCGGATCTTGTTGCGCGTCGTCTGCGCTTTCGGGGTGACGATCGAGATCTTCGACTTGACGACTGTGTTCACGAAAGTCGATTTTCCGGAGTTAGGAACGCCGATAATAGCTGCAAATCCGGAGTATTTAAGCTCATTACCCAACATTTTCGTTTTCCTTTTCGCCGGCGCAGTTTTTCATCATGAAGCGTTTGATTTCGTTTATGTCGGAATATCTTCCCAAAGCGACCATCATCTTTACGAGAGTCGCCTCCCTGGTCATGTCGACTGCGCTGATAAGCCCGTAGAAAGCGGCTTTGGATGCAACTTCATAAAGTCTGAGATTGACTTTTCCGATGGGTGACTGACTGCAGACAGCGATAGGAACGCAGTTTTCTGCTGCATCCTTGAAAAGTTCCTCGAGGCCTGGGTTGTCGCTCGGGATGTTGCCGCTGCCGTAAGCTTCGATGACGATCCCTCTGACCTTTTTGTTCCTCACCATGACCGAGAATGTCGAGAAGTCGATTCCCGGGAAAAACGGGATTATTACGACCTGTTCCATGACTCTCGTGTCGATTTCGAATTTTTCGGCGGGCTTAGGCAGGAAGCGGTGTTTCTTGCTCTCCATGCCGATCCCGAGTTTTATGAGTGTGTTGTAGTTCGGGCTGTAAAATGCGTCGAAGTCCCACGCGTCTTTCTTTTTTGCTCTGTTTCCTCTGAAAACCGTGTGGTTGAAGAGGATCACGACTTCGTTGAGACCGCTGTTTATCGCAACTTCCATTGCATCTACAAGGTTCATGAAAGCGTCGCTGCGCCTGTCGATGAGCGGAAGCTGGGCTCCTGTCATGACGACCGGTTTGCCGAGATTTTTCAGCATGAAAGAGAGTGCCGAAGCAGTGTAGGCCATCGTGTCGGTGCCGTGGATAACGACAAAACCGTCGTATAGATCATAGTTCTCCGCGATGTGCTCGGCGATCTTCACCCAGTGCGCAGGTCTGAAAAGCGACGAATCGAGATTGCAGAGCTGGTGCTGCGCTATTTCTGCGTCGAAAAGCGGCTTGATTTTATCCGAAATATAGTCAAGCGCATAGTTCCCGGGCGTCAGAAACCCCTGTTCGTTCGATTCCATAACAAAAGTTCCGCCCGTGTGGATTATAAGTATTTTTTTCTGTGTCATATCACCCTCCTTTGCCGGAAGGGGAATTTATATGATATTTTTTTTATTGCAATAGTTCGCTCATCAAAATCCTTTTTTTTAAATGATTTTTCAATATACTCTCCCGTATTTTGTTTTTAGAGGCTTTCATGGAACAGAAAAAAACGCTTGCACTTTTCGATTTCGATAAAACTATCACCGACAGGGATTCCTTTCTTCCGTTCATGCTTTTTTCTTTGGGCTATTTGCGGACGATTTGCATCCTGCTTGTTTTTTCACCGGTAGGGATCATCTGTTTTGCCGGCTTCATACCGCGCAAAAAATTCAAGGAGATGATTTTCAGGCACACGATAAAAGGGTGGACAAAAGAGAAATTTCACGATGTGGCGCTCGATTTTTATCAGAAAAAAATGAGGAACTGGGTGAAAAAATCGGCTGCCGACGAGATAAAAAAGCATCTTGAAAACGGTGCCGATGTCTCTCTCGTGTCGGCTTCTCCCGAAGACTGGCTCTGGCCTTTCACCGAAGAATACGGCATCAACCTCATTGCAACGAGGCTTGAAGTCAAAGACGGCGTCTACACCGGCAGCATCGTCGGCAACAACTGCCGCAAAGCGGAGAAGGTGAGAAGAGTCAGAGAAGTTTACGACATCGAAAAATATTCCGATATCTATGCCTACGGTGATTCTGCAGGCGATTACGAGATGCTCAAGATCTCAAACCACCCGCATTTCAGATATTTCAGTTAGATTTTTTTCCTGATTTCTTCAGCGATCTTTCTTGTCATTTCGACAGGATGGTAGTTCGCGAAAATTCCTGAAACTTTGAGTGCATTAGCTGCGATAGTGGTGTTTTTGTCGACCGAATACTGCGAAAAGAAGTAAAAGGGGATTTCGGAAATCTCTTTTTTGTGCTTGATCGCGGCAAGGAGACGCAGCGGTGTGATTGCCGTGTCTGTCATGTCGATGTCGCAGAGGATGAATCCGAGGTGATCCTTTTCTTCCTTGATTATCTGAGCTGCTTTTTCTATGGTTTTTGCTTTAGTGACTTCGATGTTTACGCGGCTGAATTTGTCTGCTATGTCGTCAAGGTCGAATTTTTTTTGCGAAATGACGATAGCTGTGACCTTTTTCAGCGAAGAATCTGTTTCAGATATCTGCTCCGTCTGTTCAAGTGCTTTTATCAGTCTGTCGCTGAAGAACATCATGTCTTTGAGCTGCTGCAGAGCATCTTTCGGTGAAATCCCAGATATTCTCGTCATGAAATCGTAAGTGTTTGCGAGAAGCAGGATAAGCGAGCCGACCGGAATTTCATTCAGTTTGAGACCGCGCGGAAAGCCTTGTCCGTTGTATGTTTCATACATATTTTCAAGGCAGTTCAGTGCAAGTTTGGAAAGCTGGACGTCTGCGAAAAGTTTCGTCGCGATCTGAGAATAGCTCTTCATTTTGTCGGTATTTGTCTGATTTTTGATGTCGAGAGCCGTAAAATGGATCTTTTTGCCGACATCGTGAAGGTATGCTGCGATCGTGAGGTCGTAAATCTCGACTTCCGAGAGATGGATCGCTTCACCGATCTCTTTGCAGAGAATCGCGACTCTCTGTGAGTGTGCGAAGTAAGCGTCTCCGTGAGCGGCAACATCGAGAAGATTCGAGAATATGCGGAGAAGTTCGATCAGCTGGTTGCCCTGTTCGCGGACCCAGCTCGGCATATTGCTCATCATCGAAGTGGTTACCGCGGTAACGTCCACTTTATTCTCCGAAAGTTCGGCCTTGTTCACTATCATCGAGAAAGTCTCGCGCCCTTCCTGACGGAGTTTGTCTTCGTCCATCGTGGCGATATCCTGGATCCTGTTCGCTATCTCGACATCATTAGGATTGTCGAGCGAAATAATATTTTCGTTTGCGAACATATTGTGGTTCACCGAAACGGAATTCCTGACAAGTCTGTCAAAAGCATTGATGTCGTTGTTGTACTGCTTCATAATGAGAGCTTTTATCACGTTGGAAGTCGCAACGACGGGAATGACTGACTGAACTCCGTTGAGGAGGATCTTCAGTTCGTCAAAAAGGACGATGTTCTGCGGTTCGTAGGTGAGAAGCGTGAGACGGTAGTTGTTTATGCTGTATTTCAGCGGGAAGATCGTTTTGTCCATCGCCATTTTGAAAGGAATGACGTCAGACGGGTTCATCACCGCCATTTTTTCAAGTTTTTCGCTGGTGATATACTGAACGTTAAACTGTTTTGAAAGGTATTGCAAAAGTTCCATTTCCGGTATGTTGCCGAGTTTGAGAAGAATTTCACCGAGATATGTCGGGTGAGTTTTCTGGAAAGAGAGGGCTGCCGCAAGGTCAGCATCCGAAATAAGTCCCTTCTCTAAAAAATATTCTCCGACTTTTATTCCAGCCATAATTAAAACTCCTGTAAAAAACTACTTCAAAAAAAGACTCAATATTATAGTAAGAAAAAAAATAAAATCAAGTAAATCGTTTTACTTATTCTCGAGAAATTTTACAGCCGCTTCATGCAGTTCCAGAATCACTTCATCTTTGCCCGAACAGATAAGCAGTTTGTCTGTCCCGCTTCTGAAAAAAAGCTCGTTTTTTTCTTTCGCCGTGAATCTGTCGAGAGCGTGCATTTCTATGTCATCGGTCATTGAAATGCCTGAAAAACCGATGTCTTTGCGGAGTATTTTGTCCCATTCGGGAGAAAGTGAAGCGGGGAGATTGCTGATTTCAGGCAGAAGAAGGTGGGCTTTCATCACAAAGCCTGCTGCGTTTGCAAGTCTGCGGTACGGAACGAGATCTTCGTCGTAAAGTTCTTCAAACGGTTTGTTTATGAGCGGCAGCTCAGAGTGCGAATCGATGACGGTTGTTCCGTGTCCGGGAAAGTGCTTTATCACCGGAAAAACGCCTGCTTCCTGCATTTTTTTTATGTATATCGCTGCAAATCCTGCAACTGTTTCGGGATCTTCGCCGAAAGACCTGTCTCCGACGATAGAGTTGTCTTCTCCGCTTCTCAGATCGACATTCGGAGCCATATTCATGTTTATTCCGATTTCGTTCAGTTTCTGAGCTAAAATCCCGATTTTTTCCGCGGCAGTTTCTTTGCCATAAGTTACGAGTTCTTTCATCGAAGGAAGCGAATAATAGTCTTTCGGCAGTCTGCGGACTCTGCCTCCCTCTTCGTCAATCGAATGAAACTCGATCGATTCAAAGCATTTCGTAGATTTGATGAGGCTCTGCAGTGATTCGCAGCTTTCGACATTCCTTTTGAAATAGATGATCCCGCACGGAGAGACTTCGCGCAGCATCGATATTTCACTTTTTGTGAGCGAAATTCCGGAAAGAGAGACGAAAAGCCGTTCTCCGGCTTCCTTTTTCAGCCTTTCAAGTTTGGGTGACGTCATTTTTTTCTCCTCAAAAACAAGATTTCCGCAGAAATATAGCGAAAGGATTTTTTTATGCAAATTTTGCAGAAAAAATATGCTTTTGTCAGGTTAAAATTTATTTTAAATTTGACAATTTCTGAAAGTTGCGTAGTCTAATGTTTGTTTTTGTGTTTGAGTCGGAGTGAGAAATATGTTTACGATATTGAAAAGCGGTTCGGTTTCCGGCATAGACGGCAACGTGATCGACGTCGAAGTCGATATTTCAAAGGGTATGCCTGCATTTTCGATCGTCGGGCTGCTGGACAACGCGGTCAAGGAGTCGAAAGAGCGCGTGAGAACGGCGATAATCAACAGCGGACACCTCTTCCCGCAGAACAGGATCACGATAAACCTTGCTCCCGCAGGCATCAGAAAAGAGGGCGCTGGTTTCGATCTTCCGATAGCGACTGCGATAATCGCCTCGATTTACAGCATGGAAACCGAAAAGATCGATGGTTTTATGATAGTCGGAGAGCTTGCTCTGAACGGTGAAATAAAACCGGTGACAGGCGTGCTGAGCCTCGCGATAACTGCTAAGGAATGCGGTCTCAAGGGGATAATTGTGCCTGATGAAAACGGAGGGGAGGCAGCCGCGATAACCGAAATCAACGTCGTTACGGTGAAAAATCTCGATGATATTTTTTATCTTCTGAAAGATGGGCCGAAGGAGTTCTATCATTCCGAACCTAAAACCGAAGAAAAAAAATATATTGTTGATTTTGCCGAAGTGAGAGGTCATGAGCAGGCGAAAAGGGCGATAGAAATCGCTGCTGCCGGCGGTCACAACATTCTTATGGTTGGGTCTCCTGGAAGCGGAAAAACGATGCTTGCAAGGCGTATTCCGACGATCCTTCCCGAACTTGAGCGCGAAGAGAGTATAGAAACTACGAAGATATTCAGCGTTTCAAACCTTATACAGGGTAACGGTCTCATAAACGAGCGTCCTTTCCGTTCGCCGCATTCGTCATGCTCTCATATCGCCCTTGTCGGGGGCGGAAATCCGCCGAAACCAGGAGAGGTGAGTCTTGCTCACAACGGAGTCCTGTTTCTCGACGAGCTTCCGGAGTTCAGCCGTAACGCACTCGAAGTGCTGCGTCAGCCGATGGAGGACGGCGATGTTTCGATATCCCGGGCGACTCACACGATCAGATATCCTGCCAATTTCATGCTCGTAGCATCAATGAATCCCTGTCCGTGCGGTTATCTTTTCGACAAAAAGAAGCCGTGCGTCTGCTCGACTCAGGCGGTGCAGAGGTATCAGCAGAAGATTTCAGGTCCTCTGCTTGACAGGATAGATATTTCGATCGTCGTCAATTCGGTCTCTTTCGACGATTTGAGGAGCCGCGGCACGGGGGAAACGAGTGCTCAGATCAGATCAAGAGTCGAAAAGGCGAGGGCTGTGCAGCGCGAACGATTCAAAGATTCGCCGTTTTTCACGAATTCCAAGATGCAGGCTTCAGATATCGACAAATTCTGCCGTCTTGACGAAGCGGCAGAACTTCTTCTGAAAAACGCAATGGAAAAACTCGGTATTTCTACACGCGGATATTCAAGGATCCTGAAAGTTGCGCGGACTATCGCCGATATCGACGGAAAGGAGCAGATAGAATGCGGACACATAGCCGAAGCGATACAGTATTACAACCGGTCGATGTTCAACGAAAGCAGGAATATTTGAGCTTCAAATAAATGAGCGATAAAGATTGACTTATTGAAAGCGGTGCTTATTTACTTCCTCGTTTTATTGTGCCAGCGAGGTGAAAATGAGTTCTGAAAATTTTATGATGACTGAAATTCCGGCGACTTTGCCCGTTTTCGTGATCAAGGAAGGTGTACTTTTTCCGTTCATGCTGATGGGGATCGCGGCTCCGAACGAGAAGATTTTCGCGAATCTGCTGCGTGCGGCGGAATCGACAGGAAACTACATCGTGGTTGTTGCCGAAAAGCATCACGGTGAAGACAAAAGTCTGTTTCCGAGAATTGTAAGTATGGAAAATATTTATTCAATCGGAACGGTTGCTGCGGTTGTAAGAGAAAATGCCGAAGGTAACGGGCGCGGCAATATTCTGTTGAAAGGTTTGAAGAAAGTTTCGATAAAAGGGGTACTTTTCAATCCTGTTTTTGACATGAGTTTCGCGAGAGTCGAGGTCGTTGAAGAAAATAACTTCCTCGAGGCGAAAGATGAGCAGCTTCTCCGCACAGCAGTTATTGATACGCGGGAACTTTTCAACGCGATAGGAACGCTTAACGCGTTTCCTCCTACAGTTCTTAAGGATTTTAAAAACATCAGCGATCCTGCAAGGTTAGCTGAGTTTGTTGCTTCCAATTTCATTCGGAATACCGAAGAACTTCAGAAGGTTCTCGAAGAAAATTCGCCGCTTAAAAAGCTCAGTATGGTTCATAAAGCACTTGAAGACGCGCTTGCTTTCATGCAGGTGAAAAACGACATAAAGCGCAAGACGATGGAACGGCTCGACAAAGGGCAGAAAGATATGATCCTGCGCGAGCAGATAAAGCAGATCCAGAACGAACTCGGTGAAGGTGATCCTTTTTCCGCAAGTATCAGAGATTACGAGAAAAAACTTGAAGAAGGGCTGCTTCCCGAACAGGCTGTTCCTGAAGTTAAAAAACAGATCGAGCGCCTGAAAAGCATGAGTCCTTTTTCGCAGGATTCTTCAATGCTTTCTTCATGGATCGACTCTGTTTTCGATCTGCCCTGGAAAATTTCGACCGAGGACAACAAGGATATAAACGAGGCAGAAAAAGTCCTGCGCGAAGACCACTACGGGCTCGAGGACATCAAAGAACGGATCCTGGAATTTCTCGCAGTACGTCAGATAAAAGGCGACCAGAATTCGAAATCTCCGATCCTCTGCTTCGTTGGGCCTCCCGGAGTCGGCAAAACTTCTCTCGGAAAGTCTATTGCGCGTGCTTTGCATCGTAAATTTTACCGTATGAGTCTCGGAGGACTGCATGACGAGGCAGAGATCCGCGGTCACAGACGGACTTACGTCGGCGCGATGCAGGGAAAGATTTTGAAAGGACTCACGAACTGCAAGTCGAATAACCCTGTTTTCATGCTCGATGAGATCGACAAACTCGGCAAGGATTTCCGCGGCGATCCTTCGTCTGCGCTCCTTGAAGTGCTTGATCCCGAGCAGAATTTCTCGTTTTTGGATAACTATATCGGCCTTCCGTTCGACCTCAGCAAAGTCTTTTTCATTGCGACTGCGAACTGGGAAGACACCATTCCGGAACCGCTCAAAGACAGGATGGAAGTGATCAGACTTTCTGGTTATACCGACTTGGAACGCATTGAAATCGCTAAGAAATATCTGATCCCGCGTCAGCTTGAAAACAACGGTCTTTCCCCGAAAGAGATCCAGTTCACGAAAGAGGCGCTCCTTTTTATGTCGAGAAGATACACCCGTGAAGCGGGAGTCAGAAACCTTGAAAGGTGCATCGGCTCGATCTGCCGCAAAACCGTCACTCTCAAAGTGCAGAAAAAGGATTTTGCGAAGAAGATCACACCGAAAGTAGTAGAACAGTATCTCAAACTTCCGCCGTTTTCGGAACACGATTTCGACGAGGAAAAGAGAGTAGGAGTCATCACCGGACTTGCATGGACGCAGTACGGCGGCGCGACACTCAAAATCGAAGCGAACTCGATGAAAGGAAGCGGAAACCTCCTTCTCACCGGAAAACTTGGCGAAGTCATGCAGGAATCAGCTCGCATCGCACTTTCATTCATCCGCAGCAACGCGGCTAAATTCGGGCTCGGCGGCGATTTCACGATAAGCGACAAGGATATCCACATCCACTTCCCGGCAGGAGCGACACCGAAAGACGGCCCGAGTGCCGGGATCGCGATAACTTCGGCTCTTCTCAGCCTGTTTTTAGGCAAGGCGATCGATTCAAAAATCGCAATGACAGGAGAGATCAGCCTCACCGGCGAGGTCCTTCCTATCGGCGGCCTCAAAGAAAAACTTCTCGCCGCGAAACGCAACGAAGTTACCAAAGTCCTGATCCCGGAGCAGAACCGCGCCCTTTACGGCAGCATCGAAGACGAGATAAAATCGGGGATCGAAGTCGTTTTCGTCAAGGAATACAGCGGCGTTTTCAAAGTTTTGTTCGGGTAGAACTTACTCATGTGAAACGCATTTTTCTCCGTTCCACATTTCACCTTCAGGACAAGGGTCGGAAGCTACGCAAGTTACGATAGCTTTTTCAGTTTTGTTTATAGTCATTACAAAGTCTGAGCTTATGTTACTGCTTGAGTTGTAAACACTTGTATAAACAATGGCTTGTGTCGGGTCGCCAGTATATGAAGTCGACGACCAGCACGGAGAGGATTTATATTGATTAAATATGAAGTAAGCTTCATTTCTGTTGGGTAGTCTCCAATTGGAAATGCCTGCATAAGTCAGATCTTCGCAATATTTTAGAGCGTTTTCCCAGTTGGTTTCTTTTTCAGAACTTTTCATAAGAAGTTTTTGAGGAAGAAGTGTGTCAATTTTGGACAATGTAATTATGGAAGATTCCTGTTTTTCCGGCAAGTCTCTTACATAACGGAAATATTCTTTTTTATGAGATTGGGTTACCGAATATGTATTGCTTTCGGTAAGAGCGGTTTTGAAATTTATTCCTTTTACAAACCAGTATTGCTCTGGAATGTAGCGTTTTACCTTATTTGTAATAAGAGGTCCGTCGTAAAGGTACATATCAGTGTAAAAAAAATCGGAAGGAGTCCCTGGAAAATAAGCCTCGTTTATGGCCGGTGAAAATGTTACGCTGTCAATTATCGAGTTGTAATCCTGGAAATTTGCCATTCTCCAGTCTGAATATTCTCCCCAAGTTGTATTATATACGCCGTCTTGTCTTGAGAAAACTTCCTGAATCCATTCAAGACCGGAATTGTTGTCTATAACAGTGTTACCGAATTCGTGATTTTTGATGGTGAAATTCTGCGGAAGGCACAGTCTTTTTTCAGCATAGTTTGCATCCTGTCCAAAAAAAGGTTCGCCGGCTTTAGGGCAGGGGATCTCTTTTTCATTGTCATAGCATTTTGTCTGACCTGTGCACGACAAACCTTTAAAAGAGTTTAGGGGTTCACAGGTTCTTTTGTTCGGGAACCAGACATGATTTTCATTGCAAACGCATTCGTAATCACCTTTGCTGCCTTTTGTCAGGCATTCTCCAGTCGAATTTTCGATATTTTTGCACGGTTCTTCAAGACAGATACCATGAAGATGTTCCACATCATCATCTTCGTCAAAGATTTCTGTGTCATAATCAGATTTATTTTCTTCCTCATCCGTGCCGAAGTCCGCATCGGTCGAATCTTCATCGGTATTGGAACCAGGTTCTATTTTTGTGCTGCTGCCGCCGCAGCCTGAAAAAAGAAAAATCGCCGCTAAAAAGAGAAGAAAAAATGAAAATTTAATGCTGAAAACGGTGGAAAACGGCATGATTTTTGTCATTTTAAACCTCTTCGATTCACAAAAAACAGAATATTATATTTAAAATTAAAATTTTGGGAAATAAACCGATTGACAAGTTTAATTCTTTTACTATATATACACCCGTTTTTTGCTGTGTATGTTTGAGGGTGCAATGTTCGGTAAGTTTTTGAAGTCGAAAATTCATCGTGCGGTCATTACTGGAGCCGATATAAACTATCAGGGAAGTATTACGATAGACAGGAATCTGATGACCTTGGCTGATCTTCAACCATTTGAATTTGTTGATATTTGGGATGTAACTAACGGTTCGCGTTTCGAGACTTACGTCATAGAAGGCGAGGCCGGATCCGGCTGCATCTGCGTGAACGGGGCTGCAGCACGTCTTGTTGCGCCGAAAGATCTGATAATCATAGCGTCACACAGATATGTCGTCGAGGATGAAACAGTTCCCGAACCGAAGATAGTTTTTGTAGATTCACACAACAAGCCCGTTCATTAGAGGTTTTCATGGAAAAGAAGCAAAGAGTTTTCGGCAGGGCGCCGATCTCGCTCAAAATATCTCTTGCTGAAGATTCCGACGATATCAGCATCAAATTCGACACGGCAAATCTCAGTGAAGGGGGCATCTTTGTAAAATCTTCGCTGCTTTGGGAGCCCGGGCAGGTTTTCAAACTTTCCTTCACGCTTCCCGGGACTGAAAAAGAGATCAACGTTAAGGGTGTTGTTGCAAGAAGTGACGATAAATACTCGATTTTTACCGAAAACGATTCCTCTATTCCGGGAATGGGGATAAAATTCATCGATCTGAGCGACGAAGACAGAAAAATCATAAAGGAATTCATTTCTCAGCTGGATTCCAAGTAAACGTTTTTGTCCGAACAGGTGAAAATGCAGGAAAACAACAGCAAAAAAGAATATATCGACGGAAGGCGCAGACGTTTTCTGTGGGGAACTTTTGCTCTGGTGCTTTTTGGTGCGATCCTTTATTTTGCAAGTGTCGTAGCTGATTATGCCGAAAAAAACGATATCGAGAATTTTGAAGAGGCTAAAGACTATTTTGTCGAAATACTGAAGAAGGATATTGCGATATTTCCTGAAAACGACGATGCGGAAGAGGAAAAACACGATACAAAAAAAGACGAAAAATCGGCTAATCTCGTCAAAATCCCGTTACTTCTGAATTGTTCGGTAGAAAACGGAAAAGCTTTTGTGAAAGAGCCTTTCGAAGTCGCCAAAAACAAGGTGAGTGATGCTGTCTTTGAACTCGGTAGTCACGGCAACACACTGTATTCATTGAACTTTTCTTCAAAAGAAAACGAGGTCTACTGCCGCGGGACGCTGAAGGAAGGCGAGAAAAAAATATTTGTATATTACTGTGAGAAGATATGACTGCAAACGACTGTTCAACTGAAAAAAAGATAAAAAGCGTCACTGCAGTAGGGCTTGTCGCCAACTTTCTTCTGACGGTTTTCAAGATCGTTGCCGGATATTTCGGAAACAGCCAGACTGTCATCGCCGACGGTATCCACAGTCTGAGCGATTCTGTCACGGATATCGCCGTGATCGTTGGCTCATCATTCTGGAGCGCGCCGCCTGACGAAAGCCATCCGCACGGCCACAAAAGAATAGAGACTTTTATCACGGTGATCATCGGACTCGCGCTTTTCTTCGTCGCTTACGGGATCGGGCATAACGCTGTCATGACTTTTGAAGAGCCCGATGAAGCTCCGTCATGGATCGCATTCGCCGCCGCAATAGCTTCAATTCTTGTAAAAGAAATTCTCTATCACTATACTCATTATTTCGGAAAAAAGCTGAAATCGTTAGCTGTAGTTGCAAATGCATGGCATCACAGAAGCGACGCTATAAGCTCGGTCCCGGCTGCTCTTGCGGTAATAATCTCAATGAAATTCCCGGCTTATCCTTATATCGACAACATCGGCGCGATCGTGGTCTCGCTCTTTATCGTCTGGACTGCGTTCAAAATTTCATGGTCTTCAGTCCTTGAACTAACCGATGCCGGTGCGGACAAAGCTGCCTGCGAATCGATCGAATGCACGGCGAAGAGTGTCGAAGGGGTAAAAAGCATTCACAAGTGCAGAACGAGAAAATACGGAAGCGGGATACAGGTCGATCTTCACATTCAGGTCGATCCGGATATAACAGTCCGCGAAGGGCACAGCATCGGGCACAAAGTCGAAGACGAACTTTTCAAAAACCACGATGTCATCGATGTAATAGTACATGTCGAGCCTGATGACGAAAGTGAACGGAATCATTAACAAATTAGGAGGTTTATATGTTTGAAGGAACAACGATAATCTGCGTCAGGGATAAATCGTCGGTGATCATTGCAGGTGACGGGCAGGTGACTTTCGGAGATACCGTTCTCAAAGGGAACGCCCGCAAAGTGAGAAGACTTGCCGAAGGGCGTATCGTTGCCGGTTTCGCAGGTTCCACTGCCGACGCGGTTACACTTTTTGAGATTTTTGAGGAAAAACTTAAAAAATACAATTACCAGCTCAAAAAATCGGCGGTCGAACTCAGCAAAGCGTGGAGAAAAGACAGAGTTTTAGGCAAACTCGAAGCGCTTCTTCTTGTCGCCGACAGCGAGGAAACCCTGCTGATTTCGGGAAGCGGAGATGTTCTCGAGCCTGAAAAGAACATTATCGCGATCGGTTCGGGCGGGAATTATGCCTATGCAGCAGCGGTCGCACTCAGCGAAAACACGAAACTTGCGGCTCACGAAGTCGCTCTGCGTTCGCTCAAAATAGCGTCCGACATCTGCATCTACACCAATTCAAATTTCACTTTTGAAGAAATCAAGCTTAACGGAGAAAACAAATGAGCAAATATTCAGTCGAAGAATTGACTCCAAAGCGTGTCGTCGAAGAGCTCAACCGCTTTATAATCGGGCAGGACGAGGCGAAAAAGGCGGTGGCTGTGGCACTTAGAAACCGCTGGAGACGCTCGAAAATAGAGGATGATTTTCTGCGTAAAGAGATAACTCCGAGAAATATTCTCATGTCGGGACCTACCGGAGTCGGCAAAACCGAGATCGCAAGAAGGCTTGCCGAGATTTCGAACGCGCCGTTCCTCAAGGTCGAAGCGACGAAATTCACCGAAGTCGGTTATGTCGGCAGGGATGTCGAATCGATGATCAAAGACCTCGTCAAACACGCGGTGAACGAGAAAAAAAGGATCGAGACCGAGATCGTCTACAAAAAGGCGGAAAGTGTTGCGGTCGACAAAATCCTTGATCTGCTCAATGTTCCGAATCCCGAAAAACTTCCCAAAGATGATGCCGATTACGAAGAAAAATACAAAAGACAGAGCGACTACCGCAAAAAAATGGCGGACAAGCTTGAAAACGGCAAGCTCGACGACAAAAAGGTGAGCGTTCCGATAAAGCCGAGTGCTCCGATCCCGGTTTTCGAAGTTATCAGCGGCTCGGGCGGGATCGAGGAGATCGACTCGATGATAAAGGACATGATGAGCAACATCTTCCCGCCGAATGCGCCTCAGCAGAAAGGGAAAAAAGAGAAGACGATGCCTGTTTCGGAGGCTTTCGAATACATTCTCCAGACTGAAGCCGAAAAGCTGCTCGACCACGAAAAGATCGTCCGCGAGGCACTCGAATGGGTAGAGGAAGACGGAATAATTTTCATCGACGAAATCGACAAGATCATAGCAAGCGGCTCTGCAAACGGTCCCGATGTTTCCCGAGAAGGCGTTCAGCGCGACATTCTGCCGATAGTCGAAGGGTGCATTGTCAATACAAAATATGGACCTGTACGTACAGATCACATACTTTTCATTGCGGCAGGCGCTTTCCACATGAATTCTCCAGAAGACCTGATCCCCGAACTTCAGGGGCGTTTTCCGATCAAGGCACAGCTCAGATCTCTTACGAAAAAGGATTTCGTCCGCATTCTTTCCGAAACTGAAAATTCGCTTCCCGTGCAGTATGCCCAGCTTATGAAATCGGAAAACGTCACTCTCAATTTCACTCCGTCGGGAATCGAGGAGATCGCCGCGATCGCCTTTGAAGAGAACAGCACGACGCAGGATATCGGAGCAAGACGTCTGCAGTCTGTCATGGAGATCCTGCTTGAGGATATCTCTTTTTCGGCTTCCGAAAAAAGCGGCTCCAAAATCAAAATCGACAAGGCTTACGTGAATAAGTGGTATAAGTCGGCACGCGAAAACGAAAAACTTTCCAACTATATAATTTAATTGAGGAAAAATGCAGTATCAGTATGTAACGAGCGGGACATGCTCAGAAATGATCCTTTTCGACATCGACGAAAACAAAGTTGTCACGAACATCAGATTCATCGGCGGCTGCAACGGAAATTTGAAAGCCGTTTCCAACCTCGTTGACGGCTGGACAGCAGACCAGATCGCGGCTAAACTTCTCGACAACGAATGCGGATTCAAAGGAACTTCATGCGCCGACCAACTTGCGAAAGCAGTCCTCGAAGCGGCGGAAAAGGTGAAATAATATCGGCTGTTCTCTGCGGCTACTATAATAAAAATATTGTAAAAATTCTTTAATAAAATCAGATTTTTGTCTTTTATTTGAATTTTTGGGTCAGAAAAATCGCTATTTTATACAACTAAATATATAATTACGGGTGTTTTCCGTAGGTTGTTTTATAGTTTATTTATGGAGAAGATCATGAAAAAATCGCTTGTTTTGGTTGCAATGCTTGCATTTGCAACGACTCTTTTTGCTGAAACTATGGAGTGCGAGTCAAAAAAGACAGAAACAAAGTGCACCTATGAACTTTCAGGAGAAACATTGTCAAAAACCTGTACCTGCAAAGACGGAACTAAAGTCGAAGGAACTGAAACTGCTACTGCTCTTCCGACTGAAGAAGAGTGTAAGCAGGAAGCCAGAACTGCCTGTCAGTCGCAACAGGATCCTGGACAGCCTGGACAGCCTGGTTCGGGGTTGTCATGTAAAAACGATGCCGGTCGATGCAGTGTCGAAGAAGAAAGCGGCAACTACAACTGCAGATGCTCCGGTGTTCAGGAACAAAAGACAGGAACAATCGAGAATATAACCGAAGAAGGCTGCACGGCTGTTTTGGAAGCAGAATGCGGAACTGAAGCTCCGTTATTGAGCTCGATCTGCACCGACAAAGCAATATTTAAAGAATGCGCTTCCTATGCACAAACTATTGCAAACTCATGCTCAGACAACCAGATTTCGGATGATGCAATCGATGCTATGTATAATGCTCCGGCATCTGATTCAACGGCAAAAGAGATTTCGCGCTGCTGCCAGATGGAGCAGATGAGAAACGGACTGAAAGAGTCTTCCGACTGCATCAACGCTGCTGAAACTTGTGGAAACAAAGAGTGCTGCGAATCATGCGTCAACAATAATATGCCTGGCGATCCTGGCAACCCGCCGGATGGCGATCCTACCAATCCGCCTGATCCAACCGATCCTACAGATCCCACAGAGGATCCGATAGAACCAACAAATCCTGGTGACGGTGATACCGATGTCTCTGATACCGGTTCCGATGAAGATACTGACACTGCAAACACCGATGCACCGGCTGATGATTCAGCTGATACTGAAGTTCCGGTCGACGGTGACGATTCCGAGGCACCTGCAACCGATTCTGAAGCTGAAAGCAAAGAAGAAAGCAAATCCGACGGCTGCTCGATGCTGTTCATTTAATCATCCGAAGTAGGGGGTTCTCCTCGCCAGAGTGAGCCCGTTCACGCTTTTCGCTCCGTTTTTTTTCAAAAGTTTCGCGATTTCTTCAATAGTTGATGCGGTCGTGCAGACATCGTCCACGATCAGAAAACTTTCTCCTTTCACGCTTCGTGTGAGGGCGAAGGCGTCTTTCAGGTTCTTTGTCCTTTCTTCGTAGTCAAGCCCTGCCTGATGCGCGGTTTTTCTCACTTTTTTCAGTAACTTGGGGTCAAATTTCAAGTTGTGCGCTTTAGCCACTCTGTCGGCTAAGATCTCGGCCTGGTTGAAAGTGCGCAGAAGTTTGTCGAGAAATCTCATCGGCGGAAAGATGACGGTGCGGCCTTCAATAAGTTCGAGAGGTGCATTTTCGGCAAGGTATCGGCCTAAAATCTCGGCGATGTTTCTTACTTTGCCGTATTTCATTTCGGAAATAAGGCGTGAGATCGGGCCGCTGTAGATGAAAAGTGAAAAAATCGTGTCGAAGTGCAGCCTTTTCCCTTTGCAGGAATAACATCTTTCTTCACTTGGAGTGAGAGTGAAATTTCCGCATTTCGGGCATCTTCTTTCGCAGAAAAGGGCGAATTTTGCACATTCCTTACATAAAAAATTTCGATTTTTAGTTATGTTTCCGCAAATAAGACAAAAATTCATTCTAAACTAGTTATATTTAAAATGATCTGTAACTTCTTAAATTTATACTCTGAATTTTAAAATTTGTAAAGTCATGAATAATAAAACGGAGCCGGAACAAATTTCGCTGCAGATACACGTTACAACTTGACTTTGCAGGGAAAAAGACTAATATTCCGCGTTTTTTTTATGCTTATTTAATATGGAGTTATTATTATGGATTACAGCAAGACGCTAAATCTGCCGCAGACCGATTTCCCGATGAAGGCAAACCTTCCGGTCAAGGAAGTCGAAATTTTGAAAAAATGGGAAGAAAATAAGATCTACTCCAAAATTCTGGAGCAGAATGAAGGAAAACCGACGTTCGTCCTTCACGACGGCCCGCCTTATGCCAACGGAAATCTGCACAACGGCCATATTCTCAATAAAACTCTCAAGGATTTTGTCGTAAAATTCAAAAATATGACGGGGCTTTACACCGCCCTTATTCCCGGCTGGGACTGCCACGGTCTTCCGATCGAGCTCAAAACGGCCGAAAAGCTCGGTTCGAAGCGCAAAGAGATGACGAAAAGCCAGTTCCTGGAAGAGTGCAAGAAGTTCGCGATGAACTGGGTAAACACTCAGCGCGAAGGTTTCAAACGCATCGGCGTTTTGGCTGACTGGGATCATCCGTATATCACTCTTGACCCGAAATACGAAGGCTGCATTGCGCATCAGTTCGCGAAAGTCGTTGAATCGGGCGCGCTTTTCAAGGCGAAAAAACCTGTTTACTGGTGCACAAGCTGCGAAACGGCGCTTGCAGAGGCTGAGATTGAATACGACAACCACCAGTCGCCTTCGATTTATGTAAAATTCCCGCTTATCGACAAACTCGAGGAGCTTGAAGGTGAGAAGGTGAACTTCGTTATCTGGACAACGACTCCGTGGACTCTTCCGGCAAACCTTGCGATCGCTCTTAACCCCGAATTCAAGTATTCGGCAGTAAAATACAACGGCGAAGTTTTCATCGTCGCAAGCGTTCTCAAAGATTCGTTCGTTCACGCTGTCAGAGCCGAAAATCCCGAAGTTGTCGCGGAATTCGACGCGATGAGATTCGAAGGAATGAAGGCGAGACACCCGTTCATCGACCGCGAATCGATAATCGTTTATGCAGACTACGTCACTGCCGATGCAGGTACGGGCTGCGTTCACACCGCTCCTGGACACGGTGCAGACGACTATGTCACCGGTCTCAAATACGGCCTTGAGCCTTACGCTCCTGTCAACGGAAGCGGAATCATCGACGAAAACATCCCCGTAATCGGCGGAATGCACGTTTTCAAGGCAAACCCCGTCATCACGGAATACCTTTACAACACAGGATATCTTCTCAACAAGCCGGGCGAAATGATCGACCACAGCTATCCGCACTGCTGGAGATGCCACAAACCGGTCATTTTCAGAGCGACAGAACAGTGGTTCATTTCGATGGACGACACGGGACTTCGCAAGAAATGCCTCGACGAAATCGCGAAAGTCCGCATGTTCCCGGAGTGGGGAAGAAAGAGAATCGTCCCGATGCTTGAAAAAGCTCCGAACTGGTGCATTTCGCGTCAGAGAAGCTGGGGCGTTCCGATAATCGCTTTCTCCTGCGACGACTGCGGCGAAAAGATCGTCGATGCGGCGATCGCGCACAAAGTCGCTGACGAAATTTCCGAGAAAGGAATTCAGGTCTGGCACGATAAAACCGCTGCGGAATTCCTTCCCGCAGGTTTCAAATGCCCGAAATGCGGCGGCACGCACATCAGCAAGGAAAACGACATCCTCGACGTATGGTTCGACAGCGGCGTAAGCTGGGCAAAAGTTCTTGACGGCAGAAAAGGCTTCGAATATCCGGCAGACCTTTACCTCGAAGGAAGCGACCAGCACCGCGGATGGTTCCAGTCCTCGCTTAAAATGAGCGTTCTCATCAACGGAAAAGCTCCCTACAAAAACCTCATCACGCACGGATTCATCGTTGACGAGAAAGGCGAGAAGATCTCGAAGAGCAAAGGCAACTTCATCGATCCGCAGGTAAAAATCAACAAATACGGCGCAGAAATCCTTAGACTCTGGGTCGCTTGCGAAGACTACAGCGACGACAACAGGATCGGCGATTCGATCATCGAAAGTTGCGCTACGGCATACAGAAAAATCAGGAACACGATCAGATTCATGTTCGGTTTCGTCAACGATTTCGACCCTGAAACGATGAACTTCAAGAAAGAGGAACTTACCTCTCTCGACAGATGGGCTTATCTCACATGGCAGGAAAGACTCAAAGATATCCGCGAATATTACGAAAACTACGAGTTCCACCGCGTCCACCACGAAATGCTCGACTTCTTCACGATCCCGATGAGCGCGATATACCTTGACATCATCAAAGACCGCTACACGATGCGCGCCGATGATAAGAGACGCAGAATGACACAGAGCGTCGTTTACTCGATCCTGAGCGATGTTGTCAAAGCGCTTGCTCCGATCCTCAGCTTCACCTGCGAAGAGGCTTACGGATACTTGAAGGGTGCAAAGAAGGAAAGCGTTTTCCTTGAGCAGTTCCCTGAATCAAATTTCAACGACGATGACGCGAAATTCCTTGAAAAATGGCAGACTGTTCTTGATGCGAAAAACGCAGTCCAGAAAAAGCTCGAAGTTCTGAGAGCTGATAAGACCATCGGTCATTCGCTTGATGCAAGTGTCCAGATTTACTACGAAAACAATCCTGTTCTTGATAGCGAACTCGACAACCTTGAATCGATTTTCATAGTTTCGGAGTTCAAGAAAGCGGCTTCTGCGGAAGGGCTTGAAAAAGTCGAGGATATGGATCTCTGGATCGGTGTTTCGACGGCCGAAGGCGAAAAATGCCCGCGCTGCTGGAAAAAGAGAAAACTTCACGACTATTCTGAAGAAATAACCGGAATCTGCGAAAGCTGTTACGAAGCGATCAAATAATCGTTGCAAAAAAATGGTTGATGCGTAAAATAGAAAGGTTACGGTTTTTTTAGGAGACAAAGAGATGAAGAAAATTGTTTTTATTCTGATTTGTTTCTCGGCTGCGTTGATTATCTCTTGCGGCGACTCGGGAAGCAGTGAGAAGTGCGAGAGCAGTTTCGATTGTCCTATCGGAAAGGTCTGTTCCAACGGAATGTGCGTTTCTGAAGGTTCCGCTGATGACGGTTCCGGTGACGGAAGCAACGGCGAGATCCCCGATGAAGGAAACGGCGGCGGTTCAAACGGAGGCAGTTCGGGTAACCACGATGGCGGAGATACTGCACCCGATGATGACAGCGATTCTGCAACAGATCCCGAAGATATAACAGGAACCTGCGAACCTGGAAAAACGCAGAAATGCGGATATCAGGGACCTGCAGGAACTGAAGATGTTGGTCCGTGCAAGGCTGCAACAAGAACCTGCAAGGAAGACGGAACATGGGGAAAATGCGAAGGAGCGGTAGAACCTGTTTATGAAAGCGGCGAAGAGCTCTGCACCAACGGCATTGACGACGATTGTGATGGTAAAGTCGATAACGGAACCGAAGAGGGCGGCTGTGCTTACTGGAACAACACTGAGGTTCCGGATGCTGATGCTGACGCAGATGTTGATCCCGGCATCATTGATGTAGGTTACACAGGTGATTACGACGATGCTTATCAGCTTCCTGTCGATGTTGAAATATGCAACGACTCCTGTATTCCTATGAAAGCTGATTGTTTCCCGTCTGATATAAACGAGGGTGAATCAGGTCTCTGCAACCAGGTCGACGATGACTGTGACGGTATCGTTGATGAAGGCTGTTCTTGTACGGCAGGTCAGACTCAGCCGTGTTTCCTGGGACCTAAGAATTTCAGAGGTGTCGGAACATGCCATGACGGTGTTCAGACATGTAAAGTTACCATGAGAGCCGGTTCTACAGGAGTTTGGGGCGAATGTATGGGCGGAATCAGTCCGAAACAGGATGTTTGCGATAATGCCGACAACAACTGCAACGGCTGTGATGACGACAAACTCTGCTGTGCGCCGCCTATCAACTGTGCTTACGATCTTACGGCAGACGGAGATTTTCTCCCGTTTAAGTATAAAATAATTGACGGTAAGCAGATTTATGATACCGGTCATAAATTTAACGATGCAGACACGGCAACTTGGGAATGGACTTTGACGAAAGGCCCGTGCGACATAGTTCTCAACAAAGTAAATTCTTTTGTTAAAGGCGGCAAAACTCTAGCAGAAGTCGGAGATATAAATACAGATAACGGTACTCAAAACACTATTGTCAGCGGTGTCGGATTTTCTCAGTTCAAAGTTAAATTTAAACTTTCAGGAAATTACAAACTTCATCTCAAAGTTACTCGTGAGAACGGTGAAGTTTATGAATGCGAATGGGTAATCACTGTCGTTTCTGAAGGTCTTAGAATCGAGCTCTGCTGGGATAGAAATACCGCAGTTGATGCCGATTTGCACGTTGGTAAAAACGGAACTACGACAAGATGGTCAAACGGTCAGATTGCAAAAAATTACGAAATAGATGCATGTTACTTCTATAACTGCAAATACAGTGCTTCAGACGGTCCTCATTGGGGTTATGATACAACCATGAATTATGACAAAGACGGAAAAGGACCGAAAGAAATGAGAAATCCTCGTCTTGATATGGACAATGTAATGGCAGGTCCATATCCGGAGAACATCAATATCGATAATCCGAACGACGGAGATACTTTCAGAGTCGGTGTATACTGGTGGAGCGGAACTGCAGGAGTCACTCGTCCCGTTATCAATATTTACTGCGGCGGAACTCTTAGGGCGACATACGGCGGTTATGTGTCGGATTCTGGTGATAGTTTTGTATATCAGGTTGAAAATTTCGACAGTAATCATGACTTCTGGAAAGTTGTTGAGGTGCAGTGGGTCGGTGATTACTCCAGTGATGGATGTATTCTCACTCCGAAATTGGATAGTAATGGTGCATATATGGTAAAAGACAGCATCGATTATCCTTTCAACTATACCGAATGGTAGAAATCAATTAAAATCCTGAAAATTTTGATGCCGCCGTTTCATAACGGCGGCATTTTTTTATTTAAAATTTATCAATCGTGACGGCGTTTCGTCGTGACGACGTGACGATGAGATTGGAATTATTGGGATTGGGATTAATCGACAGTTATTGATTTGCTGACGTTTTTCGGAACATCGGGGTGAACACCGTGGTTCTGGATTTCGGAGCGGTTGAGGTATTTCATTTTGGCAACGCTCATTTTCAGTGCGAGAAGCTGAAGGACGACTGCCGCTTCAAAGACGAAAATGTTCTTGTCTCCGGTTCTCGGAAGCTCGATGAACTTCGACCAGTAGTTTTGCGCGTTTGCAGGAACGCCGAGAGCCGCGTTTTTGAGGTCTTCGTCATCTTCCGCAATAAGAACGATATCCGCGCCGCGGATCTTGTGAGTGTGGATCTGAGAAATCGTGATCCGTTTGTCTCTTTCGTCAGGCGGGCAGACGAAAACAAGCGGATAGTTCGAGAAGAATTCTTCGATGTCAACGCTTTCGTTGAAAAGGTCGGCAATTTGCTTCGTGAGAGCGCGTTCTTCAGGCGATGCAAACGATTTTTCGACAAAATCTTCGTTCATTCTGCGGAATTTGAGGTTCTTCGTCATGTTGATGACATTGCGGATAATTTCCGAATTTCCCTCTTTTTCCGAGAAGAAGCCTTTTGAGAACATCTTCTCGCTCATTTCGATCATGTTTCCAAGAAGTTTTTCCATATCGGTGAGTGAATAGATCGTGTTTTTGCCCAGAATCGTGTTCGGACCGTGCTTAAACTCGGCTGCGTCGTAGCCTTCAGTGTGGTTGAGGACGACTTCTCTGATTTTCAGAGCTCCTTCCTTTGCAATTCCGGTGAGCGAAGTTCCGAGAATGTGGATCGAAGGTTTCATGAAAAGTTCGTATGCGACATCTGCCACCGGAACGTCGATGTTTTTGAGTGTAAAATCCATAAAGTATTTGATTTTACTGAGATTGTTCATGACTTTTTCTTCGTTGTTCTTAACGAGCGCCGCAAGGATATAGAAAAGGGCGATCTGGCTTATAAACGATTTTGTTGCAGCGACCGCGATTTCCGATCCGCACATGATCGGAAGGTAGAAATCGCTTTTTTCCTGCGGAAGAGTCGAGTTTTCGTTGTTGACGATAGTGATGAGCGTTATTTTGTCGCTTGTTTTTCTGATTTCGTTGAAAATATCGACTAAATCTTTGGTTTCGCCGCTCTGGCTGACACCGATGATAACGTCTTTGTCGGAAAGCGAATTGATATAGCACGATCTGAAAGCGCCTGGATTCGAGGTGATAAGCGAAATGTCTGTCATGTTGTTGAAGAAATAAGCGCCTGTAAGAGAAGCGTGGTATGAAGTTCCGCTTGCGATAAGGAAGACTCTTCCGCCGTTTTTCTTCGTGGCCTTGAGAGCTGATACGAGTTTGTCGCGGAATTTGATTATCATTCTTTTCTTTTTCCAGATGAGCATCGAATCGATGAGCCAGAGTTCTTTGAAGAATGCGCCGTCTGCAGAGTAAAGTTCTTCAAGCAGCGTTTTTTCTTCGGAACGGAAGCTGAAATGGCGCGGATCTGGAGCGAAAGCGAGTGCTTTTTCGCAAATCCCGCGGAAAGTCGGAAGATTGCGGATCTTCTCGAATTCAGCCGAAAGCTCGCTCTTGTCGTAAAGGTCGTAGAGGGCGAGGAGAGAGTAGAGGATCTCGCGCGCCGAGTCGCAGTTTTCTTCAAAAACGGAGTAAAGTTCTTTTTCCTCTTTTGAATTGAAATAGTAGAGCATCAGATTGTCGATGTTCTTCGGGGAAGAGTAGATCTCCTGTTCCATGAAGAAGTGATATTTAGGCTGAAGCTGGATATCTGCGATGTTGAGTCTGCTTCTGCTGAGCTTCGGGACCCATTCTTTTTCTTCGTTGAGCGAGAAAAGTTTGTAATTTTCGCTGTCGAAATAAATTCCTTCGCCTTCAGACATCGGGATAAGGAATCTTGTCTTGGAAAGTATCGAAGTGAGGTCGCTCGAAACAACGATGAAGTTGCCGGAAGCGTCGGAGCCTTTGCCGGCATAAAGTGAAGAACCTGCCTTTATCGCGAAAACGCCGGGAAGTTCGGGAAGGGTGACGCACGCCGCGTAGCTGCCTTCGATCATTTTCTGGGCTTTTCTGATGGCCTTTATCATAAGTGCGATCTTTTCGTCATTGGTCTTCGGAGCTTTTTTTGCCGAAAGTATCGAATAGAAGTGCTCGACAAGGTGGACGACCATTTCGCCGTCGTTGTCCGAAAGGACTTTGTGACCGTTTTCGGCAAGGAACACTTTGAGTTTGTCGGTGTTGCTGACGTTGCCGTTGTGTGCTCCGACCATGTGGATCAGGCAGTTGACTTCATGCGGCTGCGCATTGACGTCGGTAACTGCGCCGTAAGTCGCCCAGCGGACCTGACCGATAAATTTGAAGCCGCTGTATTTTGCGAGTTCAAGCTGTTCGACGACTTTCGACGGTGCTCCGACTTTTTTTCTCAGAGCGACAGATCCGTTCTCTTTTATAAAAGCTGCGCCTGTCGAGTCATAGCCGCGGTATTCAAGTTTTTTAAGCAGATTGGAAGCCTCGATTCCAAGATTGACGATGTCGCCTGCATAGACGATAGAAACAACTCCGCACATAAAATTTCTCCTAAATTTATAAAAAAAACAATCATGATTCGTTTAAAACGAAACGACAACTGCGGAATTTTGCGGATTTTTTGATTTTTTGCAATTTTTATCTTTTTCTTGATTTAGTTTTTTCCTCAATAATAATTCAGAGTTTTGTTTTTTAGACAGGTTCAGCCGTGGATTTTTTCATTTTTTCATTCTTCAGGCGTTTCGAGGCGTTTCTGATGTGCACAACAGCAGGCGGAAAACGCATCGGTTTCTTTCTTTTCTTAGCCCTGATGATACCGGGACCGTTAAAATTTCTCTTTATTTTTCTTCTTGCGTCACGGCTTCTTTCTGCAACGGTGGCCGAAAAAAAAGTGCGCTTTTTCCTGTCACTGCCGTTTTCAAGGACCGAACTTTTCATTTATTCGTTTTTGCTGGGATTTTCGCTTATTTTTGCGGCAACTTCGCTCGGATGGGCTCTTTTTGACCGCGGCGGTTCCCCTGAATTTATGAAGTATTTCATTTTTTACGCTTTTTACTTCGGCGCAACGCTGATATACGCGCTCAAAATAGGTTCGACGATGCTGCTGCCGATGCTTCTGCTTGCAGCGGATCTCGTATCTTCTTTTGTTGCTCCCTCCGTTTTTGCCAAAGTGTCTCAGTTCAGTCCGATTTATCAGCAGAATCAGCCGCTTGCGTTTGCAGTTTCGGTTGCGGTGCTTTCGATTTCCTACGCCATGTTTGTTTTCGGAAGGAGGGAAAAATGGTGATTTCCCTTAAAAACGTGACCAAAATATTCAAAAAAAACAGAGTTCTCGACGATGTCACGGTCAGGTTTCCGACAGGGCGTCTTTCAGTAATCGTCGGAGAACACGAGTCCGGTAAAAGGACGCTGCTGCGTCTTCTTGCCGGCGAATTGAAACCCGATTCAGGCAGAGTGATCGCAAAAAGAAGGACTTCGAGGGCGTTTGCATACAAAGACAACGATTTTCTTGAAGGTCTTAAAATGTCGGATTACTGCACTCTCTGGAGTCTGCTTTACAGAAATTTCGATATGCAGAAATTCAGGGATATGCTTTCACTGGCCGGAATCGCTGACAACAACAAGTTCCCGAATTTTTCAGAGGATATGCAAACATGGTTCAAGATTTCTCTTGTCATTGCAAGCAATGCTGACGTTATGATTTTGGATGAACCTATGCTGAATTTGAATTCCGGAATGCAGCAAAAGCTGATCTCTGTTCTCGAGGAAACCGCAAATAACGGAAAAACGGTCGTCGTCACTTCTCAGGAGATTTCCGAGTTCGAAAAGTCGGCAGGTTTTGTCGCTGTGCTGCACAACGGAACTATTATTCTTGCCGGAGAAACTGAAAAACTGTTGGCTTGCCACAAACTTATGCCTGGAGCTTCGACGATTTCACCCGATTTCAAAGTCATCGGACCTGTACTAAACGAAAGACTGGTCGAAACTACGGATGATGTCGGCAGAAGCGCGACTTTAAAAGAGATCGTTTCAGGCTATATTCACGGGAGCAGTTCTTAGATTTTTATCGGATTTTTATTTCTTTTCTTCGGTCCTGGGAACTTTTTCGAAAGAGAGAAGTTCAACTTCGAAAATAAGTGTTGAGTTCGGGCCGATCTGTTCTCCGGCACCGCCTTCGCCGTAAGCGAGTTCCGGCGGGATGAAGAATTTGTATTTAGCGCCTTTCTTCATAAGCTGAACGCCTTCAGTCCAGCCTTTGATGACTCTGTTGAGCGGGAATTTCGCCGGTTCGTTTCTTTTGTATGAGCTGTCAAATTCGGTCCCGTCAAGAAGTGTTCCGCGATAGTGGACTTCAACGATGTCTTCCTCAGCCGGATTTTCGCCTTCGCCTTCTTTTTCAACGATATACTGAAGTCCTGATTCGGTCGTTTTGACCCCTTCTTTCGTCTTGTTCTCGGCAAGGAATTTATCTCCTGCTTCTTTGTTTTCGGTAGCTTTTTTAGCTCTTTCTTCCATCATTTTCGTAATCATTTCGGTCTGGAATTCCTGAAGAGCGTTGCCGATTTCCTCTTCCGTCATTTGTGATTCAGTACCTGTGAAAGCGGTCCTGAAACCTGCGATAAATGCGTTGACGTCGAAAACAAAATTCTGTTTTTTCAAATTTCTGCCGACATCGCTTCCGAGAGCATAGCCGTATTTAACATTCTTGTCGGAATCGATTTTTTCTTTGGTTACTTTTCCTTCAGCGCAGTTGCCGCATGCGCAGAAAAACATCGAAATTGCCATAACGGCGCAACAGATGACTTTTTTCATTTTTCCTCCTAAAAAAACAAGTTAAAAAACAAAGCCGGCAATAGTAGCCGAATCTCTCTGAAAAGCAATATTCTTAAAAGCCGATTTTTTTTAGTTTAAGTTTTTTACATTTTTCCTGAAAATAAGTAATATCACTCCTTGTTTTCGGGAGCTTTAGCGCTCTCGTTTGATAACTGTTTGATTTTACGGAGAAATTCATGAGCAGCGAAAAAGTAAGGACAAGATTTGCGCCGAGTCCGACCGGTTATATGCATGTCGGAAATCTCAGAACGGCTCTTTATGCGTGGCTTATCGCAAGAAAAAATCACGGAACTTTTGTTCTCAGAATTGAAGATACCGATCAGGAAAGAAAGATCGAAGGAGCAGTCGATCTGATTTACCGCACTTTGGAAGAAACCGGTCTTGACCACGACGAAGGTCCGGATGTAGGCGGCGATTTCGGTCCGTATGTCCAGAGCGAAAGAATGGCGGCCGGAATTTACATGAAATACGCCGAAGAGCTTATCGAAAAAGGGTATGCTTACAGATGCTTCTGCACGAAAGAGCGTCTTGACGACCTGAGAAAGCACTGCGAGGAAAACCACGAGCAGACGAAATACGACAGACACTGTCTCAGCCTTTCGAAAGAGGAGATCCAGAAAAATCTCGATGCCGGGATCCCTTACGTCATCAGACAGAAAATGCCCGATAGCGGAACGACTTCATTCCACGACGAAGTTTACGGCGACATCGAAGTCGAAAACTCGACGATGGACGATCTTATCTTAATAAAATCAGATGGTTATCCGACTTATAACTTTGCAAACGTAGTAGATGACCACCTCATGGGGATCACTCATGTCGTCCGCGGAAGCGAGTACTTGATCTCGACCCCGAAATATAACCTGCTTTACGACGCTTTCGGCTGGGAAAAACCGCACTACGTCCATGTTTCGCCCGTAATGAGAGACGCTCAGAGAAAGCTTTCGAAGCGTGACGGAGATGCAAGCTATGCCGATTTCATCAACAAAGGCTGCCTCAAGGATGCACTTTTGAATTATGTCGCGCTTTTGGGCTGGAACCCGGGAAACGACCGCGAGATCTTCACACTGCCTGAACTTATCGAGGCTTTTGACATCAGCGGAATAGGCAAATCTCCTGCCATTTTCGACGAAGTAAAGCTCAGGTGGCTCAACAGCGAATACATCCGCGCAATGTCCCAGGACGAGTTTTTGAAACACGCAATGCCTTTCATCAAGCAGGCAGTAAAACGCGAAGATGTCAACTTTGACGTTATCGCGGCAGGGCTTCACAAGAGAACGGAATATTTCAGCGACGTTATCCCGCAACTCGATTTTGTTGACAAACTGCCTGAATATTCGGCTGATCTCTACATCAATAAAAAGATGAAGACCGACAAGGAAAATTCGCTTCAGGCGCTGCTTCTTCTCAAGCCTGAACTTGAAAAATTCGAGGATTGGGACCACGAGAAACTTTACTACAAAGTTGTTGATATCGCTGAAAAAGCTGGGATCAACAAAAAAGTCCTTCTGTGGTCGATGCGTGTCGCACTCAGCGGCAAAGAGCTTACCCCCGGCGGCGGAAGCGATATCGCGGCGATAATCGGAAAAGAAGATTCTCTCAAAAGGATAGAGAAGGGGATCGAGCTTCTTCAGAAGTAGTTTCCTGAAATTCACTCAATCACATATCGTTATGTTTTTTTAATATCTTGATTTGTATTCATAACATTTATATTTATATCATGCAGAAACGATGGCGTCGCTGTTGTTCAATTATTTTATTTTATGTTTAAAATTCAGGAGATTTTACAATGAATTACGGCGACAAAATAAGAACGGTGCGTGAAAAATTGAGGATCACACAAAAGGAAATGGCTAAAAGTTTAGAAATTTCACAAGCTTATCTTTGTGCTATCGAATCGGGAAAAATGCAGGCAAATGCAAAAGTGATTTTCGGACTTGAAAGGATTTTCGGGGTGACGACTGAATGGCTGGCGGAAGGAAAAAGTGACATTTTTTTCAGAAAAATGCCAGTCGTTGCTGAAAAAGGGGAACGCTACATCGCTTCATTTATAGGAGAGATCACTTCTTCAGCCGGGGAAGGAAAACTGCTCCTTTTCAAGGTGGTGAGCGATAACATGGAACCTAGCTTTATCATCGGCGACGAAGTTTTAGTCGATGTCACGGATACTCACCTGAAAAATCTGGGAGTCTATCTTTTCGAAATCGAATCAAAAACAGTACTCAAGCGCTTTATTGACGGCGAATTCAGAAAGCTTACAAATGACAAGCCGGCGCAGAAAAACAACGATATCATCATGAACAGTGCGATAAAATGTATCGGAAGGGCAGTCTGGATCATAAGAAAATTGTGAATTCGCTCTCGCATTTTCCGAAAAATTGAGTATATTCCGCGCCGCAAGTTTTTTCGTTCTTGTCGATTAGGTTCGACGCGCCGGAATCAGGATTGTTATATCGTTATTCCGTTATAACGTTATACCGACGGCGCGAATCGGTATTATCGATAAGAACGATAGTTACGATAAAAGAGGAAAAATTTTGGACACACCTGAAGTCATAAATTTCGACAAGGTTTCGTTTTTTTACGGGAAAAACGAAATTCTCAGAGATGTCACTTTTTCGGTAAAAAAAGAGGATTTTTTTGCGATAATCGGTCCCAACGGCGGGGGAAAGACGACGATCCTGCGTCTGATGCTCGGTTTTATAAAGCCTACAAGCGGAAAAATAACGGTTTTCGGCGAAGAGCCCGGCAGGAATTTCACGAAAATAGCATCTGTTCCGCAGTTCTCTTCCCACGACAGGCTTTTTCCGATCACTGTCGAAGAAGTTGTACTTCAGGGTTTAGTCAAATCGACTTCTTTTTTTCCTTTTTACACTAAAAACGAGAAGGCGAAAGCTCAGGATGCGATGAAAAAACTCGGTGTCCTGGACCGCGCAGATGCCCGTTTCGGAGATCTTTCGGGCGGTCTCAAGCAGCGCACTCTGATTGCGAGGGCGATAGTCAGCGATCCTGAGATCCTTCTTCTGGACGAGCCTGTGGCAAGTGTTGACAGTTCGGTCGAAAAGGATATTTACGAGATGCTTTTAGACATGAACAAGAAAATCACGATCATAATGGTTTCTCACGACATCGGCTTTGTTTCGAGTTTTGTGAACAAAATCGGCTGTGTGAACAAAATTTTTGTCGAACACAATTCAAAAGACGAGATGTGCTGCTTGGAAGAGCATCACGCATACAGCGGAAAAACAACGATGGTTCATCATAAGTGCGGGATTTAAATGGATTTTTTTAGCGCTCTCTCTACATATTCGTTTTTGCAGAATGCAGTTCTTGCGGCACTTCTTGCGGCACTTTCATGCGGGATCTCAGGCACTTTCGTTCATATAAACCGCATTACTTTTATTGCCGGCGGGATCGCTCACGCAGTTCTTGGCGGAGTAGGGGCGGCGGTTTATTTCGGCTTTTCGCCGTTTGCAGGAGCGATCGTCACGGCTCTCATTTTTGCAGTTCTGCTCGGTATAATCAGGCTCAGGGCGACGCAGCACGAAGACACTGTCATCGGTGCAATGTGGGCGTGCGGAATGTCTGCCGGTATAATTTTCATCTATCTCACGCCGGGTTATGCCGTAAATCTCAACAACTATCTTTTCGGAAACATCCTGCTGGTCTCGAAAAGCGATATTACGGCTCTTTCAGTTCTTGCTGCACTCGTGATTTTAGTGAGCGCGCTTTTTTTCAGGCAGTTCAAGGCTGTAAGTTTTGACGAGGAAAATGCCGCACTTCACGGTGTAAAAGCGTCATTCGTCTATATCCTCATGCTTTCTGTTATCGCTCTCACGGTCGTCGTTCTGATGAAAGTCGTAGGTCTCATTTTAGTCATCGCTTTCATGACTCTTCCTGCAGCTACAGCTGCGATTTTTCAGAGGAAAGTGGGCGGAATAATCCTTCTTTCGATAATTCTGAGCTTTGTTTTCAGCATGAGCGGGCTCTTCGTTTCCTACACTTGGAATCTTCCGACCGGCGCGGTCATCACACTTGTTTCGGGCGCGGTTTACGCCGCCTCTCTTGTGTTTTCAAAAATCAAAGGATAGAGAATTTATACGATTTTCGGCGTTATTTTTCCGCCGCTTTTTTCAACCATTTCGGCAATGAATTTTTCGACTAAAGCTATCGGGATCCGGACAGTGAGTGAACTCCCTGATTCTGTGTAAGTTGTTGATTTTATTTCAAGTCCTTCAAATCTTCCGATGTAGCTCATTGCAATTCCTGTGAAATCGAAAGGAATATCAAGAGTAAGTTCTTTTTTGATGATCACGGTTTCAATTTCACATGAATCAAGTGCCGCTCTCGCCGATGCACCGTAAGTTCTGGTGAGTCCGCCCGTTCCGAGTTTGATTCCGCCGTAATAACGGACACTTGTGACCAGAATATTGAAAAGTTCCTTCCGTAGAATTTCGTTGTAGATCGGGAGTCCTGCCGTGCCGGAAGGTTCTCCGTCGTCGCTGTAACGGAAAGCCGCGGTTTCTCCTTCACCGAGAAGGTAGGCAAAGCAGATGTGGGTGCAGTCGTAATGGATTTTCCAGAGTTTTTTTATGATTTCCTCTGCTTCCTCTTTTGTCGAAACAGGGAAGCACTGTGAAATGAAACGGCTGTTTTTCTCTTTTATTTCAATCGGTTGCGTTGGCTCAAAGAGAGTTTTGTACTGTTCGATCATCGTTCTTTTTTTCTTTTAAAGTCTCTTCCGACGGAAGGATCAGGATGCACATTCCGATCGTAAAAGTGATTATCGCGACGAGCTGAGAAGTCGAAAGCATGTTGTTAAAGAAAAGTCCGCGGTCGTCAGCCCGGAAAAATTCGATTATGAACCGGAAAGTGCCGTACATCGTGAGCCAGAGCCCGATAAGTTCGCCGTCCTTTTTTTTGTGTTTGCGGAAGTAGAACCAGAGAACGAGGAATATCGATGAGGTCACGAAGGTCGAGATAAGCTGCGTCGGAAGAACTGGAAGCGGAAGATCCTTCAGATTGAGCAGGATGTCGCGGGAAAACTGGTTCTTGGCGCTGAGACCGTATCTTAAAAAAGTTTCGGCAAAAGGAGACGCCGAGATTTCGCCGAAGCAGCAGCCGTTGAGATAGCATGCCGATCTGCCGAGCCCGAGCCCGAAAGCAAGACCTAAAATGTAGCAGTCCAGGTATTTCATAAGCGGCGCTTTGTGTTTTGTAAACCACCATACTGCGGTGGGAAGACCGAAAATGACTGTTCCGTAAAATGCGAGCCCGCCTTTCCAGACTGCGAAGATAGCGAGCGGTTTCTGGATGTAGATATCTAAAAATCCGTCAAAAACGATGTGCATGGCTCTCGCGCCGAGATAGCCCATCGTCGTGGTTATTACGGCTCCTTTCAGCGCCATTTTTATATCGAGTTTGTTACGTCTGATCTCCCACCATGTGAGAAAATTGCCGACGATGACGCAGATAATGACGATGAAATAAAATGAAGAGAACGAAAAATTGCCGATCGACAGGGTAGGATGCATTACTCAGCCTCTTTTTTCTCTTTTTGACGCTTCGGCTGGAGAAAAAGAAGCTCGATCGCGAGGAGGATTATCGCAACTACGATCGCGACATCGGCGATGTTGAAAGTCGGCCAGTGGTAGATTTCACCGGCATGCCAGTCGATGAAGTCGATTACGGCAAAACCTCTGAAAAAGCGGTCATAGAGGTTGCCGAACGCGCCGGCTATGATAAGAGCGTAGATTATTTTCATGAATTTCGTTTCTGCGAAAGCGAGGAGAAGATAAATGACTAAAATTGTTACGATTGTTGAAAAACCTAAGAAAATCATCTGTCTTACTGAATCGGGGAAGTTTGCGCCGAGTCCCCACAGAGCTCCTTTGTTTTCGACGTAAATGAAGTTCCACCAGCTCTCGAAAACGACGATCCCTTCTTTTCCTTTAAGCGTTAATGCCCAGTTTTTGGTGAAAAAATCGACGAGAAAGACCGGAAGAGTCACCGTCAGCAGATATATTGCATTTTTCCAGTTGATTTTTGCGATTTTCATAAAGTCCTCACTTCAAAGTGCCTCGCGGCTAAAACCGGAGTAATATAATCGGATTTAAAGGTTATGCAAAAAAACTATTTTTTTGAAAAAATATGCCGCATGAGTAAAATTATGCGCTTTTTATGGAGGGATTGATATGAGAAAAAGCAGTTTTTTCATTTTTATTGCGTTTTTATTTATTGTTTCCTGTTCCAACGGTGACGAGCCGCTGATCCCGTGTGTAACCGTTTCAGACTGTCCCGACAGCTCATATTCCTGTTTTGACGGCTTTTGCGTCCATGCCGGTGCTGGAATCGATCCGACCGGTTCAGACAACGACACTTCTTCCGGAGACACGCTTCCGGATGGTAGTCAGAATGACGGCGGGGATACAGATACTTCCGATACCGGAGAAAACAATAATGATTCTGAACTGCCAGATCCGGTAAAAACTGACGATGACGGAAATCCTGAATCTCAATCCGACGATGACAATGCTGAAACTTCCGATCCTGACGGTACTGAAGGTAGTGACGATTCTGAAAACTCAGATGCTGACAACACCGAAGAAAATGACGGCGAAATAAATGACGGAAACGACAGTGATGACGATGCCGACACTGACACAGATGATGCAGACACAGACGACGATGCCGATAATGATTCGGATGCTGACAGTGATACCGATAATGATGCCGATGCGGATGTTGATAATGATACTGACCATGATGTTGAACCTCTAACTGAACCGGCAGCATGTGCAGCGGCGATAGCGGCACTGCCTCACGGCGGAAAATACGACTGGGATGACGGCACGACTCAGGGATTTTCGACCAATACATACTGGAATCTTGTCGGATCCTCGGTCCTTCCGGCAAGAAGCGGCTCTTACAGTTTCGGCAAGTATTCTCAATATACTGTTAACAAAGATCAAATATCTCCTCTTTTAACTGCTACCGACTTGTCTGCATGCAAAGAGTGCATGGTAAAGGCTTCTTTTTATGTAAAAGGACAGATTTGCAATGGTAACTGCGAGGCTCAGACTTTCCTGCATCCGACATGCAACGGTGAAGGCAATACGACGGTTGTTGACAAAACAGTCAGCACCTGGAGTCAGTGGACGATCCCGCCTGAATCTCCGTGGGTAGATGACGATTTGGATTTTTTCAAAGCTAAGGCGAACAGTAACCAGTATTCTGCGGTGGCTTGGAAAGATTTGGAATGGACGATTCCTGATACATGTATGACGGATGAGTTTGTTTTCGCTTTAAGATTCAGAAGCTCCTCTCTTGTTGCAGGTCCCGGTCTTGTCGTTGACGATCTGACGATATACACTACGACCAAAAACGAGCCTAAGGGCGAATTCGAATCGGCTGAAAACGGCAAAATCACAGGCTGGGCTTGCGATCCTGACGAATATTATGAAAAAGTTCCCGTCAAAGTCAGATACTACAAAAACAAAGACGAATCAGTCGTAGCGGCTGAACGCAGTATCGATGCTGAGATAGAAAGGACCGACCTTACACAGTGTGACGGAACATACAACCACGGTTTCGAGATTCCGCTTGATGCTGAACTTGCAACTGCTTTGGGAATAGGAACTCATAGCGCGGCTGTTTTTGTCGGAGATCTTCCGGCAGAGTGCGCAGGAACTTATAAATGGATAGATACAAAAGAGTTCGAAATAACCAGTCTCGATCCGAAAAAATAATAATTTAAAGGAGTTAGAAATGTGTGACTGTATTTTCTGCAAAATTGTAAAAGGTGACATTCCTTCGCCGCGTCTTTACGAAGACGAAAATTTCATCGTTATCCGCGACATCAATCCGCTTTGCAAAGTTCACGATCTTATCATCACGAAAAAGCACATCAAATCGGTGAACGAGATCGAAAAAGATGATGAAAAGATTTTTGCATCGCTTTTTTCTGTCGCAAAAAAGATCGCGGCTATGGAAAACATGGCTGAAAGCGGCTACCGCGTTGTCGTAAATTCCGGCAAAGATTCAGGTCAGGCCGTTCCTCATTTCCACGCTCACGTTCTGGGCGGCGAAGACCTCAAAGGCAAACTTCAGGGAATGTGATCCTCGAAAATGAATATTTTTCTGATCGGGCAGGGTAATGTCGGAACTGCTCTCTCAAATTTTCTGCAAACCCGCGGAATCAAACATGAAATCCTTGAAAAAGTTCCTGAAAGCAAGAGCGGGATCCTGTTTCTGGCAGTGTCCGATTCTGCCGTAAAACCGCTTCTTGAAGAAACTTTGCGGAAAAATCCCGGAATTTTTGCAGTTCATTTCTCGGCGGCAACAAAATTTGAGCACGAGCGTGTTTTTCTGCTTCATCCGTTTTCTTCGATCAATAAAAAAACCGAATTAAATCAGATACTTTTCACGCTTTGGGGCAAGAAGGATCCTGCTTTTGAAGAGATCCTTAAAAAGACAGGGCTTGATTTTGTCTACTGCAGTGAAAATCCAGGTCCGCTTTATCACGCATCGGCCGTTATGAGCGGAAATTTCACCCAGTTTTTTGCAATCCATGCTTTAAATCTTCTTCAATCGTCAGGCTTTTCAAAAGAAGTTTCTGAAAAACTCGTCCGCCAGCTTGTAATTTCCTCTTTAGATAATATTTTCCGTGACGGGATCAAAGGGGTGACAGGCCCGGCTGCGAGAGGCGAAAATGAAGTTTTGTCTAATGAAATCAGTGCTCTGAGCGAAAAAAACGCAGTGCTTGCCGGACTATTTAAATCTGTGAACGAAGAGATCGTCAGACTAGTCTTAGGGAACCCAAAAAGCTGATAAAACTTGATTCAAAACGATTTATAGCTATAATAACGCGCTTTTTAGTTTTTTAGGAGGTTTATTATGTCTATTCCCATTACAAAAGGCGGTTACGAAAGAATAGTTGAGGAGGTAAGACACCTTAAAAAAGTCGAGCGTCCGGCAATAATTGCAAAAATAGCTGAAGCGAGAAGCCACGGTGATCTCAGCGAGAACGCGGAATATCACGCAGCACGTGAAAAACAGAGTTTCATCGAAGGAAGGATCGAATATTTGGACGGCGTCATTGCCGATGCTGAAGTTATTGACGTAACGAAACTCAGCGGCGACAAAGTCCTTTTCGGAGCAACGGTAAAACTTCTCGACAACGATACCGACGAAGAAGTTACCTACACACTTGTCGGTGAAGTCGAAAGCGATCCTGAGCACGGCAAAATTTCGATAGCAAGCCCGAAAGGTCACGCTTTGATCGGCAAAGAACTTGGTGACGATGTTACCGTTCAGACTCCTGCCGGTGCGAGAGAATACGAGATCCTCGAAGTCAAGTATGTTTAATCCTTCGGAAAATTCCGATATAGCAAAATTACTTTCTTTTTTGAGTCAGCCGCTTGAATCGGCGGTGGATCTTTCAAAAACACAGTTAAAAAAAATCGTTGCAGCTCTTGGCGGAAAAGTTTTCGATTTTCTTGTCGGAAACCTGCCCGAAGGTTACGAAACGCGCTTTCTCGTTACGAAATTTTCGGACTTTGAGCGTGGTCAGATGGCGACTTTCAAAGCAAAGGTCGTCTCGGTAAAACGCGGATTCGGCAAGATCCCGTCTTATCTGAAAGTCGATCTTGCAGGCTCGCTTGTGACGATCACTTTTTTCGGCAAACTCGGAATGATCTACTGCAATCTCTACAAAGAAGGGGATGAAGTTCTCGTTTCTGGTGAAGTGAGCCCGAAATCTTTCGCGATAAACCTTGTAAATCCTGAAATCTTCAAGTTCGACGAAGGGTGGAAAACTCTTCTAAGCGGCTATATTCCGGTTTACAAAAACATCGTCGGCGTTTCGCATCTTTTTATGCTTCGGACGGCAAAAATGCTCGTGAATCTGCTCTCTGCTCACCGCGGAGAATGGTTTCCGGAAAGCCTGAAAAAAGAATTTAACTTTCCCGATTTCGTCGAATCGCTGATGAACCTTCATTTTCCGCATCTGAGCGCGGATATCAACGAGTTGAACGACTTCAAAACGCGCTGGCACAAGCGGATCGCATTCGACCAGCTCTTCTTTTTCCAGTTTGGTTCTCAGTTTTCGGCGATAGGAATGCGCACCGACAAAAAGCGCCGCATAAAAACCGAGTCTGATTTAAGTGTAAGTGTCGAAAAAAGCATGGCTTTTGAGCTGACCAAGGCACAAAAAAGAGTTTTGGGAGAGATCAGAAGCGACCTCTCTTCGATTTATCCGATGAACAGACTTCTGCAGGGCGATGTCGGAAGCGGAAAAACGGCTGTCATGGTTTTGGCGAGCCTTGATGTGATCGCGAGCGGATACAAAAGTGTGATAATGGCTCCGACCGAAATTTTAGCGGCACAGCATTACAAAACTATTTCGAGCATGGTCCCCGAAAACATAAAAATCGAGCTTTTTTTAGGCGGAGTCACGGGCAAAAAGAAGAAGGCCGAGCGGCTTGAGAATGCGAAGAAAGCCGATTTTCTCATCGGTACTCACGCCCTTTTCGAGAACATGGAGTTTATGGAGGAGATCGGTCTCATTATAATCGACGAGCAGCACCGTTTCGGTGTTTCGCAGCGGATGAAACTCCAGTCAAAATCGACTCATCCCGATGTTCTTGTCGTAAGCGCGACTCCGATCCCGAGAACTCTGGCACTCACGGTTTACGGTTCGACCGAAATCAGCGTGATCGACGAGATGCCTCCCGGAAGGATCCCCGTTACGACGCGGCTCGTTCCGGCTGAAAACAGGTTCAAAGTGTTTGATTTCGTTACTGAAATCATAAAAAATCAGAACAAGAAAGGATATTGGGTCTGTCCTCTTGTCGAAGAGAGCGAAAACGAAGAAATGAAATCCGAAATGAAGCACGTCGAAGGTGTTTACGAAGAATTTTCCAAAGTCTTGGGCGAGAAAGCGGCGCTTCTTCACGGCAGGATGAAAGGCGAGGAAAAGCGCGTGATCATCGACAGGCTCAAAAACGGGGAAATCAATCTTCTCGTTTCGACGATCGTTGTCGAAGTAGGCGTTGATGTTCCGGACGCGGTCTTCATGGTTATAGAAAATGCCGAAAGGTTCGGATTGGCACAGCTTCACCAGCTCAGAGGCAGGGTAGGCAGAGGAAAAGATAAATCTTTCTGCGCACTTATAGCAGGAAGTGACATCAGCGAAAAGGCTTTCAACCGCCTCGATTTTCTCTCAAAAACCGAAAACGGCTTCAAGATCGCGGAATACGATCTCAAAACACGCGGTCCCGGAGCTCTTACCGGCCTTGAGCAGAGCGGATTCAAGAACGATGCCTATTTCCTGCTGGCAGTCCGCCACGGCGAACTTGTAGAAAAAGCGCGTGTTTTCACAAAAACAATCCTTGCCTCAGGCGAGGAAGAATATATAAAATTCTGCAACAGAGTTTTTGAGCTGTTTTTTGCGGAACGATTCAACAGATTCCGAGCGAGTTAGGAGGTAACAATGCTTGTTTGTCCTGTCTGCGGCACCGATATGGCCGTTCTTGAGCTTCACGGGATAGAAATCGACTACTGTTTTTCGTGCGGCGGAATATGGCTCGATGCCGGAGAACTTGAATATTTGATGGGCGATTCCGAAAAATCAGCCGAAATCCTTAAATCTTTTCAGGATGTTACAAATTCAAACAACGAAAAGAAACGCCAGTGTCCCATCTGCGGAAAAGCGATGAAAAAGGTGAGCGTTCCGACATCGGAAAGCGCAATAATCATCGACAAATGCCCGAAAGAACACGGGATCTGGTTCGACAAAGACGAACTTTACAGAATAATCGACACGCTCGGCGAATCGAAAAACATGAAAGTAGCAGAGTTTTTGAAGGATATGTTCACTGAAGGAAAATAGAAAACAAACGGGTCTTCTGCTTGATTTTTTGACTTGCATAATCAGCACCTTATAATTCACGGTTTTGTTGTTTTTAAGGAGTTCTTTTATGGATAAAAAAGATGGGCTTTATGCGGTGATTCTTGATCATCCGCGTATTTTTCTGGCAGTTCTTTCGGCGCTTTTCTTTATTCCTCTTCTTGGAAGTTATCCTGTTTTGGGGCAGTGGGAGCCGCATTACGGCAGAGTCGCGATGGAGATGATGGCCAACGGCTCGTGGGACTGGTTCCTCGATCCGGTATATCTCGGGAAGCACAACTTCTGGTCAAAACCGATATTTTGTTTCTGGATGGTTTTTCCGTTCATGAAGATTTTCGGCCCGACCGAGCTCGCACTCAGGCTTCCTTTTGCGATAAACGGCATATTTTTTGTTCTCTTGATTCATTTTATCGCCGAAAAGATCCTCAAAGACCCGCTGAAAGCACTTGTCGCCGCGTTTGTCGCGATATTCACGCCTTACACCTACATGATCACGCGGCAGTTCATGTGGGATATAACTTTTGTGACGTTTTTGACCGGTTCGATCGGTTTCCTCTACATCGGGCAGCGTGACAAAGACAAGAAACTGATCCGTCTTTCATATCTTTTCATGGGGCTCGGGATGCTCACTAAAGGGCTTCTTGCGATATGTTTCCCGATCGCCGCGATGTTTCTTTGGATGATAGCGACTCTTGATTATTCCAAAGGATTCAAGTCGGTAGTGAAAGATGCTGTCGATTTCGTTTTCTCTCTCAGACCTTTCGAAGGACTTGCGATCTTTCTCGTCGTTTCGCTTCCGTGGTATCTGTACATGGGTGTAAAGCACGGAGAGCCGTTTTATAAAGAGTTTTTCATGGAGCATCACTTCGGTCGTCTTGAAGGAACGATAGACAAGCCAGACGGCCCGTTTGAATTTTACATCTGGCAGCTTTCTTTAGGTGCTTTCCCGTGGGTCGCATTCCTGATCCCGGCACTTTTTTCAGCGGCTGGAAAAGTTAAGAAAAACAAAGACTTGGCTTTTGTCCTCCTTACGTTTTTCTTTCTTTTCCTTTTCTTTACCCTTGCCGCGACAAAGTTCCCTCACTACGTTTTTCCGGTCGTTCCGTTTATGGTGATGATCCTTGCTGAAGGATTCGTCGATCTTTTGAGAAGTGAGAAACTTTCGAAAGTTTATACCGTTATCGGTGTTGTTTCGGCGCTTTTCCTCATTCTTATCGCAAAGGATATTGCAACCGATTTCAACTATGCCGACATGATCTATCTCATAACGACTCACCACGTTCAGACTTGGTTCGGGCGCGTTTTCGATCCGGTTCCGGTGCTTGCGGTTTTTGTTCCGCTGATGGCGCTTTTTATCGTTCTTCCCATTTTTAAGCCTGACAAAAAGATCCTTTTCGAGATTTCCGCAGCCGCTTTCGCGCTTGTCGCAGTCGTCTGGTCGGGATATATAAATTTTGTCTGGGTTCCTAATATGCTTGAAGTTTTTACGCCGAAGCACATCGTTGAAAAATTCTTCGAAATGAAGAAACCCGGCGACAAGATCGTTGATTACCATAACTGGAAAAACCGCTCGATGTATTTCTATCTCGGGCTTGACGAACCTCTCCTGCGTTACACAAAAGTCGAGCAAATCCAGCAGCTTTTAGAAAGGAATCCGAATAATACGGTTTTTATAACCACAAAAAAGGACAAAGTTTCGGAACTTCGCGCGGCACTTCTTGACAAAATGGGGATCCCGATAACGAAAGTTGCCGACGATGGTGTCGACACTTACATGGAAATCGAAATGTTCACTGCTTCAATGCAGGATAGAAACGCCGATTTGTCAGACAAGTGGAAGAAAAATGTCCTCGAAGAGTCCCAGATCCCGTCGAACATCAAAAGGGTAAACGGAACTTTGGGCGGCAGAACGCTCGAAATAATCGGCTACGACATCAACAAGCAGCGTTTCGATCCGGGAGAAGAGATCGAACTCACGCTTTACTACAGAGTTTTGAAAGAGATGGATAAGAACTGGAAAGTTTTCTTCCACTTCGACGTTTACAGCGGCGCGCTTCCGCACTCTTTCAAACTTGATGACTATCCGCAGCAGGGCTATCTGCCGACTACGAAATGGACTAAGGGAATGATCCTGAAAGACACTTTCAAAGTAACTGTCCCGAGAGCGCATCCCGGCGGCGGAGTCAAGATATATACCGGATTTTACGAGGGAAATGACAGAATGAACGTTGATAAGGAATCTTTCAACGACGGTCAGAAACGCTTTATTTTGGGAACTTTCAACGTAAACATAAAGTAATGGAAGAAAAAAAGAGCAACAAAATTTTTCACATCATCATTTTTGCTTTGATAGCAGTTGTTCTTCTGTTCAATGTTTTCTCGTATTTCGGTGCCTCGTTGCTCCTTCCGGGGCAGGAACTCCGTGAAATAACAGGCGTCGATCCTCAGACCAACCACAGAATATCACTTGATGTTTCGCAGGGAACAGTCATTCTCAATATCTGGGCCACATGGTGCGGAGCCTGTATTGCAGAGATGCCGGAACTCAATAAAATCGCCGGAAAATATAAAGTTTACGGTGCGATAAAACCGGCTTTCAAATACGAAGTCTACCGCGAAGTGAAACCAAACTTCAAAAGTGTGATCGCGCAGGATGAATTTTTTGAAAATCTCTATATTTCAGTTCTTCCGACAACGCTTCTCATTCAGGACGGCGTGATAAAAAAAGTCCATGTCGGAACTCTTACAGCAGATTTTGCCGAAGAGTGGGTGAAAGACTGAAAAATCACAAAAAATAGAAAAAATCCCAACTTGGACATCATGTGCCCACCACGGCGTTTATAATTTCTCCCGTCAACGTTTTTTATGGAGAAAATTATGGTCGGAGCGCGGGGACTCAGATTATACTTTTGATTTTTCCACGACAATATCCAGCAAATCTGAAGTCCTGAAGAAGTTTCAAAGCCAAAACACCGAATAGAGTGAGAATCGTCTGTCGACGATGAAAAAATCTTGGAACATAAACTTTCTAAAATGCAATTTAAATAAAGAATCTAATAATAAAAATTTCTTGATAAGATTTCTTGTTTAAATATAAAGCTGTTCCAGAAATTTGTTTCGGAAACAAAAAATGAGGAATGAAAAGGAAAAATGGCACTGGCAGAAAGCAGGCACGGCATGGAAAGGAATCGGCATTTACCATGTCACGATGGTGATTCCAAGCCGTGAGCCGCTGCTCGGAAAGCTCGTCATGCCCGAAAATGACCCGACGCAGGCGAGGGTGGAGCGGACAGAACTTGGAAACAGTCTCTTTTTAGAGCTGCTTCACCTTCCAACTTTCTATCCTGAAATTCAAATCCTGCAATATTGCCTTATGCCGGACCACCTGCATGCCGTTATTTATGTCAGACAGCAGATGAAAAAAAGCATCAGAATAGTTGCACGTGGTTTCTGGCAGGGGGCAAAAAAACTGGGGCGCACCTATACTCCGTTAATTGAGTCCGAATTAAATTCGGGCAAAATAAACGGAGAGGTCCCGCCAAACAAACGATGTTTAAATGATGCAATTTTCACGGAGATGCCGTTTATCCGCCCGATGTCGCGGCGCGGGCAGCTGAAAGCAATGATCCGCTATGTCCAGATGAACCCGCAGCGTTTTGCCACAAAGCGGCTTCATCCAGGTTTTTTCCGTGTGCAGCACAATATTGAAATAGCCGGGCGCACTTACGATGCTGTCGGCAATATTGCAATCCTGACGGAAACGCGGCGTGCTACGGTGCATGTCCGCCGTGCAATGGTTGCGGCAGCAGAGCATGGAAAAGAGCAGCCGCTTCGGGACTATATGAACGGCTGCGTCATCGCCGCCCGCGAAAATACCGTGATGGTTTCTCCGTTTATAAGCCAGAAAGAAAAGGAAGTTCTTATGGTGCTTATAAAAGAGCAGCATCAGGTCATTTACCTCTCCGATAACGGATTCGGGGAATATTACAAGCCGTCGGATCTCCTGTTTGACAGCGTGGCGGCAGGACGGATGCTCATTCTCAGCCCGCACTCTTACGATGCCGGCAAACGGCGCATAACAAGGAACGAGTGTGTCCAGCTCAACAATATGGCTGAAGAAATCGCGGATGAGTAGAATCGAGCCATGTTTTAGACTAAAGTTCTTTCTTTTTGGTGCGGCGGAAGCGTATTTCATTTCAGAAATTTTAAAATTCAGTATAATCACGCGGTTTTGTTTTGAGGTGCCCTTGAGATTTCCGCCGTTTTTCATAGGTTTTTCAACGATTTTCTGGGGTTTCTGTGCCGGTTGGGAAATTTTTTCGATATTTGCGGCACTTGTTTTCGAGGCACACAATTTCATAAAAACACGGTTCGATCTGCAGAAAAAGGATTTCATCAGAATTTCAGATCTCTGTTCACTCGTGATGCTGATCCTCCTTTTTTATTCCTATGTCGAGAACGAGCCGAGAATGATGTTTCTCGGTTTCATCACGACTTTGCCGATAGTTTTCATGCCGCTTCTTTTCGCGCAGCTTTTCAGCACCTCAGACAAAATTGTTATCGGAACTACTTTCGGTAGAAGGATCCATGCCCATTCACCGGTCGATATCAGGAGCCTCTATATTCTGTCGATACTTTTCGCGACGGCCGCATCAAATATAAAAAGCGTCTGGTTCGTCACTCTCTTTATGCTGATAATATTCGTCGCTCTTTCAGGATTCGTGAAAGACAAAAGCTCTTTTAAACGTTATCTTGTCTTCTGCTTTGTGGCTGTTTTTATTACAGTTTTGATCGGCGGCACAGTTGTCGGCGGGCACTTTCTGATAAGCCGGAAGATGATGGAGTGGTATAGCGAGTGGTATGACTCTCTAAGCGCGGATCCCTTCAAAACTTCGACTTCGATGGGTGAACTGGGGAGAATGAAACTTTCCGGGGAGATCGTTTTCAGGGTCTATCCCGAAAAGAAGGTCCCGCTTCCGCTTTATATGAAGCAGGCTGACTACAATTTCGTGATCAGGAACACGTGGTATGCCCGGCCGAGAAAAACGACATCTGTTTTTCCGGACAACGATATGGAGTGGCAGTTTTTCGGCGAAGGCGGTGGGAGTGAAAGGATGAAACTTTCTCTCTGGATGGGCAAGAAAAAGGGAGAAGGTGTGCTTCCTCTGCCTGACGGAGCGAAGCGGGCTGTAGAACTTGATGTCGCAGGCATCGAAAAGAGCAACTTGGGCTCGATATATGTCGAAGAAGGTCCTGAACTCCTTGATTTTACGATAACTTATGATCCGCAAAACCGTTTTGAGCCGCTGCCGCAAAGGTCAGATCTTTTTATTCCGAAACCTGAAAGATTTGTCGTCAACGACGTTATGCTGCGTAACGGGCTTTTGGGCGCGACACCCGAAGAGACTCTTGAAAACATAGAGCGTTTTTTTGCCGGTTTTGAATACACCCTTGAGTTGAAGAACGCATCCGGCATATCGGTTTTGTCTGACTTCCTGAACAATACGAGGGCAGGGCACTGCGAATATTTCGCCACGGCGGCAGTTCTTATGCTGAGGAACGCCGGGATCGCCGCGAGATACCGCATCGGATATATGCTTGACGAATACGACACATTTGAAGATGCACTCGTTGCGAGAAAGCGCGATGCTCATGCATGGGTTATCGCCTACATCGGAGACGGCTGGAGAACGATCGATCTGACTCCACCGCAGTGGAAAAGTGCCGATTCGGGAGGAAAATCGCTTTTCGAGCCGGTCAGCGATTTCATGTCGTGGATAAAAATGAAATACGAAAATTACAGAAGGAAGAAAGACGCCGCTTTCAACCGTATCCTGATTGCAGTTGCTTCAGTTCTTACCGTTTTTATGATGATACGCGTCTATCTCCGCAGAAGGCGCGTGAAAAAGCCCGGGAAAAATGAGATAAAACCGCCCTTCGAAGCGCATGGACTTGATTCTCCGCTTTATCAAATGCTCGATTTTTATAAAGAGCGCGGCATGGAACGGGAAGAGTACGAGACTCTGCGCCGCTTCCTCGCGAAAAACAGGATCGATATCGGTGAAATCGCGAAACTCCACGAAGAACTCCGCTTCGATACTGATGCCGACAAGGCGGCCGTGATGGCAGAACTCCTGAAAAAATACGAAGAGTGGAAAAACTCCGGAATGGAGTAAAAAATCTTCACAAACAAAAGCAAGAGACTATACTCGCGCGTGGTTTTTTGTGGTTTTTATAAATTTTTGGAGGCTATTATGACTACAAGACTTGAAAATGCTCTTAACAATCATGTCAACGAGCTCAAAGCAAAGGGAACGGCGAAAGGCGACGAAATGGTCATCACCAAGATCCTTCCGCCCGAAGGCGAAAACGGCCCGCGTTATGTCGTTGAAGGCTACGAACAGAAGTTTATCAAAATGAATTCAAACAGTTACCTTGGTCTTTCGATGAGAAAGGAAGTTATCGAAGCTGAGGAAGAGGGAACGAAAAACTTCGGTGTCGGCCCCGGCGCTGTCCGCTTCATTTCCGGAACCCACAAGGCTCACGTCGACCTTGAAAAAAGACTCGCGAAATTCCACGGAAGAGAATCGGCAATGCTTTTCTCGAGCGCTTATGTTACTTCGATGGGCGTTATTTTCCCGCTTATCACCAATGAAACGGTCATCATCAGCGACGAGCTCAACCACAACTGCATCATCAACGCGATGAAACTTTCCCGCCCGGCGCTTAAACTTATATACAAACACAACAGTATGGAAGACCTTGAAGCAAAACTTCAGGAAGCTATTGGCAAAGGCAAAAGATGCATCGTTGTAACAGACGGCGTTTTCTCGATGAGAGGCGACTTCTGCCCGTTCGACAAGTTCACGGCGATCTGCAAGAAATACAACGACAAATTCGAAGAAGGCGTAACGACTGTTGCTGACGATTCCCACGGTGTAGGCGCTTACGGCAAAACCGGAAGAGGAACAGAGGAAGTTACCGGCGCGAAAGTCGATATCCTTATCGGCACGCTCGGAAAATCTTATGGCGTAAACGGCGGATACGTTGTCGCATCCAAAGCAGTCACCGAATTCTTGAGACAGACCGCTCCGATGTACATCTACTCGAACCCGATCACGGTCGGTGAAGCTTACGCAGTTCTCAAAGTTCTCGACATTCTCGAGAGCGAAGAGGGCATCAAACGCCTTGCTCACCTTGCAGAGATCACAGCAAGATTCGAAAAAGGACTCGTTGACAACGGCTTCGAGACGATCGCAGGCCCGCACCCCGTAACTCCGCTCATGGTTCGCGACACCAAAAAGACGGCTGACATCGTTGCATGGCTCACGAAGAACGGTGTTCTCGCAACAGCTATGAACTACCCGGTAGTTCCGAAAGGCGACGAAGAGATCCGCTTCCAGATCAATGCAGACCACACCGCAGCTGATATTGACTACGTAATCAATGTTCTGAAATCGTTCAAATAATCTGTTTTACCGCTAGAGACGCCATATTATGACGTCTCAAACCACAAAATCAACACCAATCATGTTGAAAACATCGTTAATTATTATTGACAAAATAATTTCTTTGTTCATAATAGCAAAAGTTATTCTTGGTTTTTTTGGGGAGGTCGTTTTGAAAGGACACAGCATTGTCGTTATGCCTTCGACGCAGAAAATTCTTGAGCAAATGGGAGAGCAGATAAAACTTGCCCGCCTTAGAAGAAAACTCAGCGCGGAACTTGTGGCGGAACGTGCCGGAGTAAGCCGTGTCACACTCTGGAACATTGAAAAAGGTTCACCGTCAGTTGCGATGGGAGCTTATGCGGCGGTTCTCCACGCAATCGGCGGAATGGATAGAGATCTGCTTCTGATTGCGAAAGACGACGAACTTGGTCGGAAACTTCAGGATCTGGGACTTCTGCCGAAAAAACGGGCTCCGAAAAAGGAGGCTGAATAATGGCGGCGGAAGAGAAGAAAATCTATGTTTACGAAAACTGGTCATCGGAAATTCCGCGTGAACTTGGCATTTTGTATGTCAGCAATGTCCGCGGAACGGAGACTTTTTCATTCGAATACAACGAGGAATATCTGAAAAATCCTGTTTCGTGCAGTATTGATCCGGATCTTGAGCTTTTTCAAGGCAGGCAGTTCACGTATCAAAAGCCGAATTTCGGCATTTTTTCCGATTCCGCTCCCGACAGATGGGGGCGCACTCTCATGGACCGCCGTGAAAGATTTCGTGCGAAAGAAGAAGGGCGTAAACCGCGGACACTTCTGACAAGCGATTATCTTCTTGGAGTTTATGACGAATCAAGAATGGGTGCGCTGAGATTCGCTTTGGAAAAGGGCGGACAATTTCTTTCAAGCGATTCTGAGGAAAGTGTTCCGCCGTGGACAACTTTGAGAACTCTGGAGGAAGCGTCGCGAGAATTTGAAAAAGACGAAAACTCTCTTTCCGACAAATGGCTTTCCCAACTTTTGAAGCCTGGCTCATCTCTTGGGGGAGCGCGTCCTAAAGCGACGGTCCGCGATGTCGACGGCTCTCTATGGATTGCAAAATTTCCCTCGAAACACGATGAAAGCAATGTCGGAAGCTGGGAAAAAGTGGTCCACGACTTGGCTAAAATCTGCGGACTGAATGTTCCCGAATCGCGGCTTGAAACATTTTCGCGGCACGGCGGCACTTTTATTGTCAAAAGATTCGATAGAATTGGAAACCGCAGGATCCATTTTTCTTCCGCAATGACAATGCTCGGCAAAGTTGACGGAGCTTCGGCGCATGACGGCACTTCATACCTTGAAATAGCTGATTTTATTATAAAAAACGGTGCAAAACCCAAAGGGGATCTGACAGAACTCTGGAAAAGAATCGTTTTTAATATGGCTGTTTCCAACACAGACGACCACCTTAGAAATCACGGTTTTATCCTTTCCAAAAACGGCTGGCGGCTTTCACCTGCTTACGACATGAACCCTAATCCGGCAGGTGAGGGACTTGCGCTGAATGTCAGCGAAAATGATAATTCGATCGATATAAATCTCGCGCTGAGCACTCACAAATTCTACCAGCTTGAAAAAGATGAAGCTGAAAAAATCGCTTCGGAAATTTGTCTTGCCGTAAGCAGAAACTGGGAGAAAACTGCTTCAAAACAAGGAATCAGCCGCAGCATGATCGAACTTATGCGCCCTGCGTTCGTTAAATAATCCGATAAATTTCTTTCCCCCAAAAAAATTGGTTATTTTTTTTATTTAATTATAATTACGCGTTTGTTTTTTTACTAACCGTTTTTTAGGAGTTTGAAATGGCAGAAAAGAAAGCGGCAAAGAAAGCCGAAAAATTTGATCCGAAGACCCTGACTTATTCCAAAAAATCAGGCTGGGACGGCATCAACGAAGCTAAGATGAAAGAGATCATGAACTTCGCTGAAGGCTACAAAAAATTCCTCACGGACGCTAAGACTGAGCGTGAAGCTGTCAACACGATTTTCGAACTTGCAAAGGCGAAAGGCTACAAAAACATCGAAAACGCAACAAAGAACGACAAGAAGATTTTCATCAACTTCGACAACGTCGCATGCGTTCTCGCTGAAATCAATCACACCGATTTCGACAAAGGCTGGCTCATGGTCGGTTCACATATCGACACGCCGAGACTCGACCTCAAAGTCTATCCGCTTTACGAGAGAGAGGATATGGCTTACTTCAAAACGCACTACTACGGCGGAATCAAAAAATATCAGTGGGTTACGAGAGCTCTTGCACTTCACGGCGTCGTAATCACCGAAGCTGGCAAAACAGTTAACGTTGTTGTCGGCGAAGACGAAAACGATCCGGTTTTCACGATCAACGACCTTCTTCCGCACCTTGCTCAGGAGCAGATGGAAAAAGGCGCAAGAAAGGTCATCGAAGGCGAGAACATGAACATTCTCATCGGCTCGATCCCTTATTCCTTCAAATATGACAAAGACAGCGTAAAACTCGCTATCCTTGATTTCCTCTACAAAAAATACGGTTTCAAAGAGGAAGATTTCGTTTCTGCAGAACTTCAGCTCGTTCCGGCAGGAAAGGCAAGAGATGTCGGCTTCGACAGAAGTTTCGTCGGTGCACACGGCCAGGACGACAGGATCTGCGCTTACAGCGCGCTTCAGGCAATTTTCGATGCTGGAAAAACGAAAGAGAACAAGTTCGCGATGTTCTTCGACAAGGAAGAAATCGGCTCGAAAGGCAATGCCGGAGCAAACTCCAACATTCTTGAAAGAGCTGTCAACAAACTTATAAACCTTTACGGAAAAGGCGATTACAACACCCTCATCAACTCTCTTGCAAACAGCAGATTCCTTTCATCCGACGTAAATGCAGGTATCGAACCTGAATGGGCAGGCGCTTTTGAATCGATGAACGCAGGAAAGGTCGGCTGGGGCGTTTGCCTTACGAAATTCACAGGTGCAGGCGGCAAAGGCAACTCGAATGAAGCACACGCTGAATTCGTTGCAAAATGCAGAGCTGCTTTCAACAAAGACGACGCACGCTGGCAGACTGCAGAACTCGGAAGAGTCGACCTCGGCGGCGGCGGCACGATCGCTATGTTCATCGCTGAATACGGAATGCAGGTCCTTGATGTCGGTACTCCGATCCTTTCGATGCACAGCCCGTTCGAAGTTGCTTCGAAGGCAGACCTTTACAACACCTATCTTTCCTACAAAGCATTTTACAAATATCTTTAGGCTAACGGTTTTTTCATGCAAAAAATTCTTATAATTTTCATTGCTTTTCTACAATTTTTCTCTGTTTTTGCGGCAGACGATCCTGCCAAGAAAACCGGGCAGAATACTGAGAAGTGGAAATTTGTCGGTGAAGAGGACGGGCTGAAACTCTACGAGCGTAACCACGAAGGTTCTGATATCAAAGAGGTCAAGGCTGTCGTCACTTATCAGGGCACGATCCAGGAAGCTGTCGATATTATGTTCGACAGACTGAAACATCCGCAGATATTCAAGTATATAACGTTCTCGGATGTCCTGAAAAAGAACGACAAGTGCGACTGGTCTTACAACCAGATTTCGGTTCCGGTGGCTACAAACCGCGATTATTACGTCAAATCGTGCAGAGTAGACAACAAAGACGGCTCGGTTTCGATAACGTGGGTCCCGTTCGACGATCCGAAATATCCTGTGACTGACAAGTTTGTCCGCGTAGCTGACAACAAAGGGTTCTACAAGTTTACACAGGTGGAGCCTGACAAAATCAAAGTCGATTACTACATTTACAACGATCCGGGCGGCTCTCTTCCCGTTTTTGTCAAGAACATTGCGGCAAGACAGGCCGTCAAGGATACGTTGTGGACACTTCACAAAGAGATTATGAAACGCCGTGCGGCTGCAAAAAAGTAGCTGCAGGCTCATTCGATTTTTACTATTAATCTGGAGACGATATGTCTGATTTATCAACTAAAAAATCGTCGAAAACTTTTGCCGAATCGAAAATCAAGGTGAAAGAACCCGATCTTTACAAAGTTGTCATGCTGAACGACAACTATACGACGATGGAGTTTGTTGTCGATGTTCTTATCGATATTTTCGGAAAGAGTGAGGCCGAGGCGCGCAAAATCATGCTTGCAGTCCACAAACAGGGGCGGGGAGTTGCCGGAACATATGTCTACGACATTGCCGTCAGCAAAGTGGAACAGGTCGAAAGAAGAGCGAAATCGAAAGGATTTCCTCTGAAATGTGTCGTTGAGAAGGAGTGATTATGGCGGAAAAAGATAATATGTCGCTGCCGTTTTCCTACGAGGTGGCGAAAATTTTCAGCATGGCGATCGAAGACGCGACAGACAACAACGATGAGTTTGTCACTCCGGAACATCTTTTGTTCCAGATGCTTTTTAACAGGAAAGTTGTCGAGCTTCTCGAACATTTGAATGTAAATGTCGCCGAAATGAGGCTCTCTCTGCGCGAATATCTGGACAAATATATCCCGAAAATCACGCAAAAGAACAAAACTGCGGTTCCGTCGGAATATCTCAACATGTGCCTTCTTGATGCGGCAAACAGCGTTTTCGGCTCTCAGAGGAGCCGTGTAGAAATTCCCGATTTAATTGTCGCGATCTACAATCTTGGCGATAAATCGTTTTCGTCGAACCTTCTCAAAGCGGGCAACATCTCGAGACTTGATCTTTTGAGTGCTGTTTCACACGGCGGATGGCAGCAGGATGGCGATGCTCCTAAAGAGTCTCAAAGTTCGGATATCGAAGGCGAAAACAACGAAAAACAGCCGTCTGTTCTTGAACTTTTTACGACCGATCTGACTGAAAAGGCGAAAAATAGCGAGCTCGACAAAGTTATCGGCCGCGAAGATATTATCGACCGCACGATCCAGATCCTTCTTCGCCGCAAAAAATGCAATCCGGTTCATGTCGGAATGCCGGGAGTCGGGAAGACCGCGATAACTGAAGGTCTTGCTCAGAAAATCGCGGCAAATGATGTGCCGAAGCAGCTTCAGGGTTACAGGATCCTCGCGCTGAATCTTTCCCGGATCCTCTCTGAATGCCGTTTCATGGGGGACTTGGAAAGGGTTATGAACAGTTTCATCGAAGCTCTGAAATCTGAAGATAAAATCATTGTTTTTATTGATGAAATTCACAATCTGGTTGGTGCCGGAAGTTCCGGAAATTCCTCGATCGACGCGTCAAATATCCTGAAACCGCTTCTCGGCGAGGGAAGAATAAAGTTCATCGGCGCCACGACCGACAGCGAATACAGAAAGTTTTTCGAGAAGGACGCTGCTCTTTCGAGAAGATTCCAGAAGATAAATGTTCCGGAACCTTCAAAGGACGAGTGTTTCCTTATTTTGAAAAGCACAGCCAATACTTATGAGTCTTTCCACAAGGTCAAATACAGTGATGAGGCGCTGCGTGCCGCGGTCGATCTTTCCGCACTTTACATCACCGACCGTTTTCTGCCGGACAAGGCGATAGATCTGATCGACGAGGCCGGAGCAGCCTGTAACATGCAGACAAAGAAAATAAAAGTCGTAAAACCGGAACATATTGAAAAGGTCGTCGCATTTCTTACCGGAAAGAAGGAAAAAGCTGTAAATTCCGACAGAATGAAGCCGCTCCAGGAACTTGAAACTGCTCTTTCGACTGAGATTTTCGGGCAGAACGAGGCGATTTCCGAAATTGTGAGAGCAATAAAGAAAAGCTATGCCGGTTTCAAAAATCCCGAAAAACCGGTCGCGTCGTTCCTTTTCGTCGGTTCGACCGGAGTAGGTAAAACGGAACTTGCCCGCGTTTTAGCCGACAAAATGGAGATTCCGCTTATCCGCTTTGATATGAGCGAATATCAGGAAAAGCACACAGTTTCAAAGCTTTTCGGCGCGCCTCCGGGATATGTCGGATATGAAGAGGGCGGACTTCTCACTGAAGCTGTGCGCAAACAGCCGACTGCGGTACTTCTTCTTGATGAAATCGAAAAAGCCCATCAGGATATCTACAATTCGCTTCTTCAGATCATGGACTATGCGACGCTCACTGACAACGCAGGGCGTAAGGCTAACTTTAAAAACGTAATAATTATAATGACTTCCAATGCAGGGAGCAAAGACGCCTCCAAAAAACAGGTAGGATTCGAAGCTCATTCGGAAAACACTTCTGCTTTCAAAGAAGCCGTAAAAAATACGTTTTCGCCGGAGTTTCTGAACAGGCTTGACCACATTGTCTATTTCTCTAACATAACGCCTGAAATCGTTAAGAAAATCGTTAAAAAGAATGTCTCAGCCCTTGCAAAGAGGCTTGCTGCAAAAAATATTGAACTTTCAATCACCGAATCTGCTGTCGCATATTTGGCTGAGCTCGGTTTTTCGAATGATTTCGGTGCGAGAGAGACGGCGAGAGTAGTGGACAAAGAGCTCGAAGACCTTCTTCTTGACGAAATCCTTTTCGGAAAATCGAAAAACGGCGGAAAAATAAAAATCGATTTCAAAAACGGAAAACTTATAACTGTTAAATAGAGGTAACATTATGAAACTATTAAGAAATTCTTTTTTATTTGCAATTTGTGCGCTGATGTTTCTTGCATGCGCTACGGCTTCTGTAAAAGGGGAAAAAGCAGTTGCGCAGGGAAGCGATGACGGTTCGATGACCGCAGAAGAGATCGCCTACATCAAGAATCCTGAGGAAAGGCATCTTCTCCAGAATGATGTCGAAAAGGATAACGAGATTTTGAGAAAAGTTTCGATTCCTGCAAAACTCGGCGGCGAGGGCTACGATGTTCTTGAAAATTATATGAAAGAAGCTATCGGAACCGGAGTAGGGATCGCGGCTCCGCAAGTCGGAATAAACAGGCGTCTCATCATGGTTCAGAGATTCGATAAAGAAGAAAAACCTTTTGAATTTTATTACAACATTGTGATCAAAGAAAAAAGAGGTGAAAAGGTCGTAGGCTGGGAAGGCTGTCTCTCGATTCCGGCAGGTTACGGACAGGTCGAAAGGTGGCAGGATATCGATGTCGAATACGATGTCATGAACGGCGACAAACTGGAACGCAAAGTGGAACGTATCCAAGGTTTTACAGCTGTCATTTTTCAACACGAAACGGATCATTTAAACGGAGTTCTATTCATCGATATAAAAACCGCTGATCCTCTGATGACGGCCGAAGAATACCGCGAAATGCGTTTGAAGGAAAAGGCTGAAAAAGAAGCTCAGGAAAAGAAAGACGAATAATTTACGGTTTTAAAAGTTCTATGAATCTGCTTTTACTCAATCGAAGCGATCTGATTGCCGAAAATAAAGCCGAGATTTTCGGCGAAAAAGTCAGACACCTTAGCGAAATTCTGAAACTGAATCCGGGAAATGAAGTGAGAGTCGGAATTTTGAACGGGAAAAAAGGAAAAGCTGTTATTGAAAAAATTGAAACAGAAAAAGCAGTTCTTTCTTTTGAATTAAATGAAAATCCGCTTCCCAAAATCCCGCTTTTTGTCATCGTTGCGCTTGCCCGGCCGAAGGTTCTTTCACGCCTCATTTCAGACCTTGTTTCCTACGGAGTCGAAGGGATAGAAATCATTCAGACCTATTTCGGAGACAAAGGTTATTGGGAAAACGAACTGTTTACAGAATCAGGGCTTGCCGAAGCTATCGGAAAAGGGCTCGAGCAGAGCATGGACACGATTCCTCCGAAAATAAGTCTGGTTAAACGGTTCGGCCCGTATTCGAACGATATTTTGCCTGAATACGCAGCAAAATCAAACTGTTACATTGCTTTGCCCGGAGATTTTCCTAAAATCGGCGAAATAGAGAAAGGAAAATCGAACATTGTTGCTGTAGGACCCGAAAGAGGCTGGACAAAATACGAAGCCGCGCAATTTTTGAAAGCCGGCTTCAAACCTGTTTCGTTAGGGAGCAGGATAATAAGGACCGAAGCAGCAGTCCATGTTTGTGCTGCGCATTTTATTTAATAATTCCGGAGGTGAGTGATGGCTGTTTACGATTTTACGGTAAAAGACAGGAAAGGTAATGATGTCCCGATGTCAAATTTCCAAGGCAAAGTGCTCCTTATCGTGAACACGGCAACGGGCTGCGGTTTTACTCCGCAGTATGAAGGTCTTGAGAAACTTTGGCAGGAATATCACGACAAAGGCTTGGAAATATTGGATTTTCCATGTGACCAATTTGGTCATCAGGCTCCAGGAACAGATGATGAGATCCATCAGTTCTGCATGGCAAGATACGCCACGAGCTTTGACAACTTCAAAAAGATCGAAGTCAACGGCGAAAATGCTGAACCGCTCTACGAATATCTCAAAAGCCAGAGAGGTTTTGCGGGTTTTACCGGCAGAAAAGGGTGGCTGATGGGACTTTTCAGCATGATAAGAGACCGCAAATACAAAACCAATGCCGATATCAAATGGAATTTCACAAAATTTCTCGTGAACCGTGAAGGCGAAGTCGTGGAACGTTTTGAACCGACAGTGAAACCGGCTGAAATCGCTGATAAAATCGCAGCACTGCTGTAAGTGACGACACTTTTCCAAGGGAGTTTTTATTTTTCCCTGTTTACCGGACATACGCGGACGCAGTCGCCGCACTTGATGCATTCGATCGAATTGACTTCTTTTACGGGATCGATCCCCATGGGACAGTGTTTTTTGCACGCCGAACAAGAGATACATTTATTTTGATTCAATTTGATTTGCAAAAGTGAAATGCGGTTGAAAAATCCCAAAATGAGTCCGAGAGGGCAGATGTAGCGGCAGAAGGCTCTTTTTTCTCTCATAAAATAAATTACGAAGAAAATCGTGAGAGCGGTTTTCCACCAGAAAGTGAGTCCGATCGAAGCCCGCAAACCGGAATTTGCGGCGATTATCGGGATGCCTGCGACGATAAGTCCGGAGGGACAAACGTATGCGCAGAAGCCCTGAGCGAGCCCGAAAGCTGGAATCAGCAGAACGAAGAAGAAAAGATTGAACCATTTTATATAACGGAATTTCTTCGGTAATTTTGCTTCGATATTTTTCCATGGTGAAATCGAATAAAGAATTTCCTGAAAAAATCCGAACGGACAGACGTAAGCACAGGTCGCTCTTCCAAGTATCGCACCTGCTGCGGAGAGTGTTCCGAGTGCGAAAAACGGGATCATGGAGGCATATTTTATGACATACTGCAAAGTTCCGAGCGGACATCCGAAAGCCATCGACGGACAGCTGTAACAGTGGAGTCCGGGAGCACAGAAAGTCTTGGTCGGGCCGTTGTATGGTTTTCCTGAAAGGAAGTTGGATATAAACGGGTTCTGTATTATAAGAAAAAATAATTGTATTAAATTGCGTTTTAAGCCCGTGTTTTTTAATTTGTTTAAAAAAGAAGACGTGTTTTTTGTCATTCTGCCTCCTTTTTCTCTTTAATGCCGAATTTTTCGAGGATCTTTTCAAAGATGTTTTCATCGTATAAACCGATGCAGCTCATGCAGATATTTTTCCCTGCAGCTTTGACAAGATCGGTCTCTTTTGTCCCGTATTCATCGATTTCGGCGGTGAAAGTGCGGGCGATGAAAAGTGCCGAAACAATGAGAATTATTAGAACGGCGATGATTCTTTTTTTCATTTTTTCTCCGTTTCCTTCATTGCAAAGAGCGCAGCGCCGAGAGCGCCCATAAGTTGTGAAAATTTATCAGTTTTTATTTCGTTTCCGAAAAGTTTTTCAAGGTGGAATCTTACCGGTTTCAGCCTTGAGACACCGCCTGACATGAAAAAAGGTGCTTCAGGGCGAGTTTTGCGTGCCATGAAAAATGTGTTTGCTGCGACCATTCTTGCAAGTGAAGAGGCGATGACTTCCTGCGGAACATCGCGTGAAACCATTGAAATCACTTCGCTTTCTGCAAAAACCGTGCATGTGGAATTGATTTTTACAGGCTCTACTTCTGAAATGTCGAGATTTGCGAATTCTTCAATCGAAAAACCGATCCGCTCCATCATGACTTCCAGGAATCTTCCGGTTCCGGCAGCACAGCGGTCATTCATTGTGAAATCTTTGATTCTTCCGTGATTATCAATGGTTATGACTTTGCTGTCCTGTCCGCCGATATCGATTATGGTTTTGATTTCAGGGTGAGCGTGAAGAACTCCGAGATAGTGGCATGTGATTTCGGTCGCCGAAAAATCAGTCATCGTTTTCGTGCTTTCCCTGCCGTAGCCTGTGACAGCCGAAGCAGTGATATTTTTAAGATTTTCCGGTATCAGCTCAATCAGTCCGGCGTAAGTTTTGGCCGCAGAGGCGACAGTTTTTATGATTTCCGAAAAAATCATCTCTTTTCTGCTGTTGATAAGAACGATTTTGCCTGTTCTTGAACCGATGTCGATTCCGCAGAAAATATTGTCTGACATTTCCGTTTCCCCTCCGAAAGAAAACAGCCAAATATACACAAATAATCTCTATATCCAATAATTTTTCTTGAGAAAAGCGCAAACAAAACTAAAATTCCACGATTTTTTTGTTTATTGGAGTTGAAAATGAAAGTTATCGTAAGTTTTTTGTTTGGTACGGTTCTTTTTTGCGCTGTTTCATGCGGCGAGAAAGCTGAGAAAAAGCCTGATCCTCTTGAGATCACTCACAAAGTCCTGCTTGAAACGAGTGAAGGAAGCATCACGCTCGGACTTTACGGCAACGGAATGCCCGGAACCGTAACTAATTTCATCGGCTACGTTGACCGCGGTTTTTACAACGGCCTGATTTTCCACAGAGTCATAAAAGGATTTGTAATTCAGGGCGGAGGTCTTGACGAAAATCTGAATGAAAAAGAGACTCTTGCCCCGATAAAGATCGAAATGCCGCCGAGTGAGGAACTCAAAGACGAAAACGGAAAAGTCACAGGCAAAAGACTGTTGATTTCTCACGATAAATACACTCTTGCAATGGCGAGAAGACAAGAACCCGACAGTGCGGCAAGCCAGTTTTACATTACTTTGGATGCGACTCACCACCTTGATCCGAATCCGAGCTTCGATCAGCCCAACGGCTATGCTCCTTTCGGAAAAGTTCTCGAAGGTTTTGAAGTTGTTGACAAAATCGGCGCAAAACCGGTAACGACTAAAAATATGTATCAGGGTGTTCCTGTAGAAAACGTAAAGATCCTGAAAATGAGCGTTGTTGAAAGACCGCAGCTGAAAGAGGAGAAGAAGTAATGAAACTCGAAGTTTACCGCGAAGTGCAGTTCTCTTCTGCGCACAGACTGAGAAACTATCACGGAAAATGCGAAAATCTGCACGGTCACAACTGGCGTGTCAGACTGTTTGTAACACGGGCTCAGCTTGACGAAACGGGCTTTGTAATGGATTTTAAGGTGCTTGACGCAGTTTTGAAGGGCATTATGGAACTTCTTGACCATAAGGACTTGAATTCACTGGAAGAATTTTCAGTTGTAAATCCGACGGCAGAAAATATCGCCCTCCTCATATTCAGACTTGCTGAAAAAGAAATATCGGCAATAGACAAAAACGTCAGTGTTTCCAAAGTGTGTGTCTGGGAAAGTGATAAATCGTGTGCAATAGTCGAGGCGTAAAGTGAATTTCAGACAGAATGCAGCTGCGGTGATAGAGAACAGTAAAGGATTGATCCTTGCGTGCGAAAGGCGCAATATCAAAGGTGCATGGCAGCTTCCGCAGGGCGGTATCGACGAAGGTGAAAGTGCGGAAGAAGCGGTGTTGCGCGAAATCCGTGAAGAGACCGGCATAGAAAGCGAATTTCTGGAAATCGTCGGTCATTCTTCAAAGGTTTCGTATCTTTTCCCGCACACAGTGAACTGGCTGTCGAATAAAGGAAAATATGACGGTCAGGAACAGATCTATTTTCACTTGAAAATCGCCGATTCCGGCTGGAAACTTGCCAAGTCGACACAAGAATTCGTCTCTTTCGAGTGGATAACGAAAGAAGAAATGGTAAAACGGATAGTTCCGTTTAAAAAAGATTGTTATATCAAGGCTTTCAAAGAGCTTTTCGGAGAAGATTATGAAAACTGAAAAAATAGAGAAACTTCTTGAAGTCATGCGGACTCTCCGCGGAGAGAACGGCTGTCCGTGGGATAAGGAACAGACGATGCAGTCGCTCAGACCTTATATAATCGAAGAGGCTTTCGAGACTGTCGAGGCGCTAGACGAATTTGATAAAGAGAAACCTGAAACGCTCGCCGAACTCAAAAAAGAACTCGGGGATCTGCTTCTGCAGGTCGTTTTCGTTTCGCAGATCGCAAGCGAAGAAGGACTTTTCGATTTTGAAGATGTCGCCGAAGCGATAACGGCAAAGCTCATAACGCGGCATCCGCATGTTTTCGGGGACGCAAAGGTGGCTGACAGCGCGGAAGTGCTGAAAAACTGGAACCTTATAAAGAAAAACAAAGAGAGCCGCAAACATCTTCTTGACGGGATCCCTAAATCTATGCCTTCGGTCCTTGTTTCGCAAAGATACACTGCGCGTGCAGCAAGTGTCGGATTTGATTGGGAAAATGCCGACGGAACAATGCGGAAGATAGAGGAGGAGAAAGCTGAACTTTCTGAAGCTATCGCAGAAGGAGACCGCGACCACATTGAAGAAGAGTTCGGAGATTTGATGTTCGCAGTTGTCAACTACGGAAGAAAACTCGGTCTCGACAGCGAAAAAGCTCTCAAAAGATGTGCTGAAAAGTTCAAGGCGCGTTTCGATGAAATGGAAAACATCGATCCGACTTTTGTCGAAGGGGGCAAACCTCTTGAAGAACTCGAAGATCTTTGGCGTCAGGCTAAAAAGAATTTGAATAAAAAACTCTGACGGCCTAAAAATTCATAAATAATTTCAGATAGTTTCTAAAAACGCTTCGATCCTTGTCGCGACACGTGCATCGATTTTGTCTGACGGTTTGTCGAATTCCAAAGTCAGAAGCGGAATGTTGAGTCCTTTGCTTTCAAGGAGCCTGCGGAGGATTATGTCCTCAAGCTGGCGGTGGCAGAAGGACTGGACGTAGTGGATTATGCCGTCGACGTTACGCTTTTTGATTTCGGCGATCGCCTTTTCGAAGCGGAACGAAGCGGAGTATGGGTAGGTGTAGTTTGTGTACTGTTCTTCGATCGTCGGATATTCGTCGAGCATTGCGAATTCTCGCTGGATCTCGTTGTAGACGACTGTCGCGTTTCTTTCTTCGAGAAATGCGTGAATGGGAACGATCGGCGGAACTCCGAGGTATGCTATTTTTTTGCGCGACGGGTCGGCAAAGCGCTTTTTGTGCTCTAATTCTTTAATAAAATCATCGGCTTTTGCTTCATACTCTTTTGGATCTCCGCAGAAATCTGATGATGAAACGAGGAAAAGGTGGTTTTTTTCGCCGGTAACGCTGCCGGGATAGAGATATGATGTTTCGTCTATGATCTTCAGTTTGCGCCTGAGAGAGGAAAGTTCTTTCCAAGTTCTGACGCACGATGCGTAGTCAGTTCCCATAAATTCGGCAAAACGGCTGATCTCACTGCGCATTTTGTCAATTTCGCGGAAGTAGGGGAAGTTGAAGATAAAAGTCTTGATCCCGGTTTCTGCAGCCACGATCTGCTCCAAAACCTTTGCGTTAGAGCAGTCGCCTTCAGTCACGGCGATGAAAACGTCGATATCTTTGTTGCGTTCCGGAGAGACCAGGACTGAATAGAGCCCTTTGATCCAGGCACAGGAACTTCCCGCAAACCCCGAAAACTCAGCTCTTTCGACAAGCGAGGAGGGGTTTGGATCCGTTACAAAAATGTTGTTCAAATCAAGCGGTCTGTGTCCCGATGCGAGAACGACCTCAACAGGGATCGTCGTTGTAAAGGCTGCTATTTTCTGCATTAAATGTTTAAATTAAAAAATTTGTTGAAATTTGCTCTTACTTGTTTAGCCAGATCTGTTTGTTTCATATTTAAAAGATTGGCTGCGAAGTCGTAAACGTATCTGATTTTCCCCGGAGTGTTCGGTTTTCCGCGAAACGGCACCGGAGCGAGGAAAGGCGAGTCGGTTTCAAAGAACATATTGTTTACACTTGTGTGATTAAATGTTTCAAGGACATCGGCAGACTTCTTAAAAGTCAAAATTCCGGAAAACGAGATATTCCATCCTTTTTTCAGTATTTTTTCAGCCGTTTCAAGATCGCCTGTATAGCAGTGAAAAAGGACCTTTTTATCATCAAAACCGTATTCGTTGAGCATGTCGAAAATCAGAGCTTCGCCGCATCTTCCGTGAATTAAAATGGGTTTTTGAAGTTCTATAGAAAGCTCGATCATCTTTCGAAGCATCTTCAGCTGGATTTCTTTCGGAGAAAAATCGTAGAAAAAATCTAATCCGACTTCTCCTACAGCAATTATATTTTCTTTATTTTTTGCGATCCATGAAATGTCCGAGTCAATAAAATTTGAAGATTCTTGAGGGTGGATTCCGGCCGCTGCGTAGAAATCAATGTTGTTTTTTAGAAACGTTTCCTTAACACTTTGATGATACTCGAGTTCGTGTTCGCTTCCGCAGATATCCAGAACAGTATCGACCTGATTTTCATGAAGTTCTTCGATAATGCTCTCGAGAGAAATGTTTCTCTCCGTAACAGTCATGAAAATATGTGCGTGAGTATCAATAAACATTTTGTTTATTATTCCTTGTTTGTATCCTGATTTTCTTTATTCTCTTTTCTGGGCGGGAATTTTTTGAAATTTTTCCTGTTCCCGTGCCAGTTCGGATTTCTTTTATTATTCGGATTGTTGGGGTTGCCGGAGTCTTTCTGAGCAGGTCTTTTATTATTCTGGAACTGCGGTTTTTCGGAGTTCTCGTCGGGATTTACGGATTCTCTCAAAACCTCTTTTTCCTTAGCGACTATCGGTGTGATATTGTCAAGATCATGATTATTTGTTTCGTTCTGAGGCAGATTTATGAACCAGCGTTCATTGAATTCGAGAGCCGATTTCGGGAATATTTTTTCCTCGGCTTTTTCCTTTTTCTCAGGATTTTCAGGGAAGAAAACTGTAATATTTTTGCCGATGGCGTTCACTTTCTTTACAAAACCCTTGCGGTTTGAAGTTCTGTCGAAAATAGCGGTTTCTTCTTCGGGATAATCCTTTCTGAGCTCTTCGTAAGTTGCGTTTTCGTAGCCGAGACAGCAGAAAAGACGGCCGCAGATACCAGAAATTTTGTTCGGATTAAGGCTGAAATTCTGGTCTTTTGCCATTTTTATCGAAACGGGCAGGAAGTTGTGCATATGCTTTCTGCAGCAGAGAGTTCTTCCGCACGGACCTAAGCCGCCCATGATCTTTGTGGTGTCGCGGACGCCGATCTGACGCATCTCTATGCGGCGTTTGAGCTCGTAGGCGAGACGTTTGATGAGTTCTCGGAAATCGACTCTGCCGTTTGCCGAGAAGTAAAAAATCGCCTTTGTGTCGTCGAGCGTGTACTTGACTTTGATGATTTTCATCTTGATTCCGAGCTCTTTGTTGACGCGGAGGATGACCTCTTTTGCCGACTGAGCCTTGATCTCGAGCTGTTTTTCACGTTCGAAATCGGCAGCTTCGGCCTTTCTTACAAAGCCGTTTTTGATGAAATTTATCTTGTTCTGACGCTTGTAATCGTCCATGCTTTTATTAAGAACGGTGGCAAGTTCCATGCCGCGCTCGCTGTATGCGACAATGATATCGCCCTGTTTCAGTTCGTTTCCCGGATTTTTCTGTTCCGGATAAAAGTACCAGTAAACTTTGCCGGCAGGCTGGAACTGGATCGCGATAACGTCTTCGAAAGCGGGATATTCGTCGGTGTAATCGAAGTAAAGCGCGTCTCCGCCGCCGAGCGGTGCGATCGGACTTCCTGCTTTTTTATATTTTGAGTTTTCCTCGTCCTTGAAACCGTCGTCGTTCCTTTCGAGTTCCTGTAAAGTCCGGAACTCTTCCTCAGAAACATCCATATTACGGTCAAGTTTCATAAATTTTCTATTGTTATCCATAAGTTGTCCTCCGATTTATATTGTGAAAAATATTGAAGCGTCCGGTGAAAAATACTGCTGGTTTGCCAAAAAAACCGTGATGTTATGAGAGATTTTGGGATTTTTCTCCCTGACGCAGAAAGCAACTATCGCAAGTCTCATCCGTATGAGCATCTTTTTGAGATAATCGGCTTTTTCAGCAGAGACCGAACCGAGAAGATCTTTCGAGAAAATACCGCCGTCTGTGATCTCTGTGTAAATCTTATTTATATTGGTTATTGAATTGAAATCGAGATCGGAACAGAAATGGGAAAGTTTGTTTTTTTCGGCCGAAAAAATTTCGTTTCCGAGTTCGGACGCCAGATCAGCTAAAAAAGGATAGTAATCGAAGATCTCCGAAAAACCGGCTTCCGTATTTGCGTTAGGAACGAAAATCGGGACTGAACGCGATAGAACAGTCGGGAGGATCGAATTTCGCTTGTTTACGGCCAAAAAGAAAAACGTCCTTGCCGGAGGTTCCTCGATTTTTTTAAGGAGAGCGTTCTGCGACTGGATCGTCATCGCGGCGGCATCCCGGAAATAGACAATGCGGTTTTCGGACTCGAACGGCGCATAAAGTATCGCATCTTCTACGGAGTGGACATCTTCGATTTTGATCGATCCGGTAGAGCCTTTGATAACGTTTATGAAGTCAGGGAACTGTCCTTCGGAACAAAGCGAGACGAACTTTTCGTCATCGATCTGACGGCGCGGTTTTATAAGTTTCTTAGCAAACGAAAAAACTAAAGTATCTATGTTCGAAAGTGCAGGTGAATGAAAAAGGATCGTCTGCGGCAGAGAGTCGTTTTCGAGACAGGAAATCAGTTTTTCGGAAATAGCCGAGATCTGCTGGGAAACCACAGTTTTTCACCCCTTTTAGTTTACATAATATATGTTATGCCAAGTTGTCAATATAAAAAGAAAAGTCATTTCAAGTAGTTACCTATTTTCTTCATTGTGGTAAGTTTTTGCGAACCGTCCGGAGCGATTTCCTTTACGGTCTGTATGAGCAGCGATTTCGTCTTGAAAAATTCGGGAGTCAGTCCGAAAGAAAAAATTATTTTTCTGTATTCAGGAGAACCCTTTTCAAAAATCGCGTCAGAGAGATTTTCGCAGACGATTGGATTCAGGTATCGGTCGAGGTCCATTTTTCGCCCCTTAATGAAAAATACGCTGTCGAATCTTTTTTTCGCTTTTTCATTTTTCAGATGGACGTCGATAACCACATTTTCCTTTTCGGCGTAATATGTCAGATTTTTGAAATCGGTCCACATTCCGCGGGCTGTTGTTCTTTTCGGGACCCACAAGATCCTGCCTGCCGGCTTTTCCGGGATCCCGCCCAAGTCGATTACGAGCTTTTCCTCTTTTTCGACTTCCTCTTCAGTCTGCTCGACGAATTCGGCCGGAATATTGGCATAGCTTGTTGTTCTGTAGACAAAACGGCCGTTCTCTTTTTCAGGATCGTTGAAGAAGCACGGAACGGTCTTTTTCAGGCTTCCCAAAGCCTCTTTTTTGTATCCTGCTTCGGCAAAACACAGTGAAAACAAGCTTTTTGCGCATATTGCACAGCCTGCATGAGAAAAGAAAACTATGGTTTTCGACTGCGCATTGTTACAGAAGTCAATTATGCACGAAGGTTTCGCTTTCTGGATGAAACGGATAAGCGCAAAAAACGAGTATTCATCTTCGAACATCGACGTTTTTCCGTTTTCAAGGGAAAACATTCTGACTCTGTTTCTGTCACAGTCAGCCAGATAAACCTTGCCCTGAGGATTGAACGAATCGCTTTCACACCACTCTTTTATCTGAGCCGTCAGATCTTCATACTTATCTATTCTTGCAAGTATGACCGTGCAGAACGGAACAAGTCTTTCAGTGTTAAGTTTCATAATTTTTTATTTTTGATGTCGATAATATCTGCAACTTTGTTGATGATGCCGTTGACGAACGAACTCGATTCCTTGCTGCCGAACTTCTTGGCGATATCGATCGCTTCGTTTATCGTAGCCTTGAACGGAACTCCGTTGTTTTCGTCGATAAGTTCAGCCACCGACATTCTGAGAATATTGCGTTCGATGAGGGCGATACGCTCGATCCTCCAGTTTATCGCAGCTTCCTCGATGAGCCTTTCGATCTCTTTGATGTTGTTTTTCACCGTAGTCAGAAGATATGTTATAAAAACGCTTTCTTCTTCAGACGATTCATTGTTGTTCATCTGACCTTCATTTTTGTCGTTCCACTTCATTGATGCGATATTGAAATAAGTCAGATAAGATTCAACAGCTTCCTGTATCGTCTGATTTTTGTTGAACTCCATGCTGTAGAGAATCTGGAGCGTTTTTTCTCTTGAACGTCTTCTAAGTCCCATGTTACACTCACTTCAGTTTATCGGATAAATTAAGCATCTCTATTGCTGCAAGCGCCGCGTCGAACCCTTTGTTGCCAGCTTTCGTTCCTGCTCTCTCGATCCCCTGCTCGATCGAATCGACCGTAAGGACTCCGAAAGACATGTAAACGCCTGTTTCAAGCGAAGCCTGGGCGATCCCTTTGCTCGTTTCGGCCGCGATGAAGTCAAAATGAGGAGTGCTGCCGCGGATTATGACACCGAGACAAACTATCGCGTCGTATTTTTTGGAAAGAGCCGCTTTTTTTGCAGCGAAAGGAATTTCAAAAGCGCCCGGGACCTTGATGACTTCAACGCTTTCCGCATAGTGACGTTCGAGGCAGTCGATCGCGCCTTTCAGAAGCGATTCCGAAAGAAGGCTGTTGAATCTCGAAACGATTACCGCGAATTTTTTTCCTTTTGCACTAAGATCGCCTGAAAAAGTTTTTACTTCCATTTCAATCTCCGTAGTTAATTCTTTTTATCTGACGTGAAAATCGTATGTCCCATCTTGTTTTGTTTGGTTTCAAGGTATTTTCTGTTTTCTTTCTGCACGCCGCAGACATTCGGAACATGCTCGGTTATTTCCAGACCATATCCGGTCAAACCTTTGATTTTTTTAGGATTATTGGTGAGAAGTCTGATTTTTTTGACGCCGATTTCCGACAAGATCTGGGCACCGATGCCGTAATCTCTGAGGTCAGCCGGGAAACCGAGCGCGATATTCGCTTCGACCGTATCCATTCCTTCGTCCTGAAGGTGATAAGCCTTGATCTTGTTTCCGAGACCTATTCCCCTGCCCTCCTGGCGCAGATAAAGGATGACCCCCCTGCCCTCAGCCTTGATGAGTTCCATCGCGTTCTGAAGCTGATATCCGCAGTCGCAGCGGATGCTTCCCAGAGCGTCGCCTGTCAGACATTCCGAGTGGACTCTTGTAAGCACAGGTTTCCCGTCGGCGATGTCGCCTTTTATCAGAGCGACGTGCTCAAGACCGTCAAGTTTGTTGCGGAAAACTTTGATTTTAAACTCCCCGCCCCAGCGTGTCGGAAGGACTGCGTCCGCAACCTGCTCGATCAGAGACTCGGTCATAAGCCTGTAAGCAATGATGTTTTCTATCGTAAGGATCGGGAAATCATACTTTTTGGCGATTTCGATAAGCTGCGGCATTCTCGCCATCGTGCCGTCGTCGTTGATTATTTCAATTAGTGCGCCTGCCGGTTTGAGCCCTGCGAGTTTGGCCAGATCGACTGTCGCTTCAGTGTGCCCGGCGCGGACCAGAACCCCGCCGTTTCTTGCACGCAGCGGATTGATGTGACCTGGCCTACCTAAATCTTCAGGACGAGTCGATTCGTCTGCAAGAGCGCGAATCGTCGAAGCTCTGTCAAACATCGAAACGCCTGTCGTGCAGCCGTGTCCGAGCAGATCAACTGTTACCGTGAAAGGAGTTCCGAGCAGCGAAGTATTGTTGTTTACCTGCATTTCAAGACCTAAAGCCTTGCAGCGTTCCTCGGTTATTGTCGTGCAGAGGACTCCGCGGCCGTTTTTTATCATGAAGTTGACTATTTCAGGTGTGATTTTTTCTGCTGCGACGACGAAATCGCCCTCATTCTCGCGGTTCTCGTCATCGACCACAATAACGATCTTGCCGTTTCTGAACTGCTCAATTGCCCTTTCGACATTCTTTTTTACATTTTCGGAATCAACACTCACTTGAGATCTCCTTATACAATACTAATACGCGGGATAAATCCCGTTTAGTGCGCTTTCCTACACCAACTCCGCGATATTGTCCAGTTTTAACAGCATTTTTCGCGATATTTTTCTTAAAAAAATCAGATAAACAGCTTTGCTTTTTATTTCAGAGCATTGGTATTGACTATAACAAAATTAAAAATGCCGTAATTCGGATCAGGCATTTCTGTTTCCTCTCTGTGATAAAGCTTGTGATCCGGATCGTCAGGACTTATGGTTTCGCTGCCGTAAACATAATATTCGTAACCTTCAGAAACCACGACCTGACCGTTGCTTACAAGCACAGGCGCATTTTCTCCGATTGTGAATTCCACAGGAGGATAGTAGACATAATCGTAATAAGGCTCATCCATCCACGATTCGTTCGTTTCAATACAAACATTTTCACAAGTCGGTATTATTTTCAAATCGGCACTAATTTCCGAAGCAAGTTCGCTTATCCATGTCCCGTTTTTTACAGCAGCTAACAGTGTGCCGTCTTTGAGTCTTGCAACAGAACAGATCCCTGTCGGCTCGAAGCTGGATTTTGCAATGATCTCTCTTTCCAAAGGAAAAGCATCAAAAAGCTCTTTGTCATAATCACGAAATTCAATAGAGCATCTGCCTTCACCGCATTCTCCGGAAAGAATGCACTTGTTCTCATCGTCACAAGAGACGTTATCGACTTTGAAAGAGTCGCATCCGCAATTGATTTCGACATGTCTTGTCGGGTCGTCTTTTATACGGTAGCGGCATCCTTCTCCGCCGAGAGTTTCCTTCGATTCCTGAGAGCAGATCAGATTATCCTGACTCGCGTCTTCATCAATTGTTTCCTGATTTTCATCGGCATCACCGGTCGGCTCGGAATCCGAACTGTCTTCATCCGCTGTTTCCTGGTTTTCCACTATGTCGCTATCAGTTTTTTCCGGTTCCTGCTCCGTTTCACTCTCCTTCTTGTCGCCGCAGGCAGCAAAAAGAAAAAGTGCTGCAACAAGTGCCAATAACAACGATTTTTTCATAACAACCTCCATAAAGTTAAAAAACCAAACAATCATATATTTAGTTCCAAAAAATTCGATTTTTATTGAAAAAATTTTACCTCCCCTCCCCGAAGGACTTTATAACTATTTGATTTCATTGATTAATTTTTTGTAATTTTTTTTTATTGGCAGGAGATGGTAAAAATGTCTACGACAACACAAGTTCTTTATTCAAAATTTCCCGTCCTTCCTGTAAAGCAGAAAGTATGCTCCGCAGAATGTGAACACAGCCGTTGCGCCGATGATCCCCTCAAGTGACCTCTCGATTATCCTTTTCCCGCGATTATTTCTGCGACAGCAATATCTTCGGGGTAAGTTATTTTGATGTTTGTCCGCTCTCCTTCGACGATGCTGATGTCGGCAAGACCGTATTTGAAAACGATCCCGCAGTCGTCGGTCGCCCCTGCAAAACCTTCTTCTTTCGCAAGAGCGTGTGCTTTTTTTATAACGCCTGCTCTGAATCCCTGAGGAGTCTGGACCTGCATCATTCTGCTTCGGTCTGTAGTTGCCGTCATTTTGCCGTTTTCCGCTTCGATTATTGTGTCGGTCGCTTTGATCGCGGTGTGGACGGCATCGGATGAATCAAGAGCTGAAATGCAGTCATCGATGGTTCTCTGGCTTACGAAAGGTCTCGCCGCGTCATGAATAAGGACTTTTGCGTCGTCTTCTGCGATTCCCCCTACTCCGATCGATGAACTTTCGGCCCTGATCACTCCTCCTGGAACGATTTTTGTCACTTTTTTAAAGCCTGAGTTTTTGACGATTTCAGTGATTTTTTCTATGCAGGCGGGCTCCGAGACCACGATTATCTCATCGATCCCGCTGTTTTTTTCAAACGCTTCGATGCTGCGCCCGACTATGGTTTTCCCGGCAATTTCAATAAATTGTTTCGGGAAGCCGCAGTTCATCCGCTCCCCTTTTCCCGAAGCCAGAATCACAGCGTAAACTAATCTAGTCATCTTCTTTTTCCTCAAAATCTATGTTTTCGCGCGGATGTTTTTTATCGAATTCCCTATGTATCGCCTCCTGCTCGACATGGGTGTAAATTTCAGTCGTGTTGATGCTCGAATGTCCTAAAAGCATCTGGACACTCCTAAGATCGGCACCTCCTTCAAGCAGATGCGTCGCGAATGTGTGGCGCAGTTTGTGAGGCGAAATATCCTTCGTTATTCCAGCCAACGCTGCGAATTCCTTGAGCTTTTTCCAGATCCCCTGCCGGGTCAGCTTGCTGCCTCTGTTGTTTATGAAGACGTAGTCGTTGAAATCCCCTTTTTTGAGCAGAGTATGCCTCATTCTGTCAATGTATTCATGCAGAAACCGCGCCGCATCGTCGCTGTACGGAACGACACGCTCCTTGCTCCCTTTGCCGAATACAAGCAGAAGCTGTTTCGCCCGATACACGTTGCCGATTTTGAGTTCTACCAGTTCCGAAACACGGAGCCCTGACGAATAGAACATTTCAAGCATCGTTCTGTCCCGAAAACCTGACGCCGTAGAAAGATCGACTACCGAGAAAAGTTTCTGCAGTTCATCGTAAGTCAGAAAGACAGGCAGCGATTTCTTTAGTTTCACAGGCTCTAAAATCTCAAGCATTTCAGGGATAATGTAGTCATCTTCGAGCAGGAATTTAAGAAATCCGCGAAGACTGGAGATCGAACGCGCTAAAGAACGGTCACTGAAATCTTTGTCTCTTGAAAGATGGATGACATATTCGCTGATGTTTACCGAATCAGCCTGGGTGAGACAGATCCCGTGCGAATCCAAATATTCAAGAAAATCAGTAAGATCGCGCTCGTAAGCTTCAACGCTGTTCAGCGCCAGCCTCTTTTCAAGTTTTATATGGTTCATATATTTCTTCAGAAGTCTGGAATCGTTTTTGTTCATCTTCGCCTAATAAAAAAGAAAATCGTCAAGAATATCTGCGGCTTTACGGTATGAATCTGTGTCATTGCCGATATTGCCGTGTTTTATCTGCTGCAAAAATATTGCTTTGAGTATTTCGTCGCACTTTTCGTGTCTGTAAATGAAAAGCATTATTTCATACATATCCTTGTCAGCCTCGGTTTCAGGTTTTATCGAAAAAATCGCAGACGCAAGCCCTTTTCTCAGTATTTTCGCAGCTTCATCTTCGTTCATATCACGCTCTGTCACCGTTTTCAGGGCATAGGCGGCGTAACGCGCCCACTCAGGATAAGGGTCGTAAACTTTTTCAGGGTCGTTCTCAAGTCCTATGTAATCAAGCCCCTTGCACTGCTCGATCATTCCTGCAAGTTTCAGAGAATGAGCGATCTCTTTTTTGCTTTCGTTGCTCAAATGCTTCATTCCGAAAACCCATTTGGTTTTTTCGGCAATATAAGCACATGCCTCTTCGTTTCTGACGAAATATGAAGAAAAAGGCTTGATATCATTCTGTTTTTTTACAAAATCTATCCAATTGACGGCTGCTTTCACGTCTTTGAACTCAAGCCAGCTTTCAGCCGCATTTTCTGTCATTCCGTACTGTCTCAGCAGGATATAGCGGTAAAGTCCGATATTTTTTCGGGAACCGTATATCCTTTCGACAAAATTGTAGAGAAAAGAACTCATAACCTCTGTTTCGTCCCTGTTCATTGCGACAAAACGGTTGAACAGCTCCTTAAAGAAAGGATCACTGTCAAGATTTACCCCTTTTTCAATGCCGGAGAGAATGGTTTTAAAGGAGGAAGCCAGAATGAAAAACACCGTTTTCGGCGTTATCCTGTTTTCACGTCCGAGCCTTTTGTTGCGCAGGTTTACCGCCGCGAAGTTGAGGACAATCTCCGCCGTCAGTTTTCCTGAAAGATCTTCGACAGTTAACGGCTCGCTATCTTCGTTCATGAGGAGAGACCTTACATATTTCTCATTTTCCCCTGAAATATCAGGGTCTTCGAAAGAAAAAGTGTCACTGCCGGAAGCGTGTTCGTTGATGTCGTTTGCCGCCATCTGCAGCAGATTGAAGAACTCGTCGTAAGGATTCGGAAAAGAAGACGGATATGCGTTGAGGTTCACCATCGTCATGAGCAGAGTAAGTGCCGGCATGAACTGTCGCGTTCTCAAGTAGTAGAGATAGCGCACAGAAAACTGTTCCTGAGAAAAATCCACGGAATTCAAATAGTTAAAAAGCGCATCGCTCTCTTTATAAAAATCATCTGTCAGAGTGTGAGAGAAAGTCCTTCCCGATTCTATCAGAAAGATTTCTGGAAATATGAGCGACGGTTCGCAGAAAATTTCTTTTTCGAATGCTGAAACCGACGAAACAACAAGTGTCACGCCTGCAAAAAGCAGGATTTTAATTTTTCTCATTTTTGATTTCTGCAAAAAGCTTTTCTTTAATAATATTAAACTCTTTTCTGTCAATCATCCCGTTTTCGAGAAGATTTACGGCACGTTCTATTTTGGCAAGAAGCGGGTCCTGCCCGATCACGACTTTTATCTGGCTGTTGAGCATCGTGAAAAGTGCAAATTCTTTGGGCGTCATATCCAGATCATCCGCTTTTTTCAATATTTTTTCATACTGTTCTGCCGTACACTGAACATCAATCCTGTGTTTCATCGTTCACCTCTTCTTCAAGATCCTGGATCCAGCCGTCAAACCCGAATTCGTCAGCAAGTTCAGCTACTTGAGCGTATTCTTCTTTGTGAAGCTGACGGTTCAGCTTCGGGTTTTCAAGCGCCTTGTAAGCCGGAAAATACTGGCTCATGAGCGCTATTTTGAAGTTTAGGCCGCGCTTTTTGTATTCGTTTAAAACTTCCAGTGTTTTCAGTGAGTTGTCAATGTAATTCGGAAGAACAAGATGTCTTATTATGAGTCCTTTCTGCAGAATCCCGAGATCGTTTTCGACCCACGGGATATTCTTTTCCAGCAGCATATCCAAACATTTGAGTACAACATCGGCGTAATTTTTTATCGCGCATAATTCTCGCGGCGCTTCATTTGTCACGTATTTCACATCAAAAAGAAAGATATCGCTTATCTGAAGGATTATTTTAAAAAGTTCTTCTGTCTGCGCTCCGTTGCAGTTGTAAACTATCGGAACTTTGATTTCGCCTCTGATTTTTTTGAAGGCTCTAAGCACTTTTCCGAGATAGTGGTCGCTTGTCACGAGATTGATATTATGCACTTTTTTGGCCAATAATTTGATTATATGAGCGGCGAACTCATCTATCGAATAAATTTTTCCGTTGTTTTCCTGGCTGATAGGCCAGTTCTGGCAGAAGACACACTTCGCGCTGCAACCCGAAAAAAAGACGTTCCCGGCGCCGTTCCAGCCGCTGACCGGAGGTTCTTCGCCGTCATGAACAGCATAGCTTGCAACCTTGATCCCTTCTTCAACAGCTCCGCAGAAGCGCGGATTTCTGCCGCCGCACTTTATCGGACAGCATTTTCCTTCTTTAAACAATTCGTCAGCTCTTTCAATTAAGCTGTCGAGCTTTTCTTCTGACATTTCAGTAAGTAAAGTCATATCTCACCTATTCAAAAACATATTCCAGTTTCAGGTCAAAACCTATACCGCCGTAATTCGATTCAAGCATATCCTTGTTTTTCCATCCGAAAATAGTTTCAAAGAGTTTGGCCCGGTATTTCAGTTCGACTATCTGATCGGTAGTATCCAGAGGATTCGATTCCAACATGAGGAAAAGATTCCTGTAAATCTCTTTTTCGGCAATAAGTTTCAGCACGGTTTTTTCATCGTATTCCGAATATTTCGGCACCAGTTCGAACTTGGAAAGCCTGAAGTTTTTACGGACTTCGGTCGTTATTCCCATGATATCGGTAGCAGCCGCGATAGCCAGATCACCCGAGAACTCGTCACCGATGTTCCCCCACAGCAGAAGCGAGCGGAGCTGCTCCTGATCAAGCTGCGGTGTACTGTCGAAAGTTATGTCGAGTTCGCCGTCTATCGGGTATCCGGTCGCCGTCATCGTGATCCTGAAATCCTTGTTCGTATCCTGGATTTTTGTCGTGACGTTACGCGTCGATTCGAAATCAAGATACGGGTTTATGCCGCCGCCGTCAAAGACGATATTGCCTCTCGTTACGGTAAAATCATTCTGCTTATACTCGATTTTTCCGTTTTTGATGATGATCGTACCGTCAAGGTCAGGTTTCTGCGTAGTTCCGCTGAGAACAAGGTCGAGAAAAAGGTCTGACTGGATCAGATTTGTCCTTATCCTGATGTTGTTTTTTCCTGTTATTTTCAGGTTGAGATCGATCGGATTGCTCTTGTCGAGCTGCGAACTCGCCTTCTTTTTGCCGAGTTTTGAGATCATTTTTATGAAATCACTGTCGAGGGAAAGTGGCTGGTTGTAGATGATGTTTTTCAGTTCAACGTCTCCGCTCAGCGAGAACTGGTCTTCCGAAAACGCGATAAGATCGAGGTTCGCCGAAACCGCGAAATCTCCGACCATCGCATATTTTCCTGTCAGATTGACTGCCGAAATATTCAGCGAGGCATTTTCGATCGGACTGATCCCCTTGCCCTGCCCTGTCAGAGTAAGTTTTCCGTCGCCTGCGTTTCCTGACAAACTTTCAAGAGTCCAGTTGTTGTTCTCGACAAGCAGAGTTCCGTTGAAATTTTTGAGGACGATCCTCGGATCCTGCAGAATATACGCGAAATCTACAACATTCAGTTTGCCGCCGAAATTGGAATTTTTATAGGAAACATCAAAAAGTATCTTTCCGTCGAGGTTGTTTGCGCGGTAAGTCTCCTTCGCAGCGAGCTTTTTTACGAAAAATGTTCCGTCTGCATGGAGATAGGGATCAAATTTTTCAAGATCAAGCCCGCCTTCGATATAAAAATCGAGAGCATCTCCTTTGAAATAAGCCTTGTCGACCAGCGAAAGTCCGGTAAAATCTCCTGCAATTTCAAATGGTTTTACATTTTGGGCAAAAATATCTGATTTTTTCGCCTTAAGATCTTTGAAATCAATATTCACTTTGTCTCCGCGGACTGCCGCATCAAGCGAAAGTTTGACGATAAGATCATCATTCTTGTAGACAAAATTTTTGATCGATGCATCGGCTTTAAGTTTTTCTTTATCAAAATCGGGCAGTTCCACCGAAAATTCGACATTTTTTCCGAATCCGCCGTTCACGGTGAACATTTTATCTTCCGCGGTGTATTTGGCTTCGACGAAGAAATCGCCTGTTTTTATACCGTAGACTTCAAGTTTCGGGATCTCCAGCCTTCCGCTTGCATCTGGTGAAGCAAGTATACCGTTGAGTTTTACGTCCAAAGTCGGCTTCTCAAACTTGATATCGTCGTAAAAATCGAAGTCCTCGGGATAAAAAGTGTCGAAATATGCTGATATTTTGCTGTTGAGATCGGCTTTTGCGAGCTCGGCATCGACTTTTATCGTGTTTCTTCCGTATACGATCTCACCTTTTCCGCCAAGATTTTCTGCGTCTTTTTCAAACAGATCGACTTCGACCGAATCGGCTATCTTTATTCCGCCGTCCTCCCCTTTTTTTCTGAAGTCCTTGATTCTGGCCTGCGCACTCAGCTTGGAAAGACCGTTTTTGAAAAGACCTTCAGCCTGAAGCATCGCCGTGCCGGAAAAATCGTTCGTGTCGACTCCGAAAAGAGCCGATGCATCAGAGAGTCTGCCTTCCGCCTTGTTGATCTTGAAGTAAACCGGGAAATCGTCGTCGTTGAAGTCGATCGTGACTATCGAATCTTTCGAAGCAAGACTTTTCTGCCTGATTTCGTTGATAACGATATCGAAAACGAAATTTGTCAGCCTGATGTCGATGTCACACATATCGGAATTGAAGCCAGCCATGTGGCATGCTTTGCCTTTGAAGTTGCTCGTAATAACTGGATTCGTGTATAAACTCGTGACGAGAACTTCGATCGGTCCCTTTCCGCGGACATTGAAGCCTGCGATCTTTTTGATGTCTCTGCCGAGATCGATGTAAGAGCCTTTGACTATCGGGATGTGGAACCTCATCGTGTCGGCAAAACCGTAGAAAGAGTCTTTCAGGATGACGTGCGAAGACTCATCTATTGTCCTTGCAACGGCGTCTTTCAGGTCGACTCCGTCAGCTCCTATTGCCAGATGCCCTGTGACGTAGACATCACGCGGCAGATCAAGGAGTTCCTTGTTCATAACGTCAAATTCAGTGACGACAAGGTTTGCCTCCATGTCTTCGGCACGCAGTTTGTCAATGTCAAAACGGTATGAAACTGTTCCGGAAGCGATCATATTGACAAGACCGGTCTGAGTCATCCTGCGCAGACAGTTGTCGAAATCGAAGTCGTAAAGTCTGACAAAGCCTTTGATATTTCTTTCGGCATAGGGAAATTCGCCGTCGACAGAGATATTGACTTTGTTTTTGTGAAAGAAATTGAGCCTTTCGATGAAAGTCTTGGTCGGAGTCATCTTTATTTTTCCGTGGATATCCCACGGTTTGAAACCTTCGATGTTGAGATTCGAGATCGAGATCAGAAGGTCGGTCTCAGGCAGCGCGTTAAGAACGTCAAGATTGAGTTTGCCCGCATTCCGCGGTTCAGGCGTCAGCCCTTTGTAGGTCCTGCTCTTCATTAGTCTCGGGATGTATGTCGCAAGATTTTCCATAGTGAAATCAAGGAAAAATTTGCCGTCAAGATTCATGCCGAACATTTCTCCGAGCTCGTTCAGCTTCAAAGCCACTGTTCCGCCGAAGAGATCCTGATTGTCATGCATCTGCTCTGCGCTCACCGAAAAAAGTTCCGAAGTAACCTTGAGCATATTGAGTGCATAGTTTTTATCATCGGCAGTAAAACTGAAAGCCAGACCGAGCGAAAGATCTTTTTTCATCACAGAATTCGAGGCGATGAAAACATCCGGCATGTCAAGCTGGTAGAGTTTATTTCCGGCAAGAAAGACTTTTTTTGTGCTGAAAACGATTTTCTCGCCGTCTTTCATGACAAAATCAAGGTTTTTGATGTCTAATTCCTCGATCGGAAAAAACGGGATCCTGCTTGGAAGTTCAGAGTTTTCATCTTCTTTGACAGTCCCGCTGTTCTCTGCGAAAAGTTTCGTGTCGACAGAGATCTTAGTGTCGGTCATCTTGAAACTCTTCACCGTAAAGTGGTTTTTGAAAAGTCCGGAGAACTTCTTGCCGATGCTGAAAGAGAGAGTTCCGCTCTTTACGCTGACCGAATCCTTATACGAAAACACGAGGTTCTTCACCGAAAACGTGCCGTCAAAAGCAAGCTGAGGCGACTCGAAATCGTAAAAAATGCCGAACTGCTGCTGCAGGATAAACGAAGATAGCGGATAAAAGACAAATTTTATAATAAATATAAAACCTATAAAAAGGAAAAGTAAGGAAGCGAAAAAATTCTTTATCTTCACGCGGCACCATCTAAAAAAATGGAGCGGGCGACGGGACTCGGACCCGCGACATCCGGCTTGGGAAGCCGACACTCTACCAACTGAGTTACGCCCGCAAAAGCCGCAGAAATATACACTTTATGGTGTGGAAGTCAAGATTATCAGTCAGCCAGATTCTGGTAAAGTCTTCTTTTTATCTTTTTGGTCGAGGTTTTTTCAAATTCCTCTGGATGGATCCTTATATCTGAAAGTTTTGCGAAGGAAGCGAGTGTCGCGTTAAGTTTGAGGCGGCTATCTTCCATGATTTCTTTGAGTTTTTCGTCATCGATGCCGTCTTTTTTAGCTTTTGCCTTGTCGGGGCAGACGAACGCGACGAGTTTGTGTTCTTTGTTTTCGATCACGAGAGATTCAAGGACATATGGCATCGAATTGATCTTTGCCTCGATTTCTTCCGGATAGATGTTCTGTCCGGAAGCAGAGAGGATCATGCTTTTGATGCGTCCTTTTATGAAGAGGAATCCCTTTTCGTCAATAAATCCGAGGTCGCCGGTGTGGAACCAGCCTTCGCCGTCGAATGCTTCGGCAGTTTCCTTCTCCATTTTGTAGTAGCCGTCAAAGACGTTTTCGCCTTTCACGCAGATCTCCCCTATTCCATTGGCATCAGGAGAATCTATCTTTGCCTCAAGATAAGGGATCACTTTTCCGCAGCTTCCGACCGGACGGCCTTCAAAATAGTGGGCGTATGCGATAAGCGGAGCACATTCGGTCATGCCGTAACCGACCGTGAATCTGACGCCGCACTTTTTGAAAAACTCTTCGATCTGCGGATTGAAAGCTGCTCCGCCGATAAGAAGTTCGAAGTGGTTGTTGCCGAAAGCGCTGTTTATCTGACTTCCTATTTTTGAATAGATCAGTCTGTTCAGAAGCGGAATTTTTATGAGTGTCGCCAAAAGCCCTTTTTCAAGAAGCGGAACGATTTTCGACTGATATATCTTTTCCAGGATCAGCGGGACAGTGACGACAATTACGGGATTTATCTCTTCAAAAGCCTGCAGGATGACTTTAGGCGTCGGGATCTTTCCGAGGAAATATATGTGAGCACCGCGTGCAAACTGAGACAAAAAGTCATAAGCGCAGCCGAAGCAGTGTGCAAGCGGAAGAAACGCGAGAACCGTTCCAGGCTCGTCTTTCATAAGGTTGTCCACGAAGAATTTCACATTCACCATCAAGGCATTGTGATTCAGCATCACACCTTTAGAAAAACCGGTCGTCCCAGAAGTATAGACTATCGAAGCCTGGGTACTGCAGGGCATTTCGTCAAGATGAAAATTATCTTTAATTAACGGATTTTGTTTGATATTTTCTGCAATATCGATTTTCTTCCCCTCATCTTTCAGCGAGATGAAACCGAAATTTTCGAGAGAAACTGAAGCCTCGACTTTTTCAAAGGTCCGCCCTTCCACTCTCTCGAAGACCGAATCGGTCGCAAAGAAAAGGCGGGAATCAGAATGGTTGACGATATGGACGATCTCTTCGGGCGAAAAATCGACGAGGATCGGAACGATAACGGCTCCGTAAGTAACGGTCGCAAGGTAAGTAATCGCCCAGTTCGATGAATTTCTGCCGCACAGAGCGATCTTGTCTCCCTTGTTGATGCCGAAGCTTTTAAACAGCTCATGTAGTCCGGTTATACTTGCCGCGACATCCGCATAAGAATATGTCGCTCCGCCGTAATCGCTGAAACAGGGATTTTTCCAGTTTTTAAGAATCGATCTTTCAAGCGTACCGACAAGATTTTCTTTTATCATTTTCCCTCTCAAACAACACTGTCAAAAAGTTTGACACAGCAATGTATAGCAAAGTTTCCGACTATTCAACAAAATCTTTATCTTTTTTGCAAAATCATATCGGAAAGAATCAGGCAGCCGTTGGCTTCGGGAACGAATTTTATGATGTTTTTTCCTTTCTTCATTTCAGCAGTAAACTCAAGAGTCTGCGGCAAACTGTCTGACAAGTGGGCTGAATTGTCGTAAGCCGCCGATTTCATTCCGTTTATTTCAATGTAAAACTTGGTGGTGCACCCTGTGGCGACGAATCGCGTTTTCACATCGTATACCCCGCCCTCTTTCAGCGTGTGTTCGTGACCGTAGTAGTTTCCGCCGTCAGGTTCTCCGAAAACGATACCGGTTCCCGCAAAAACAGATTTCTCCAGCGGATGATAATCGAAAAAATCCTCAGTAAATTTGTTTCCCATACCGAATATTCCGTACAAAAACTGAGGTTTTCCTCTCAGCGGAAGATCTTTGGCGAGGAAATTGATGTAAGAGATCCCGTCATCTTCAATAAAATCCAGTTTCGTAGCCGAATATGTCCTTTTCTGGCCTGTCTCTGAAACGAGATCTATTCTCCATGCCTCTTTGAAATCTTTGTCGGAGTAAAATTTCAACAGATTCCAGTCCGACGGCCCGAGAGAATAGATTATAAGATTTCCGTGCCTGTCAAACGGCGGATCATCCTGAAGTTTCAGTATCGATTCGGGCTGGAAAGGAACTTGAAAATGAGTTAAAACAATCGAATTCTCGATTTTGTTTTCCTCTATGAGCCGCTTGATTTCATAAGGATTTTCTCCGAAACCGACTTTGTAGCAGAAAGAAGGAAAAATGAAAAAAACAAAGAAAACCAGTGTTCCTGTAAAAAATCCGTTAAGCGCACAGGCACAGATTTTTGAAAAATCAGCGGCTTTTTCTGACAAATATTCGAAGACATCGATAAATCCGCATGCTGCAAGGATTAGTATCATAGCTCCAGATTCCATCAAATACCGCGGTAACCCCATAAAATTTCCGGAGATAAAGAACCAGAAATAAAAAAACAGTGCGCAAAGCGGCGTAAAATAATAGATGAAATTTTTATAAGGCCTTGAAATTATTGCAGGGAATATAAAAAGCAACATGGCTGGGTGGAATGTTATTCTGTGGACGAAACTATTCAGTCTCAGGAAAGATATGTGAGCCAGAAACGGTATCGTCGTGCCGGTAAACGGAAGGGAAGTATCGTAATTTGCAGCAAAAACGCAGCCTTTTCCCAACCCGGGACGGTGGCAGAAATCCTTAGGGTCAAGCAGTCCGAAAAGAATATCCTGCGTAAAAATGAAAGGATCTCCCGTAAAAAGCATATTGTAACAGCAGAGCAGCCCGCCGAAAAACAGGAAAGGGACCGTGAAAATAACGGCGTCTCTGATGCTTCTGTGTTTTGCCAGAATGTAAACTGTAAAGGCCACATAAACATAAACCGCATTCTGCGGACGAATGAAAAGCGTATATGCGATCAACGATCCTGAAAGCAGAATAGTCAGCAGTTTCGGTGACTTATAGATAAGCAGATAAGAAGAGATCAGGACCAGCATAAGCCCGAAATGGTGCGGGAAATAGAGCGCTCCGTGCAGAATATGCGTAGTCGAAAAAGAAAAAAGGAGCATCGCTATAACACCGGCATATCTGTTTTTCAGCTTTTCGGCGTGGATACCGACTAAAAAAGTGTTTATTCCCGCCAGAAACGGATTGAACATATACTCCAGCCCGAGTTTGGCGAACGGCGCCATGAATAAACTGAAACCTGGAAGGAAAATCGAAGTGTAGCCCGTATCCCTGACAAACATGAAATGAGATCTGTAATGTTCATAGAAATCAGGAATATCAAGATAAAATTTTCCGTTTGCAAGGAGTTTGGCAAGCCAGACATAATGAATGCTGTCCTCCGGCTGCTCCGTCAGTATGCAGAAACGGTTTACCGCAAGAGCCGCGGCAAACATGAGCACTGGAATAACAAATATCGAATATCGGGCGATGACCTCTCCCGTTTTTGCCAAAATACTTGGTTTTATTAGATATATTGCAATAAAAACTATGACTGCAACTGCTGTACATATATGCAGAGAGGGCCAAAATGCAGTAAAAAATGTATAAAAATGCAAATCTGTTGCGACTAAAACGTATAATACGAAAAAAAGAATCGAAAAGAAAAAAGCGGTGATTTTTTCTTTCATAGACCTAAGTCAAATTATAAAAAAACTATCTGTCGCTCAGGAAACTGATGCTCTGAACATTGTACTGTGAGCTGTTCTGACGGAGTTTCTGCAAAGCCCTCATTTCGACCTGACGGATCCTCTCTCTTGTCAGGTTCATGATCGTTCCTACTTCTTCAAGCGTAACGCCGCCTTTGTCTGCGACATCGAGTGCGCATGTCTCGCGGAGTTCCCAGACTTCTTTGCCGGGGAAGTTGAATTTTATCGACTTCGTTTCGGGGTTCACATCGAGGAAAAGGTGATATTTGCACGAAACAAAAAGACACGGTCTCTTTAGTTTGAGGCATTCCGACCGGTTTTTCGGCTTCTGATAAGACGTGATGTCGATCAGATCCCAGTAAATAGAACCTTCCTCAAGTTTCCCCTTCTGTTCCGTGATAACCTCGGTGTAAGGCTTCTCCTTCTTTTTGGTTTTTTCTTTTGATGCCATTGTTTTACTCTGAAAAAAGTTGGTAATGTTGTATTTTCAAACGGTTGAATTCTATCATCCCACTCACAAAAAAACAAAAACGGCGCTGAATAATAGAACACAAAAGCACAAAGTCAACCTTTTTTAATTTAAGTCAATGATTTTATTGGTTGTTTTGTTCATGAAAAAATCTCAAAAAAGCGAAATGAACTCTTTTCTGACTATAGTTTCGTCTCTTCCGGGACCGACCGAGATTATTGAAACGGGAACACCTAATTTTTTCTCAATGAAAGAGATGTATTCCTTTGCTTCATGCGGCAGATCATCATATTTTCTGATCTTCGCGATATCGCATTTCCACCCTTTTAATTCGGCATATTCCGGTTCGATTTTTTCGCAAAGATCTATCGAAGCGGGGAAAGAGTTGATTTTTCTGCCTTCAGCCTTGTATCCCACAGCGACTTTTATCGTGTCGAAGTCATTCAGAACATCTAATTTCGTGAGTGCGATCGAAGTGATCCCGCTCATTTCGAAAACATATTTCAGAGCTACGAGATCGAGCCAGCCGCATCTTCTCGGTCTTCCGGTCGTCGTTCCGAATTCATAACCGGTACGCCTTAATTTTTCACCGTCTGATCCGTGGTCTTCAGTCGGGAAAGGACCTGCTCCGACACGCGTCGTGTAAGCCTTTACAAGCCCGATATTGTCAGAAACTTTGTTTCCGGGAAGTCCGCAGCCGAGTGCAAAATAACCTGACAGAGTATTCGAAGAGGTCACGAACGGATAAGTTCCGTGGTCGATATCGAGCATAGCTCCCTGAGCACCTTCCATGAGGACTTTCTTTCCTTCCGAAAACTGTGCAAAACTGAAATCGGTCGGAGCGATATAGGGCGCAAGGATCTTTCCGTATTCAAAGTATTTGTCGGCAAGTTTTTCAGCGTCAAAAGGCTCAGTGTGGTAAAGGTTTACGAACATCGTGTTCTTTTCCTTTAGAGCCGCTTTGATCTTCTGAAGAAGAAGTTCTTTGTCGAGCAGATCAGCTGCGCGGATCCCGATTCTCGAGACCTTGTCTTCGTAAGCGGGCCCTATTCCGCGGCCTGTTGTGCCGATTTTATTATCTTTTTTCGCCTCTTCGCGGCATTTATCCAAAACTTTGTGATAATCCATGATTATCGAAGTTTTCGGCGAGATCATAAGTTTTTCCGGAGTGACCGAAACACCCTTCTCTTTAAGTTTTGCCGATTCGCTTTCGAACTGTTCCGGATCGAAAACGACGCCGTTGCCTATAAAACTGATTATATTGTCGCGGAGAATGCCAGAAGGAATCGCGTGGAGATCATACTTTACGCCGTCTGCGACGATCGTATGACCTGCGTTGTTCCCGCCCTGATAGCGGCAGACGATATCGACCTGTTCGGTCAGAAGATCGACGACCTTTCCCTTTCCTTCATCACCCCACTGAGTGCCCGTAACGATGTGAACTGTCATTTTTCAACCCCCTCGATAAATAACAGACGATTTTATTTATCAGCCGTTTATATACAAGTTTTTTGCCCGTTTTTAAATTCGATTAAAGAAATCGATAAGTTTTTCAATATCTTCATCTTTTGTAGCCCAGCTCGTGCATATCCTCACAGCCGTGTGCCGCTCATCCGTCTTTTCCCAGAAAGAGAAAGAAAACTTTTTTGAGAGTTTTTCCAAAATTTCATCCGGAAAAATCGGGAATATCTGATTTGTGGGCGAATCAAAAAGGAATTTTACCCCTTTTGCCTCGAGCGCAGTTTTTATTTTTTCAGCAGTATCGACCGCGTGACGGGCAAGTTTGAAATAAAGTCCGTCAGTAAAAAGCGCAACAAACTGGATTCCGAGCAGCCTTCCCTTCGCAAGCATTCCTCCGCGCTGTTTTATCATACAGCGGAAATCTTTTTTGAAAGCGTTGTTAGTTATCACGACAGCTTCGCCGAAAAGAGCACCGGTTTTAGTTCCGCCGATGTAGAAAATGTCGCAGAGTGATGCGATTTCAGAGAGTGTGAGGTCGTTTTCTTCTGCTGCAAGCCCGTAACCGAGACGCGCTCCGTCGATAAAAAGCGGCAGTCCGTACTTCCGGCAGACATCGTAAATCGCCGAAAGTTCGCTTTTTGAATAAATAGTGCCGTTTTCGGTCGGGAACGAGATATAAACCATGCCTGGTTGCACAATATGCTCGTAATTACAGTCATTTACGCATGATTTAATATGCTTTTCGACCTGCTTGGCCGTCAGTTTTCCGTCTTGCGAAGGAAGCGCCATAACTTTGTGCCCCGTCGATTCTATCGCACCGGTTTCGTGGACGTTGATGTGTCCCGTAACGGCCGAGATGACACCCTGATGCGGGCGAAGGATCGAAGCAATCACTGTTGTATTCGTCTGTGTTCCGCCGACTAAAAAATGGACTTCAGGAACATTTTTTCCCCGTTTTCCGGCAAATCCGCAGGCTTCAAGTATGAGTTTGCGCGCTTTTTCGCAGTATTTGTCGCACCCGTAGCCGTCAGTCTGCTCGAAGTTGGTCTTAATCAGCAGGTCAAGTATCGCCGGATGGCACCCTTCAAGGTAGTCGCAGTCAAATTTTATCATTTTTTCTCTTTAGGTTTGAAAAGGATAAGACTCGAAACTATTCCCATTGCGATAAGCGTTTTGATCCTCGCTATAAAAGTTATCAGGCCGCCGTCGGCGCCCGAAAATCCGACGAAATTGAATATGACGTATCCGATTCCCTCGCCCACTCCGAGTTTCATCGGAATGAAAGCCAGAATGTAGTTGCCGAGTTTTACCGCGCAGAAAGCAAGCATTATTGTCGGAGCCGGATAACTGTCGAACCCCGCGAAACGGATGCAGAGGAAGTATGAAAAGAGCGCGACCAGTCTTGCAAAAAACTGGATCCAGAACACTTTTCTGTAATCGGAAGGACGCTCCTTTTTGAAAAGATTGAGGTCTTTATCCATTTTTTTAGCTTTTTCGATAAATTCGTCAGGATTCTTTTTCCCGAAATATTTCAATATTTTAGCCACCTTTTCCGATATGTTGAGTTTCAGAAGTATCATCATTCCGAAATACGGCAGATACCCGAGAAGCGCACAAACGGCGACTATAAGGAAAATTTCAGCGTTGAAATAAGGATCTTCGACAAAAAGATATACGGCAAGCGACAGAAGAACTATGAAAAAAAGAGCGCAACCTTTTGAAAGTTTGTAGATGTAATTCCACAAAACCACGCTTTTTATCGAGTTTTCCGAGCCCGTGACCTCTTTGATAAGACCGATCTTTACGAGCTCGCCAACTTCCCATGGAATTATCTGATTTGTAAGTGATCCCAAGCAGTTAGACGGGAAAATCCTGATAAAATTTTTCTTTTCGGGCAGCGTGTAGTAAAGCGCGAGCGCATCGGAACCGTTTTCTAAAATCTCACATGCTATAAGTATCAGCATTCCGCCGACGCCGACTTTGACGAAGACCTCCGCGACTTTGTCGAAACCTATCCCTTTGAGCAGAAAAAACAGAATGACAAGAGATGATATGAAAAGTAATATCCTTAATAAATTTCTTAATTTAGCTCTTGTTTTGGCTTCCATGAACAATCTCTAAACGCAAAAAAACAAGCGGCGTATATTATAGTTTTACAAACGCTTGTCAATTTGAAAAAACAGGAAAAATTTGCTTCGCCGCCGTTTATCATTAAATTTCCGAGACTATTGATTTTTTAAGGTTTTCAATGTTCATACCGACCACAAAAAAAGAGCTTGATGCCCTTGGCTGGGAAAAGTGCGACATCATTTTCGTAAGCGGTGACGCCTATATCGACACATATTTCGACGGTTGTGCTCTTTTAGGTAAATACTTGATAAAACACGGCTTTCGCGTCGGGATCATCAGTCAGCCCGATATAAATTCGCCGGCAGACATCAGCAGGCTTGGTGTTCCGGAGCTTTTCTGGGGAGTAAGCGGCGGCGCAATGGACAGCATGGTGGCGAACTACACTTCGCTCGGGCTCAGGCGCAAAGAGGACGATCTCACTCCCGGCGGGATCAACAACAAACGCCCCGACAGAGCAGTTTTAAAGTATGTAAATCTCATCCAGCGCACTTTTACCGAAAAGAAACCTATTACAATCGGCGGGATAGAAGCGTCTCTGAGGCGGTTTGCCCACTACGATTCGCATACCGACAAAATCAGAGGCTCCATCCTCGCCGATTCAAAAGCCGACATTCTTGTTTTCGGGATGGGCGAAAGAGCCAATTTAGAGCTTGCTGAAACGCTTAAAAACGGCGGAAATATTGAAGAAATCCGCGGTATCTGCCGCATGGTGAAAGAAATGCCCGAAGGTTTTGTCAGACTTCCGGATTTTGAGGAATGCGCCGCTTCGAAAGACAAATTTCTCAAAATGTCGAAACTCTTTTTCAATTCGTGCAAACTCAAAAAAGGGATCGTCCAGAAACAGGCAGGAAGATTCGTCGTGCAGAATCCGCCTGCTCAGCCGCTCACAAGTGCCGAGCTTGACGAGATCCATGAACTCGATTTTGAAAGAGCAGTCCACCCATACTACGCCGCAATGGGAGAAGTGAGGGCTCTCGACACGATCAGAAGTTCGGTCCTGACTCACAGGGGCTGCTTCGGAGCGTGCTCGTTCTGTTCGATAACCGCTCATCAGGGAGCCGACATAATTTCAAGAAGTGAGGAATCGATAATCCGCGAAATCACGAAAATGGCTTCGAAACCGGGATTCAACGGGATAATCGGCGATCTCGGAGGCCCCACGGCGAACATGTACGGAATGGATTTTGTCAAAGGTGAAAACGGCCACTGCGCTCTCAGAGAATGTCTTTTCCCGAAAGTCTGCGACAAACTGCCGGTTGACCACTCGCGTCAGATCGCGCTTCTCAAAAAAGTCAGAAAAATCAAGAATATCAAGCACATATTTATTTCTTCCGGGATCCGCTACGATCTTATTTTAGCCGACAAAGTCCATGGACAGGAATATCTTAACGAAATTCTTACGCACCACATTTCAGGTCAGATGAAGATCGCGCCCGAACATATAATTAAAAATGTCACCGACCTCATGAACAAGCCCGACGGCCGCAACTTGAAAGAGTTCAAGGAGCTTTTCGACCGAACAGTGAGAAAACTGAAAAGCCCGCTCTTTCTAACCTACTACTTCATCGCGGCTTTTCCGGGATGTACCGAGCGCGACCAGATCGAAGCGAAAAAATTCATCTCTAGTGTCCTGAAAACCAACCCGAAACAGGTCCAGATCTTCACTCCGACACCGTCAACGGAAGCCACCGCGCTCTACTGGACGGAAAAGAATTTCGACGGAAAAAAGATTTTTGTCGAAAAAAATTTCAAAGGAAGAAAACGTCAGAAAGAAATCATCTCAGAAAGAAAAAAGTTGTCGTGACGACGTTACGATAAAACGACTAAATGATAATTCTTCTTGCCGCAGCGCAGCACGAGCATCGAGCCGTGGAGAAGATCAGATGTTTTGAGCATCATGTCGGCGTTATCTGCCTTTTCATTATTGATGTAGCAGCCGCCCTGAGAAATCATTGCTCTCGCCTTTCCTTTTGAGGGCTGCATTTTGGTGAGAACGAGAAGATCAGTGATATTTATGCCGTTTTCAAAGTCGCTTGCCGGAACGGTCGTCGAAGGAACATCCTTGAAAATGCTGCGGAGGTCTTTTTCGCTGAGACCGTGGAGATCACCGCCGAAAAGCGCCGCGCTTGCAGCTTGTGCGCTTTTGAGCCCTTCTTCGCCGTGCATGATACGCGTCGCTTCGGTCGCAAGAAGGATCTGGGCTTTTCTCAAATGCGGTTCTTTTTTGTGCTCTTCGACGACTTTCTCGATTTCATCGACATCCAGAAACGTGAATATTTTCAGCATTTTTTCGACATCTTCGTCGGTAACATTGATCCAGTACTGGTAGTATTGGTAAGGTGAAGTTTTTTCGGCGTCAAGCCAGACAGCATTGCCTGCGCTCTTGCCGAATTTTTCGCCTGTCGAAGTCGTCATGAGCGGGAAAGTCATTCCGAAAGCCTTGCCTGCGTCGTCTGGATTCATTCTTCTGATGAGCTCAAGTCCCGCCGTGATGTTTCCCCACTGGTCGTTTCCGCCGAATTGGACCGAGCAGCCTTTCTCCTTGAAAAGATGAAGGAAATCGTGGGCCTGAAGAGTCATATAGCTGAATTCGGTGAAAGAAATTCCGTTTTCAGAAGCTATCCTCGTTTTGACCGAATCTTTGGTCAGCATGTAGTTGATCGTGAAGAATTTGCCGACTTCGCGAAGCCAGTCAAGGATCGACATATTCGCCGTCCAGTCGTAGTTGTTGACGATTTCAGCGGGATTTTCGCCGTCGAATTTAAGAACGGTCCCCATCTGCTTTTTTATAGCTTCGACGTTTTCCTTAACCTTTTCAATGGTTTGCAGATTTCTTTCAGTCGATCTTCCGCTCGGATCACCTATCATGCCAGTCGCGCCGCCGACAAGAGCAAGAACTTTATTCCCGCATCTCTGAAAATGAGCCAAACCCATGATCGGAACAAGGTTTCCGATGTGAAGACTGTTTGCTGTCGGGTCGAAACCGCAATAGACCGTGACTTTGTTATTTTTCAAGTGTTCAATAATACCTTCGTCAGTGACCTGCGCGATAAAACCGCGTCTTTTAAGTTCGTCGAAAACAGACATTTCTTCCTCCAAAAATCAAAAAACGGGGAATATTACTTATGAATGGTAAAAAAGCAAAAACGACATCATAAAATAAAATTCAAGAATCTTTTTCATTGCGTATAATCACGCTGTTTTTGAGGTTCAAGCAAAAGGTGAAGCTTGAAAAAACACCGCTTTCTCATAATTGCTCTCGCCCTTTCCATACTCTTTCATATTTTGATTTTCATTTTTGCGCCTGAATTGAAAAGCGAAATAAATTCAAATGATTACCTGAAGAAAATCACCAAGATCTCGATCTTTCGCGACGAAAACAAGAGCGCGCCGGAAAATCGAAATGTCGAAATTCCGAAATCTAGAAATATCGAGAAAAAACGCGCGCCAAATCGAAATATCGATAAGACAACCAGCGCCGAAAGTCGGAATAACGTTATAGCGGAATCACGTGATAACGACACAAAAAACACGGCGCCGAACGAAAAAAACAGCGGCGCCGAAAACCGTGACGACGTGACGACGGAACGACGTGACGACGAAAAAGGCAGCGCCGAGAATCGGAATAACGTTATAACTGGATCACGGGATAACGACACGGGAAACACGGCGCCGCGTGATGACAGCAGCAGCGCTCCTAAAACTGCCGGTGAACTCGCCGTCATTCCGAAAGTACTCAATCCAAAAACACCTGACTACCCTGAAAGTCTTGAAGAAGAAGGCATTGAAGGAAGCGTCACTCTGGAGCTTCTGATCTCAAAAGAGGGAAAAGTGCTTAAAGCCAAAGTAATAAAAAGCGACCACGAGCTTTTTTCGGAATCGGCTTTGAAGGCCGTAAAAAAATACAAATTCTCGCCCGGAAAACTTGCCGACGGCTCTTCCGCAGACTCTCTCATAGAATTTGTCGTAAAATTTGAAATTTCGCTCTAATCCAATATAAATGCGGCTTGTTTTTCCGCTTTTTTGATTTTTTGGAGGATTTTATGACTAAAACGAGAGACGAACTCAAAGATTCGATATTTTTCACTGATACTTTGGACGAGAAATCGTCGCTTTTCGAGCGTGATCTCCTTGAAACGCTTGAATACAATCAGGTAAAGGACAAAACAACGGTCAAGGCGAGAGACGTTTACATCGCACTTGCCACGACGATCAGACACAAACTCATCAGAAACTGGCTTCGGACCCAGCACGAATACCGCAGAAACAAGGCAAAAAGAGTTTACTACCTTTCGATGGAATTCCTCATGGGACGCCTTATGGGCAACACCCTCATCAACCTTGACTGCCACGACGAAGTCTCGCGTCTCGCCGAAAAACTTGGCTACGACATGGAAGAGTTGCGTGACATGGAACCCGACATGGGTTTGGGAAACGGCGGTCTGGGAAGACTTGCAGCGTGTTTCCTCGATTCGATGGCAACTCTGGGACTTCCCGCTTACGGATACGGCATCAGATACGAATACGGAATTTTCCGTCAGGGCATAGAAAACGGCTACCAGGTCGAAGTTCCCGACAACTGGCTCAAATATACCTGCCCGTGGGAGATCTGCCGTCCCGACCTTGAATACAGAGTCCGTTTCGGCGGCAAAGTCGTCTCATACCGCGATGACAACGGTGAAGAGAGATACAAACTCATCGATACCGAGGATGTTCTGGCGCAGGCTTATGACGTTCCTGTTCCGGGCTACAAGACTCCGACCGTCAACAATCTCCGTCTATGGCAGGCGAAAAGCACGAACGAATTCGACTTCCACTACTTCAACAGCGGCGATTACATGGCGGCGGTAAACGACAAAAACAGAAGCGAAAACATCTCGAAAGTCCTCTACCCCAACGACAACATGCAGCAGGGCAAAGTTCTTCGCCTCAAACAGCAGTATTTCTTCGTTTCGGCAACGCTTCAGGACATCATCCGCCACTACAAAAAGAACTACGGAACCGAAAAATTCGACGATTTCCCATCAAAAGTCGCGATCCAGCTCAACGACACGCACCCGAGCATCGCGATCCCCGAACTTATGAGGATCCTCATTGACGAGGAGAAACTCGGCTGGAACGAAGCTTGGGAAATAACACGCAACACTTTCGCCTACACGAACCATACGGTCCTTCCCGAAGCGGTCGAAAAATGGGATGTCGAAATCATGGGACCGCTTCTTCCGAGACAGCTCCAGATCATCTACGAGATCAACCGCAGATTCATCAACGAGGCGCGTGATTTCCGCAATTTCGATGTAAAACGGATCAAAGATGTCTCGATTTTCGAGGAATCGGGCTGCAAATTCGTCCGGATGGCTAACCTCGCGATAATCGGAAGCCACAAGGTGAACGGCGTCAGCGCTCTCCATACAAAAATCCTGAAAGAGAGCATGTTCAAGGATTTCGACGAACTTTATCCAGGCAAAATCGTCAATAAAACCAACGGTATAACACCGAGAAGATGGCTTAAGAAATCGAACATTCCCCTTGCCGACCTCATCACTTCAAAAATCGGAAACGGCTGGGTCGCGAACCTTGACGAACTCAAAAAACTTGAAGAATTTACAGACGACAAAGAGTTTCAGGCCGCGTGGGCTGACGCGAAGGCGCAGGCTAAAGAAAGGCTTAAAATCTACGCTCATGACAAACTCGGCTTCAATCTCAATACCGATATGATGTTCGACGTTCAGGTCAAAAGAATGCACGAATACAAGAGGCAGCTTCTCAACGTTCTCCACACGATCACGCTTTACAACAGGATAAAGAGCAATCCGAACGGGAACTTTGTCCCGAGAACGAAGATTTTCGGCGGCAAGGCGGCTCCCGGATACTATATTTCAAAAATGATAATAAAACTAATAAATTCAGTAGCTTCCGTGGTCAATAACGATCCACAGGTCAACAAGTACCTCAACGTTTTCTTCTTCCCGAACTACTCAGTTTCAATGGCGGAAAAAGTCATTCCGGCAAGCGACCTTTCGGAGCAGATCTCGACTGCCGGATTCGAGGCGAGCGGCACCGGCAACATGAAATTCATGCTCAACGGCGCGATGACGATAGGAACTCTCGACGGCGCGAACGTCGAAATGCTCGAGGAAGTCGGCGCCAACAACATTTTCATTTTCGGCCTCAAGGCTAACGAAGTGAGCGAAATGAAGGCTTTAGGCTACAATCCGCGTATTTACTATGATTCAGATCCAGAGCTGAAACAGGTCCTCGACATGATCAAAAACGACCACTTCAACTCGGAACCCGGAATATTTTCAAGGCTTTACGACGATCTCGTCAACTACGGCGACAACTACATGCTCCTCGCCGACTACCGTTCTTATGTCGATATGCAGGACAAAGTCGAAAAAGTTTATCTCGATAAAACCGCCTGGACAAAAATGTCGATCCTCAATACTGCAAGAAGCGGCAAATTCTCTTCAGACAGAACTATCCGCGAATATGCCGAGGATATCTGGGACATCAAACCTGTAAAATTCGAAATCGACTGATACTATCTGAAAATACTATCGCCTACGAACTCGCGCAAAATCGAGTTTAAAGGAAGTGTCGAAGCATCTATTTCTTCAAAGAATGAAAGGAACTTTAGAAGCCGCTTAGCTTCGCGGTATTCCGGAATATCCGTAGGAACCTGACGAAGAAGAGGTTCTGCGTATTTTTTCAGGATGGAGAACTCGCATACGAATGTGGAATTGAACATTGCGTCGGCATTTTCCTGATACGGGAAAATGTTTTTGTCCTCGCCGTTTCTGACAGAAGCCCAGCGTTTTAGAGTATCGATCGGCGAATGTCCGCGGTACTGGAAATCGCGGACCATCCTGCGTATAAGTCTGCCGTCTGTTGTCGGGATCCTGTTGTGATTATCGATATTTAGAGCCGTGAGCGCGCTGACATAGATCTTGTAGACATTGTATTTCGGGACATCGGCATAAAGATTCGGGTTGAGCCCGTGGATCCCCTCGATCACAAGCACTCCGTTCTCGGGAAGAATTATCGTTTTGCCGTCAGAGCAGCTTTTTCCGGTTTTGAAATCGTATCTCGGAAGAGTAACTGCCTTTCCGGACATAAGGTCGTTCAGATTTTTGTTGAAAAGCTCGATATTTATCGCTGCAAGAGACTCGAAATCGTGCTCGCCTTTCTCGTCTTTCGGAGTTTTGTCTCGGTCGATGAAGTAATCGTCAAGCGAAATCAGGAACGGCCGTATTCCGTTGACTCGGAGCTGGACACAGAGCCTGTTTGCCGTTGTAGTCTTTCCGCTCGAACTCGGTCCGGCAATGGAAACTATTCTTACCATTTTGCGGCGGCGGTAGATCTCATCGGCGATCTTTGCCAGTTTTTTCTCGTGCAGAGCCTCGCAGAGAAGGATGATTTTGTTACTGAAACCGCGCCTTATCCAGTCATTGAGTTTCGCGCAGGTGTCAAGCTCAAGAACATCGAGCCATTCGCTGTGTTCCTTGATGATGTCGAAATATTTCGGACTGTCCTGAAACGCAGGGACTGTGTCGGGGTCATTTTGCGTTGGAATAATGAGAACTATTCCGTTTTTGTAGTGCATAAGGTGAAATTTGTCGCAGTACGAAGTCGAAGGAAGAAGATAACCCGAAAAATAGCCTACAGTAGAACCGAGCCAGTAGATATTCGTGCGCGGCTGCGTCCTGATCTTGAAAAGGGAAACTTTGTCTAAAAGATCCTGTTTCCTGAATTCCTCGATCGCCTGTTCCGTCGTGACGTTCTGGCGCACAAAAGGCATATCGGCATCGATTATTTCACGCATTCTCGCGGAAATACGCTCCACATCGCCCGCCTCGAGCCACTCAAGCCCTTCAAACCAGCAGTAGTAGCCGTTTCCGATGCTGTATTCGATATGAAGGATCGCATGCGGAAAAATCTCCTTGGCAGCCTTTATCATCACAAAAAGTATGCTTCTAAGGTAAAAAAGATAGCCGTCGCGGTTCTCCATCGTGAAGAATTCGCCTTTTCCCTCTCCGGGGATCTCTTTGCTCAAGTCGCAGAATTCATTGTTGAAAACCGCTCCTATGATGCGGAATTTGTAGTATTCCTGATATTTCGGAGCAATGTCGATGAATTTCGTTCCCTTAGCAAGAGATTCAGTCTTTTCACCTTCCGGAATTGAAATTTTTAATGAAAACAAGTCATTAGCCATGGTTTCCTCCAGAAAAACTGATTAAAAAAGCTCCTTTCCTGTCATTTCCGACGGAATTTCAAGCCCCATTATTTTGAGTATCGTCGGTGCGATGTCGGCAAGAATTCCATTGTGCAGTTCGACATTTTTATAGTTGTAAATCGCAAATGGAACGGGGTTCGTCGTGTGCGCGGTGTGCGGAGCTTTCGTCGTTTCGTCGAACATCTGCTCGCTGTTGCCGTGATCTGCCGTGAGAATGAGCACTCTCCCCTCTTTTTCGACTTTAGCCATTATCTTTCCGACGCACTCGTCGATCGCCTCGATCGCCTTGACCGCAGCTTCCATGACACCGGTGTGACCTACCATGTCGGGATTTGCGAAATTGAGGATAACGAGATCGAATTTTTCAATATTTTCAAGAAGTTGTTCGGTAACTTCATAAGCACTCATTTCTGGCTTGAGGTCATAAGTCTGGACTTTCGGCGAAGGAACAAGGATCCTCTCCTCGCCGTCAAAAACGGTCTCTTTTCCGCCGTTAAAAAAGAATGTGACGTGGGCGTATTTTTCGGTCTCTGCGATCCTGAGCTGCGTTTTTTTAGCCTTCGAAACGACTTCGCCGAGAATATTTTTGAGTTCTTCATGCTCGAAAAGAACAGGGAACGGGAAATCTGCGCGGTAGCGTGTCATCGTCGCATACTGGCTGAAAGCGACTCTCTGCTTTCTCATAAAACCGTTGAAGTCGTCGAAGTTGAGCGCCATCGAGATCTCGCGTGCTCTGTCGGCCCTGAAATTGAAGAAAATGACAGCGTCTTCGTCGCGCATGACACCTTTCGGGAAACCGCAGTCGTTCATGATTATCGTCGGACGGACGAACTCGTCGTATTCACCTCTTGCGTATGAGTTGAGGATCGCATCCACTGGAGTTTCGGCGCGCAGTCCGAGTCCCAGAGTGAGTGCGTCATAAGCCTGCTCTACTCTTTCCCAGCGGTTGTCACGGTCCATCGCGTAGAATCTCCCCATAACAGTCGCGATTTCGCCGAGCCCTTCTTTTTTCATCTTTTCGTCAAGCTCTCTGACATAGTTTATCGCGCTCTGAGGCGGCGTGTCCCTGCCGTCAAGGAAGCAGTGAACGACGACTTCGAGTTTGTATCTCTTGCCGAATTCAAGCAGAGCGTAAAGGTGATCCATCGAGCTGTGGACTCCTCCGGGAGAAACGAGACCCATGAGATGAAGAGTTCCGCCGTGGATCTTGAGCTCTTTAACAGTCTCCATCAATACTGGATTTTCAAAGAAACTACCGTCTTCGATCGCTCTGTCGATCTTTGTGAGATCCTGATAAACGACTCTTCCGGCGCCGATATTGGTGTGACCTACTTCGCTGTTTCCCATCTGTCCTTTCGGAAGACCGACATCAAGTCCGCTTGCCGAGAGCTGACACTTCGGCGATGAAGCCAGAAGTTTATCGATATTCGGTGTCTTCGCCGTTTTTACAGCGTTGAAATCGCTGCTTTCCCTGATCCCGAACCCGTCGAGAATCATGAGCATGACTTTTTTGTTTTCCATAATTCACCTCAATAAATTTTTGATATATCAGTTTTAGGATAATATCTATTCAGAATAAAGCGGAAATCCTTACCTTTCCGGCCGAGAGAAACTGCTCCCATCTGGCTCATGCCGACTCCGTGGCCCCAGCCCGCTCCGCTGAAAATCCACTCTTCGCCTTCTTTCCGCGCAATGAATGCCGAGCTGTACAAATTATTCAATAATCTTCTAATGTTAAGTTCACCGTAAACCACAAGTTTTCCTGCGCTTCCGACAAATTCGATTTTGTATATCCTTCCTGAAACTCCGCGCGATAACGCCTTGATTTCGTTAACATTTCCGATGTTTTTGCGCAAACTCACCAGTTCATTCAGTTTTTCCTGAGTAAAACGGATTTCCCAGCGGTGCCTTTTATTCATTTTGATGTTGTCTTCGCCGTAATCGCTCTGGAGGAATTTCGCCAGATCATCTTCTTTCGAAAGGTCGAGCAAAAGCGGTTCGTCGCCGTCCCAGACACCGGTCAGATAAGGCTTTTCAGCGGTAAACCAGACGTTTCTGATGTCTTCTGTCCTACCGCCCGCACTTGAGCAGTAAGGAGCTCTCGCGACATGCGAGCCGTTGAAAAGAAGCACCTGCCCTTCTGTTTCTTTCACTGCCTGAACGAATTTTGAATCGATTTTTCCTTCCCATATAACTTTCTGGCAGTGGACTTCGCTGCAAATGTGCCATATTTCCGAAACGTGACGCTTGCCGAGCTGCATGAAAATGTCGGTCCTCGCAGCAACAGCCTGCGCTTTTAAGGTTTCAAGCGGAGCCGAAAGAAACATCTCGCCGGGAAGTATGCGCTGCAGGATGTTTTCGACTGAATCTTCGATCACAAGTTCCCCTTTTGAGCCAGAGAGCGGAGTTATAAAGTAATTTTTGTCACCCGGGTATGAATCACCGTTTGCCATAAAACCAGCATTAGGATGAATCAGTATTAAATCCGGGCACTTATAATTTTTCCCTTCATCGGTTTTTACCTTTATTTCAGACTTTGCGTTTGTTTCGTGCACCGGGATCGAAACAATATTCTGGTCAGGAAACATCTCCCTGAATTTACTGAGCAATTCTTCAGCTTTTGACTTTTCGAAAATCTCCTTTGAAACGATGAAATATTCGCGGTTGTCAATAGTGGATCTGTTTATCGAAAATATCGCGCCGTGGACAAAAATTTCAGTCTCCATACCGGTTTTAAGACTCCAGAGTTTCGACTTTTCGGCATGACTTTTAAGCTCGTTCTGGGCAAGTTCCTGAAAAGCGATTCTGTATTTAACAACAGCCGGAGTAAAATTCCCGACCGAAAAAGTGAATGATTTCGCGCTGATCTCGCTGTTTCCGCACTCAAAACTCTTTATATTTTCAATCTTCGCGCCGTTTTCATAACCCTTTACATGGACTCTGATGTAAGGAATACTGTTCCTGAATGAAAACGACGCGCTGTGCAGAAAATCGAACTCCTTCGAAATATCTGCCTGCAAAGCCTGAACGAAGAGCAAACAAAGGAAAAAGAAAATATATTTACGCACTGAAGCCTCGACTGCTAAGCAACTCAACAAAACACAGGCAAAATAGCACAAACGGAGCTCAGTTTCAAATGAAATCACCAATTTATTTTATTGTTCGGAATCGCGACAAGAATCGAAGCTTTTCTGGAAAGGATTTAGATATTTTTCGACCTCTTTTGTCATTATGCGCACATATAAAAATGGCACAAAAACCGATTATGCGCAGGTATAAAATACCAATGAACTCCGATTATGCGCAGGTATCAACAATTTAGAGAATCTCCCAATATCCGTTTTTTGTCGCTCCGATACGTTTTAGAACGCCGTTTTCACGCAGTTTTTTCACCTGCATCTCTATTGCGCGTTTCGAGCGGTTCGTTTTTTCGGCGATTTCCTGCAAAGTGATTTTGGGATTGTTTTTTATGAGTTCGAGAATTTGCACCGAAGTTTTTTCATTTGTACCGAAGTTTTCGGTTGTTTCTACCGAAGATTTTTCTTTTACACCGAAGTTTTCATCAATTTTAACCGTAGTTTCTTCCGAAACTTTCCGGCATATTTGGCGTAGTCAATATGAGTTTCCCTGTTTTTGAGCTTGTTGTGCTCGTCTAACAGAAGGTTCCGGAAAAATTTTTCGAGAAAAATGTGATTTTCTGAAATTCCTTTCTGAAGATTGGTGTAGTTCGCCCTGACAAGCGCGTTTCTGAAATACCAGCTGTTCTGCGCAAAGATGTCGTTATCGGCCTTAAAGCCGAGCGAACGCAGATATTTTATCGTGAAAACAGCCGTCGTCCGCGTGTTTCCCTCGCCGAAAGCGTGGATCTGCCAGAGCCGCGAGACAAAAAAAGTGATGTGACGGACTATCTCATCCATCGAAAGATTTTTGTAACGGAACTTTTTCTCCTGCATGAAATCGTATTCCAAAGCGCTCTTCAGCTCGAAAGCCGCGCCGTACATCACGGTGTCGCCGTTCAAAACCCACTCGTTTTTTGTTATGTCGTAGTCGCGGAGCCGCCCTGCGAACTTGAAAATCCCATCAAAAAGACGTTTGTGAACCGCTATCAGATACGACGGACTGAAATTGAACGAAGGTTCGCTCAGAATCTGTGCGATGCGGCTTGAAACCTTGTCAGCTTCCTCGGTACGGTTGTCAGGGTTCTGGAGCCTTAAAGATTTGCTTTTGTAATAGGAATTGATGAGACGGCTCACATCATCGAACGAAATCTCGCCTTCAATGTTGCGTTTTGCCGTCTGGTAAAGGTATTCCGAAGGTTTAAGCCCGTCCACCTGCTGCAGACCGATGGCGGTAGCCCATGCGAAAGTTTTCTCTTTTTTATCCGCACTCGTATGGCGGAGATATTTCTCAAAATCGGCTTCGTAAGGACCTTTTTCCGGCATTTTTTGCCCCGTTTTTATCCAAAAATTCCAAGACATTTCCGAAATGTCACCAAAAACAGAGGATTATACACAATTTTTCGGAAAATGCGAGATTTAAGGCAACGATTGTACTTTTATGGAGAAGTTATGCTGGCAAGATTTCACGCAATGAAGAAAAAGTCGTTTCGCAAAAAAAATCATATTTCGGAGCATTGAAAGATAAGATATCCTACATTGCACCGGATTTTGATGAACCTTAAATCACCCGCGACACAATAATTCCTAAATACAACGTAAATACGACGTGGTAATCCTTTTTTAATTCTGGGGAAATTTCGAAATTATCTATTCCAACTGTTTCCTGTAGACTGAATCTAATGTTTGGCCGTCTTTGTCTTTCCAATCACTCCAGCCATTGGATGGTCGTCCTAAAACAAACTCGGATGCAGTGCTGGGACTGGAAAAGATTTTGTCGGATTCCATTTTAAATTTATCGCCATCAGGCGAGGTATACTCTTTGATCAGTTTTTCGCGTTTTTCTTTCCATGAACATGACGGAACCGATGATTTTGCAATGATGCTGCCTTTCAAAACGGTGAAACCTTTGGCATCGTAGAAGCCTTTTGCATCGCAACCGCGCACATTTATATAGAACAAATGCTTTTCTTTCGGTTTAACCACGTCAAATATGTTGCAGCCGATAAAAGATGTCAGAAATTTCACATCTTCAAAGAATCCATCCATATCATCCTTTCTGTATTCAGGAAGATTGGGGGCTTTCGGCGTCTGTTTGTTTTCGTTCAGCACGAAACTATTTAAAGTTTTTGCCTCTTTGATGGCTTTGTGCTCAAGGTATTGCACGTCTGATTTTGTCATTGCGGCATCTTTTGCAATGAAAATCAGAGCTTTTTGCCAAAACTCCTTCTTGCTGTCGTGGTCTTTTACACGTTCACGGAAATTTTCTGTTTCGCCGATATAGGCTTTTGGTTTGGTTGCCTCATCCTCCCCTATCAGGATGTAAAATGCCGGAGTCCACAACTCATGCCGTTCATTCAAAATCGCCAGATTGGAACGAGGAATTATGTACATCTGGCAAATCTTGTTGCTGATGAACACGTACTGAGTTCCTTTCGGATCTCCGTCAATCAGATACGTCGTTACTGTCTTGCCCATGATCTAAAAACCAATTGAGAACACTTATAAAACCTCTATTTTCAAATGTCTTCCTTATGTCTTCCTTTGATAAACCTTTGCATAGATCTAATTCTCTTATCAAATTTTCTCGTCTCTTCTTTAGAGAAGAGTGGTTTAAATTAAAAACTTTAACGGTTTTTTTTACTTTGTTGACAATATTGTTAGGCATGCCTTCTAAGGGTTTAATCTCTCCGTTACGATAAAAAGTTATAAATTTAGACATATCGTCAACAACAGGGTTGAATATTTGGCAATATTCATCCTTTTTAATTTTGTATGTATTATCTTTATATTTGCCACCAAAATCTTCATCATTGGTTGATACTATAAGATTATCCCAGCAAAAAGTTTTTTTTGGAAATAAACTTCTCTTGTAATAATGGTCAATATGTGAGGATGCAGAATCATTTTCTAATATTATTTCAGAATAACCACATAAACAATCTTGTTCCTCGCATAAGATAAAAAGGCGCGTCTCTGCAGAAATGTCTGAAGGAAGTTCTTTCCATTGGGTTGGTTTATTTCTTTTTACAAAATTTGCAAATTCCAAAATAGGAGATTGCTTATTTATTTTTTTCATGTTTCTTTCTCAAAATATCACGATTCATAGCTAAGATTTCAATATCATCAGCACCTATTATAGATTCTAAATTGTTTAGTTTTTCCTTAAAATCATCATCTTCATATTTGTTTTCTTGAATTAATTTCCATAAAATTGATATTTTTTCTGTAACTTCATTGTTCCTAGTACTTGCAAGATTAAAATAATCTCCCAAAATACTGTCAACAGTTTTGCCATAATATTTTAGTGATTTTGTTACAATCTTTCCATTTCTTAAAAGAAGCAGGCCTCTATTTTGTAAATCTGATACAATATTTGGACTATGTGTAGTTATGATAGCCATCGATTCCTTGTCAAGCCCTTTCTCAAAATTGGAAATGAATTCTTGTTGCCATTTAGGATGTAATGAAACATCAGGCTCATCCAATAAAAACAAGATGTTTTTTGTATTCAACACTAGGCTTAAGCCAACAGAGAGCAAAAGTTGTTTTTCTCCTTCACTTAATTTGTCTAATGAAAAAGTTTTGTTCCACTCAATAGTGATAGAGCCTAACAAGTCATCGCAAAGCAGGGTATCCAAAAATGATAGAACCTGATTTGCATGCAACTCGAATTCTCCTTGAAACAAATCTCTGATCATATTAGAGCCAAAAAACTCATAAGAAATTTCTGTCTCATTTTTTTTAGTAAGAAATCCTATTTCAGCTAATCCCCTAAATAGATCAACAGCAATTTTTGTATTAATTCCCCATAAATTGTTATCATTTGTCTTTTTAGATTTTGCCCAATTTGGTTTTTTTATGGTAATAGTTGTGGTACACCCATTGATATCAATTCCGATTTTTTTTAAGATAGTTTCTGATTCCTTTGAATTTAATACAAATAATGCCAACAATACAAATGATACATATTCTTTCTTGATATACATATAAGGATTAACTTCTGGGAGTTGTAAAGGTTTTAGAGAGTAAGGATTATTTGGCTTTATGATTTTTCTAATAAATTCTTTTTCAAATTGATCGCTGAGATTTTTTAGTCGTTCGGTAATTCCAGAATAAGACAGAACAACTTTTTCAGGTAAAAAATTTTTTAAGTTGCCATATCTGGTCTTGATTTGAAATATGCTTAAATTTTCACCGTTTATTTTAATATTTGGCTGAAAAGTATTCGATTGAAAAGATGAGCTTTCAATAAAAACATCAAAATCATTTATTTCGTAATGGATTTGGTAGTCGTTAATAACACCAGTCTTTTTGTCACCTAGCACAAAATAATTATATAAATGACCAAAAATATCAGCAATCAACTCAAGAATCGTTGATTTTCCGCTTCCGTTTTCACCGATTAGCACAGAAAGATTATTATTAAAATCAATCTGAAAATCTTTCAAAATATAAAAATTTTCCACTTTTAAGCTTTTTATTCTCATGATTACTCAAAGACCTCCTTTTCAAATTCTTCCAACGCCTTTTTTCTCAATGCTTCTGCCTGCTGTTTTAGTTGTTTCTTTTTTTTCGCTTCAGACAAAATATGTTCAACTATTTTTTTCTGGATAGATAATGGTGGAATAGGTATGGGAATTCTTGAGATTTTTTCTTGGTTTATTATGGGTAAAGTGCTTTTGGATTGTTCGGCTGTAGTAATGGCTTTGTTGCTGTTCATATAACAAAAAGCATATTCCGGCATTATTAAAGAACGATCTAATGTTATTCCTGTTATTTGCTGATTTGCTGAAACAATGTCGTCATTAACAATTCCTACTTTTCCAACAGTGGAACCAATTCCTACAAAAAGAAGATCTCCTTTGTGGAATGTTCTGGCTTTCTTTTCTGTGATGGCTTTTTCAGAAATGTATCGCTCTGAATTTTCTAAATACATCTTATCTGTTATGTCTGCCGGAGTGTAGAACTTGATATTACCATTAAAAAACTCTTTTTTCGATGTTGGTGGTGTTGTACCGGTAGCCATTCTTAAGCATAGTTTTCCTAAAGGTAATAATTTATAAAAACCGCTGATATTTTCTTCTTGTTTACCATCCCATCTTTCGATATCCTTAAATCTTATAAAATGCATATAATGGAAGTCGGTAGATAAAGTGTCTTTGTTACGATTGGCATTAAGTCCTAATTCATTATTTAGGAATATATCAATATCATTTTCAATTTTAGTTGCTTGTTTTTCAAACGTTTCAGCTTTCAGGATTTTGTCATTATATGCTTTTATAAGAGCTTGTTGTTTTTTTAGTGGTGGTAAAGGAATAATTATGCTAAGAAATTCATCTGGTTTAACTCTTGATTTTGATATTCCGCTAGTTTTTTTGTTTAAAAGAGTTTTAAAATATTGGCTTTGCATGACTTTTACTAAATATGCTCCGCTCACTTTAGATGCATCTATCTTGTAAGCGGGATATTCAGAACTTACGCCAAACGGTTCAGTATTATCTGGATGGAAGTATATGCATCCGTGTTTAATATTTATTTTGGAATAAATCAGCGTGTTTGAGTCTATTTTATTTAAATTCCCCTTAAATGTTTTTGCTTCTAAAACATCTCTCAAAAACAGTTTTCCAGAGAAGTTGATTTTGGAAATAATATGCCATTGTTTATTTAACATTTCTTCTTTAGATACTGGTTCAAAGTGCGGCGATAAAATATCTTTTAATCTAACAGAGTTTGAAAATAGCACATTTAAATTATCCCAAAAGCGTTTTACATCCCATTGGCTGAGATCTTTGAATCTTACGAATCTCAAATACATATATTCTTTTTTCTGCATATCTTTCTATTCTTTCTCTCCGTAAAAAACTTCCGGCTCGGCAACAATTCCGTTAACTATTTTGGTGCGATAAATGATTCCATCATCCGATAACTTATATTTATTTTCTTTTTCCGGAACTTCCCACAATTTCATCTCTTTCCTGTATGGCGTAAATTCTTCAGCCAAAGGAATTAACTCGTTTTCAATGGGAGTACCAGTTGTGCTGATACCTGCCTTCTTCACTTCTGCAATAGGGATTTCGTAATCAAATTTTTCTTTAATTATAGCCCTGATTTCATCAATTTTGCGGTCTAAAATCTGTTTTTTATTCTCAGTAAGTTCTTTCTTTTCTTCTTTAGAAACAGCTTCTTTGCCGCGTTTTGCAAGTTTTGATTCGATGGAAACCAATTCTTCTGCGTATTTAGCATCAACAGCCGCTTCTGCATTCTTCTTTATTTCGGCATACTCTTCAGCTTCTTTCTCCGTAAATTTTTTCAAAAATACCAGACTCGGCTTTACAGTTGCTCCGGATGCAATGAAAACGTCTTGAGGAATGGAAACTATAAGTAAAATTTTTGCTCTGCTCTCAACAAATTCACGGACTTTTTGGAGATTTGAGGTGTTCAGAACTCCTTCAGGAAGAACGATTCCCATTCTTCCGCCGGGTTTTAAGAGATTAAGGCAACGCTCTATGAACAACACTTCTGTTAGTCCGTTGTTGATTTTATAGAGACTCAACAAGGATTTTCCGACATTGTCATTAACTTGTTTCAAGGCTTCTTTGTATGCCTCACCATATCGCTTGATATACTCATTAATTTTGTCTTTATCTGTAAATCTGTCGGCTTCTGATATTTTTAAGTCTTTTTCCACTCTTGAGCCAAATGGCGGATTGGTCAGAATCACATCAAAACGGTTCTCGAAAATACCGTTTACATTCAAAAGTCCGTCATGATGATGTACTCCGCCATGACCGTCACCGTGCATGATCATATTCATCTTGGCCGTTCGTGCCATTCGCGGATTTGCATCTGTGCCGTAAATACAATCAAACGACAAAGTGCGCAACCGGCCTTTATTATTGTTAATGTCCAGCTCTTCATTCAGATGTGCAAAGGCTTCGGATACTTTCGTTTCAATCTGTTGTTTCTTTTTTTCCGAAAGATTATCGAAATCTTCCCCGTAATACTCCTGTTTGATGGCTTCTTTTTGTTTTTCCACATCTTTCTCAATATTTTCACGCACATACTCAAAAGCTTTGATTAAGAAACCGCCACTGCCGCAGCACGGGTCACAAATATATTCGCCTTCTTGCGGGTCAAGAACAGAAACCATAAAATCAACAATCGTTCGCGGGGTAAAGAATTGACCAAGTTCGCCGCGGAACGTTTTTCCCAAAAATTTTTCAAATGCAATGCCTTTTACATCATCAGAAGTCGTGGAAAGGTTGTATATTTCCAATTCCTTAACTATCTGTTCAAAACTATTTTCACGAATCTCAATTTTGGCATTGTCATTAAACAGATGATCTTTTTCAAAATCTTTTTTTGTATTGCTGAATAATTCCTGATAGAAAGCATTTGAAGTCGCACTTTTTGTTAAGTCCCAAGCTTCTTTAAGTCGTTTGAATGCCGCTAAAGAAAAAATTTGAGAATTAGAATTCATACGCTCATAACGTATTTTCATAAACAGAATTTTGCTGATCTCATCAAATGCCGCTTCCGGAGACAGTTTATCGTTGTTACGAATGATATTATGACACTTAAAAAGCAGCTTTGAAAATTCATCACGAGTAAAAGCCTTGGTTTGCGTCAACAATTTATCGATTTCTTTCTGATTGTTGGCTTTTGTTGCATCAGGTATATCAACGATTTCTTCAAGTTTGTCGGGAATTTCACCTTTTACCAGCTTGAAAATTTTTGTTTCTTTCAAATTGGTCGTCACAAAAAAGTCTGCATGAGACCATGATGCGTAATTCATTCCCTGATAGTAGTCTTCTTTGTGAATAGTAACAGATGCAGCCTTGCATTCAACAATAATAAGAGGATATTTGTTTTTTTGTTTATCTTCTTTACTGCGCCAAACCGCAATGTCAGCACGCGCAGCACCCTGCCCGCGTTGAGAGTTGTTGACTTTCAATTCTTGATCCATCTGATCAAGAGAATAGCCGTAACTATTTACCAAACGGCAAATATATTTTTGACGAACTTCTTCTTCCGGCTTATATACGAGCCACTTTTCTTTAAGTGGAGCAAATATTTTATTGTCTTTGATTTGTACTTCTATTTTATCCATTTTGCCTCCATAGATCGCAATCTCCAAAAAAGCCTGAAATAATATCGTTTTTCAAACTAAAATCAATGGAAATCCAAGATTTTTCAGCTTTTATTTTATAGTAAAATCCCAACATGGCGCGAGTATCGGGAACTATCGCAATTTTTGCGACAGTTGGCAGAGTTGTACGATTTTTTCGTACAACTGGATTGAACTATTTACAATTTGGAAACGGTTGTTGTTTCCTCAAAAAATAGCCTGAAACCGTTATTTCACCTATTTCATTTCGATTCTTCGTCTTCGTCAATGACCGAAGGCTTGCTGTCATGCAAAAGATGCTGGTTGTCGATTGCATTAGACGGAGATACCACTTTTTTACCGGTCTTTTTCTCGAGTTCTGTTCTTGCGTTTTTAGCGATAGTTGCTCCGTCAACGGCATTCTGAACATGATCTTTGAAGTTGTGAGGATCTCTCGATTCCGAAATTTCTTTTGTCGAAAGCTCGGCAAGCATATTCAGAATAAGTTCCTGATTCGTCATGTTGTCGCGCAGGTTTTCTTTCTTCAGTCCTTTGAATTCCTTATATTCTTTAGCGGTTTTACCCGCCCAAGTCTTGTAGATTATATCTGTCAGAGTTGCGAACTGAACGCCGTCCTGCAGTCCGCGCCTTTTCCATTCGTCAGTCAGGTCTTTTCTGATTTCCATGCTTTTCAGACGCTGGTTTATCCAGCTTTCGGAGTAGCCGAGCTGCCTGTATGCAATCAGAGCACGGTTTATTGAAATTTCAGGATCTTTGATTTCGTCGAGCCGCTCTCTTGCGATCTGCGCCATCCACAGTTTGAAAGGCTCGGCCTTCGGCGATGGAACCGACTGAATCAAGCGGAAAAGCTGTTCTGTGGTCATGCAGTCAGTTTTGTACATCTTGCCGTCGGAAGACAACATTTTCAGTTGTACGATTTTTTCGTACAACTGGCTTCCTTCGGCTGCAAGTCTGCGTTTTAAATCACTCCAATAGCGTCTTGGAATCTCACTGTCAGTCAGAACCGAAATGACATCAACCACCGAAAAATACCATTCCTCTGTTTCTTTGTCCCAAAGTGTGCGGACTTGTTTCTCTTCAAAAATTTTAATTTGAGTGTTTTTTACTTCTTCCATTGTGTAATCTCCAAATAAAAACGTGTAATTATAGTTAAATATTTCTAAAAGTAAAATTATTTTTCTAAAAAAATTCTTTTATTTCTAAAATTTCTTTCTATAATATTTTAGTTTTTGTGATTTTTTAATATGGAGAATGAAAACAAATGTTGATTTATGGTTTGCGGACAAGCCACCCGCGCACGCATTCGTAAAACTCCTTAAAAATTTTATTGATTTTTCCAAAAAAATAATTAAGGTGCGCTCTACTTTTCCGGAATTTGCCGGCCTTTTAAAATTTGAATTTTTTTTAGGAGAAAAAATTGAAGTATTTGGTCACATCAGCTTTGCCTTATGCGAACGGGCCGATCCACCTCGGTCACCTTGCAGGGGCTTACCTTCCCGCCGATGTTTTCGTACGTTATCTCCGCAATATGAAGAGAGAAGTCGTCTACGTCTGCGGAACGGATGAACACGGCGTCCCGATCACGATCAACGCGGAATCGCGCGGGATCACACCCGAAGACGTCGTAAAAGAGAATCACGAGCTTATCGCACGCGGTTTTGAGATGGCTGAAATGTCTTTTGATATATTTTCAGGAACGCACAACGATATCGAGAAGGAACTTTCGCAGGATTTCTTCAAGAGACTCGATAAAAACGGATTCATTTCGGTAAGAGACGTCGAACAGTTCTACTGCGAACACGACAAGATGTTCCTTCCCGACCGTTACGTCGAAGGAACATGCCCCATCTGCAAGGATCCTGGAGCACGCGGAGATCAGTGTGACAAATGCGGAAACGCTCTTAATTCGCTCGATCTCATCAACCCGAAATGCAAAATCTGCGGTCAGACTCCGGTGAAGAAAAGCTCAAAACACTGGTTCCTTGACCTCGACAAATTTGAAAAAAGGCTCGATGCATGGCTTGAAACGAAAGAAAACTGGAAAAGCAACGTCAAGGCTTTCTGCAAACAGTGGTTTGAAAGAGGTCTCGAGCCGAGAGGTATCACCCGCGATATTTCGTGGGGCGTTCCCGTTCCCGTCGAAGGAGCCGAAGGAAAAGTCCTTTACGTCTGGTTTGATGCACCTATCGGTTACATCGCCTTCACGAAAGAGCTTTTCGCGAAGAGAGGCCTCGACGAAAACGAATGGGAAAAATGGTGGAAAGGCGGCGACGACGTCAAACTCATACATTTTATCGGAAAAGACAACATCGTTTTCCATTCGATAATCTGGCCTGCAATGCTCATGGGTCAGGAAGACGGCTGGAAACTTCCCGACGAAATCCCTGCAAACGAATTCCTCAACCTTGAAGGTCAGAAGATCTCGACAAGCAGGAACTGGGCGATCTGGGTCCACGATTTCCTTGAAAGATTCAATCCCGATTCGGTCAGATTCTACCTTGCGACGATCGCGCCGGAAACTAAGGATTCAGACTTCTCGTTCAAAGGTTTTCAGGATGCCAACAACGGCATGCTCTCCGCTATCTACGGCAACTTCGTGAACAGAAACCTTGCTTTCATCAACAAGTTTTTCGGCGGAAAGATCGAAGGAGAAATAAAATCCTCTGAAGAAGACGACAAAATGTGGGAAGACGTCAACAAGGAACTTAAGGAAATCCTCGACTGCTACGAAACTTTCCGCGTGAGAGACGCAGCTTTCCACATCATGGAAATAGGACGAATCGCAAACAAATACTTTGACACAATGGCTCCGTGGGCACTCAGAAAGAGCGATCCGGAGCGCTGCAACGGCGTATTTGTAAACTGTCTCAACTTAATCGACAAAATGGCTACGGTTCTGGAGCCGATAACTCCGGCCGCGAGCAGAAAGGTCAAACGAATGCTGAATCTGCCGGAAGTGTTCGATTTTACTAAACTTTATGAGCACAATATAACTAACGGAATAAAGCTTGGTGAAGTAGAGATACTTTTCGGAAAGATCGATGACGAAACTATTGCCGCCGAGAAATCGAGATTAGGCAACAATCATTGATACCATAGCTCACATTTTTATTTTTTTGTAAGGCTGAACTGCACTTATGGGGGTATTTTTGCTTTGCTCACATTTTTTGTGGAGGAAAAATTATGAGTGACAAAATTATTGAGCTCGTCGGAATTTCGAAAGAATTCGACGGCGGCACTTTGGCTGTTTCTGACTTCAATCTTCATGTGAACCGTGGCGAATTTGTCACGTTTTTGGGTCCGTCCGGCTGCGGAAAAACGACTACACTGCGTATGATTGCAGGTTTCGAGATCCCTACGAGCGGCAAGATCCTGCTTAACGGCAAGGACATAACGAACCTTCCGCCCTATCTGCGTCCGGTAAACACCGTTTTCCAGCGTTACGCACTTTTTCCTCATCTTAACGTTTACGACAACATCGCGTTCGGCCTCAAACTCAAAAAGATAAAAACGACTTCCAAAGATAAAAACGGCAACGTCATAGAAAAATTCGAACATCTCAAAAAGTCGGAGATCGACGAAAAAGTCAGCCGGGCTTTGAAGATGGTTGACCTCGAAGAGTTCGAAAAAAGAAAAGTCACTACTCTTTCCGGCGGTCAGCAGCAGAGGATCGCGATAGCACGCGCTATCGTCAACGAGCCTGAGATCCTTCTTCTTGACGAGCCGCTTGGTGCGCTCGACCTCAAAATGAGAAAGGATATGCAGCTCGAGCTCAAGGATATGCAGAGAAAACTCGGAATAACCTTCATTTACGTCACGCACGACCAGGAAGAAGCCCTCACGATGAGCGACAGGATCGTTGTCATGAAAGACGGCGAAGTTCAGCAGATCGGCACTCCGCAGGATATCTACAACGAACCGACGAACGCTTTCGTTGCAGACTTTATCGGCGAGAGCAACATTTACAACGGAACGATCGTCGGCGACAGAAAAGTACGTTTCATCAACAAGGTTTTCGACTGCGTTGACGATTTCGAGATCAATGCGAAAGTCGATGTCGTCGTCAGACCTGAAGATGTCGAGATCGTAAAACCCGAAGAAGGGATCGTCTCCGGTCAGATCGTTTCCTCTATTTTTAAAGGTGTCCACTACGAAATGATCATGATGGTCGGCAAAAGTGAAGTCATGATCCAGTCCACGAAAGAGGTCAAAGTCGGCGATACGATCGGGATCCGCGTAAGCCCTGATAACATCCACATCATGAAACGCGACTTCGTTTCGAACGTTTACGACGGCTATATCGACAAAATCAACAAAGTCCACTTTGCCGAAGGCGCTTTCGAGTGCGATGTCACGCAGCTTTACCCCGGTTCTCACCTCGATTCTGAAGGTTATGTCATCACGACTGCCGGTGAAAAGATCGACCTTACCAATGTTCCGGTCAGAGTCGAAGTCGGCCTCAAAGATATCGAAATTATCGACAACGATGAAGACGGCGATGCAAGAGGTTCAATAATTTCAATAGTTTATAAAGGCGACCACTACCAGATCATCATCTGCACCGATGAGGAAGAGGAAGAAATCGTCTGCGACACTGAATATCTCTGGAACGAAAACGACCGTGTCAGCGTCAAGATACCGAAGGATAAGATCAAACTTACTTTGAAGGCGGTGGAAAAGAAATGAACGGACTGAAATTTTCAAGAAAGCAGCTGGGCATTCCATACGCGGTTTTTCTTATCGCGTTCGTCGTCGTGCCGCTTCTGCTTATAACTTTATATGCTTTCACTAAAAAAGTTCCCGCCGACAAGGCGACTTTCACGATCGCGGGCGAATCGGTCTCTTTCGCAGTTTCGAATTTCTCTGACTTTTTCTCGAAATCGGCGAATATCAGAGTCCTTTTCGTAAGTTTCGGATTGGCGATAATCACTACGATCGTCAGCCTTTTCATCGCCTATCCGGTCGCATACATACTTTCTAAGACGAAATTCAACAAAGGCGGCGTTCTCCTCGTCCTTTTCATCCTTCCGCTCTGGATAAATTTCGTTCTCAGAACTGCCGCGATGAAGGAACTGCTCTACTTCGTCGGCATGTACAAATCGAACAGCTTCAGCTTTATAAACACGCTTATCGGTATGGTCTATGACTATCTTCCGTTTGTCATTATGCCGTTATATTCGGTTCTGGTCAAGATCGACAAAAGCTATGCCGAAGCAAGCGCAGACCTCGGCGCGAAGCCTGTGACCACCTTCCTTTCGGTCACTCTTCCCCTTTCGATGCCAGGGATCGTGAGCGCGATATCGATGGTCCTCCTCCCGACGACTACAAGCTACGTCATCAGCGATACGCTCGGCAACGGAAACGTAACGATCGTCGGAAAGATAATCGAAACTCAGTTCCTCACGATGGACAACTGGCACGCAGGCAGCACGATCGCACTCGTTCTTCTCGTAATAATTTTCCTTTCAATGTTTCTCAGCGGCAAATTTACTGAAGAAGAGGACGAAAGCGCAGGGAGGGCTAACTTATGGTAAAGAAAATAATCGGCGGAAGCTACATAACTCTGGTTCTTTTCCTTCTTTACGCCCCTATCCTTCTCCTTTTCGTTTACAGTTTCAACATGTCGCGTGAAATAGGGATCTGGTCTCCGGAATGGGGTTTTGACCTTTACTACAAACTCTGGAGCAATACCGACCTCATGGAAACAGTCGTCAACACGATCGTTCTCGCACTTGCGGCGGGCTTCATTTCAACAGTTCTCGGCACAATGGGCGCAATCGGAATGTTCTATTCAAGCCGTCGCGTCAACAGAACGATGAACGAGCTCACCAAAATACCGATAATAAATGCGGAAGTCGTCACGGCCATATCGATCGCACTCATCTGCACGATGTTCGGTTTCGGAAGGTCGTACGCGTCGCTTCTTATCGGGCACGTAGTCCTCACCGTTCCGTTCGTCGTCCTTTCGGTCATTCCGAAACTCAAACAGATGGACAACAATCTTTACGAAGCAGTACTTGACCTCGGTGCGACTCCGACAAAGGCGATTTTCCTTATCGTCATTCCGGAAATTCTCCCAGGAATCATTTCGGGTTTCCTGCTCGCGATAAACATTTCGCTTGACGACTACATCATCACGAGTTTCACGAAACCTTCGACTTTCAAGACGATTTCGACTTACGTTTACGATGCCTACGCAAAGGGCGGAAAAAGTTCTTCCGTTCCCGCGCTCAGGGCTCTGTTTGCGATAATTTTTGTCGTAATGATCGCTTATGTGGTCATTCATTCTTTTATACAATCAAGAAAATCTAGACTGGAGGGGTCAAGATGAAGAAATTTTTTGCACTTTTTCTTTCTTTTTCACTTTTGTTCAGCCTTCTCCCGCTGTTCGGTGAAGGCGATGTCGTAGAACTCAAGGTCTACAACTGGGAAGACTACATCTCTATCGATGACGGCAGCGGCGAAAGCGTTGATTTAATTAAGAAATTCGAACAGCACTGCAAAGAGAAGTTCGGCCTTAACGTAAAAGTCAAATACTCCACTTTCGGAACGCTTGAAAATATGTACAACGAGCTCCAGCTCACCAAAACGAAGGCTGCAGACGGCTCATACACCTACGCTTACGACCTTGTATGCCCGTCCGACTACATGCTTCAGAAGATGATAATCGAAGGAATGGTCGAAAAATACGACTACTCCATCGAAGAAGGAAAACTCGGCCACGTCAACGGCTACTACGACAACGCTTCGAAATTCATCGTCGATCTCTTCAAAAAATACGGCTGGCAGGATTACGCGACCGTTTATATGTGGGGAACGATGGGTTATGTTTACAATCCGGCAGTTTTCGAGAAACTTCCCGGCTACAAAAAAGGTGACGAAACTCACTGGGATTTCATCTGGAAAGAATACGCGAAGAACCTCGGAACGATCAAGGATTCGATACGTGACACATACGCTCTCGCACTCGGATACGTCTACAGAGACGAACTTACCGAACTTGCAAAAAGCTACAAATCGGGATCGCTCACGAAAGAACAGTATGCCGACAAGATCGTCGCACTTTTCAACAGAGCTGACGAAGAATCGGTAAACAAAGTCGAAGAAGCACTTTCAGTCCTCAAGGAAAACATCTACGGATTCGAAGTCGACAGCGGCAAGAAAGACATGGCTACCGGCAAGATCGCGATCAACTTCGCATGGAGCGGCGATGCTGTTTACACTCTTGACACCGCTGACGAAGACGAAAACGGCGCAGAACTTTACTACGCAGTTCCCGAAGAAGGCAGCAACATCTGGTTCGACGGCTGGGTAATGCCCAAAGGCGCTAACGTTCCCCTTGCACAGGAGTTCATCAACTTCCTCGCACAGCCCGAAAACGCGAAAGCGAACATGGATTACATCGGTTACACCAGCGCGATCGGCGGTGAGGAGATGTTTGAAAACTGCGTAGAGAACTACGGAACCTACATCATGGTTGAATGCGACGCTCCGAAAGAAGGCGAAAGCGAAAAGGCTGAAGAAAAACCTGCTGAAGGTGAAGAAAAAGCCGAAGCCGAAGGCGAAGAAGAGGAAGAAGAAGCAAAACCCTTCCTCGACAAAGAAAGCGGCAAATACTACTGCGACAAATATGTAGGAGAGCTCAGCGAAGAAGAACTCAACAAATTCAAAAACGCTGACGGCACCTACAACTTCCTCTACCCCGACTACGACAAGGACGACAACGTAACGGGAATGCACAAAGAAGAGAACGTCACCCTTTACAAGAACGACCTCAACTACTTCTTTGCGAACAAAACGACCGACGCAGCTGAAGAAAAGAAAGATTTCACAGTCATCACCGACGTTATCGGCAGACAGTGCTCGGCACAGTATCCGACCGAAGACATCGTTTCACGCTGCGCAATCATGAAATATTTCGATGACACCGAAATGCGCCGCCTCAACGACATGTGGGACGAAGTCAAAGTCTCATCATCAGGCATGTCGATGGTAATTCCCGTCATCATCGTAGTTCTCACCTTCCTCGTTTTCATAGTCGTCGCGATTATGAAGAGAAGATAAAATCAGTCCTTTTTGATTCTGATATTCCAGAAAAGATAAGCCAAGTTCGAGAGGACTTTCGGAACTCTTTTGATCAAATTTATTGAGGGAGCGCGTTTTTCATCGAGAGAAACGGGAACTTCGGCGATTTTTATGCCGGCGCGCTCGGCACGGATGACGAATTCGCTTGCAAAAATGTCTTTGCCGACAAGGCATTTGTCCATAACCGGCATGAGCGGCTCTTTGACGAAGGCCTTAACGCCGTGAGTGTCGGTTCCTTTGAGCCCGAGAAGGATCTTGAGCATCATATTCAAAATGAATGTCGCGAACCTGCGCCCGAGAGGTCTCTGGTCGTTGGCACCTTTTGCCCTTTTCGAGCCGACAACCATTTCTGCCCCGCCCTCTTTAAAAATTTTGAGTGCGTCCCTGTAAAACTCCGGCAAACACAAATCTATCTCGTCGCAGACAACGATCTCCCCTTTAGCGCGGCGTATCCCGGCCTGAAGCGCAAGACCGTAGTCAGGTTCAGGATGGTGAAAAATCGTGACAAAAGAATCGTGTTTCGAAAGTTCTTCCCCTTTTACCAAAGTATTGTCTTTACTTCCGTTTTCGGCAAGAATCAGCTCAAAATCGAAATCGTCGGAAAATTCGGAAAGAGTTTTCTTGAGATTTTCAACAGCCGACTCCAGAATTTGTTCTTCGTTGTAAACCGGAATTACGATCGAAACCAGTTTTTTCGACATTTTTCAACCTCCTGAAAAACATACCGCGGCAATATATTTTACCTCTCGAAAGAGTCAACTTTTAACGGCTGATTCTGCAATAGGAAATTTTGCGAGACACCTTAAATTTATACAAATATTCTAAGACAATCATTTTTTAAAGCTCAAAAAATCAGCTTTTATCTGTTTTCCATCTAAGCTATCCGGCAGTTGGCGAAATTTGAGAAAAATTACTATAGTAAATTTTTGTTTACTTTTTATATTTTTTATAGTAATCAGGATTTCGCATAATTTATTGTTCTTTTCAAAAAGAATTTTCGGCTATCTTAATATTTAATGTGCTTTAGTTTTTTTAACAACGGAGGAAACGATGAAAGAAAGCATTAAAAACAGAATTATTGAAAAGGCAAGAGACCTTCTTTTCAGATCTTCGGAAGAAGACATCACGATGAATCTCATCGCAAAAGAACTTGGTATCACTGCACCGACGCTTTACCACTATTTTAAAGGCAAAGACGAACTCATCGCAGCTGCTCAGGCACTGGTAACGACTGAAATCAACGCGATCATTTCTCTTAAATTCCCGCCTTCAATTCCGGCAGAAATGAAAATTTTGACGACTACCGGTCAGATTGCCGAGTACTTCATGAAAACAGACGTTCCCCCTTTCTATCTTATCGAAGATCCGAAAGACAGACCTGTTCTTCTTAAAGAGTTCAGAGAAAAATTCGCAGTTATGTTTGATGCTTATGTAAAGACAAGAAAAGGTTTCAAACTTTCTTCTCAGCACGCTATGTACCGCTATCTCGCACTCATGGCTGCAGATATTCTCAACTGCAAAAGCAACGGTTCAAAACTTCCTGAAGATTTCGCAGAAATTATTTTCGGAATAGTTTTCAACAGCTAAATTATCTTAATCCGCCTAAGATTTTCCAATTCCCGTCATCTGCTTTTTTCAGAGAAATAACTTCCTGCTGATTTTCTAATTTTTCTGAAATCCCGCCTTCTTTCGTTTTGAAAGCAAGATCAAAATACTGCATGACTTCGGCATTGGTTTCGTCAGTAGAGAGCGAGAGAAGTTTTCTCCCTTTAAGAGCGTAATTTATTTCGGAAAACACTTCCGAATTCTGTCTGAAATCCGACAAAAGTTCGTCTCTTGATGCAAAGTCGGCGTGAATAACACTTTCAAAAAGCGGATAATCGTTGTTTGAAAGTGCGGTTTTTCTTGTATCGAGCGGATAAAAAATGTCGTGAACAAGCTGCGGGGCGATCTTTCTTCCGCTATCCTTAAGTTCTTCGATGTTATCTATTTTCCAGCCTATCTTCTTCTCCTTCAGCATCGTTACTTTTTCAAGTCTGCCAAGAAGCATCGCGGCGGCCGGATCTTCCGTAGTTTTGAACGAAAGATCAAAATCTATCAGCGCTGAAGCCTTTTTTGTAAGGGGATTGTAAGAAGTGAATTTTATTGAATTTATCGTGTATTCATATTCAGTGAAATAAAAATGCCGGTACTTAAGCTGATCCAGATATTCCTTTCTGTTCGGGAAATCGTCGGTAAGAAGCAGAGCGAGTTTGTTCGTCAGTCCTTTATTTGCAAGATCTTCTCTGATTTCAAGGATCTTCAGGGCATCCTTCTGCTCGCTTTCAGGCATGGAGCAGCCGGAAAAAACGAAAACAGACAATAATATGACAAAGGATAGAATATTGATTTTATTTATTGTTTTCATCCGTTGCCTCTTCCGTTCCGGTCGTTTCTTTTTCTGCCTCTTCTTCGCTGTTTTCTTTCTTTTCTTCGTTGGTTTCTATTTTGAAATACTCCTCTTTTGATTTCGGAGGACATTTTTTATTCAGTTCTCCGATTCTTTTCAGATTTTTGTCGGTCGTGACTTTGAAGTTGTTTTCGATGTGCTGAAGCCTTAAGAATACGCCTGCACATTTCTTTCTTTTCGCATAAAACTCGGCGACTCTCAGATCCTTTTCAATGAGTATCAATTCAGCTTCCTCAAGTTTTTTCTTTCCTTCTTCAATGTTCTTGTCTTCCGGATACTTTTCAAGGTATTCCCTGTAAAGCACAACAGCCTTTTCAACTACCGAAATATCGCGTTCGGCAGGATTCGGCAGAACGAAAAAGTCAGAAGGTTTCTGCGCAAGATAGCTGTGAGCCTTGTAAAGCAGCGCCTCCGGTGCCGATTCGTGGTTGGGATGACGTTTCAGAAATGTATCAAAAACCGTTATTGCCGACATATACTCTTCTTTTTTATAGTAAGTCTTGCCGAGAGCGACAGTCGCGAAAGGTTCGTATTTACTGTAACTGAAGTCTGAAATAACTTTCATAAAACGGTTTTCCGCATTGCTTAAATCTCCTTTTTCGAGATAAAACAAACCTTCCTGATATATTTTGTCGGCGTCAGATTCTGTACTTTTTATAACCGGAGTCTTGCTGCACGAAAAAATAAGCAGAACATTCGCCAGAACAATAAAAAACGATATTTTTTTCATCATAAAGTCCCTCTCTTGACTGCGCGGATCGAGCCGAGTTCGACCCAGCCTTCGACATTGTCCTGAAAACCTTTTACCTTGTACCATGAGCCGCTTGACGAAACGACGTTTATTATCTCTCCTTCCCTGATTTTTCCTATTTCTTTGAGCGACGAGTCGGGGCCGCTTCTGAGAACTTCGCCTTTTATCGCAACTGCCCAGTTTTCTTTAAGATTTTCGTTGTAATTCAAGTAGTACAAAGTTGCGCTGACACACATGACGAGAAAAACAGGAAGCAGTATTATCTTCAGCCGCCAGTCGCTTCCCAAACAGAGGAGCGTAAGGATCGCGGCAAATGCATAAAACGAAATAAAAAACAAAATCAAAAGCCAGTCGAGTGCGAAAACAGGAGTCGTTAAAGCTTTCGGAATCGAAATTTCCAGATCTTTCGCAACGATGTCGAGGTTGTTTTTCGCCTCGGGAAAATCGGGTGCATTCTGGAGAGCCTGCAGGTAAAAATAGAGAGCCTCCCCTTTTCTGCCCAAAGCTTCGGAAGTTACGCCCAGATTGTAGGAATAAAGCGGATCCCATTTGTTGTTTTCGGAAAATTTCGAGTAAAAAGCATTGTATGCGCCGGTATAATCCTTCTTTATGTAAAGCGAAAATCCGTCATCTGCAGAGAGCGAAACCGAGAAAAGAAGCGCGAAAATTAAAATTATTTTCTTCATCATTTTGCAAAACCTCTCGGATCAAGCAGTTTTATAGCGTCCTCTTTCAAAGACGAAATGTCGGCACCTGTGATACCGGAATATGATATTTCTTCTATGGTCCTGATAAAATCAGTTATTCTGTCAGTCTTTTCGCCGTATTTCTGCTTCAGCGAATTGATACGCTCACCTTTGATCTTTATGCCGTAAAGGTCTTCCAATGCATCGTAAAAATCGTTAAGAAGCTCGGTAGAATTTTTTGCGTTTACGATTTTATTTTTCCACTTATTCATTTTCGCGCCTGTTGAAAGAGCTCTGTAGGATCTCATTTTGACTTTTATTCTTATAATAAATGCCGCAAGCACGATCGCAAACGGAATGAGTATCGCGAGCCTGAACCATGTTTTTTCGGTCAGAGGGCTGATCTCATACTTTTTGACATTTGCCGGAAGTTCCTTCAGAAGCTCAAAGGAAACGGCTTCCTTTTCCTCTGCTGAGTTGTCTTCGACACCGCTTGTTTCTCTGACATCCACTTTGACTTCGGCAAGGTCTGGAGTGCGCCAGCCGTTATCCCTGCTGAAAAAATCGAAAGCTTTAACTTTTATCGAAGTCCAGCCTTTTTTCAAACCTTTGACCATAAATTTGTAGGTTTTTGTTCCGCAGTAGCCTTTCGGAGTGACTGAAACAGAAGATGTTATTTCCGGAGAGAATATTTTGAGATTCGGATTGCTTTCGAGTGCTATTTCCGCATCCTGGAAGTTCCCGCAGCCTCTGATTGAAAAAGTCAGTGTTTCCAACATATTATCCTTGTCAAGTGTAAGACTTTCCTTATCAGCTGAAACCTGAAAATCACCGAAAATGCCGTTTTTATGCTCCTCTTTTCCTGGCATCGGCTTGAGCGGAACTTTCACACCGACAGAAGAAATCGTCGCTTTTCTTGTTGAGAAAAAGGATCCCGTGATGACATCCATTATCATCTGTGTTCCTTCAATAAAATCCGTTGTGCCGTCAGGGATCAGAATGTAGGTCTTTATCGGCGCATAGTCATAAACCTTGCCGTCAATGCTTAACCGCTTGAAATTAAGCCTGGTTTCCGCCTTTTCGTCTTTCCAGCAGTTCTCGAAAACGGGAAGTTTGTAGAAATTGACGTCGCTTATCGAATTCGGCTTTACAAAAAGGTAGTAACTTACACTGAGCGGCTCTCCCACATAGAGATCGTTCGCCGGATTTACAATGGTTCTGATAAAATAATCAGGCGTTTTCTTTTCCCATTCACTTAAAGGCGACATCAGCGAACTTGCACGTTTTTCGTAATAATTTTCGTTATTCTGCTCATCAGTCTGAGTGTTTTGGTCAGCATTTGCATTCCCCGAAACATTTCCATTTCCGCTTCCGCCTGCACTGCCGCCGCCCTGCCCTGTCACAGTTATCGTGACTTTGTTCGACTTTATCGTTTTCCCTTTTACTTTGAGTGCTGCCGGACCAATTTCAAAAACACCGGCTTTTTCGGCACGCAGAGCATAAGAATAAGTTATCGAGCTTTTTTTCTCGAACTTTCCGTTGATTATGCTGATCGAATTCGACTGCGACTGCGAACGGTTTTCGACCGTAAAATTGGCAAAATCCGGTTCTTCGATCGAATCAAACGAGCCTTCCGCCGTGAGAACGAAGCCGAAAAGAGCATCCGTCTGAACGATTTCGCTGTCGGTAGAAAGTGTGATCGACTGTGAAAAAGCGAAAAACGGCAACAAAATCAATGCCGTAAAAACCAGTTTTTTTATAATAAAATTACTCAATTTTCCCTCAAAAATCACCAAGTCTGATCACTATCCGACTTTTGCTCCTTCTTTAGCATGAAAGGAGATATTTGCAAATTTTTCCGCTGTTTGAACTGCTTCAGAACAGAGCTTTCTTTCGGTTTCTCCTCGTTTTGCTGCTCGTCATCCTGTTCTTCGGCTTCTGCAGTTGAGCTCTGGTTTTCCTCCTCGTCCTGAGTTTCATTATCTTCGTCGTTCATGCCGGAATTCTGCTCGTCATCGTTTCCTTCGCCGTTTTCATCATTTTGTTCAGCAGACTCTTGATTTTGTTCATCTTTCTGTTCATTGTCAGGATTTTCATTTTGTTCTTTTTCGTCCTGTTTTTCCTGATTTTGATCTTTATTCTCCTGATCCTGCTGTTCCTGATCCTGATCTTTATTCTCTTGATCCTGCTGATCCTGGTTTTCCTGCTGCTGTTTCTGCTGTTCTTCCTGCTCTTTCTGCTGCGCGATAATTCTTCTAACAATTTCAAGGTTTTCGGCAGACTCCTTACTCGGTTCCTCTTCGAGCGACTTCATGTAGAATTTTTCAGCATCCTGATATTTTCCGAGCCCTGCAAACGAGTTTCCCATGTTGTGGAATATTTTCGAGCGGAGATTTTCAGTCGTTTTTCCTGTTTCGAGCGACTTCTGGTATGCGTTCAAAGCCTCTTCAAATTTCTGCTGGCTCTGCAGAGCATTTCCCAAGTCGTAATATGCTTCTGCGTTGTTCTCAAGCCGTTTCGCCGCTTTTGAGAACTCGTTTTCGGCTTCAGCCATCTCGCCTACGGCATATTTTTTTCTCCCTTCACGGCTTTCGGGCGCCTCTTTTTCAAAAAGAGAAAATGCCTGTAAAAACAATGGCATAAGCACAAAAATCAATAGAAACGAGAACCTATTTTTCATATTTGCCTCCCCGTCCCGCAAAAGAGAGAAGATAATAGACAAAAAATGCGATAAGTCCGAAGAAAAGCGGGATCTGGAAGCGTTCTTTGTAGATATTCACGATCCTGTTTTCGCCGCGCGAACTCTTTTTGAAATTTTTTATGTAAGAACTCAGAGTATCTCCTTTTTTGATTTCGACCGCTCCTAAAACAGAGATGCACTTGTCGAAGAAACCTTTATCGATTTTTGAGATAACTGTCTGATTTCTCTTGTCTTTCAGATAGCTGTCGCCGATTTTGACAGGAGCGCCGTCCTCTGTTCCGAGCGGAAGAAGCGCGAGATGGATATTCTCTTTTTCAACGAGTTCCTTCATTTTGCCGAAATCGAGCGACGGATCTTCACCGTCAGAAATTATGATTATCATTTTGTCCGAAGTTTCGGGCGAGGATTTCAAAGTGTCTGCTGCAAGTTCCATCGCAGTTCCAAGCGCGGTCCCCTGACGCTCGATCATTCCCGGTTCGAGCACCGAAACGACAGTCTGCAGCGTTTCGTAGTCGTCCGTGAGCGGCAGTTGCAGGAAAGCGGCTCCGGCAAAAGGAATTATCGCGACGCGGTCGCCTCCGAGCGAATTCAGAACATCGATAAGCATCATCTTTCCTTTTTCAAAACGCGGTCCGTTCTCGTCCTCGGCGAACATACTGAGGCTCACGTCAAAAACGACGGCTATATCGATACCGGTGGAATTCGTGTTTATCTCTTCTCCTCCCGTCATCGGCCGCGCCGCCGCAACTGTAAAAAGCGAAAGAGCCGTAAACATAAGGATCCGTTTCAAGACAAGATTTTTACTTCCTGCAACAACTGCTTTCTTCAGCTGTGATTTTGCGAAAAACTTTTTGAAATCATTGCGTTTTTTTGTGCAGTAGACGATCCAGAAAACAAGAAGCGGGATCCACACGACAGCGGAAAGAAGTATTCTCCAGTCATAGAACCTCATCTTTCCACCTCCGGATAAACCTTGAATATAATTGAAAAAATTCTGGCAAGAAGAATAAGGATCATTGCAAGGATTATGAAATCTGGAGCGTATTCATTGTAAATTTTGAGTTTTCTCGCCGGGATCGGGCTTTTTTCAAGCTCGTCGATGTCTTTGAACGCTTTTTGAAGCTCTTCTGTTGAAATCGACTGATAGAACTTTCCGCCCGATTTATCGGAAATATTTTTTAAAAGTTCAGGATTTACCTTCATCTGCACTTTCTGGAAAGTGTCGCGCCCGAAAAAGTCCTTGCCTGCCGGAAAAGGAACCAAACCGTTCGTTCCGATGAGGATCGAATAAACTTTTACCCCTTTTTCGGCAGCGAGATTTGCAGCGGTTTCGGGGCTGATATTGCCGGAATTGTTGTCGCCGTCAGTGAGAAGAATTATAACTTTGCTTTTCGCCTTGCTGCTTTCAAGACGCGAAAGAGCGAGTCCGAGACCGTTTCCGATAGCCGTTCCGTCTTCGATCACGCCGGTCGTAACTCTCGCAAGAAGTTCGTTGAAAATATCGTAATCAGTCGTAAGCGGCACCTGCAGGAAACTCTCTTTCGCAAAGAAAACAAGACCAAGCCTGTCGCTTTTTCTCCCTTTGACGAATTCTTCGATTATATTTTTTGCCGCCGTGATCCTGTTTTTCGGCTGGAAATCAAGAGCTTCCATCGAACCCGAAACATCGAGCGCAATCATTATATCCTTGCCTTCAACCGGCGGAGTCACCGTTTTTTCAAGCGTAACAGGACGCGCCAGGGCGAAAACAAGAATGAAAAGTGCCAAAAAATCGAAAAACTGCGGAAGAAAATATTTTGCGTTGGCTTTACTGCGCAGAAAATGAAAATTGGTGAAAGCGACTGAATTTCTTCTGGTCTTTGATTTGATGAGTCCAACCGCAAGAAGAACGAGCGGGATCCACAAAAGTAGAAAAAGAGGCTCAAGCGGAAACATGATCAACCTCAAAAAGTGAAAAACTCAGAAAAACTATAACAAAAATCAGCTTTTTCACAGCATCCTCACGCGAAACATACCAAAAAACCGCGTAAACAACATTAAATAAGACGATTTTATTTCACAAAAATCAAATTTACGGGCTAAAAAATCGAGCAACTGAGGCAGAATTTGCGTTAAAATTCTGATCTCACTTAGTTTTCTGATTCTGTAATCTGAAAAATTCTTTCTGTTGTTCAATCTCTCGGCGCAATTCTTCCTGCGTAGGCATAAAAGTCAGATATTTTGCTGCAAAAAGCTGATCGTTACTGCTTAAAACAGAATAATGAGCCACATCTTCATCCGTGTCGGCACAAAGAAGCAACCCGATTGTGGGATTGTGCCCTTCAGGCCGTACAAGCTCGTCATACATTTTGACATACATATCCATCTGACCGACATCCTGATAGCTCAATTTTGTTGTTTTCAGATCGACAAGAACAAAACAGCGCAGATGGTAGTTGTAAAACACCAAATCAATATAATAATCCTGTTTTTCCGTATGGATATACTTCTGCCTGTCAACAAAAGCGAAACCTTTTCCCAGTTCCATAAGAAACGATATCAAGTGCTCGATTATGCTTTGCTCTAAAGAAGTTTCCGAGTATTTTGTGTTGTTTTTAAAACCAAGAAATTCGGCGATAACAGGATTTTTCAGAAATTCCAGCTTGTCCTGCAAATTATTTGTCAGCGTTTTCATTTCGTCACGAACAACAGATTTATTCTGAGACTGAAGCAGACGGTAATAGTATTGGGACGAGATGTTCCGCTGCAAAGTGCGCGTACTCCACATTTCATTTATGGCCTCATTTTCATACCACGCTCTGGCTTCGGCATTGGATTCCTGCAGAATTATGCGGTAGTGTGTCCATGAGAGGCGCAATTTGCGAGTCGGTTCAATTTGTTCATATAAATCAGCTGTAAAAGAAAGTGCCGCTACCGGAAGGTTTTCAGATTTTCTACTCACTGCGTAGAAAAAGTCCGGAAAGCAATTATAAAACGCGATGAAATGATATAAATTAGCCTGTCCGAAACCGTTCCCGAATTGCTTTACCAGTTCTTTTGCCAGTATTTTCACGATTTTTTCCCCATAATCAGCACGTTTTCCTTTCAACACTTCATGCTGAATACGCAGACCCAATAACCAGTTACGTTTGATGAGAGTTTCATCTATAGATCGATAAGCCGCAACCTGAGCCTGCTCAATAATAGCGCAGGCATCCTTGAGCAAATCTCTCTGAAAAGCAGTGATTTTAATTTGATTTTCTTCTTTCTTCTTCAATTTCCGACCCAACTTTTACAATACAACAAACTATTTTCAAGTATAAAATAAATATACTTTGAAAATAGTCAAGTTTTTAACCAAACAACAAAGCCAAAATTATCAAATCTATAAATCAAGATTTGCGAAAGTTTTTTATTTACTCAAAATCTTGCATTTTAAGAAGACGATTTTATTTTACAAAAATCAATTTTACAGGTTAGCCACATATTTTTCTCCCAAACAAACCGCTATTTTGGGAGAAATTGCAGACTGTTAGGAGCATTGCTGAGCACTCGAAACAAAAACTTGCCTTCCAAGCGTATCTCTCTAAAATTTCTCGTTTTTGTTGATTCAATTTGAAGACAAAATGATGCTCAACGCAACGCAACGCAACGCAACGCACCGCAACGCAACGCTACGCAACTATTAAAAAAGCGTGTCCCACGACTAAATCCAAGTCAAGTTTTTCGACAGAGAAATTCAATAATTTCAATATTTTTTATGTTTTAAAGGTGAAAAAATGAAGCAAATTTGTCTTTTATTTTGTCTGATTTTGTTTTCATTCACTCTTTTCGCCGCCGACAAACCGATGCTGGCGGTTATGGAATTCGAGGACAGAAGCGGAACGATCCCGGAAAAGACGCTGTCTGATGCAGCCGAGTATCTGCGCAGTGCTTTGGCAAGTTCAGGAAAATTCATTCTCATCGCTAAAGAGCGTCAGGAAAAGGCGATGATTGCCGAGATGAAAAAAGAATCCTACAAACTTTGCAACGACAAAAACTGTCAGATTCCGTTAGGACAGGCTCTTTCTGCCGACACGATTCTACGGACGACCATCAACTTTTTCGGAGGAACTTATATCATTACATCCGAGCTTATAAACCTTGAAAAAGAAGCGACAGAAAAGGCAGTCAAAGCAATTTTTGACGAGGGTGATGAAAGACACATGCGTCATGCTCTGAACGATATTTCGCAGCAGATCACAGGTGTCGAATACGATACAAAAAAATATTATCATCCTTATTGGAAGGCCGGATTATCACTTATAGCTGTCGGCGCGGCTATCGCTGGCGGAGGCATAGCAGGATTTCACATCGCTTCGGAAGACCAGCTAAGCAAATATAAAAAAATGAGGAACTCAGACAAGGCTTCCGCAGCTGTGCAAAGCGGCATGAATCATGCTGAATATCTCGAAAAGGCCAACAATTATCGAAATAAAGCGAAATCTTACAGGGGTTGGGAAATCGCGAGCGGAGTTATAGGCGGATCGCTTCTTGTTAGCGGAATCGTTTTGGTGGCAATCAAAAAAGAGGTTCCGAAAAATTTTGCTTTGAAAGATTTCTCGGTTTCGCCTTCTGACAAAGGCTTTTACGCTTCACTCAGCTTTGAATTTTAGGAGGAAACAATGAATAAATTCTTCTCGATTTTTTGCCTAATTACGGTTGTTCTCCTGTTTTCGTCATGCGACATGCCAGACTATACTGATGAAATTAGTGCCGCATATTTCAACGCAGGAGGCTCAAGCGGCACAGTAGTTTGCACTTACGGACAATACAGATGTTCTGGTAGCGATTCTTATTTCTGCGGTTATTCCGGCAATGATCTTCTTTGGCTGCTTTCGCAAAAATGCAGCTACGGATGTGATTCATCAACCGGAAAATGCAAAAGTTCGAACGATTCGGGCAGCGGCTCAAGTTCAGGCGGGAACAACTCCGGCGGTGACAGCGGTAATTCAGGTGGCAATTCCGACACTTCTTCACCTTTGTGTAACCCGAATCCGTGCGCAAACCTTGCAAATTCAACTGGTATATGCACCACGACGCACGACGACTATGTTTGCGGCTGCAAGGAAGGTTATAATTGGCGGCACAAAGAATGTGTCCAAATTCCGAAAGCTTTGGGAAACATCTGCACCGGACAGACAAAATGCTATACTGATTCAGACCTCATAAACTGCAATTCATCATCGATCGGTGATTTTTATGGCCAGGATGCATACTATGCTGCTCGGGGCACCTGCATTCCGCAAAAATTTAGAATTGATAACTCTGTTCCAAACGAAAAAACAGTCATTGACGAAAATACTGGGCTTGAATGGCAACAGAATCTCTCGACTAATGACTACGGCTACGTTTGGGAACAAGCTATCGAATACTGTGAAGAACTTGAATACGGCGGACATAATGACTGGCGTTTGCCTACAGTCAAAGAACTTTTCAGTATTGTTGACAGACGCACTTCTCCCGCCATTAATACAACATATTTTGATACACCTGTCAGTTCTGTTTGGTCTTCATCTAAAGATGTAAGAGACAACAATTACGCCTGGATTACAAGTTTCTATTATGGTAATGCCGTCAGCAGCAGCGACTGCTATAGGAATTGTTTCTTTGATGCTGGTTGTGTGAGGGGAAAAAATCTTACTCAAAAACCATCATTTACTTCTTCTATGATCAACGGTGATGAAATCATTACTGACTCAGAAACAGGTTTAATTTGGCAAAAAACTTATGATGAAACCGAAAAAAAATGGAGCGATGCTCTTGCCTATTGCGAAAATCTGACTTACGCCGGCTACAGCGATTGGAGAATGCCTAACATCAATGAGCTTCTATCTCTCGTAAATTATGAAGAATATGACCCTGCATCTGATTTTTCAGATATGCCGTCAAAAGAGTTTTGGTCTTCGTCTACATATGTAAATAATACCGCTAGCATATGGCTTGTAAATTTTAGCGATGGTAGTACCGACGACCGCAATAAGATTGCTAATCTCTATGTTCGTTGTGTCCGGTAGTGCTTCGACACAAATTTAAGGTCATAATTTTTCCGATCAAACTCTCAGTATCGATTTCCATTTTGCTTTTCCCGTCAGGGGCAGTATATTCCAAAATGGAATAAACCGAGTAGTTTTCATCCAACTCGCCAGTTTTGAAAATATTGTTCAAATGCTTGGAAATAACAGAAGTTTTTGTCAAAGTCGCACAGTCAGCTCAAAGATAGAAAAAGAAGCTCAAGCCTCCTTTTTCTTCAAGAAAGCGCGGAAACCATCAATCAGAGAATCGAAATCTTCAGGTTTCAGCGGCTCGTCGGCGAATTTGTATCTGTCGGCAAGATTGAGAATAGACAAAATTTCGTCGGTATTTTCCGAAAAAATATGGTCGCGTTTTAAAGCGCGTTTGACTTCAAAAGTTGTCATTTCAACATAATTTTTGTGTGATATCAACGACATATAAGTTTTCATCCCGAGCGTTACAAGGTCTGTAAAACTCTCAAAATCGCCTTCTTTTCTTTTTGCTTCAGCCTTTTTTATGAACTCTTTCGCGACATCCGCAGGAACGACAACAGGCACTTTTTCGACCGTTTTTTTAGCAAATTTCTTTTTGAGTTTTATAAATGCGAAAACAAGTGTCGCGGCAAGGAGCAAAGCGGCTGCGGCATAAAGCAGCGTGTAGTCTTTTTCACGGATCTCGGCGTTTTCCCTGAGCCCGCGTAGTTCCGTGTCGCTCTCTTCAGTTCTTGTCTGAACAGTGATTTTGAAAGGCTCGACAGTTCCCGAAACGCCGCCTGAAACGATATTTATTTCGGGGATTTCGATTTCACCGCTTTTGAAAACGACTATTTTGAGCAGAACCGCGTCCTTTTCAGGCGTTGCCTCGACTTTTCTGATTTTTGCATCGGCAAATTTTTCATTAAAAACCGCAGAAATGTTTTCTGACGGCTGGATCTTGACTTTGACGGCAATTTCGTCGCCTAAAAAAACATCGCCGCTCTGAATTTCAGGCGCAAAACTCTCCGCAAAAACTGAAAAACTCAGAAAAACTATAATAAAAATCAGCTTTTTCACAGCATCCTCACGCGAAACAGACCAAAAAACTGCGTAAACAACACTGAATAAGATGATTTTATTTCACAAAAATCAAATTTAGTGGCTAAAAATCGACTCTCCCCGCCTCTGCCGCTCTGCCGACGATTTCGAGGAACTCTTTTCTCGGGATGAATTCGGCTCCGAGCGACTTCAGATGCTCGGTTTCAACCTGGCAGTCGATTACGGGGCAGCCGATCTCGCGAAGTTTGCCGACAAAAGTGATGAAAGCGGCTTTCGATGCGTTCGGATAAGTCGAAAACATACTTTCGCCGAAAAAAGCCTTCCCTATCATCACGCCGTAAAGCCCTCCGGCAAGGATGTCTGTGCCGGTAAGCCAGCTTTCGACGCTCACCGCATATCCAAGAACATGAAGGCGGTTGTAGGCTTTTTCCATGTCGTCGGTGATCCAGGTCCCTTCCTGATGGACTCTGACTTCGTGGCGGCAGCGGCTTATGACCTGCGGAAAAGCGGTGTTGACAGTCACCGTGAATTCCCCCGATTTGAGAACTTTTTTCATGCTTTTAGAAACATGGAGTTTTTCGGGGAAAAGGACAAAACGCGGATCGGGCGACCACCAGAGGATTTTACTACCCTGATACGAGATCCTGCTTTCTTCCGAATACCACGGAAAAATCCCAGACTTGTAGGCAAGAAGAAGCCTTTCCGGCCTCAGATCGCCGCCGATTGCAAGGAAACCGTCAGGCTCCGCATTCTCGACCGGAGGAAAACCGATTGAACTTTTCGAAAGATAGTAAATCATTTATCCCCGCACAAAAAACAATAGAAATTATATTATATGGAGGGAATTGCAAAAAAAATGAACAGGGGGAAAATTGCTCAAGAAAATAAGGATTGTACAACAAGTCAACAAAGTATTAAAATAACATAAACTAGCAACTTAGTAACTTAGGTTATTAATCTTATCTTTTAAAAGATTTATATCCTTGGCGAAATTCAGATTTGCTTTAGATTTATCCACCCCTGCTGTTGTAATACCTATTACTTCACCGTACTCGTTTATCAAAGCGCCTCCGCTGCTACCATGATCTGTTGATGCATTGTGTTGAATAAAACCTTCTCGGAATTGAGAAATTATACCTTTAGAAAGTGTGTTCTGGTACCCGAGTGGACTTCCGATGGCAAAAACTGACTCTCCAACTCTCAACTTTCTATTTGTTACAGGTATATAATTACATCTAAAAGCCAAATTTACTTTAAAAACTATATAATCATCTTTTTCACTTTGTGAAATTATTCTCGAAACATTGAATATTTGACCATCAGATAATTTTACGGTCCAATGATTAGTTCCGGAAAAAACATGGTAATTGCTAACCGCCAAACAAGAATCATTTACAAAGAAACCTGACCCTTGTTTTCTCGCAGACTTTCCATTTGATGCATAAACAATAAAAACAGCTGAATTATATTTTTCAAAAATCTCATCACCTGTAAATTTACCATTTCCAGGAGGGACTGATGGAGCAGATGGTGTTAAAATACGCTTTGGTTCTTCATGTGAGGGATCAGTCGGAACAGACTTTGGCTCCTCTTTTGGAATTTCAGAATCTATTTTTTTTGAATAATTCACATTCTCAGTTATTTTCCATATTCCGCCGACAAATCCAAAAAACAGAACGCCACCTAATATAATAAACTTTAATATATTCTTACCAGAAAAGTGTGAAGAGACATCCTCCTCGACATCATCTTCTTCGTAATCATCGAAACTATTTTCTTTATCTTCTTCACAAGTTTCGAAAACGTTATCATCATCCTCCAAGATGTTTCCTTCATCATCTTCTTCGTAATCATCATTGGAAGTTTCATTATTTAGCAATATTTTTCTTAACAACCAAAAAACAATACCGCAACAAAGAAAACAGAATAAAAGTATAAGAAGCATTATATACCTCAGCTATATAATTTTTTTCACAAATATACTTTCATTAATTAAAAGAATGCGATTACAACAAAAATACCCGCTAAAACTCCTAGAACGACACCTATAAATTTAGCAACAACAACTGGATCCCAATGGAATCCATTATTTGCGCATACAGATTCCTTCATCATCCTTTTAGCTTCAGGATGTCCCTGTTTTGCCGCCCGCCTAAACCACATGAATGCCGCAGCATAATTCTGATTTGTTCCTAAACCGTTGTAATACATAATTCCGACATTAAACTGAGATGAAACATGCCCCTGCTCTGCTGCCTTAAGAAAGCATTTAAAAGCTTCGGTATAATTTCGCGCGACTCCATTTCCATTATAATACCGAACACCTTGAGCAAATAAAGTTTCTGGTTTCCCATAATTAACTGAATTTACATTGTTCATCTTTACCTCCTAAAATTTCCAGTAATGTGTAAATGAAAAATACAGAGTTTATCATTCCAACATAAATGAGATTGCCAAGAACTATAAAAGTCCCTGGCAATCTCATCAACGATATTGAATATGTGCCGCTTTGCATTTTCAATATTCGCCACTATTGGCAACTTAAAAGCAATATCATATTTGCCGGATTCCAAAGATTTTCTCAAATATTTTCGAAAATCTTCTTGCCTACGCATAAACATACCATTGTTTATATAATAATCATTACTGACATTACAATGTGGGGCTTTTGAATTAAGCAATTCATGATCTACACTAATATCTTCATCTGACAAATTAAAATAGTCATATCTTATCATATTACTGGTAGAATTACAAATATCAAAAGTGACATCCAAATGATATGGAATGCCATCAATGTAGACTATATTCCAAGCATGGGAATCACTTTTGACCACTATAGACTTTACTCGAACGATATCAAGTAATAATTTTACTGCTTTTGCAATACCTATACACAATCCTTTTCCATAAAGTAGAGGACCAACACACTGTGAAGATGATTTTATCCTATTGTAAATTCCTTGTTTATGGAATTCATAGCATTTATCATCATAAATTATATTAGAACAAAAATAATCATGTATTTTTTGTTCTTTTTGAACATCAGACATATTTTTTAGAGTGTCTGTAAATGGCTTAAATTTAACAAGAATTTCAGAAATTATTTCTATGGTTTGTTTTGCATTGAACCGATATTCCGGATAGATTTTAGAATCTGTTCCAGAGATTGTTTTCACAAAGAAAATTAGTGGATTATCATCCTCTAAATTGTCATAAATATCAAAAAAATTTTTAGACGAACTATTGGGCAAAACTATTTCTTTTGAAAAAGAAATCAGCCCTTGATACATATTATCATATATATTTTGATCTTTTTTATTTAACTGTTTTTTATAATACTTATACGACAAGAGATTGTTGTTTTTCAAAAAATCCAACAAATTATCTTTAAAAGCACTCATGGCTCGAAATTACCTAAAAATAATCTGGTCCAATTCTTCTATTCAGCTTATAACCTGCCGCCGCACCGACAAGTCCTCCTATGATGTGCCCCATCTGCGATATATTATCCTGAACAGTTATCGCATTAAAAATCTCGCGTCCCAAATAAACAATTGTAACAAGTATAAATGTCATAGGAATTTCGCCATCTTTAAATCCCGTGAAAGAAGTCAGTAAAATAAATGAAAAAACCACTCCACTTGCACCAAGTAATGCAATATCCCAAAACAGTATATAATTCACCAAACTTGTTACCAAGGCCGATATTGCGATTATTTTGATTAACATAACTGAACCATATTTTTCTTCCAGCATTGGCCCCAACAACAATATCATAAGAGAATTTCCCCAAAAGTGACTAAAGTTCGCATGTCCAAAAACATGTGTAAAAAATCTTATATATGTCATAGGGTTAAGTAACGATGAGTGATATGTTGAAAATACAAACTGATTTGTCCACCCGGAAGTCACATAATTTGCAATAGTAGCAACAAAACAAATTATCATAAATACCAAAACCACTGGAGAATTGAATGTAATTTTGAATTTCATACTTCACTCCTATATAACAACAATCCGGCATATTAAAAAATTAAGCACTACAAAGATTTAATATCAAATGTAGCTTCGATTCTATGTCCCGAAGGTTCTGTTGCCTCGACCTCAAGAATACCATTATTACTCAACTTAAGCTGGCATGTTAAATCAAGTGTATTTGGCGAGTGAGGTGGCAATTTTAAAGTAACATTACCTATAAAACGTTTATTAGGTTCAGAAAAAGGATATTCTTCTTCCACAATCTCAGACTCATAAATATTAAAACAAACAGTCTCTTGATTATCATGTCTTGGAGAGTAATGTTTTTCTCGCGTTATAGGGAATTCATCTCCTTGTTTTATAATGTTGGATACTATCTGATTATCAGTATATTTTATAAATGAATCTGTTCCATACGAAAAGCTTACGCGATCAATCAATGCTGATTGTCGTGGCATATTGGCATAAATAGCTGCTCCGTTAACCACCGCAAGTTCCGGCTCAAAAATTTTTATCTCACATCCAGGAAAATGTTCAGACAAACGTTCTCGAACTTGACGCATATTCGAGCTGCCACCGACACAAATAATTTCATCAATACTGACATTTGAATTACGACTATAAACATTCTCAAGACATTCAAAGGTTTGCAATAACAACGAAATTGTGAGTTCATCGAACAATGATTTGGTAACAGAAGTTGTATAAATCCTTCCGTTCAGTTCGACACGTATCATCGTCTTTTCTTTATCTGGATCAGACAAAGCATGCTTGGCCTTTATTGCTTCACGACGGATTTTTTCTTCATATCCACAACGTGTTTCTTCATCAAGATCTCTAAAATTTATGCCTGCTTTCTTCTCAATATCTTGAGTAATGTAACTCGCAAGTTTTTCATCCCATAACCGTCCACCTATACGAACCATATCGGAATCAATAACCGTATAGTGCTCAGCTGCCGAAGAATCAGAACGAACCAATGCCACATCACATGTGCCACCCCCAAGATCATATACAAGAATGTGTTTGTCATCCTCTAAGCCTGTATTATAATATGCCAAAGCAGCAGCCACAGGCTCTTTAATAATTGCCATAACCGGAATTTTTGTATCCCAGCAATTTTCTACCGCTTCTTTAAGCAAATAACACTCCTGCATACCGAATTTAGCAGGGACAGAAATCACAACACCTTCAATATTCGTATTAATGTTAGCTTCTTTTTTTGCAACTTGAATTGCTTTGGAAATTAAAGACTTATATATTTCTTTTACAATATCTTTTGTAGAAAAGTTTCTTCCATCCAAGTAAAATTGTTTTCCGTCTATAATATCCATTTTAACTTCTCGGACCAAATTTTTCGCCTGATTTCCCTGGCCGGCATCCAAAGCTTCCTGACCGACCAGAATTTCATATTCACGATCATAATAAAAGGCAGAGGGTATCCCATATTCTGCGTGTTCAAGCAACAACTTAGGATTATCCAAAAATATTGTTGCCGGTTGAGAAAACGATGTCCCGAAATCCAGTCCTAAATACATACTATTTTGCCTCCGTTATTTCTACGATTTCCTTTCTTAAAACCACATCTCCAAACACAAAACCGGCTCTTATGCTTTTGGAAATGACAACCGTTTTTGTATCGAACTGCTGGTTTTTATTTCTCAGGCAATGATATTTGCCAGAAAAACTTTCTCCATGACGCGTTTGTATTGCTTTAATCCCAAAATCACCTAAATCCTCAATGATTATATCAGAAAAAACTTTCATGTTAGCCAAAGCATTTTCCAAATCACAGCCTTTGTTTTTCTGCCATATATTTTGCGTAGATTCTATTGTATCTTCAATCATATCAAACAAATAAAAAAGCTGTGTATAGGCTTTTTTTGTCATGTTGTCCGGAAAAGCCTGATCCAATTTTGTTATACTGGAATTTGTGCTGCTCAACATTTCTTCGACAGCTTTAATTTTGTCATTAACAAGAACCAGTTGGGCTTTGACCGCAGAAAAATCATTTTGAATTTCTTCATCTGCGTCCTTAAATAATTGCAAATGTTTTTCTGCATTATCAAGAATACGTTTATCTGCATCTTCTGTTCTTTTAACTGCCTGCAAAGAAGCATTTCTTCTTATATCTTCCGCTTCTTTTTTCGCTGTTTCGACAATCCGGCGGCTTTCAGCTTGCGCTGCTTTAATAATGTTATCCCTTTCAGTTTGTGCTGCTTTAATAATTTTGTTCTTTTCAAGTTCAGCATCTTTTCGAGCCTGTTCAATGATCTTTTTCCTCATTGTCACATTACAATTTTTATGAGATACATTCAAATAGTTCTGCTCCATAGTGCCCCCTTCCTTTGTATTCATAATACTCTCGACATATTCTGTACCAGCACCGAAATTTTCAACAACTCTTGTTGCAAAACCCAGGATTTTTTTGGTTAAGTCTTTTTTTTGCATATAATTTTTCCACAAAACTCAATTGGTTTCATATCCCAAAAAACGCATTGTAATTTCCTTATAGCCTTGGAATTCAATTTCAATATCCTTTTCTATAACAACAATCGCGTCAGGCGGCAATACCATATTTAATCTACCATCTGTTGTAAAGACCTTCCAATTGATATTGCTTATATTTTTCAGTCCCAACGAATTAGTTTTTGAATTATACATAATTCTCATAAAATCCCTTGAGTTTGAGTGTATTCCAAAAACATCTCCGGTTAATACTGTTCCGCGTCCGAAAGAAATCTTGATATATTGCGGCTGATTTTTATTTTGAATCACCCATTTTGTCAGCCAACCAGCTTTATTATTACTATTTCCGCAATATCGGCAAATAGCAAGAGAAGCAAACATATCTTTACCGCAGAAAAGACATGTCTCAACATCGTCAATTGCATTAGCCAGAATCTGATCCCATTGTTTAAAAGAAATATTCTGCCTGGGTTCAGCAAAACAAGACTGATATAAAGCCGTTTGTATTGCATCAGGCAGAGCATTCCAAGCATTCAATGCATCAAAATTTCCTGAAATCTGATTAGCATTTGTATCCCAAGTAACACATTCATCTTCTGTTTCTATATGTTTCAACACATCATTGCTGCTATTTAGCGGCCATCTTCCTGTCAGCAAGAACATAATAACGACAGAAATACAATATTCGAACAAATCATTTCCTGCATCAGATTCAGCTTCTACACTTTGAATAATATCCGGAGAATCATAAACGAAATTAAACAATCCATAGTCAGGATTGAAAAAGAAATTATGGCCATCGATCTTATGCATACAACATCCCTTAAGTTGTATATGGTTCATAATTGCAACAAAACTGCGTATTGATTTTAAGGCATTTACAAGATTGCCGGATTTTGCGAAAACATTCTCGGGATTCAACAACCAAGAAAACCCTTTTATAAAACTTCTTAAATCACAGTCAACAATAACCCCTTTTAAATCCGGTGATAAATCTATCCCATCTATAGGCAGAATAAAAGAATCTATTTCATCTCCCTGATCATTTTCAAAAAATCCGGATTCCAGCAAAGCATTTTGTTTGTCCAGCAGAGACGCGAAATCCTTTAATTCCGAATTAAGCAAAACATTTCCCTGCATTTTTGAAGAACTATAAGAAATCAGCACTGGTCTGTCAGAGTGTTGCTTTCCAAGAACACAAACTATTTTTCCCAGCACTGTTTTAAAATCCGCCGGCAAAAAATTGGCAGAATTTTTCTGAGAAACTTCGCCGGATTCTTGATTATTGATAGTCTCCTTATCTGATAAACACATTAGTTCTACCTCCTATTTTATTTCGACAACTTTTAACTGCAACTTTCGGGGATAAACCACAATAATCAAATCTTTTTTCAGAATAACCCTTCCTCCTGGAGCACAAGTCGTTTTGCTACCATTATCAGAAACAATCCATGAATACTGACTGCAATTAACGACTGACAAGAGATTCAACTTCGTATTGTATTCAACCCTCATCCAACCATCACTAAGATTAAGGTTCGGATGTATTGCTTTCCCTGGAAGCTGGTGTTTTCTTTTTGCTGTAATTCTAATATTTGTTGTCGGATCCACATCTCTTTTTGCATTAAAAACTACTGTTGTTAGTTCTGTCGCAGGAGCTGTTCCCTTCTGACCTTGGTTCGTTGGAGAAGGAGGTTGTATCGTAGGTTTATTACCTTTGTTTCCGAATAATTTTCCAAATGTTGTAAATGGTGACTTTTTGTTTGGATCTTCCAACAGTTTCAATTTTTTTCTGCAAAAAATACATTCAAGAGTCTTGTCTTTGAAATCTCCAAAGTTCATTTTTCCGCAACTACATTTAATCAACCCTTTTTCTTTTAATTCCTTAAAAATCTTTACCCACTCGAGATCGGTTGTTCTTAAGTGCCTGTTAGCATTGGACAAACCGGTTGAAAAGGTTTTTATAAAACCCTCTTTTATTTTTTGAGGCAACCGTTCCCATCTCTTAGTTTGAATTGCGTATAAATCTTTATTAAATTGGTCTATAAGATTACGAATGCTATTTGATGTATCTTTAGGATCAAATGCAAACAGAGCCATGCTTCCGTATATTGTTGAAGCAGCTTCCTGAATTGATAACTCGTTATCCATAAGATACTTTTGAGTTTTCCTGCCATCCAGAGGATATCCGCCTACCAGCATCCGATAAAACAACACTGCCATTGAAAAATAATCAGTATATGTATCCGGAGTGCTTGAAACATATACTTCAGGCGCCATATAGCCGTCTGTTCCCTTGATTGTTTTTTTAGACTGGACGCTAATATTGTCACAATCAATTATACGGATTTCGCCGGTCTTGTTGTTTATATAAATATTTCCTTCATTTATATCCTTATAGCACCACCCTTTTAAATGAACAATTCTAAAAAGATCGGCAATATTTATGCAGGCTGTGCAAAGAATGTTCGCATCGGGATAAGTCTCTTTATGCCACAATTTGGGAACAGGAAGAAAAGTTTTTGTGTCAACCAATTCCATAATATAACCGAAACCTTTGCTCGCAGGAAGTTCTATCAGACTGTTTTTGTCTGCCGGTCCGACAAAAGCTTTTAACGGAGTTCCATCTTTTTCAGTAAACGGAGTGCCAATAAGTTTACTAATATTGCTTTTAATGGATCGATGCATTCTCTGAGTTTCAGGAGACGGAACATACTCTTTGAAAACAAAATCTTTTTTATCACTTATTCTGAATGCTCTGAATACTTTTGCAACACCGCCTGCACCCAATTTAGGACCGATAGCATATTCCACTCCGGTAGTTGACTTTACAACTTTGGCTGTTACCAATTTTCCCTTTTTGTTTTTTAATTGTTTCTCAACATAATCGCCGCTAATCATAGAGTCCTCCATTTTTTGAAATATATGTATATCTTTCGATTTCTTTTCCTTGATTGTTACAGAGAATAAAATTCATCTTATCCTGTAATTCCACAGAATCCCCGCGCCGCACCATTTTACCTCCTTCAAATTTCCAGATACAGTCTCCCACATTTTTAATGTATAGTTTTTTATCTTTTGAATTTTTAACAATACATGCCAAAGGAGATAATGTTTTGCCTTCTATTTTAAGGAATAATCTCTTACCGTCCGGCAACAATATTGCATTGTCTTCCGATCTGGCTGTTGCAGACAAAACCTTTTCTATATCAGATTCACTTGCCGTATTACTCCTATAATATACGATTCCCGCACTCAGATATCCGATATCAAAAACAGGCTGACTCTCCCCTTTGTCAGATGTCAAAATTCCCAAAATATTCTCAAAAAATTTCTCTATATCGTCATGCTTACTCCTTGCCTGTGTTTCATCGATTTTCCGGACTGCTTCACGCCTTACATGAAGATATGTTCCGTCAAAAGAGATGTTAAACAGCGCTGAAGTATTAAGCTCGTAACCGATACTTTTAAGTTTAGAATTTAATTTACTAATTAAAGAATATACTTTCAAAATTTTCTGAGCAGAAGCTTCCGGATTCCTTTTATCTCTTCTAAACAAGCCTGAACAATACATAAACTCTATAGTATCGCCTGCTTCAGCGTATTTAGAAAAAATGTAACCGTGTTCAGTCCAAGTTTCTACCGCTTCATCAATTTCGATTGATACTATATCAGATAGTGCCGCTTTCAAAGTGTCAATCGCAATATTTTTGTTATCTTCATCGGCAGCATCACACTGCTTTGTTACAAAAATATCTCCGTACATAATATCGTCTTTAACATAAAACAGCATACCTTCAGAAGCCCATCGTTTTAGCAAAGCTGCATTAGAATGTTGTTTAACACTGCCAAGTATGCGTTCATAATCCGTATTGATATGCGATTCATCAACAAACAATGCTATCGAACAGTCATCATCAGTCCATCTTTTTGAGAAATCTTGATAAACCCCTTCTGCTTCATAACAGAAAGCCTGATACGGTTCCAATTTTTCCCGAAACCGCTGTTTTATTTGAAGTGCATAATTAAAAAGATGAACATTGGCATCCAAACTTTCATACATACCGTCTGTGGTCAAAAGGACCCCGTTAAAAAATTTTCTTGGATATTTTGCCACATAAAAATCTTCACGCACACAGGTTTCATTTATCAGGCATCTCACTTTACTGCTTTCTTTAGGAGGGTGGACACGAAGTTTTATACCGTAAGAATCATTAAAAACCAGTATCTGTCCGTCTCCCAAATTTCCAACAACAATCCAATTTTCCGAAATGACGGCAAACATGACCGTCGAACCATATTTACTGATTTCTTTTAACTCTTCTTCCGGAGACAATGTGGATTCGTGTTTATTTTTTATCTCATCCCTTACCATATCAATCCAGCAATTAACCAGTTTATTACGGAACGAAACAGAAAGAATTCGATTTACGAATTCATATTCCTCCAATTTTTCTTTTCCTTCTTCGAATTTAGAAGCTTTTTCCACGGTTTTCAAAACCGCCTCACATGCAAATTTTGAACCGATATCACTATGTTCACATGCACTTACACCGTCAGCATCGGCAAGAACAATATAACCGTTGACTGAGGTCGCAAGACAATAATCCTGACAAGGCATCTTCTTTCGTATATGACCGTCTCCTTTTGTCCGTGCAGCAAACAATTTTGCATTTCCATAAGAACTATATTCATAAGTTTCATATCTTGACCGATCTTTGGCCGCCTCTACCTGCGATTGAATTGAGGCCAGACGTCTTTCTTCCAATGTTTGCTTACGAGACAAGTCCTTCTCAGAACCAATATTCTGTTGTACATTTTCACTCATAACTCACCTTCTTTAAAAATTTTTCATACAATTAAAACTTATTTCAGCCAACTTTCATCATTCCCTGGGCACCAGATTTGAAATAACAATAACATCGTCAGCATCGTCTGCTGAATATGCAAGAGAAGAAAGTATGCTGCTCCTGGTAACTGACTTCAAGCAATCTTTTAACGATAGAATGTCAACATCAAATACCAGCGGAACATTTTCCTCAATCGTTCCGTCTTTATGTTCTATATTGCCAATCGAAGCAAAATATTCGAGTTCTGCTCTGTCTGCTCCCGTAACAGCTAGAGCTATCCTTATGATTTTATCCTTGGCTAGCCCTGTGGAGCTTTTCAAGGATGCCTTAAGTCTGTCAACAGCTTGTTTGGTGGCTTCAGGATCGCTACTACAACCGCTAGCTATGAGAATAACAACCGGTTTTAGGTTTCTGGTCCCCAAATATTGGGGGTGCATAACTTCTCTTGCTAAATCAATAGCTGCCGCTGTATTCGTATTTCCTTCGGCTTTCAGCGGCTTCCAGTTGATATCATGAGGTCTTTCACCTGCATCTTTGCTACCAATAATCCATTGCGCCGACGAACTGAATTTAATAACTCTAACCCTAACACCTAATTCCATTTCAATTCCAACTTCTTCCGCGACCTTAAGTGCTTTCACCATAGCTGCATTCAACTGATTGATTGGCTCTCCTGACATGGCACCTGATGTGTCCAGTAAATAAATCAAATTCAATTGCGCTAGAGTAAAACTTTCATTCCAATCATAAACACATGATCTCCGTTTCCAAAAGTTGCTGCACAGGAAAACTTTTTTTAATTCTTCCAATAAATGACACTTCATACTTCCCACTCTGACCAACTTTCATCATCACGTTCTGAAACAACTATAATATCATCAGCATCATCTGCTGAAGATGCAAGCGATGAAACTATGATGCTCCAGGTAACTAACTTCAAGCGATCTCTTAACAATAAAGTATCAACATCAAATACCAGCGGAACACTTTCCTCAACCGTTCCGTCTTCATGTTCTATATTGCCTATCGAAGCAAAATATTCGAGTTCTGCTCTGTTTGCTCCTGTAACACCTAAAGCTATCCTTATGTTTGACGACACCTTAAGTCTGTCAACAGCTTGTTTTGTGGCTTCCGGATCGTTACTGCAACCGTCAGTTATGAGAATAACAACCGGTTTATATAAATATTTGCGGTGCATACTATAATTTGCCGAATCAATAGCTGCCGCTGTATTTGTCGATGTATTATTATATTCATTATATTCAGCATACAGTGGTTTCCATGTGATATAATTAGGCCTTTCACCTGCACCTTCGCTACCAATAATCCATTGCGCCGATGAACTGAATTGAATAACTCTAACCTGAACATCTATTTCATTTGCGTATACAACTTCTCCAGCAACAGCAAGAGCATCTTCCATAGCTGTATTTAACTCAAAGATTCTGGCTCCAAACATAGACCCTGATGTGTCCAATAAATAAATCAAATTCATTTGTGGTCTAGTAATACCATAATCTCCATTATCCATACACCGTCTCCATTTCTAAAAGTTCCTGCACCGGATCCGGTGCAGGAAGAACTGTGTCTAAATCTCCCAGTTTGAATTTTCTTCAGGATTCTGGCTTTTATCGATAGTAACAGTGGTCTTTTCGGAACTTTCTCCCGCCGTTCCTGCATTAATCGATGAATAAATGCTGCTCTGAGTAACTGATCTTAAGATACCTTTAAGCAACGACACATCACTAACATCAAATACCAGCGGAACATCTTTCTCAACCGTTCCGTCTTCATGTTCTATATTGCCTATCGAAGCAAAATATTCGAGCTCTGCTCTGTCTGCTCCTGTAACACCTAAAGCTATCCTTATGATTTTATCCTTGGCTTGCCCGGTGGAACTTTTCAATGAAGCCTTAAGTCTGTCGACAGCTTGTTTTGTGGCTTCCCGATCATTACTGCAACCGTCAGTTATGAGAATAACAACAGGTTTATAGTTTCTTACCCCCAAATATTTACGGTGCATAACACCTCGTGCCGAATCAATAGCTGCCGCTGTATCTGTACCTCCGTCGGCATTCAGCGGCTTCCATGTGATATTCTGAGGTCTTTCACCGACATCTTCTTTACCAACAATCCATTGCGCAGACGTACTAAATTGCACTACTCGAACCTGCACATCAACTTCCTTTTCGATTCCAGCTTCTTTAGCAACCTCAAGTGCATCCACCATTGCTGCATTCAACTGATTGATCGGTTCATTCCACATAGAACCTGATGTGTCCAGCAAATAAATCAAATTCATTTGCGGTTTAGTAAATCCACCAAAATCATTTTTTGTTTCTTCCACCATGTTTTCCTCCATTGGAAATAAATAAAAAAAACTTTGATCACATACCAATGATCAAAACACCTTAGAATTATTATGCAAAAAATTCAATAACACAATAGATTTCTCAATCTCTGTGCACATAACATATAAAAGCATCTAAGTATTCATCATATTTTATTACAACAGTCTCATTTTCAGGTCGTCTTCTTTCATCATCGTGACTGTCTGCAAAAGCAGAAATTATGATAAATAATAAAACAACAATCAGCAGGAATATAATAAAAACAGCTAGCAAAATTATAAATAGTTTTGCCAAAACGGATAAGATTATAGCCCAAAAATTAGTAATATTATAAAGTACAGACATCATCATTGTTCCAGCCAGACAGGAACCAGCAATAGTTAAAAAAATATTTTGAGTTTCTGAGGCTTTCAACTCAGGTTCACTCAAAAAAACTGCAATACAGAGTGCAAACGAAACTGTCAGCAGCATAAGCTTATCAAGCCAGCTTCCGGTTATTATAACCTTCCCGTATTTAGATAAAATCGAAGCGGCAATATAACAAGCAAGAAGGAATAAAATCACAGTGCAAAACAATTCTGTCGAAAATTTGAAAGTCAAAAGATAGATAAAAATTTCCTGTGCATTTTCAACAAACAACCAGATTCCTCCGACAATCGACACGAGCAGCACAGGTGCTGTTATCAGTGTAAATATATTCCAAAGGCTTCCGGTTATTTGAAATATTTTAACAACCTTTCTGCCGAAAATAACCGAAATGACAGTGCAGCAACATACCAGCAGATACAAAATCATCCGGATAATCGATATATTTGTAAACTTAACATTACTAAAATGCAGATCAGCAAAAAATACCAGCACATATTTGACAAACAACCAGATTCCTACAAAAATCGCCACCAGCAGAATAAAACCCAAGACAATAAACTTTAAGCATCCGCTTCCGCAGAAGATCCCTTTTATTTTACAAACTATTCTGTGCAAAAACGGAAAGTCGTCATCTTCATCATCAATTTCCGTTTCTTCTTCCGCAACTTCTTCCCACGAATCCTCTGCTTCATCATCCATATTCCGTGATTTATTTTTAAACACAAAAAATATAACGACGATACTGCAGCAAAAAAGAAAGAATAAAAGCAGACCGAAACTCATTATATCAAAACTCCTGATTGTTACATTCGACCATCACACAATGTTTGCATTTCAGTAACCCAAATCAAGTTTATCTTTCAATATACTGATATCCTTGGCAAAATTCAAGCTTGCACTAGTTCCTGAAACCTTTGATGTTGTAATACCTATTACTTCACCATATTCGTTTATCAAAGCGCCTCCGCTACTGCCATGATCCGTAGCGGCATTGTGTTGGATATGATTTTCATGTTCACGCAACTGAGAAATTATGCCGTCAGACAGAGTATTGCTATAGCCAAGCGGACTTCCGAATGCAAAAACCTTTTCTCCTATAACGGGTTTTCTGTTGGTAACTGGTATATAATTGCACTTAAATCCCAAATCCACTTTAAAAACTATATAATCATCCTTTTTACTTTGCGCAATTATCTTTGCAATATTATAACTCTGACCGTTACTTAATCTCACTTGCCACCATTTGGTTCCTGCAAAAACATGGTAATTACTCACCGCCAGACCGGAACTATTTACAAAAAAACCAGATCCTTGTTTTTTTTCCTTAGATCTTTCTTTTTGCGCTGTATAGACAACGAAAACTGCCGAATTGTACTTCTCAAAAATTTCCTTGCCTGTAAATTTGCCGTCTCCCGATGGCGCAGAAGGCACTGTTGGTTCTTCTTGAATCGGCTTATGAATGTCTGATTCTATTTCTTTCGGCTCTTTTTTCTCAGTTATTCTTTTTCCTGATTTAAGATCTGGATTTTGTAATTTTGGCTCAGTTGACGCGTTTCCAAGCAACAACCATATTCCGCCTGCAATCAGCATCAACAGAATAATAGCACCGAATATATGATAGAAATTTCCGCTTATTTTACCCAATATCAAGCGAGCATGTGCCTTTATTTTTTGAGTACCGTCCCAATCGCCGTCATCTTCATAAGCTTCATTATCTTTGCCGTAACTATATTCGTCATCTTTACTATCATCTTCAGCTTCTTCGAAATCATCTTCTATATCCCCATTATTCAAGAATTTATCTTTAAACACAAGAAATAAGACAATAATAATGCAGAAAAGTATACCCAAAAGCATAAAAAAAACTTACCTCACACAGCGAACATATCCTTTGTCGTTATAATCTCCTATACTCAAGCTGCCGTTTCCAAAATATACAAACCAAGCGGAAGATATATGTTCCGGATCTTTAGATGAAGACCAGAGCCTGATGGCGCCGTCTCCTTTTTTACTATACATTCCTTCCGTATTTTCAAAGAAACAAGTTTCCTCAGTAAAACAAGAAGATGAATTTTTAGCTAAACAGCCATTCCTTTCACTTACTCCACAATCTTCTCGAAAAGCAGTCTTTCTATCCTTTATCAATGTTCTAAGTTCGTCAATATTCGGCAGACGCCAATCAGAGAATCCGCCTTCATCCAAATCTTCACAATATTTTTCTGCTTTTTCCAAAGTCAACTGTGAAGAATTTTTATCTGACCAATGAAGAGAATCCGGAAAATATTCAAGAAACCAGTCTGCCAATTTTTTTCTTGCCTCATCGTTATGTTCAGCCGCTTTTTTTAAGAAATTCATAGCTGAGCTATAATTTTTGACAGATCCGCATGTGCCGTAGTAATAGCACTCTGCGACTTTGATTTGAGCCGCCGCATATCCCATATCAGCCGCTTTGAGCCATGATTTTAAAGGTTCATCTTCCTCTTTTTTCTGGTCATTCTTTGTTGCTTTTTTACCGGCATTGCCTCCGTCTTTTTCATCAATTTTCCTTTTTGCAATAATACCGGCTTCATAACAGTTGCCTGTTTTATAGATAGCCTCAGCCAAATTTTTTTCAGATGCTTTAAGCCACCATTTACATGCAAATTCTTTATTATGCTCTACATCGCTGCTGTAATAAAAATTCCCTAAAGCCAGTTGCCCTGCTCCATCGTCTTGAAGAGCTTCCATCTGCCGATTCCTGAAATTATCATTGAAAGCCGCAAAATTTTTATATTCGCTCCAATTATCTACTATAATTCCGGCTTCCGGCATCCCGTTATCTTTGGCTTTTTTATACCAAATCACAGCTTCATCGAAATTTTTACTCCGCTCATAAATCCTGGCCAGATTAAATTGTGATTTTACATCACCGCGCCATGCTTTCACAAGAGTATCTTTAAAATCGACATCAGAATCATTCAGTTTTTTGTATTCTGTCCAATTATTCACTATTTTTTCTGCATCTTTTCTTCCATGTTCTGCATATTTTTTATATATGGATTTTGCGTATTTCTCAAAAACAGGGTTGATTTTCCGTGCCTGAAAAAGCACATCAGCAGTTTCCATAGAGGGTGTATAGAGCACAAAAAACATTACAGTAAAAATTGAAACAGCAAAAATAAAAACGAGAGAATGTTTAAAAAAATAAAAAATTCCTCCGTGCGAAGAAGATTTTTCATCCTTTTCAGAGACTTCTGGTAAATCAACTTCATTCTTGATTTCAAGCGGTGTTTTCCCAACAAGAGACTCTTCTATCGCCCCCGCTTCTTCAGTTTTCGGAGAATCTTCAGTTTTATCATCAGCCGGAGTATCGGGTTCAGATTGTCTCTTCAGATCCCGCACAAAAATATATTGCAGCCTCTCATTACTGTTGACGGCATCTGTTTCACCTGAGCTGAAATTAACATAATATATATTGCCATCTTCATCTTGTGTTGACGACCAGAACCATGAACCCTGTCCGGAATAATTCCATTGATTGCTTGCCCAAAAGAACCCGTTTTCATCCTGTTCTGTGGTGATTAAGCTCTGAAGTTCCTCGATTGTGGGAAGTCTCCAGCCGTCATCTCCTCCGGAATTGCATTGTTCCGCACGTCCAAGCGCAGCTTCCCAAGGAACCGCATCATTTGAAATATCGCGCTTCCAACTTAATAATCTGGTTTCATCATTAAATATCTTTTTATTATTTTTTACTGTTCTTTGACTCATTTATTCCTCAGAATCAGATGAAAACAAAGAAATTTTCCGACAAAACTGTCAGGAAGAAATCAAATGATTTTACCTTTAGTCCTTATAGTCCAATCCTCATTAAGAGTTCCCGGGCTTGTTTTCAGTTCGGCATTATTGGATATTCCACCGCTATAATTAAAACATTTCATCAAGACGCTTTCTGAATTGTCCATTGTACCGCGATCTTTTTTATATTTGTCCTTCAAATCAAAAGTTATCAAACTTCCTGTTTGTTTAATAACAAAGTTAGCTGAGAACTCTTTGCTGTATACAAATTTGTCACCATTCCAGATTGCATAAGTAACTGTCTCCTTCGGTATCTCTGGTGCAGCAGTAGCAGCAGGTTTATCCTGTTTCAGCGAATCTAATATTGCTTTTATTTCCACACTTACAATTTGTGTTTTTTGAATCTGTTCTGCCATTTGCTTGATTGTTTTCCCGATCTCTTCGATATCTTTTTTATTAATGCCGGAGACATTAACTTTGGCAGCAACTTGAGCTGCAATTAAATCTGCTGATACTGGCGGATTTGTTTCATAGTTTTTACGAGACTTTGTATTTTTCCAAAATTTATACCCCAAATACAACAGAATGAACAATATTACGACTGCAATCAACAAAATTAAAAAGCCAATTACACGTTTTAAGAAGCTCCAAGTTTTACTTGAATCAGTAGGTTTTGACCCATCAGAGGACTTATCAGAACCTGTTGCCTGCACAGACGGATTTTTTTCAGCTTTTACACTTTCTGCCTTTAGGCTTTTAATTGTCGCGTCCTTTTCTGCAATTTGCGTCTTCAGCGTTTCAATCTCTGCTTCCAATTCAGACTCTCTACTTCCTTCACCGTTTGCAAGCTTCTTTTTATCAGCTTTCAGCTTCCCGATCTCTCTTTCTTTTGCTTCAAGCTGAGCCTTCAGGTTCTTATTCTCTGCTTTTTCAGTAGTAAGGTCTCTTTGCTTTTCCGCCAATTGATTATCCAAACTTGTTATCTGGACTTGTGCTTCAGCAAGCTTGCTTTTCGTATCATCTGATTTAGCAGCTTCCTTGAGTTTGTTATTCTCTGTTTTGAGTTCTGTAATCTCTTTTTGGAGTTTGTCATTCTCTTCTTTCTTCACATATTTGTCTGAGGTACAAACCTTTGATTCTTTCGGACATTGTTTCGTTCCCCAATCTTTCCATTGATCCTCAATGTCTTTTACTTTTCCCTTACACTTTCCGAATAGAGAAGCCGGAACTGCTTCGGAACATTTCAAGTCATTTGCAGCACTTAAACTCAAAAACGACAAAAAAATCAAAACCGTAATTACAATCTTTTTAAACATGTTTTTCTCCATATTTTTTAATCATCGTCTAAATTCAACTTTATTTTTATCAGAACAATCGACATGAAAATCAAGCAAATCAGCATAAGAACCTGTACAAGCAGCGACAAATCACTTTTTTTCTCTGGTCTGACATCAGAAACCTGTTCTTTCAACCTCTCTATTTCAGCATTTTTGCTTGCTATGGTTGCATTTTTCTCTGCAATTTGATCCTTTAGATTCTCGATCTCTGTTTTCAACCCTGCTTCATTGCTTTCACTACTCCTACAACTGTCGCCTGCTTGTTGAAACCTCCTGATGTCAGATTTCAACTTCCCGTTCTCTTTTTCTTTTGCTTCAAGCTGAGCCTCCAGATTTTTATTAAGTTCTTTCTGCTTCGTCACAAATTCGTTTATAAGTTTGGCTTCTGTATCACCTGATTTAGCAGCTTCCTTGAGTTTGTTATTCTCTGTTTTGAGTTCGTCATTCTCTTTTTTCGTCACATATTTGTCCGTGGTACAAACCTTTGATTCGTTCGGACATTGTTTCTTTGCCCAATTTTTCCATTGTTCCTCAATGTTTTTTACTTTTCTCTTACACTCTCCGAATAGAGAATCCGGAACTGCTTCAGAACATCTCAAGTCACCCAGTTTAGCACTTAAACTCAAAAACGACAAAAAAATCAAAACCGCAATCACAATCTTTTTAAACATGTTTTTAGAAATTTCACCCTCGGCACATTGTTAAAATTCACGTAAGTTTTTTATCAACATTACAGATAAAATTACCAACACAAGAATAGAACAAATCAGCGTACAAATCTGTATCAAAAGAGACAAATCACTTTTTTCTTTTGCAGGCTTTTGCATGTCAGACGGATTTTTTTTCAATCTTCCGATTTCTTCCTTTTGGCTTTTAATTGTCGTATCCTTTTCTTTAATTTGCTTCGTCAGCTTTTCAATCTCTTCTTCCAATTCAGATTCTCTACTTCCGCCGCTTCCACCCCTTTCACCGTTTGCAAGCTTCTTTTTATCAGCTTTCAGCTTCCCGATCTCTTTTTCCTTCTCCTTAAGCTGATTCTTCAGGTTCTTATTCTCTGCTTTTTCAGTAGTAAGGTCTATTTGCTTTTCCGCCAATTGATTACCCAAACTTGTTATCTGGACTTGTGCTTCAGCAAGCTTGCTTTTCGTATCATCTGATTTAGCAGCTTCCTTGAGTTTGTTATTCTCTGTTTTGAGTTCTGTAATCTCTTTTTGGAGTTCGGAAATTATTGATTTATATCTTTTTTCCGACTTATAGCACTCCTCAGCTTTTTTCAGCACCTGTTGCAATTTAGGTAAAAAATCATCATTCTGCGCACTCAAGCCGAAGAATGAAAGAAAAAGGAGAACTGTAAGCGCCGTCTTAGCGAGTTCGAATTTGACCATTGCTGCCGCCAGTATTTCTTTCAACGGATTCAAGAGCCCTGCAGATAATATATTTAATCGGGAAAAAGAAAGTTGTCTGAGACAAATGATTTACTTTATCGTCAAATTGTTCAGCGGTTTGCCGTGCAATTTCTTTTACTTCGCCCAAATATTCTTCATATCCGTCCTCAAAATTGGTTCTTGCGGTACTATTACGTGTAGCATTTAACTGATCGACAACACGCTTTAAGAAATCGGCTCCGTTCTCGTTGCGAGCAGCACGTAATATTTCTCCCATAACCTCAAAGAACATTGTGTTAAACTTCTGAACTTCTGTAAAACAAGCAGTTTTAACCTCATTTTTCTCAGCATTAGCAAATGTCATATTTAAATTTGTAACAGTCACAATCTCTTCTCCCGGGAAAAGAACAATTTCAAGTTCCTGATCTGAATTGTCCGGTGCATATAAACCTCCTTGCGCAGTTACTACTTTCGGAGAAGCTGCAAGACGTATCGTCACAACATCTTCTCCATTATTCTGCTGCCCATCCAATCCAAGATATTTTTTTATAAATTTAATCGTAAAACGATGTAAATCCTCAGCATTTATAAGAGATAAAATCTTGGAACCATTGCCGCTGAACACGATGCTGTACGGAATCCCAGGGAACCCTTTCTTGTTAAAAATAGAAATAGCATGATAAAGAATTGCAGCATAGAAATAATAAACTATAACAAGAAATCTTCTATTATCATGCAAGTCTCTAGAATAATTAACAGGATTATCATCTGATGAAACAGAAAACAAAAGAGAGTTTGCTTCTGCGAAATCAGGATTCTCATTCACGAATTTATTAAAGTTGGTGTCATATTCATATTCCTCATAACCCTTTGTTCTGGTGTAAGCTGCAATTGAATAACGATTACCCACACGAATAATATGGGCTGCAACGTTGATTGGATTTAAATTTGCAAAAACATCATTTCCGGCAAATTCCATAGAAGTTACAGCTTGGAGAGCCCCGGACATATCATAAAAAGCCATATCTGTAGAGCCGCCGCCTATATCAATTGTGATTCCGGTTCTTCTTAAATCAGCCTGATGACCTTGTTGTCCCTGCCTGTTTCTTTCAAATAACATTGGGGCTTCACTTTCCGAAACCCAGCGGAAATTAACCTCCCTGTGATTGCACCAGTTACGCCACTCAAAACTCACATCTTGTTTCAGATTAGCATCCATACTTACAGGATAAAAAGAGGTTAAGCTATTAAGTTTTCCTCCGTTCACCTTAACAAACTTATCTATCAATTCTGCCAGACTATAAATAGCTTTTTTAAAACAATCTTTTGCTTCTGTTCCCCACTTAAAATTCTTCTTCAAAGATAAATTCGGATATTCATGCCCCAAAACCGTTCCATAAATAAAATCAAATTCGGACTTATTGGAATGTTCCCAAATAGCTGTTCGGAGAGGGAATTTAACTTTGATTTTGTTACCATTTGCATCCTCCCCCAAATCTTCAGGTGGAACAAATTCAAGTGCCGCCAACTTTCCAAATTCAAGAGCTTGTTCCCTTACCAGATATTTAGATGAAATTATCTTTGTTTTTTCATCTTCCTCTTCCCAGTGCTCTTTATATAAGTTTACAAACAGTTTTTTATTCCATTTAAACAGGTCAAATATTTGAGGTTCAGTTATCCTGTTAGTTTTATATGAAACATAAGTGTTTGTTGTTCCAATATCGACACTGAAATCAAACAACTCGGCATCTCTAGGATTCGGCTGTTCACAATTTTCCAAGACAGGCACAACAAATACAGAATAAGGAGAAGGATTCCCTGTTTCTTTAATCAACAATTTAATACAGTCATACGTTTCTGTAAGCGTGCAGTGTTTACTTATTTTGTTATCGCCATAGTCAACATATTTTTGAAAATTAACTCCCCTCAAACTTTGCTTTTGCTGACATGAATAGAATTCTGCATTGACATCGCAGTTAACCGAATAGATAGCAACTTTTCCTTCCAATCTCGCAGTAGGTTCAACAAACGGGAAAAATGAAAGTAACAACTCAGCATTTTGTAAAGATTTTATTGTACCGAAACCATTGCGGTCATCGTTTTTATAGATTTTCTTGAAAACCTTGTTTCTATCTTGATATGTTATTGTAATAGTTTCATTATCCCTGTTATTAACCGGAGTGTTCTCATATATAAAACTGATATCTTTTACCGCATCTTTCCCAAAAGTATTAAAGAATTCTTCTCTAAGCGGAAGGAAATATTTTTCAGATTCATTTCCATTAAGACATATAAATTTATTGCTGTCAATCGGGAAACTAGACCCCAGGATAGATGTCTCGAACAGATCATCGGAAGTAAGAGTTTTCTTTAGATATTTTGTATTTTGCGGGTCATTCGAATCCTCAAAAATCGGAACTTCGGTATAATTATGTTTATTCCCATTCTGATTACCATTGTCCTGGCCTTGTTCCTGTAACTGCTGAAGATTAAGCGGATTTTTATATCTCAGGCAATTATTTATATACTCTATGAAAGATTTCATACCGGATATTGTATATGCATTGTCATAAATAAACTGCTGAAAATCAAGACTTCTTTCAAAGAGCGGCTTATTAGTGTCATTAAATAAAATATAGTTTTCAAATTTCGGGAAATATTTATCCATTATCGTACGGTCATCATCCTGAGTACAACCATAGTTGTGTCTGCATTCTTCCAACAAACGGGCCTTCACACCTTTTGCCGCAACAAATAAAGAAACAGGCGATGTAGCGCCTACGACCACATTCTCCCACTGAAGACATATCATTTTATTCATTTTAGCTGCAAAAACCTCATCATCATTTTCGAATATACGCAAAGCAGTATAAAAGCGTATCTTTCCAGCAATAGCCTCCAGTTCAGATTGTTGCTCCGGAGTCAAAGTATTATTATTTTGTCTTTTGATTAATTCTTTATACCTTTTTTCGATTTCATTCCATTTATCCGTAAAATTTGTGTTTACTGGTATTTTTTTACATTTGTCAAAAAACATATTTTTGTAACAGAACATCATTCCTACATCGAGACATTCAGATATGATTTTATGATAATCGTTCGGAGAGACAACTCCCAAAGCTTTCTCTTGACGAGTCCTATCAGTTCCTGCTTGTTCAAATTTTTGATTCACCCATTTCAATGCATTGTCAACAAGCTCAAGCCTGCAGAAGGGGGAAGGAATTGCATCCGATACCACAGGATCGTCAATGTCAAGAGCTGAATCTGCGAACCAATCAAAACCGGCATTTTGCGGTTCAGTTGCTATTTTTGTAAAAGAAAGACTTTTTAATGTCATATTTTCCTCCATTATTAAAAACTATTGTTCGCCATATTTTTTAGTAATAATTCCGTTAAACACTTTTGAAAACAAATCCAAAGGATCTTTTGCGGTTCTTTTGTACACTCTTTTATTAAGACACTTTAAAATATAGTCATACCCTGCTTTTTTCCAAAATCCTAAGAAACCGCCGGCGGACAATTTTTTACCTCTAATATCAACTCTAACATCCATTGGATCATTCTTGTTACACTCTTTAAAAGGTTGGAACTCTTGTTTTCTGTCCTGCATCTCATTAAAAATCTGCCAACAATTCTTTGTGCAACTATGACAATAGGATTTTAAATCTTTAAGAGTATTGTCTGAGATTTTGAATCTACTGACCCAAAGCTGATTATCCGCAAACAGATGTGGAGCTGCTTTTTTAGCATTCTTTAAGAAACAGGTGAAAAGATAAAACGCCGATGTCCGCTGCCTGATATCTACATCTAACTCGGATGGGTCATTAAAGACATTTTTAAAGTTTAATTTGTCATTATTTCCTTTCACACCTTCATAAATATAGTGACGACTTTTTCTATTAAGTTCCGGTATCGTTGTACTATTTAGTCTAATCTGATCATCTACGCTGTCCCTGTCAATTTTTGCAAAATCTACAATTGCTGCTGCTGCAACAAATTCGGCCAAATGAGACAAATCAGCGTCAACCTGAGCCCCGCCTCCCTGCTCATAAGTATAATTATTTTCAAGATATGATTTATTGTCTCCGACCCAATAAAGAAGTCTTGAATCTAAAATATGCTTGCTGTAATAATCCAAAGAAACCTGAACTCTCGTTGAAAAAGCAGCAATGCTTACACTATTAAAATTAAAATAAGGTTGAATCGAAACCGAACCGATAAAATGGTTAGGATGCTGTTCACTTATTTTTTTTACTAAAGCAGGAAAACCTGCGGCACCGGTTCCTCCAAAACATGAACTGATGACAAGCACTCTGTCTTCATGGTCTTGAAAACCAAACAAAGCTTCACTTATGGTCGTATCCAAATATTCATTGCTGAATATAACACTGCCGATATTAGGCTGCCCCTTACACCCCTGAAATAAGTTTGTGTTAAAATTATCATCGGAAAATAAAACCGAAGCTAACGTTGAACTTTCTTCATCCAAAGTTCGAAGTTTAATGTATTCTTTGAATTGTTCTTGAGAGTTGTTTATTTTTAATGGAAAAATAAAACTCTCTTGTTCCTGACCATCCACATTATACTTCGTTTTTACAATCTTTGTTCCGAAAAAACTGCCCTCATTTCTCGTGTCTCTATATTGTTCATAAATTGCTAGATACTTTTCGCACAAATCTTTTGTATGAACCGGATGTTCCGTATCCAAATCAATCAAAATCGGATGCACCTCATTAAAATTTCCCAACTTCACACCGCTTGCAAGCATCATAATAAACTGGTCAAAAACTCGTGCGCCGGATCCTCCGATCGCAAAAACATAGAGCTTACTCATCCTCCTCCTCCTCTGATAAGTTATCGTAATTGTCTGTTCTTATTTTCCATACACCTAATTTAGTAACCCAATCCCCTGCAAAAGAGAGAACAAAGAACCAAATTACAGAGCAGAGCATCGGTATTGTAAACAGATATATAAGCAGTAATGCAAAACTTGAACTCAAAATTTCCAAATCGGAGAGGCATAACGCCAAAACAATGTTTATCAGATAACAAAAAAGAGAGCTTACAAGCATTGTCAAACATAAAACCGCCATCTTATCGCTACTCGGCTCAATTACTTTAAAATATAAGACATTGAAAAGAAGCGGAAGAAAAAGCAGAACAATGAAGAACCAAAAAAATGCAGAAGATATTTTGCCAAATAAAGCAGGGAAATCAGAAAACAGGGCATTATCTGGATTATTATCAAAAGGCAAGGTTAGAAGCAACTCGAAAGCACCTATATTTTCTTTGGAAATTTTGGCCTCATCTTCTTCCGGATAACCGACTCCCAAATCTATAGAAAAACAATAATCATCTTTGGAATCATTCCCCTGGAGTCCCTTTTTTACACCATTTGCAAAATATTTTAATCCGAAAGTTTTTGTTTTATCCAATTTCGTGTCGTCTTCGGTAGAAGAGATATCAATCCATTTAGGTAAGTCATCAATTATATATATTTTCAAGTTTGAGGGCGTTTTTAATCCGGCTTCTTTTTTCAAATTAAGAACATAAGTAAACCCTTTGTTCTTTAACTGTTTTACAAACTTTTTATTTGTTTCATTATTTAATTTGTCAAAAGTCTCAACTTTTTCAATAATTAAATGTTTTTTATTTGTTTCATCTGAAGTCTTATCTGCGATTTCGACCATGACATCACCAGCATAATTTTCCTTGACCTCAGGATCTTTGTTTAAACAATTTATTTGCGCAGCAATAGAAATTTTGTTCACTTCATTATAGCGATAAATTCTCTGGACAGGATCTCCTGGTTCAACCCTACCAGGGTTAATTGGATACGAATCCTCATCATCTGTCACAGGAAGAACTGTAAAAACACTTTTTTCATAATTATTATTTGGGAAAAAATAAGCAATATTTTGGAAGTTATTAATTTCTTCAGACAATTTATTTTTTTCACCAAATAATTTGAGCAATACATCTTTGTTCCCCATAGCTAGAATAAATATTGGTCTTTCTATACCATGTTTTTCTGAAGGTACATCATTATAGTCATAATATATTCCATCGAACTTCACTTTCAACTGAATCAAAACAACAGAAAAATTATAATCTTCCCTGCTCTTATCCAAAAAGACCTGGGTTGTTTTAGTCTGAAGCTTAGGAAGCATTGTGCTCGGAACTTTAGATTTTTCAATTGAATAAATCAAATCAGAAATAAAAAACGACACTGATCGGGATTTAGTTTCCTGCAAAATTTTCTCGATTGTGTGATTCAATTCTGTGTTGCATCTAGGGTCTTTTGAATCCGATGTACATTTTTGCGCAGCTTTTTTAAAATTACACCTTGGATCATCCAAATCTCTCTCACATTTTTTCTCATTTTTTCTAAATTGAGAATTTTTAATATCAAAAATAAAATCCATATCATTTGATTCGTAGTATTTTGTTAAAGAATTTGTTGAATCACCAGCTATAGAATAGATCTCGCGCGGCATATCCGGATAGTTTTTCTTAATATGTGTTATCAAACTTTCTATAGAATTTGATAAATTCATCCCCTGTTTTTCATAATAAGCGAGCATACTGTAAGAATTTTCAATATAAATGTTTATTTTGGAGTCATGAACATCTTCCGCTGGTTGACTTTCCTCACCTCTGGAAACATCTTCAGCAGCAAGAAAAAGAATGTTGAAAAACAGAACGGAAAAAACAAACAAAAATTTAAGACTACCTCTAAAAATCACTTTTTCATTTGAAAATTTCATACTAATAAATACCCCCGAATTATTTTTACAGCCTATCCATCTCAACTCAACAAAGCGACAATCGCCCTTGCATCACTCTTTTTAAATCCGACAGCTTCAATTTCCTTTCCGCCTGTAGTTTCGATTATCACATCGGCAAAAAAGAAACCTGTTCTCAGATGAACACTTGCAATGTTCGATCTGGCAATAACTACTGAAGTGTGACCTATAACAGCACCTTTATAATATGTGACATTTATTGCATCGATTTCCAGTCTGTCCGGAAACGCGATATTGTCATTGGAAGACCAGCGGCTGGCTATATATGTCGGCATTACGGCTGCCTCGCTATTTCAATTGAGTAATAAATAAGTTTAAACACATTGATTATCCAAAAAATACCGGCTAAAAGCACGCTAAGAAAAAGGAATGAGATTATTCTGCAAATAAAGGCTATTCCTCCATTCTGCATAAATGAAGTCCCTTCAAAAAGATTCGTAGTCCAAACAGAGCTGAACCTCTCCATAAACAATGCCGTCAGACCAAGTGTACAAACTATGATCAAGGCATTTTTCCTTTTTTCCTGCAATTCTTCCAAGTATGTCAAAATTTCACCTTTTCCATTGTTCTACAAATAGGTTTTCTCCAACTTCAGGACCATTTCCTTGTATATCTCATGCGCCTTCTCGAACTCTTTTTTGTTCAAAGCATCGTAAGCTTCTGACAAAAATGTGTTCCATATCCAAGTATATGTGTTTTGGGAATATTCTTTCCCTCTCTTTTCTATAGCATCACAGATTTTCGGAGCCACATCATAATATCTCGAGACCTCTTTCATCATTTCGTCATCTTTTGACATAAATGTGTCTCTAAATTTTCTGAATGCAGTCAGTTCATCGCAATTATCCGGTTTGCCGAAAGTGCCGCAAACCGCAGTAGTAATAAAACATACGCAATCTTCTTTATAATATTTGCCACCGTGTTCTTTCATTATATCAGCTGCATGAGGTGCATCGGAGCAATCGCTGTAAATATCTATTCGCCAGCATTGTTCCCAATTAAATTGTGAGCAGGATCCCCAATATCCATAGAAATAAAGGCAATTAGAGTTACTGTAATCCGAATACATTTCACGATAAAGATGATCTCTCGCCTCTTCATAATCAGATTCTGTTCTAAAGACATACCTGCTTCTTAATTCTGCCATAATAATCTCCTTCTAAAAAAACAAAACAAACATCACCATATTTCCTTTAGCATTTTAAATCGGGGTGTCAAAGAAAAATTTTCAGTTTGTCTCAAAAAAGGAATAAGTCAGCATAAACATTGAAAATTCACCACAAAACGCCTTTGTTTTTTTCCTATTACAAGCAAAATTCACGATCTTATTGCTGTAAAAACTTGCCCCACTAAAAAACGCCCGCTCCCACTAACCTCCCGAATATTTTAACGAAATCTTTTAGGAACTTGATCCCGGCTCGCATTCCTAACATTTTTTTTTGACTTAATCACCGTTTTTGTGGAAACTGCGCCGTTTTTTTTAAGGAGGTGTTTTATGGCAAAAACTTTAGGTGGTTTCAACAAAGAGTTCTGGTTGGTCAATGCCATCCAGTTCTTTGACGGTCTTTCGTATTTTTCGGTTATCATCGTTCTTTCGATGTTCCTCACTGACAACGTAGGTTTCAGCGACTACGAAGCAGGTGCTTGGCAGGGCTACTTCTTCCTGTTCATCACAGCTTTCATGTTCACGGTCGGCTCGATCTGCGACGTTATCGGTGACAAGAAATCGTTCATTTTCGCGACGATCCTGCTTATGATCAGCCGTTTGGGAATGGGCGTTTTCCCCGGTCTTATGGAAGGAAAAGTTCTCCAGTATTCGATCGGCGGACTTCTTTTCATCATGGCGCTGGGAACCGCAATGCTTGTAACAATCACAAGTACGGCTCTGCGTCACTTCACGAACAAGGACAACCGCGGTAAGGGTTTCAACCTTTACTATCTTATCATGAACATCGGCGCAATGCTTGCAGGTGTTGCGGTATGCGACGGTTTCAGAAACGCGCTCGGTCCTGTTAAAGGCAATCTTGCGATCTTCACGTTCGGTTTCGTAATGAGTGCGGTATGCTTCCTCTGCGCTTTCCTCATCAACGAGGACAACATGGAAGAAAAAGACGAAGACGACGGCAGCGGCGAAGTCAAAACCCCGCTCAAGATCTTCGCAGAAGTATGGAAGGAATCAGCTTTCCAGAAACTCGTTCTCTTCCTCTGCCTTACTCTCGGCGTCCGTCTCGTTTTCACACACCAGACAATGGTTATGCCGAAGTATTACCTTAGAACGATGTTCGCCGACTTCCAGCTTGGCGCGGTAAACTCGCTCAACCCGCTCATCATCACAGTCGGTCTTGCTCTTACGATGAATTTCATCGGCAAGTTCAATATCGTCAAACTTCTGGTCGTTGGTATGACACTTTCCGCCCTTTCGCTTCTTTTCCTTGCATTCCCTGGCGAATGGTTCCTTGCGATCCCCGGAATCAACAACCTTGACCAGGCTTACAGATTCGTAATCATCGCACAGATCCTCGTTTTCGCTGTCGGTGAACTTATTTTCTCTCCGAGATTCACGGAATACGTCGCATCTGTCGCTCCGAAGGATAAAGTTGCTTCCTACATGGGACTTTCGGCTCTTCCGATGTTCATCGCAAGGCCTATCAACGGCTTCGTCAGCGGACTTCTTATCGCAAGTCTCTGCTACGACGGTGTCAAGGCTAAGATCGAAACAGGAAATATCGAATACCTCGAAAGCCCTGAATTTATGTGGATGATCTACTTCGCTCTGGCTATAATAAGCCCGATCGCGGTAGTCGCACTCAAGAGAACGCTCACCCAGGACAACACCGAAGCTGCTCCTGCAGACGCGCCGAAAGAAGAAGCAAAGGCAGAGGCATAAGGAGGTAATCATGGCTAAAAAGAATGTAAACTACAAAGCAATACTCAAAGACGGTCTTATCCTTATGATCGCAGGTCTCGTTTTCGCTTTCGTCGTAAAACTCGGTTTTGACCAGCTCCGCGGCGATGTTGAGGAAAGTCCGCTCGTATCCCCGATAATCCAGGACAACATCGACAAGATGAAAGAAATCATCGGTAAAGATGCAAAAGCAGTCAACCAGCCTGACGAACAGAAGAGAACTCCACTGATGTGGACGAGTTACCTTAATTACGGTGACAGAAATCTGATAACGAAGAAATCGACTTCAAAGAAAGAAGACGGAACAGAAGTCGAAAAGCCGAGTCTTGAAGAAAAAAGATTCGAAATGACCAAACTTCTTCTTGAGAACGGCGCAGATGTCAAAGCAGTTGACGAAGACAACTGGACTGCCCTTCTCTGGGCTTCATGGACAGGCATGCCGACAGTAGTAGACGCTCTCGTCAAAGCCGGCAGCGATGTCAACGCACTTGATGCGAAAAAACAGTCTCCGCTCATGGTCGCTGCTCAGAGAGGAAACGAGAAAGTCGTTGAGATCCTTATCAACGCAGGCGCTGACGCAACTCTCAAAAACGTTGACGGCAAAACCGCTGAAGACTTGGCTAACGAATATATGGCTCAGTTCTCAAGCAGAAAAGAGAACTATGAAGCAACTCTCAAAGCTCTCAAAACTCCGGCAAAAAAAGAAGCTCCGGCAGAAGAAGTCAAAGAAGAACCGAAAGCTGAAGAGGCTGCTGCTGCAGAAGCACCAGCTGAAGAAGCAAAACCTGCGGAAGAAGTCAAAGAAGAACCCAAAGCTGAATAATCTCAAATATATCGTTACGTTTTTTCTGATTACAATTTGATTTTCATATCAAGGCACTGGCTTCTGTAGAGGTCGGAAACCATCATTGCGACATCGTCAGGAAGAACAGCTGCGACTTTTCTCAAGTTGTGGTCGGTGAGCCATTTTCTGAAAACTTCCTTTGATTTGTCGGGAATGAAACGTGCGCTGTCGCTCGTGAAAGTCTCGTCAACAAGCGAGAGAACGCCGTTGATAAAGCCGTATTCGACCTTTCCGTCAGCGATTTCGAATCCGAAATTCTTGAGCGCGTAGTCGCGGCAGAGCTTGAAAAGTCTGATCGTGGTGTCTTTTATCTGCTGGGCAGTCTCTTTCGAGCCGATAAGCGTAGCCATCTGGTCGAAAGTGATTTTGTCGTCGGTTTCCGATTTTTCGGTAGGAGTAAAAATCGGGCCGTTTTTGATGAGCGAGCCTTCAGCGAAGTCGTCAGCTTCGATTTTGTCCCAGATCCAGGTGTTGTTTTTGAGCGCAGAAACTGCCGAACCGAAGATCCTGAAGCGGCATACGGCTTCGACCGGAAGAACTTCCGCGTGTTTTCCGAGCATTACTCTGCCACGGAGCCACGGAAGGTCAAGAAGACGTTTTTCGCCCGTGATTTCAGCTATTTCGTCAAGATCATCGCTTACGAAATGGGTGCTGAAGCCGTTTTCGCGGATGAATTTGAACCAGAAAGCCGACTGCTGCGTGAGATAGATCCCTTTCGACGGAACGCCGGTCTTCATAACGACGTCGAATGCGCTGATCCTGTCGGTCGCGACTATCAGAAGATATTCGCCGAGCTCGTAAACTTCACGGACTTTACCCTTTTTGAAAAGCTTCAAAAAAGGAATTTCCGATTCCATCAAAACATCTTTTCCTGCAACTTTTTCAATTCTAAGCATTGTATCCTCCTGAAAAAATCCATTAAAAACAACCGCGCAATTTTAGTTGCCGAAGACGTTCCGTCAAGGGAAAAAGAGATTTTTTTGACTATCGCCTTTCTGTCGTTAGAATCGCCCGAAAAAAGTTTTTTTAGGAAGGTTTTTTATGGCAAAATCGTCTATCGAATATGTTTACGGCATAAATTCGTGCTTTGAAGTGATCCGCGGCGGCAAACGAAAAATCTATCAGGCTTATCTGAATGAAAAATCGGCGAACAATCCGCGAATCAAGAAACTTGCTGAATTTATTGAGAAAAAAGAAATAAAACTTGAATGGGTATCGCGAGAGCGCCTCAATCAGCTTTCGGGCTCGACCGACAACCAGGGTGCGGTCATCCGCGCTTCGGTCTACAAATACGCAGAACTTGAAAATATCATCGGCAAAAAGCGCATTCTCCTTTTCGACAATGTCGAAGATCCGCACAATGTCGGGGCGATCCTCAGGAGTGCCGAGATTTTCGGCTTTGATTCGATCCTGATGCCGGTGCGCGGCGTTCCCGAAATCTATCCGTCAGTAATAAAAGTGAGTGCCGGAGCAAGCGAACATCTCAACATCGTCCGGGAATCAAGTTCCAATGTTTACGTCAAAAATCTTCAAGAAAAACACGGATATACGGTGATCGCTCTCGACGGAGCCGGCAAAAGTTCGTTTGAAGATGTTGCCGCTGTTCACCCTGAAAAAATACTGCTTGTCATCGGCGGCGAAGACAAATCGGTCGGACAGTATATTTTAAACTGCGCCGATTTCGTCGTTTCGATCAGACAGTTCGGCAAAATCAACTCGCTCAACGCTTCAGTTGCCGCAAGTATCGCGATGTATGCTCTGGGAGGGGAACAATGACTTCACTGCTCGATAAAACAAAAGTAGAAGAACTTGAAAAGAAACTGAACTATAAGTTCGCAGATCTTGATCTTCTTGAGACAGCATTCACCCATCCGAGCGCGGAAACTGCCGAAAAAGGAAAAAACTACCAGCGGCTCGAATTTTTAGGCGATGAAGTTGTCGGACTCGCCGTTTCCCGCCTGCTCTATCTCACCTTTCCCGATGCAGAGGAAGGAAAACTTTCCAAAGCGCGCAGCAACCTGATCGACGAGCAGGGCCTCGCTTATAACGCGAAAAGTCTTGAACTCGGTGAACTCATGATCCTTGGCAAAGGCGAGGAAAAAATGTACGGCAGGGAAAAGGATTCCATTCTTTCCGATGTTTTCGAATCGCTTATGGCTGTAATCTTCCTTGAAGCGGGCTGGATGACGGTCCTCCGCATAATCACAGGAATTTTCACGCCGCTGATTGACGCCTCCCCCGATATCGTCGACCTTTTGGATCACATCAACCGTGACTACAAATCACGCCTTCAGGAAATAGCGCAGGAACTTGCCCTCCCCGTCCCGACATACACGGTGATCGACAGAATGGGTCCTGAACACGACCTCGTTTTCGTTATTGAATGTTCGTCGATGGGTTTCACTTCAAGAGGTTTCGGAAGGAACAAAAAAGCGGCCGAACAGGATGCTGCGATGAAAATCCTCAAAGAAATGCGAGTATTATAGCGTCAAAGACTATTCTTATGACAACGAACTCAAGAGCTGAATAAATTATCAATATTTATCGAAATAATCGGAAAACGAAGCTGCAATCGAAGCCTCTTTCGAAATGACAATTATCTCGCGGTTGCGGTAACAGCCGGAAGCAGTCCAGTTCATTGAACCGAAAACCGCCGTTTCCTCGTCTACCTCGGCAAATTTGTGATGGAAAAGATGCTCGTCAGACTTCTCAGGCTCATCGTATTTCAGTTTTACACCGATACTTCCCAAATAGTTCGCAGCCTTTTTGTTTACGGTTTTTCCGTCCTCTCCGCGCCAGTTGTCGAGTATGAGTTCCGTATCGATCCCGCTTTTCACGGCATTTTTAAGCCCCGTTAAAACGGGATTTTTCTGTGTCACGGTGTAAATTGCCGCTTTTATTGACTTTTTTGCTTTCAAAAACTCGTTTTTTATGCCGACGCACCCTTTTCCCGGATTGAAAAAAATCGTTCCGATTTCGGTAACACAGCCCTGCTCGCATCTTTTTTCTATTTTCCCCGCAAAAACATCGTCTATCTCAGCTTTAAGTATCGCAGCAGCCTCTGGAACATTTCTGAAAAGGACGGCATTGTTCGCTGCATCGGCAGAAGAAGAGATGTTAGCCGAAAGGATCAGCACATCCTTATCATCAAAAACAAAAAATTTCGGGTGATAGATGCCGTTTTTCATTTTCACGATGGTAAAATCGTGCGCAGGACGAGTCTTGTCCTTGTTGTTTCCTGCCGCAAGACGGATCTTTACCCCTTCGGAATGACGCTTCTCCAAAAGTTCCGTCACTTCGTTTTTCGAATATGTGTAAGTCGCAGCATCTATCGTTGCAGAAGCGCCGTTTATCATTTTTTTCACAATATTTATAACTTCGCGATCAAAATAAACCGCAACATTTTCCTCTTTTTCAGGAGGGTTTTCAGGTTCAGCCGCGACTTCTGAAACGGGCTTTGGCGATTCCGGTTCCGCCTCTTTTTGCGGAGTTTCGTTTTTCAGCAGAAAATAGAGTGAAAAAGAGATCAAAACTATAATCAGAAATTCTACTTTTCTTAAATATTTTCCTTTAGTTAGTGATTTTTCACCCAATCAAAGATTCTCCCGTAAAGGGTTTTTAAAAGTTCCGAAATATCGCTTTTTCCGGCTGTGATCCGCTCAAGTATCTCTTTTTCGCGGTCAGGATCGTCTTTGGATATTCCGGCTTCTTTTTTCAGTTTCACGATCTTTTTCCCTGTCTCGATCCTTTTTTGAAGAAGTTCTGATATTTTATCATCAAGCAAATCGAGCTCTTTTCTTAATTCTTTGATTTCATTAGTCATTTTTCAAACATTCCGTAAGTTCGTAAAATTTTGGAAAAGAAATTTTATAGGAATCATTCATCTTAAACGCTGCTCCCGAGTCTTTTGCCATCAGAAACGAAAGCATCTCCATCCGGTGATCGGAACTGTGCGGGAACACCCCTTTCAAAGGATGCCTTTTGCCGCCGGAAACTGAAAAACCGTCGTCAAATTCCGTAGTTTCAAAAAGAAGAGAAAGCCTTTTCACGCTTTCGGTTATGCGGTCGCTCTCCTTGTTTCTGAGCCATTTCGCGTCTTTCACGCGGAAATCGAGCCCGTTTCTTGCCGCCATGAATGCGATAAAAGGAATTTCATCGATGACAGTTGCGACTTTTTCCTCAGCAATTTCAATACGTTCAGCTTTTTTGCAGACTTTTGGATTTCCGCTCACAGTGCAACCGTTTTTTTCGTATTTTATTTCAATATCATATCCCGATTCAGCAAGAAAATTGAAAGGCTCCATGCGCAACTTTTCAGGATAAATATTTGATATTTCAAAAGATTTACCGAAGATCAAAGCCGTACACACCGCAATAAAAGCCGATGAGGGGTCTTTCTGCAAAGTCAAACTGTAACCGTGCAGATCTTTGGCAGGAAGAACCTCGATCGAACCTTCGCTTTCTGCAAGTTTTACTCCCATTTTCAGAAGAAGTTCCTCTGTATTGCGCCTTGTTTTTGCCTTGAAATGAAGCTTTCCGCCGCTTTTAAGCATCGCAAGAAGGTGGAACGACTTCAGCTGCGCGCTCTCTTTCGCAAGAGTAGTTTCGACAAAATTGCCGTTATAAAATTTCGCCGCCTCTTCAAAATCGCCGTGATTGCGCGACATCAGCGATTCGTCTCCGGTGAGTCCGAAATTCCAGCCGCAATACTGCCTTATTCCCATCAGAATGTGCATCATCGTGGCAGAATTTCCGCAGTCAACCGGATTTTCAGGAGCTTTCGCCGTTCCTGAAACCGTGATTTTCCTGTTTTGATTTTCAATTGTTTTTCCAAATGATTTCAGGCAGTTGAGAGCAGACAAAACATCATGAGACAACTCGTTTCCGCCGCAGAAGATCTCAACTTTTTCAGTTGTGAGAAGAGAAAAAAGAAAAGCCCTTATCGCGGAACTTTTGTCAACTGGAATGAAATCTTCGAGCAGCATGATCCCTCGCAAAAAAACGGCTTTAATTTTAAGAAAAAGCCGTTAAAAAAACAAGATTTGTCGTTCTTATCGTTATTATCGATTCGCCGCCTTGTCATCGTTACGACGAAACGACGTGACGACGTTACGACAATGTTGGCGGCGGCGTCGAACCTGATCGACAATAACGCCGACTTGCTTTTAAAAAGAGCCTCAATATAATTTTCCGTTACTTTTGTGAGAGTGTTACAAGCTCAGGAGGAAAAATTTGCAAGCAACTGAAATTATTACTTATTCACTTATTGTCGGCGCAGTTCTCGCGTTCGGCGGGATCATCTGGAGCTACGCAAAAGGCTTACGCAAAAGTCCGCGCGATATGTGGCTTCTTTTCATCTACAACATCATCGAATACACCGCCTACATGGCGATGAACCTCACTCTCACGCTCTGGCTTACGGCCGACTGCGGGATCAGCGACCTGGGAGCGGGTTCATACATCATGGTGTGGTCGATCCTCCTTTCGATAATCGGCATGCTGACGGGTGCTGTCGTCGACACGATAGGAATCAGGAAAACGCTTCTCATAAGTATATTTTTCCTTTTATTTTCGCGCTTTTTCATGGCATTCGTCACCAATCCGGTGCTCATTTTTATCCTCGGTTTCATCCCGATGGCGATAGGTTTTGCCGTTGTCGGACCGCTTGTTTCGATTGCGATCAAAAAATATACGACGAAAGACACAGCGGCGATGGGATTCGGCCTTTTCTACGTTCTCATGAACTTAGGTTACGCGATAGGTTCGATGCTTTTTGACAAAATCAGAGGCTTTTTCTCTGTCACCGACGCCGCAGGAGCAGTAAACGAGAACGCCGGAACGATGTTTTTAGGGATGCATTTCACGACTTACCAGATGGTTTTCGTCATCGGTTTCGGCTTTACCATCGTAAGTTTGATCGTCGCGTTCTTCATTCGCGGAAACATCGAGCTCAACGATGAAGGCGAAGTTGCCAAAACGCCGAAAAAAGAGCTCGGAAGCGGCCTTGAATCGGTCAAAAACTCTGCAATCGATGTCGCGACGATGCTTAAGAATGTCGTTGTCGAGAAAACTTTCTGGATCTACATCGGAATTCTGGCCCTCACCCTTTTCGTCCGCTGCGTATTTTTCCACTTTTCCTACACTTTCCCGAAATACGGAATCAGCGTTCTCGGCGAAGGCGCTCCGATCGGCAATATTTACGGTTTCCTGAACTCCGTTCTCATCATTTTCGCGGTTCCGATAGTCTCCTACATCACGAAAAAAACATCGTCCTACAAAATGATGATCATCGGTTCGATAGTTTCCTCGCTCGCATGCTTCATCGCAGTCATTCCCCCTTCATTTTTCGAAGGTCTGACGAACACTCCGCTCGGTGAACTCGTCTTCATAAAATGGCTTGGGCTTGTCGATTCGCCTGAAAAAATGTCGGGAATCACGGCAGTTGCTGAATACTGGCCGCTTATTTTCTTCATCTTCATTTTCACGATCGGCGAATCGATCTGGTCGCCCAGACTCATGCAGTTTACAGCAGAGATCGCACCCAAAGGAAAAGAAGGAACATACATCGCCCTTTCGATCCTGCCCTGGTTTGCGGCAAAATTCTTTGTCGGCCCGATGTCTGGACTTCTCATCAAAATCTACACACCGTTCGAGAACGGACACCCCCTTCCCGCTTCTCCCGACCACGCGATGATATGGTTCTGGATCGGCGCAATGGCACTTCTTACTCCGGTAACACTCTTCTGTTTCGGTAAATTCTTTATGAGAAAACTCTCAGCTGAGGCAAAATAATCACAAACAAAAAAGGCGCGACTTAAAGCCGCGCCTGATGCAAATGGGCGGATAGAATCCGCCCGCAACAAACGAAGTTAAAGTAATTAATGAGCTTTTCTGAAAGATTCCATGAAGTTGACAAGCGTTTCAACGCTTTCAGGAGAAGTCGAATTGTAGATGCTGGCTCTGATTCCGCCGAGGGTTCTGTAGCCTTTAAGACCGAGCATGCCCTGAGCTTTCGCCGTTTTAACGAACTCTTCTTCAAGTTCCGGAGTCGGAAGGTTGAAGGTTACGTTCATCCATGAACGGTGTTCCGGATTCTGGACATAGCCTCTGTAGAAGCCGTTGGAGTTGTCGATCGCGCCGTAGATCATCTTCTGTTTTTTGTCGTTTCTTGCTTCCATAGCCTTCAGGCCGCCCATTTCGAGCATCCATTTGAAAACAAGACCGGTGATGTAGATGTTGAAGCAGGGCGGTGTATTGAACATGCTGCCTTTTTCGATCTGAACTTTGTAGTCAAGAGTCTTCGGAAGCTGGAAGCCTTTCTTTGCAAAAGTTTCAGCCCAGGACTTTTTGATAACGACTACTGTAACGCCTGCGGGGCCGACATTCTTCTGTGCGCCTGCATAGATCATGTCGAATTTCGTAGCGTCGAAGCTGTGTGACATGAAACCGCTGGACATGTCAGCTACGAGCGGAACGCCCGGGAGAGGTTTCGGATAGTTCTTCTCAAAGAACTGAGTTCCGTAGATCGTGTTGTTCGAGCAGAAGTGAAGGTATTTTGCGTTCGGGTTCATGTTTTCCTGTTTTACTTCGGGAAGAACGCAGTATTTCTTCTCAAGCTCTCTTGTCGAAGCTACGCAGTTAGCCTTTGCTTTCGCCCAGTCAGCCTGGATGCAAGCTTCTTCGTAAGCTCTGTGTGCCCAGTTACCGGAATCAACGTAATCAGCGCAGTCGCCTTCGTTGAGAACGTTCATCGGGAGCATGATGAACTGATGTGTTGCGCCGCCGCCAAGGAAAAGGACAGCGTAGTCGTCGCCGAGGCCGAGAAGTTTTTTAAGATCTGCCTCTGCTTCTTCTGTTACAGCTATGAAAGCTTTGTCTCTGTGGCTGATTTCCATAACGGAAACGCCTGTGCCTCTGAAATTGAGAAGTTCTGCCTGAGCCTGTTTGAGGACTTCAAGCGGAAGCGCAGCCGGACCTGCGAAAAAGTTGTGAGCTCTGTTTTCCATGTTTTACTCCATAAAATATCGGTTGTTAAATAAGCCAAAAAAACGGGATTACTCAACCATTTAAAAATAATAAGTCAAATTTTTCCGTAACGGCGTGACGACGTAACGCCGTGTCGTTATTTCGATGCGCCGCCTTTTCGCGCGCTACCGACGTTACGGCGTTACGTCGTTTTCGTCGTCACGACGATGGCGCGCTGAAAATTTGTTTTTCATCGGATTTTCCTTAAAATCCCCTGATTTTTTGGAACGAGGCTGCTTTGAACCTGATTGAGATTGTTCTGACGATAAATTTTCCGATATTTTTAGGCTGGATCTTCAAACAGCTGAAGCTTTTTCCCGATAACGAATCTGCCGTTTTAAGAAAATTTGTCATAAAAGCGACTGTTCCTTTCCTTATCTTCAGGAACCTCTACAATGCCGATACGAAAGAATTCAGTCAGATGCTTCCGATGATCATGTCGCTCTGTCTGATACTTGTTTTATCCGGAATTCTGGTCGTATCGATGCGGAATCTTTCATCGTCAGAGAAAAAAATCTCGAACAGTTTCTGCGTCGGAAGTTTTGTCGGCAACTACAGCTATCTCGGATGGGGCGTCCTCTCCTACTTTTACGGCGAAAACGGTTTTACCCGCGGCGTCTTTTTCTCAATGTTCTTCTGGCCGGCAGTTCTTTCAGTCGGATTTACGATCGTATGGTTTCTGTCGAAGGAGTCTTCAGGAAACGCCTCAAAAGACAAAATAATTCACGCACTTACGTCAAATGCGATCCCGCCTGTCCTTTCCGCGTTTCTGGCGATGGCGATGAATTTTTACGGAATAAAACTTCCGGAATGGCTTGCAAAAAGCATCGGTTCGATAGCGAATATCACTATTCCGGCCATACTTTTCACAGTCGGTCTTTCGCTTTCGATCGTGCTCAAAAAAGGGACTTTCCGCCCCGTAATTTTAGGGACATTTTTCCGCACGGTTTTTGGAATAATTGTGGGCGTTGCGGTTCTTTCAATAGTATCTTTCTGCTTCAAAAACGTTGATATCACTACAAAAAAGGTAATTCTCATGGAATCTGTCATGCCGAGTGCCGCGACATCTCCATTCTTTGCCGATTTTGTAGATTCAGACAAAGAAGTAGTGAGCGGGATCGTGACTTTTTCGACGCTTTTTTCGCTCGTCACCCTTCCTTTCTGGTATTTTATGATCGAAAAGTGGAGCTTCATTTAATGGATAATAATTCTTTGCGGCCTTTGAACTTTGCAGGGAAACTCTTTTTCATCCTGCTTGCAGCCGGTATATTCCAGTCGTTTGTGCTGGTTGCGGAGTTTCACCTTAATCCTTTCAGAGTCCCGACTTTTTCCGATATTCCGATCTGCTACATATACGGCAATGCATACATCGCTATTATTCTCTCAGCTCTTCTGAAAAAATCTGTTCTGACACAGCTTCTGGAGTCAGCCGGATTCACATTAGGGATTCTCATTTCGGCTTATTTTCTGTTGGTCTGGATAAAATTCGGAGGAAGCTCCCGCATTTTTCCGGCAGAGATTTTCGGAATAAAAACGATTTACACCGATTTTTTATTTTTTGTGATCCTTTTAGTACTGAGAATCTTAAAAAAACCTTGACCGCATAGTTTTTATTAAGTTAAATCCAGACGTTTTTTGATATTTTTGGAGAAACTCTTTATGAATTGGAGTTACATTATTTTCCACACGCTGGGCGGCTTGGGACTTTTCTTCATGGGTATGAAAGTCATGAGCGAAAGCGTCCAGAAAGCGGCCGGCGACAAGCTCAGGAAAATTCTCAAGGTCCTGACATCTAACCGTTTCGTCGGGGCTTTTGTCGGTTTTTTGATCACGGCTATCATCCAGTCGAGCGGCGCTACGACCGTTATGACGATCGGATTTGTCAATGCCGGGCTCATGACAGTCCAGCAGGCGATCGGAGTCGGCCTCGGAGCCAGTATAGGAACCACGGTCACGGGCTGGATCGTAACGCTTAATGTTTCGGCTTTCTCTCTGCCGCTCATCGGTGTCGGCGTTATGCTGCGCCTTTTCTCTAAAAACAAGTCATGGCAGTATATAGGCGAGCTGATCTACGGCTTCGGCATCCTCTTCCTCGGAATGGAAACTATGAAAAGCGGCTTTGCACCGCTTAAAGAGAGCGAAACTTTCGTCAGGATGTTCCAGAGCATTGACGGTTCAACCTATGCTTCGATCCTGCTCGGCGTTTTAGTCGGTATCGTCACGACCTGCATTACACAATCGAGCAGCGCAATGGTCGGTATCGTGATAGCACTTGCCAGCCAGGGACTTATAAACTTCGAAGGTGCACTTGCTGTCGTTTTAGGAAGCAACATCGGAGCAAGTTCGACCGGTGTTCTTGCAGCTGTCGGAGGCACAGTAAATGCAAAGAGAACAGCTCTGTCGCAGGTTATTTTCAGATGTATCGGCGTTGCAGTCCTGCTTGTGATTTTCCGTCCTTACAAAGATATTGTGGATCTTATGATTCCAGGAACACCTGACGAAGCACTGACAGTCCACATTGCTATGGGACACACTGTTTTCAATATTACGACACTTATCCTCTGTATTCCGTTCGTAAGCCAGCTCACGAAACTCGTCGAGAAGATATTCCCAGACAAGGCCGGAGGAACCGTAAAAATGCCTGAAGATCTCGTCAAACTTCAGACAAGCATGTTCAGCACACCTTCGATTGCGATCATGGAATGTGAAAAAGAGCTTCTCAATATGTCGGACTACGTTACGAAGAACCTTGATATGCTGCGTGAAATGTCCTTGAAGGATCCGGTCCAGGTCGCTGAACTTACCGATGAGATCGCCAAGAATGAAGACAGGATCGACAAATACCAGTACCAGCTCACCCAGTTCCTTATCGCCCTTTCAGTCCGCGCGATTTCTCCAGGTGACGCAAAAATCGTAGCAAGCCGCATCGGTCTGGCACACAACTTTGAAAAAATCGCCGACTGCGTAGAACATATTTCACAGATAATCGACAAGCTGAAAAGGAACAATACTACCTTCTCCACTGAAGCGATCAATGTCATAAACCAGATCCTTGATGAAAACATCTCCCACTTCAAGAAATCGGTCACGATCTTCAAGAACGGCGAGGAAGTTCCTGCTTATGCCGACGAGGCTCTCGTAATCAGGATCAGGATCAAGAAACTCATAAAAGATGCGAAGATCCAGCATTTCAACAGAATTAAAGAGAAAATCTGCGACGGCAGCGCTTCTATTCAGTTCATCGACATTCTCAACAATCTCAACACTATGAGTGCTGAAAACCACAATGTCGCCGAAGTTCTTGCCGGCGAAAAATACTGATCGGAAAAACTAAAATTTCAGAATTACAGACAATCCTGCCAGAATATCGACCGATGCTTCGTCTTTTATGGAAATCTGTGATGCGGAACGATCGACATCCGTTTTGGGACCGGCATCTACGGAAAGATAACCGCGGATCAGGTGACCGTAAAAAACCCAGTCAAACCAGATATTTCCGTATCCGCGCCGCAGGATCCCGTCTCTGAGAGAAAAGAACGGATAAATCGCCGTGATATTGGAGTTCCCGTCTTTTTTCGTGGCGCAGTCAGTCTGGTAGTAGCCGATCTCCCATTTAAATGAAAATGCATCGCTGAAATAATGCCTGTGGTTGAAACGTATCGCCTGATGGTTTTTTCCGAAAGGATGCGCAAGTGAAAGACCGTTGAGAGTATACCCTTCATAACGGTAGATATGATGCCTGTAGTGAGAAAGCGAAGTTTTGGTATATTCAAGACGCATGATATCTTTATCTGTTGCGGCAAAAATCCCTATCAGATACGCTCTTTCAAGAAAACGGAAGAATACATAAGGAAGAAGCAGTTCGATTTTGTCTTCGACCTGCCATATCGCCGCCATGTCGGTACCCGATTCCTGGATATAGAATTTGAAAACTTTTATCGCCGGATTGAGTTTGTACATCGGGATATTGAACGTGAAATCTATCGCCGCGTAACTGTCGGCATCCCACCTGCTGTTCGGAACATTGTCTGAAATACCGGCTATGAGATAGGGATAATCGGTCAAGGCATAGTCCGGCCGCCCTTTTCCGCCGTACATCATGCTGCGCGTCATTCCGAGTTCGAAGAAACTGAACATTTTAGGAGGTCTGTATGTGAGTCTCATTGCCAGCAGCTGCGGATTTGAGATATCCCTGCGCTCTTCGAAAAGCCAGCCGTTGAAAAAAACGAAGTTCCAGTCGCCGCCCAGATGGATCGTCTGTTCGTTCTGGATCTTCACCATATAAAACGGCTCAGCATTGCCTGAAATAAGCATTCCGTATTCACCCGGACCGAGATGGACCGTATCCTTTCCGCCCATGATCGACAATTTCCACATTTTCATTTTTGCGTAAAAACGCCTGAAAGAGACATCTGTCGAAGTCCATGTGTTCTCTGAATCGAAAGTGTTCTTTTCTTCAAGCTCCCAGTAAAACGCCCACGAATCGAGGAAAACCGCGTTGCCGCTCTGGCTCGTGATCATAGTCGAACCTTTGTCGAACTTTCTGCCGCCTGCTCCAGGAATAAAGTTGCCGTCTCTGTTCGAAAAATAGTAGCTTGCCCCTACTTTCGACACGATCTGCCACGAGTTTTTCCAGCGGTCCTCTTTGGTAACTCCGTTCAAATAAGGCAGAACAGGATAAAAAGTTCTCATATTCTTTCTTGTGTCATAAAAACCGCGCGGAAGGATCGAGAACGAATCTTTCGGTTCAGAATTCTGTGCCTCGAAATAGTCGATCGCCGCTCTGTCTTCGGCATTTATGCTGATCAACGAGTTGAAATAACAGCGGTTGTCATCATCTTCTTTGTGATAAAGTCTCGGAACCGGAATGAATGATGTATCGCAGTTTCCGGCAAAAATATCAGTCGAAAAGAATATAACGAGAAGAACAAGCAGAAAAATCATTACCTTTTTCCTGTCTTAGCGGGATCGTTTTCCGCTTTTGTCAGATAAACCGCCGATTCTTTGCTCTCTTCGACGGTGATCTCCCGAATTTGAATATGATGCTTGTCAGAAAAAGCCGAAATAAGGATCTTCATTCCTACTCCGTTATACCAATCTTTCCGCTCGTAATCCCGCATCCAGACGATACGGAGCAGCTTGAAATCCTTGTTAGTCGTAATTCTGAGAGGTCTGTGACCACAGAATGCCGTAATCGCGTTCTGAAGATCGTAGGCAAGAGCGATCATCTCTTCTTTAGTCCGTTTTTCAGCCATGATTTACCAATAAAATCAATATTTAAGCGTTTTTGCTTCGGTATCGAGTTCAGCAACTGCGCCGAGCAGGAAAGCCATATTCTGCTGGTTATGCCCTGCCGGGAAATTGCAGACGACAGGAACCGACTTGTCGAGACCGATCGTTTCAAGCATCGCGAACGGATTTACACTCTTTTCAGCCGGCGGCCTGAACTCGCGGTATGTGAAATCACCGAAAACAAGTGCTTTTATCCCTTTGAATTTACCCGCAAGACGCATTTGTGTCAGCAGCCTGTCAACTCTGTACGGCACCTCGTTCACTTCTTCAATGAAAAGTATCGAATCCTTGAAATCGGGCTCAAACGGAGTTCCGATCATCGAAACGAGCGTCGTGAGATTGCCGCCTTTGACGACACCTTTCGCTTTGCCTGGATTGAGAGCGCGCATATTTTTGTTAAAAATCGTGAAAGCCCTCTCCTTCCCCTGCAGGAGTTCGAAGATCTGCGCCTTTGAAAAGCGGTCGATCGAATTCAAAGTCGTGATGTTCGGCCCGTGAACAGTCGCAAAACCGCACTTGTCGACAAGCCATGCGTGAAGCGCGGTCACATCGCTGAAACCGATGAAAAGTTTCGGATTTGCCTTGATTTTATCGATATTTTCCTGAAGTTTTTCAAGCAGCCTCAGAGCACCGTAACCGCCGCGAGCGGTCCATACAGCCTCGATCGATTCTGTCGTGAAAGCGTTGACGAGCGATTCAGCACGAAGTTCGTCGCTTCCAGCGAGAAAACTTGCCTTCGCAAAAGCGTTTTTATCTATCACGGGCTTTATTTTATTCAGCTTGAGTTCGGTTATACCGGCATTGAAAACAGTTTTGTCAAAAGGTGACGAAGGAGCTACGACAGCGACCTCGCCCCTGAAACTTATCGGTTTTAATTCAAAATAGGAATTACTCATTTCAATCTCCCAAAGTACAAAAAATACGGCACGCAGAATAGCAAAATTCCATATTTTTCCTATTTTTTTTTGTAATTCCGCGCGAACAAATTAAACTTCCGCGGTTTTTTGAGAGGATATAATGGTCGAAAACAAAGAAAACAAAGAAAATAAAATTCAGGAACAGCCGCAAAACGAGAAACCGCAGGGCCTTGACGATTCCAAGGAAATGCGCCGTATGATGATCAACATCGTGAACAATCAGAACGGTCTCTTTGCGGAAATGAAGGATATCAAGAACAAAGTCAATACAAAGGAACAGAATCAGGCGACACGCTATTTCGTCACTTTCGTGATTTTGGGCATCGTCATCATCACTTCGTTCTTTTTCTATTTCAGGGCGCAGGCTGCGAACTATGCCAACCAGAGCAGAATCCGCGAAGAACACAACAAATACCTTGAAAAAGAAGTCGCCGAACTCAAAGACAAGATCTTTTCGATGGAAAACAACGATATCAAGGCATATAACCTCTATCTCGCGCTGAAAGAAGGTGATCCCGACAACGCTTTCAAACTTTACAAAGAATTCAACCTTTCTGCACTTTCGCGTCTTGAAAGAACGATCATCGACAACGAGACAAGCATGATCAAGCAGAAAGCGGCTCTGCAAAAATACGAGGAAGGCGAAACGCTTTTCAAACGCAAAAGCTACGAAGCGGCGATCGACAGATTCAAAGACAGCCTTGACATCTCATCTACCGGAGACCATATCACGAATCTTTTCTATCTTACAGCTCTTTCATACTACAGAATGAAAGACTACAACAAGGCGGCTATCGCATTTGAAAGATTCCTTTTCATCTACACAAAAAAAGATCTTCCGAAAGACCGTTCGGAACTTCTGCTCGGAGTCTGCTACGAAAAAATGAACCAGCTCGAAAGAGCAAAAAATTTCTACGAGCAGTCGATGCGTGAAAACCGCCACAACAGATTCTTTCCGACAATCCGCGACCGCGTCAAAAACATCGAAAAGAAGATGGAAAAGATGAAAGAATCCAATCTGGATTAAACAATCACCTTTTCTGAAATCAGCCGACAACAAAACAAGTGCAAAAAAAAAACGGGGAGCCGAAGCTCCCCGCGAAAACCGTAAAAACAGGTCCGATTAGAAGAGTCCCTGTTCCATCATAGCGGTTGCAACTTTCTCGAATCCGGCAATGTTTGCACCTGCAACGAGGTCATAGCCAAGGCCGTATTTTTCAGCTGCTGCTGCGGAATTGTCGTGGATGTTCTTCATCATCTGTTTAAGTTTCTCGTCAACTTCTTCAGCGGTCCAAACGAGTCTTTCGCTGTTCTGAGACATTTCGAGTGCGGAAACGCCTACGCCGCCTGCGTTAACTGCTTTCGACGGAGCAACGATGATGTGTTTCTGCTGGCGAAGGAAGTTGAGTGCATCGTTCGTGGTCGGCATATTTGCGACTTCGATGTAGTATTTTGCGCCACATGCAGCGATTTTTTCAGCCTGCGGCATTTTGACGTCATTCTGCATAGCTGACGGCATAACGACATCACATTTTACGCCCCAAGGTTTCTCGCCTGCTACGAACTGGCAGCCGAATTTGTCAGCGTACGGTTTAACGTGCATCGGGTCTTTAGCTCTCATTTCAAGAAGGTAATCAACCTTCTCAGGAGTTGCTACGCCGTCCGGATCATAGATGTAGCCGTCAGGACCTGAAAGGGTGATGACTTTTGCACCAAGCTGCATAGCTTTCTTGCAGATACCCCATGTAACGTTGCCGAAACCAGCTGCTGCGATCGTTTTTCCTTCGATCTTGTCGCCTTCGTGTTTAAGAACGTTCTCAAGGTAGTAAACTGCGCCGTAACCGGTAGCTTCAGGACGAATGAGCGATCCGCCGTAGGTAAGACCTTTACCGGTAAGAACGCCGTTTTCCCAAACGCCTTTAAGTCTTCTGTACTGACCATAGAGGTAGCCGATCTCTCTTCCGCCTACACCCATGTCACCAGCGGGAACGTCGATGTCCGGGCTGATGTAGCGGTAAAGAGCAGTCATGAAGCTCTGGCAGAAACGCATAACTTCTGCATCTGATTTGCCAGCAGGATCGAAGTCCGAGCCGCCTTTTGCGCCGCCGATAGGAAGACCGGTAAGCGAGTTTTTGAAGGTCTGCTCGAAGCCGAGGAACTTAATGATTCCTTCGTAAACGTTCTTCTGGAAACGAAGTCCGCCTTTGTACGGTCCGATTGCGCCGTTGAACTGGCATCTCCAGCCGCGGTTGGTGTGGGTGTTGCCCTGATCGTCAGTCCATACAACTCTGAATGTGAACATTCTTTCCGGCTCAGTCATACGATTGAGAAGGTCAGCCTTTTCATACTCAGGATGAGCATCAACAACAGGGGAAAGAGAAGAAAGAACTTCTTCTACAGTCTGAACGAATTCGGGTTCGTTAGCGTGTTTCGCTTTTACGTTTTCGATAACGCTTTCTACATACTTGTTCATATAAACCTCCATAAAAAAAAGGATTAAAAAAACAAACCCCAATGAACATAAATCGACGCCTTATAAGTAATAAAAATTACTTAGTCAAATAAAAACAAAAAAATTTTTTATTCTTATAAAATTTGCACATTCCCCCTTTCCGTGCTAACTTCCGCGGTTTTTTGTTTTTGGTGGTCTTATGAAAAAAAACATCACTGAAGGTTCGATCCCGAAAATCCTGCTTGACATGGCTCTGGGTATGCTCATCGGCCACATCGCGATGACGGCTTTCAACCTGACAGACACATATTTCGTTTCCAAACTGGGAACGCTCGAACTCGCCGCAATGAGCTACACTTTTCCGGTTGTCATGCTCGTCAACCACTTTCTTTTCGGCATCGGACTCGGCACGAGCGCCGTCATTTCCCGTGCGATCGGGCAGAAAAACTTTCCTGAAGTCAAGCGGATCTCAACCGACAGCCTTTTCCTTATAATCTGTTTGGGAACTTTTTTCGGCATTGCCGGACTTCTCACGATAAGGCCGATTTTCAGCGCGCTCGGGGCAAAAGGCGAAACGCTCGAACTCGTTCTCAGATACATGAGGATCTGCTGCTACGGAATGCCAGTCGGAGCTGTTCCAGCCGTAATCGACAATGAGATCAGGGCGACCGGAGACACTAAAACACCGGGACTCATCATGGTGACAGTCGTAGTGATAAACGTAATTCTTGACCCGCTTCTCATCTTCGGTATCGGCTTTTTCCCCAGGATGGGAATCGAAGGGGCGGCTCTGGCCACAATGATAGCAAAGATCGTGAGTGCCGCTCTCGTCGTAAGTTTCATGCAGTTCAGAATGAAAATGTTCGATTTTTCGGAACTTAAACTGCCGGTAATTTTCAGTTCGTGGAAAAAAGTCCTCTGGCTCGGGATCCCGACCTCTTTTTCGCTCATGCTTATGCCGATTTCGAACGCGATAGTTACAAGAATTACGGCCGGTTACGGCGATGAAGCAGTTGCCTCGCTCGGAGCCGGTATCAAAATCGATTCCCTCCTTCTCGTAGGCGTTTTCTCGCTTTCGAGCGTACTTCTTCCCTTCACCGGACAGAATTACGGTGCAGCAAGGATCGACCGCGTGAAAAAAGCGCTCAAAATCTCCGAACTTTTTTCGCTGTGCTGGGGCTCGTTCATGATGCTTATTTTTATTCTGTTCCGCCGGAATATCGCCTCGATGTTCACTGAAGACCCGGTCGTCCTCAAATATATAATGGAATATATGCTCATCAACGGACTTGCTTTCCCTGCAATCGGATCATCGATCATGTGCGTCAACGTTATAAACGGACTTCACAAACCGATCCGATCAACAATGCTCAACTTCATGAGAACGATCGTCATGCTCATTCCGGCAGTCTGGCTCGGCGGCAGGATTGCGGATGTAACGGGAATTTTCGCTGCGATTTCAACAACGAGTATCGTTGCCTTTTTCATTTATCACGCGACTGTTAAAATAACTATTGAAAAAATATGACGTCACGTCGCAAAGACGTCACGGCGTGACGATTTAAATGATTATTTTCCGATCGTTGCACACATAACAGCTTTGATCGTGTGCATTCTGTTTTCTGCTTCGTCGAAAACTTTGGAATATCTGCTTCTGAAGACTTCGTCGGTAACTTCCATCTCTTTGATGCCGAACTTTTCGAAAATCTCTTTGCCGACTTTCGTGTTGAGGTCGTGGAAGCTCGGAAGGCAGTGAAGGAAAATAACATCCGGATTTCCGGTAGCCTTTATCATCTTCATATTTACCTGATAAGCCTTGAGCTGTTTGATCCTCTGCTCGAAAAGTGCTTCTTCGCCCATCGAAACCCAAACGTCGGTGTAGATTACGTCTGCGTCTTTTACAGCTTTCATCGGATCTTCGGAGAACTCGATCACAGCGCCGGTTTCCTTAGCGACGTCCTTCATCTCCTTAACGAGATTTTTGTCGGGCCAGAGAGCTTTCGGAGCGCATGAAACGAAGTGCATTCCCATTTTTGCTGCACCGATCATAAGGCTGTTGCCCATGTTGTTTCTTGCGTCGCCGCAGTAAACGAATTTAACCTTGTTGAGAGGTTTCGCGACGTGCTCTTCGATTGTGAGGAAGTCAGCGAGGATCTGAGTCGGGTGGTAAAGGTCAGTAAGACCGTTCCAAACCGGAACACCTGCATATTTTGCGAGTGTTTCAACAGTTTCCTGTTTGAAACCGCGGAACTCTATTCCGTCGAACATTCTGCCGAGAACTTTAGCGGTGTCTTCGATCGACTCTTTTTTGCCCATCTGGCTGTCGTTCGAGCCGAGGAATGTTACGCCTGCGCCTTCATCCATCGCGCCTACTTCAAAAGCGCAGCGGGTTCTCGTCGAGGTTTTTTCGAAAAGAAGGACGATGTTCTTGCCTTCAAGCAGATCGCCTTTGATACCTGCTCTTTTCTTTGCTTTAAGGTTGTGTGCAAGGTCGAGAAGATAACGGATTTCTTCGGGTGTAAAGTCTTTAAGTGTCAAAAAGTTTCTTCCTTTAAGATTAACAGCCATTTTTTCCTCCAAAAAAAACATGGTTAAACAAAAAACGCAAAATTATAGGAAGCGAAAATAAAAAAGCAACATGAAACGGCAAAATAAAAATTGATAAGATTTTTGTCTTGTGGTATATCCATGCGGATTTTGGAGGGATGATGAAAAAAATATCGCTGATTTTTCTCTTTTTTCTTTCTCTTTTCTCCCTTTCGGCGGAAACCCTGCATCTTGACACATTCAGCAGCAAAAATTTCGTATCGGATATAAACAGCGCGCTTATAAGCGAATCACCTGAAATTCTCGTCAAAGCGGCTTCCCCTTATCTTTCCAAAATGCACGAGCTCAACATTCCCGACTGCTTCGGATGTTCGCTTTATCTTCTGAAAATGACTGAAAATGCCGATCCGGCAATGCAGCTCGCCGCGGCCGATCTCGCCGTAAAATTTTCCAATGATCTCCCCGAGGTCCATCATCACTATCTCACGCGACTCTTCCACCTGGCCCCGAGCAGACCGGACAAGATAGTTTCCCACTTTTTTAAAGCGGTCGACAGATCCCTGAATTTTGCTTTTGCGGATTCTGTGATCTATCTTTTTATAGGGAAATTATCAGCTATATGTCTAATATTTTTCGTAATATTCATTATCATAATGTTTCTCAAATACACCAGTTTGGTTATTCATAAATACAAGCATATCGTTGGTTTTTCAAAGTTCTATGCGATCGGTCTCTGCATAACTTTTTTCGTTTCGATGTGGCTTGTATCGGACAATTTTCACAATGTCATATTTCTTTTGATCCCGTTTCTCATATTCTTCGGAGACCTCGGAACACGCGCGGAAAAAGTGACGCTCCACATTACTGTTCTGCTTTTCGTAGCAACTTCGGCTGTTTCAATGACTGCGGAAAAACAAAAAGCAAGCCAGTTTGATCAGAATGTCGCTTACAACCATCTTATCGCGGTCATCTCTCCGGATCTTCTCCCTGAGGAAAACATAGATCTTTCCCAGCCCGGAGGATATATGGCAAAAGGTTTCCTCTTTCTCTACAACGGCAATTTCAGCAGAGCGGCCTTCAACCTGAAAAAAGAACTTTCTTCTGCAGAGATCCCCGAAATAAAGGCCATGCTTTCAAACGCTCTCGGCATAGCACTCGCCTCAAACGGCAACCACAAAGAGGCGCTTCCTTATTTGAAAGAAGCTTACGAAAGCACAGGCGATCCGAAAATAGGATACAATCTTTCAAAAGTTTTGGACGAAACAGGTTTCAGGGAAGAGGGTTCAAAACTTGAAAAGAAACTCATTTATTCCGCTTCCTCTGAATCGTTTTCCTACCCTTCCCTCTATTTTTCCGACACTTCCGAAATATGGAAGTATCTATGTTACGGCAACAGCTTCTCCAATGAAAGAAATAGAATAAATTCAGTAGCTTACATCTTAATAGCGCTTGTTTTCTACCTTTTTGTAATCCTGCTGAAATACATTTATTTAGGTTCGTTGAAACTTTCAAGATGCCTTGAGTGCGGCAATATCATGTGTTCGAAATGTAATGCCGGCGGCAACGATGTCTGTGCAGTATGCAAGCTGATGAAAGCCGACTACACGCTCTTCAAACGCGGCGAACGCGAAATCTACGAAGCGAAAAGGGAGAATTTCTTCAGGCGCCGTTCGATAATAATGAACATCCTCACTTTTACCGTTCCCGGCGGCGGTCTCCTCTTCATCGACAAAATATTCGAAGGTTCGCTTTACCTCGCATTCCCGCTCACAATAACCCTTGTATATTTTATGAACACCATGGGGCTCGTTGTCGACAAACCTGATGAATCCCTAATGAAAACAATAATAATTTCAATAGATTTATTTGTTTACTGCCTTTCCGTGATAAGGGCTTTGTTTTCTGTCAGGAGAAACTGATGCCGGTATCTATCATTCAAAAATCTACCGCAAAAATCGCGTTTGCCGGAGATATCCGCGACAAAAAACTTATCGATGTTTTCACTGAAGCCTCGATTTCGGGTCTTACCGGAATACTCAAACTCAAAGTTACAAGGAACGAATATTACTTTTATTTCGTAAAAGGTTCGCTTATATACTCTTCCAACATGAAAAAAACGATGGACCAGAAAGTCCTCGAAATCATAAAATATTCCGGTTTCATTTCGAGAGAGAAACTGATGCGCTGCGAAAAGCAGAAAAGCAGTGCGATGAAAACGATCCTTGAAATGCTTATCGACGAAGGTTTCGTCTCGATGCTGCTCTACTCCAAAGTGATAAGCCTTGCTATGCGGATCAACGTTATAAACGCAATGCTTGAAACCGACGGCAACTACAATTTTGAAATAAAAGCCAAGATCGATCCTGTTCACGGAGTCAGACCGATCCAGATCTCACATATCAAACCGATAAGCAACCTGATAGAAGAAAACCGTGCCGCAGTAAAGGAAGTCGCAGGTTCGCTCTATTCCGAGATCGACAAATGCCCCGGCGCGCCTTATCTCAAGCCAAATCAGTCGTTTCTTCACAACGCGATCACAGACGAATCCGACTACCTGAAATTTTTTGCCGTAGCAGTCACCGATTTTATTGATAAAAAATGGTCTTTTCCGAGTTTTTTCCTCAAAGACAAACTTTTAAATTCGATAGCTGTCTATACTTTCAGAACTTTTGTAGTCATCAGTCTCTGCATTTTCCTCTATCTTGCGCTGATGACGACTACTTTCGACCTTAAAAACGAAGAGTTCAGCGGAAAAGACTTCTTCTTTATACGCGGAAAAATCACTGAATCGCTGCAGAACTTCCGGACAGTTGACAAACAGGACGGCAAAAACGCCTCCGAGCCGAAAGAAAACCGGAACAAAAACATAAAACTGAAAAACGGAAAAAAATAATTTTCTATTATATTGATATTTTCATAATTTTTACTATGCTTCACCGTTTTTTTGAATTTGTCTGACAATTTTAGGGAGATTAAAAAATGACAACATTGGATTTCATTGAAGCCGGAACAAGAAAAAACGTTTCCGAAATTCAGGCTTTAGCTCTTACGATCATGAACGCGCCGGCAACTTCGGCTGTTTCAGTCAAAGATCTTTACACAGCAGCAATGCAGCAGACGAGCGCTGTTTTCTCGAACCAGACGATGCCGAAGATCGATGAAAGTTTTCCGGAAAACGCAAACGTCATCTCGAATTTCACCGGTGAAGACACATGCGAAACGGACTGGTTCGTAAAAATAGTTCCGACAACGGAAGAAGCTATCACGAATCCTGATTCGGCTGACGAAAGAGAAGAACTTCTCGACATTATCAGAAGAGCTTCTTACGACCTTATCCAGCGTGAAATGTTCCTTCATTCCGTATATCTTACCGACAACCCTGATTTCAACTGCAGAATCGACATCACAGCTCCGGTCCAGTTCCCCAAACTGCTTCTCGACACGGCGATCCACTACTACCCGATCGATGACAAAACTTCAAAAAATTATGCAAAAAGCCGCAAACTCGAAATGCCCTCTATAAGAATCGTATGCTACCCTGAATGGGAAAACGAAGAGTGGCTTTACTGGAAATCGAAAGCACACAACGAAACCGAAGAAGAGCCCGAAAGACTTATGATGATCTACGACACTGAAACAAATACCGCTTTCCTGCTCGGCGCAAAGAACTTCTCGGAAATCAGAAAAGCTGTAAAAGTTTTAGCATGGAACACTTCGATCGAAGCGACTAACGGCGAATTCCTTCCGGTAAACGGAACCGCAAAAACAGTATCGATCAAAAAGACTGTCAATAAAAAGAGCGACACAACTTCTGCAACATTCCTCACCGTCTCCTGCTGCGAAAGCGAGAGAAGTTTCTTCGGTCTCAACGCCCACGCTACAGAAACTCCGGCTAAAGGCGAAGAAATTTCAGTCACGACAAGCGGCGACTCCGGACTTCTTCTGATCACTTCGGCACAGAATAAGAAGAAATTCATGATCAACTTCGGAAGAAACGGCTTCGGCTCGATCGACAGCGTCATTGCCGGCTCGAAAGAGGCTCCGCAGATCATTTCGGCAGAAAATCTCGCGCTCGTAAAAACCGCTGAAGACAAAAAAGAGTTCATCCTCAACCCGATGCTCTCTCCGAACGCAAAAATCCACACGCAGCTCAAACAGGAAGACAAAGACTTCCCGATGCCCGAATACGTAGTTCTTCTGGTCAACGACGGATGCCTTCCCCCTGTAACGATGATAAAAGATCCCGATCTTATGACTTCGATGTGGTTCACCTATACCACCGAATGCGACTGCTGTTCGGATTCCAAAGTGATCCCCGGGGGCAACTCCGATGCGACATGGGAAGTCGAAAGCGAAATCGAGATCTTCAACAAAATAGCAAAAAAAGGAAAATTCAAACTTATCGTTGTAAATACAGCACCTTACAGTGACAGCACGCGCGATCCTCTCGCAGACGAGCTCATTCTTTCGCTCTACACTAAGATCACCAGAAACGAAATCGACTGGAAAGAATGGAAAGTTCTTCCGGGCTTCAACCTTCCTGACAAAGGAACGTTCAAGAACGTCAAGAAGGATTTCGACGCCGTTTACGACACTTTGAAGTTCTCGGCTGATCCGATGTATAAAGATCTGCTCCGCGATTCACTCGAAATGAAGATCGAGTATCTGAGAACTATCGATGCACCGCAGACTCTTACAGCTCCTTTCTACAAAATACTTGCAAAGCTTGTTTAAGTATAACGATCTGATTTTATTCAACTAAATTGAGGATTTTTTCATGAAAGACACTTCACTTTTAGAGAAAATTTTAAGTAAATTTCTCTCTCACGAACAAATAGTCGCTCTGACCGAAGAAATTTCCAAAGGAGTTTCAGTAGTCAACGGCGTCATTGATAAGAACGAAAAAGTCAAAGCAAAAAAAGAGTTCGTCTTAGAAACATTCAGATCTGTTGACAGAATGATCGCCCAGTCGAACAAAATTCCAGCAACTTTCAAACTTTTTTACGACACGGCAAAAATCAAGATCCACGACCTTCTCGAACCGATAATCAGCGGAATGGTCATGGAAAACGATTTTTCAGACCTCGACGATATTCCAGATGTCAATAAAACAGACAGTTTCCAGAAACCTGAAAACAACGAAAGGACTCAGGGAAATCCCAACAACAATCAGCAGCAGAACGGCGGTGAACAGGGCAGCAGACGCAGAAGACGCAGACACGGACGCAACAGAAACAACAACCACAACGCGGAAACGTTCTCTGAAACCGCTCCTGTCAAACCGGAACCGAAACCTGAACCCGTACAGACGTTTCATGAAACGTCTCTACCAAACGAATCTAAACCCAAACCGGCAAAAAGAGGAAGGACACCTAAAAAGAATGATGCAAAACCGGAATCCGAACCAAAACCGGAAACGCCTCAGACAAACGAAACTCCGGCGGCAAAAAAACCGGCGAGAAGAGGCAGAACACCCAGAAAACCTAAAGAAACGAATGAATAACATGAAAAAACTGTTTTTTGTTTTTATCGCACTTTTTTATTCTCTCACCTATGCCGAGACTCCAGTTTTTGATTTTTCGCCTGTTACGGAAGAAAATATTTCGCTTGTTCTCTACGACACCGAAACTCACAAAAACGTGCTCAGCATCAACGCGGAGAAACCTTTTCTCTATGCTTCGAACCTCAAACTTCTCACTTCCGCAGCCGCATTGAAACATCTGGGAGGCGGATTTAAATTCCTCACTCTTTTTTCGTTCGATAAAGAAAGCGGGACTCTCTACATCAAAGCCGGAGGCGATCCGGAAATGGTGATCGAAAAACTGTGGGTGGTCGCTTCCGATCTCAAAAGACTCGGCATCAAAGGGATAAAAAAAGTTACCGTCGATGACTTTTTGTACGGCAAAAAGAGTGCCCTCACTGCAGAAAGCGGCGACAAAGGCGACAACGGATATTTAGCTTTCATCGCTCCGCTGAGCCTGAACTACAACGCTGTAGCAATATTCGTCAAAGCGCACGAGGCGGATCAGCCGGTCGAAGTTTCGCTTTCGGCTCCCACACCTTACTTTTCGATAAAAAATACGGCGACAGGCACTGCAGACGGCAACAACCAGCTCGTGGTCGGAGCACAGAAAGCGGGAAATCAAACAGAGATAGTCATCAAAGGTTCGCTCGGTGCGGCAAGGACAAAGCACGAGGCGGTATTCAAACGTGTCGCCGATCCGACGCGCTACTATATCGTTACGCTTCTCGACCTCATGGGCGAAAATGCTGAAACTCCGATCGAACGTGCAAAACTTGAAGATTCGTTTTTTGCTGCAAAAGAGAGGATAAATTTCACATACAAGAGCAATCCTCTGCGCGACATAATCAGAACCATGAACCTTTATTCTTCAAACTTCATCGCAGACAGTCTCCAGTTCTACCTTGGAGCGACCATTCGCGGAGACGCAAAGCAGGGTGTTGAAATCCTTAAAGAATTTGCCAAAAACGAACTTAATGAGACGATAGATATCGTAAACGGAAGCGGTCTCGGCAACGACAGGAACTATCTTACCGGGAATTTTTACATCAAACTGCTCCAGAACGTTTTTTCCGATTACTACAGAAGCATCGATTTCTTTTCCTCGCTTCCGGTCATGGGAGAAGACGGAACATTGAAAAAAGCGAACACAAACAGCGAAAATTCAGGCCTTATCCGCGGAAAAACCGGCTCTCTGACAGGTGTTGCGGCACTTTCAGGCGTTATGAAGGCAAAAAGCGGCAAACTTTATCTTTTCGCATTCGCGATAAACGGATTCCCTTCAAAAAGTTTCAAGCCGATGTGGGCTCTGCGCGACAGAATAATGAACGAGATCTGGGAAAAATATTAAAGATGCTGATACATTCGGCCACCAGCATAAACTATCTCGGTAGGAACCTCAGGATCAACTCCCCTTCCGAATTTTCCAGCGATTCGACGATACTCGTCCTGACAAAAAAGATAAAAATCCCCTGCGGCATCAAAGAAAAAACCAGAATAACTTCGGAAGAGATCGCAAAATCGAACGGACTCAGGAAATTCCTCAAATTTTCAGAAGGAACAAGCGTGAAAGTCGGAAGTTTCGAGATCAAAATGGCTGAAAGCAGCGGTGATAAAAGCAAATTCAACTTTTTTATCAACGACGAACTTTATTTTATGACCTTTCTTCCTGAAATCCGCTTTCCTTTTCCGGAAAACATCACTCTGCTCATCCAGGCTGATCCTGATTACTTTTCCGAAAACGATTTTCAGGAAATAGAAAAATTCATTGCCGGAAGCGGACCTGAAAAAACAATAATTTCAGGGCATTATTCCGAAGAATGGTTTCAGACATTCAAAAACAGAAAAAATATCGAAGTCCGGAACGAAATATCCCAGCAGACAATATTTTAAATTTCTTTTTATTGATTTTCTTATTGATTTTAAATCATTGACTTATATAATACTCCGGTTTTGATTTTAGTTTTTTTCATGGAGTGGCGTATGAAAAAGTTATTGATTCAGGCGATTTGTTTTTTCTTTCTGCTCGGACTCGTTTCGTGCGGAGCAGAAGATGAAGAAGGAACCGATACCGCTTCGGGCGGCGGCGACAAAACAGACACAGCAGATTCCGGTTCTGGAGACACCGATTCAGGCGACAGCGGAAGCGGTGACACGACAACGGATACAGACAATCCGGCCGACACAGGCATAGATCCCACGGACCCGGATCAGAGCAGCTGTATCTGCGGATCAGACGACGATGATGCCGATGAAGACGGTATTTCGAACGGCGTCGAAGGTTGCGAAGATCTCGACAGAGATTCACTTCCCAACTGTATGGATCCCGACAGCGACGGAGACGGAATTTCCGACAAAGAAGAATGTCCGCAGCAGCCGTGCAAAGATACCGACGGTGATGACCTCCCCGATTTTCTGGATAAGGACAGCGACAATGACGGACTTTTCGATAAAAAGGAAAAAGAATACGGCACCGATCCTTATAACAATGACACCGACGGCGACGGCGATGACGATATGGCTGAAATAGCATTCAACACGGATCCGCTCGACGACAACAGCCACGTTCCGGCAGGAAGTATCTATGTCGTTCTCCCCTACAATGCAAACTGGAATGCAAGCAGAACATGGGAATTTGACACCGACATTTCAAAAATAGATGTTGCATTCATGCTTGATCTTTCGGGCTCAATGGAAGAAGAACAGGCAAACCTTAAGGAAAAAATCAAAACCGACGTCGTTGAGAAAGTTAAAACTTTGAATGAAGGAACGCTTGACGCGGCCTATGCTTTCGTCCACTTCATGGATTTTGACAACGACATGGACAAGGTTTACAAAGTCGATACGCTCATAACGACTGATATTGACGAACTCAAAGCAGCTATCGACAGCACTCCGACACCTTACGGCGGCACGGAATGTGACTGGCTTGTCCTTTATGCCGCAACTACAAGCGAAGATATTATCGGGCAGTGTTCAACTGACCCTGAAGTCGCATGGATGCCCGGTCTTTCGTCGGAAAAAGCAAACTGCAACATTCCTCTTCCTGACTGCACAGGACGCGTCGGCAACCGTGCCGGTCTCTGCTTCCGCGAAAAAGCGATGCCGATCCTCATTCAAATCACCGATGAAGGTCCGACAGACACATATATGCCGCCTATAAACGAAAAGGCTTCAGATCTGGCTATTCAGACAATGGCTGCCCAGAATGCAAAATTTATCGGGATCGATTCTTCAAAAACAAGCGGTACAAAGGTAATAACCGATTATTTTGAGACAGTTGCCAATGTCACTGGAACTCTTGACGCAAACGGCAAATCATTCAATTTTGCAGTCGGCAGCGATGCTATTGCAGCCGACGGAAAGGCGATGAGCGAAAAAATCGGCGAAGCTATCGAATCTCTCACCTCTTTCGTCCAGATGGATGTATGGGTTGCAGGAAACTCAAATCAGGTATGCGAAGGCACCAACCAGAGTATCGCAGACTTCATTCTCGGAGGGATCCCCGTTAAAGCTGAACCGCCGGAAGGAGCTTCAATCGATGCGGCAAACATGAAATTCCGCGACGTAAATCCCGGAACAGTCGTAACCTTTGATGTTCAGTTCCACAACGATTTCTGTCCGAATACTACCAGTGCTCCGGTTCTCTACAAAGCTGAAGCCATGGTTTTGGGCGAAGGCGCGTATCTGTCGAAAAAAGAAGTCCAGATCATTGTTCCGGAAAGCGAAACCAAATAGCCGGAATATTCCCTGTACAGGATTTTTTTCAGAACTTTTCAGATTGACTTTAAAATATCGAGGATAGAAGCTCTTATAATCGAGCTGAACATTCTGTAAAGAAGCGGGATTTCAATATTTATGTCGATAACACCGTTTCTGAATGTCATAAGTCCTTTGATGGTTTTGCCTGCAAATTCAACCGATTCCGCAGACTTGTTGATTTTAAGCCTTATATCTTCGGTCGGGACCTTTTTCGCGACCATCTTTTCAAGGTTTTCATCGATCCATTTCCAGACATATTCTTTCGATTTTTCAGGTTTGTAGTTGATATTTACAGTTGACATTATTTATCTCCCTCTCCTCTAAGTGCTTCAAGTTTGCTGTCTATCTTTTCAAAGACCGAACCTTTCGTGAACTTGCCGTCCTTTCCTCTCGTTCCGGCGGGAACACCTGTCAGGATCTCGATTCCCTCGAGAACGTTCTTTATCGCGTAAATGTGGAATTTCCCGTTTTCGACAGCTTTGACCACATCGTCGCTGAGATTGAGATTGGCCACATTCTGGATCGGGATCACAACGCCTTGATCACCTGTGAGCCCTCTGAGACTGCATATTTCGAAAAATCCTTCTATTTTCTCGTTTACACCGCCTATCGGCTGTATCTCACCCATCTGGTTGATCGAACCGGTAACTGCGATCGACTGCTTTATCGGAACATCGCCGAGTGCCGACATAAGTGCGTAAAGCTCTGTCGAACTTGCGCTGTCGCCGTCTACTCCGCCGTAACTCTGCTCGAATGCGATCGAAGCAGAGAAAGAAAGCGGCTTTTTGACTGCGAAGAGCCCGCCAAGATAACCAGCTAAAATCATTGAACCTTTATCGTGTATTGCACCGGAAAGCATCGCTTCGCGCTCGATGTTTACGATCTCTCTCTGGCCTGCAAAAGCCTTAGCCGTGATACGTGACGGGATCCCGAAGCTGAAATCGCCTATCTGATAGACCGCCAGACCGTTGATCTGCCCTACTTTCGCCCCTTTGACATCGATCAGGATCGTTCCTTTCTTTATTGACTCGAAATAGTGCTCGCGGAATCTGTCGTACCTCTTTTCGCGGCTTTCTATCGCGGTGATGACCATATCTTCCGAAACCACTTTTTTGTTCTTATGGCGCGCCCAGTAAACAGCTTCGACAATGATCTCAACGATGTCGCTTGCATGGACGCGGTATTTCGTCTGGTCTTCCGCACGTCTCGAGCTGTAGAAAAGAAGCCTTCTTATAGCCGAAAGATCAAACGGAAGCTCGCAGTCTTCGTTGACGATCCTCGAAATAAACCCGATGAGAGTGTCGGTCGTTGATGCGTTGACGTCCACAACCGATTCGAAATCGGCTTTTACTTTGAAAATGCGCCTGAATTCGGGGTCATGCTCGTAAAGCAGATGGTAAATATTCTCGTCGCCGATAAGAACGACCTTTATTTCAAGCGGAACAGGTTCCGGATTCGGCGCTGAAATAACGCGGTATTTGAAGTCAGCATCCATATCTTCGATTTTTATGAATCTGTTGCGGACAGCGCGTTTCAAAGCAACCCACGCATAGTAGTTTTTCAGGATATCGTCAGCCTGAATTATGAGAAATCCGCCGTTGGCACGGTGCAGAGCGCCCGGTTTGAGCCTTGTGAAGTCGGTGAAAAGAGAATTATGGTTTTCTTCATATTCAAAGTAACCGATGATGTTCTGGAAAGTCGGGTTCGTCTCGTAAATTACCGGCGCACCTTTGAGATCCTTGTTGTTTATAAGCAGATTGACCTTGTATTCCTTGAAATCGGGGATCAGAGTCTTCATCGGATCGACTTTTCCTTCAAGAAAATCGCGGTAAGTGAAGAAATCGGAGAAATTGATGACAGTAAAATCAGCTATTGAATCAAGATATTCCCTGACTCCTTCGTTTTTGCCGTATTTTTTAGCAAGGTCGTTCAGCGGCTCTGAAATTATCTTCTTGACCGTTGTCCGCTGAAGATCGCTCATTCTTTCCTTATATTCCTTTTCGATTTTTCTGTCCTGATGAAAGTAAGCGATGAGCTTTTCCTGAAGCTGCGACTCGTTTTTTCTGATTTTATCTTTCTCCTTTTCACTAAGGGACTCGTATTTCTCGCGGTCTATCGGCTTACCTTTTACAACCGGATTCAGAACAAGTCCGTTTTCCGTCGAACTCAGAGCAAAATCGAGTTTAGCCGCCTCCTCTTCAAGTTCATTGTAGCTTTTCTGCATCGCGTCTCGGTAGGTCTGGGCGACTTCGGCACGCAGACTTTCAAAGTTTTCGCTTTCCATCTGTCTCGGGATCTGCTCGATGAAACCCTCAAGCAGCTCGCCCATATCCTTGATGAACTTTTCGCCGCTTCCAGCCTTCATAAAAAGCATGTTCGGCGAATCGTAGTCCTCGAAATTGAAGACATAGAGCAGATCATCAGGAACAGGCAGATGTTTTGCGACATCCTCGATATATTTCCTGACATTCGAAGTTTTTCCGCTTCCCGGATCGCCGGCAACGTAAATATTGAACCCTTTTTTACTTACATCCATACCGAAATCGAGAGCCTCGAAGCCTCTTTTCTGGAACGAAAGAAGCGAAACAGGCTTGATTTCATTTGTGGTTTTGCCTTTATATTTGGCAAGTTCCGGATAGTATCTCAAATCCTTCGGTTTAAGTTCCTTGATTGCTGACTTCATTTTATCCTCCATGATCTACTAAAAACAGAGCACTTTATATTTTTTAAAATTTTTTACAAAGAAATCGGCAAAAACCTGGAGATTTTCCTTTTTACGGCTCTGAAAAAGCGGTAAACTCTTGATTTTGCCTTTTGAACAGGAATGTTTGTCACAATTCCTACAATGTCGAAGACACTTATCGGAGGATCGAATTTTCTCACATTGTCACCGGCAGTTACAGCGATAAATCCTTCTATTTTCACGATGCGGTGGACAATATATCTCGAATCTCTGCGGTAAACGACCACTTGGCCTGCCCTGAGTTCATCAATTTTAACTGGTGTCGCCGTCACTTTGTCGCCTATTTTGAGCACAGGTTCCATGCTTGAGGAAACAACCGTAAAATACTGCGGAAAACCGCTGAGTTTTTCATCAGATCCCGTCATTTCAAAAGTCCTTCAGCCCATGATACTTCATCAGATCTGCCGCGCTTTTCTGCCCCGTCGGAATAGATTTTCACCTTTTTTGCGAGAACTTCGCGCAGTGCTTTCTCCTGTTCTTCTCTCAGCTCTTTATTTTTATTTAACATGTTGAAAATACTTATTATTCTGTACTTATCAAGACATACTGAATTTGAAAGCTGGTCCGGGTTCCCGCCGTATTTTATTATCAGAGGCTCGTCAATAAGACCGAATTTTTCCTTGAGAGACATCCTTAGCCAGAGATCGTAATCTTCGCAGACCGGAAATGTTTCGTCAAAGCCGCCGTATTCGAAAAAGAGTGTTTTTTCCATCATCACGCTGCTCGGAGTTACGGCGCAGACTTCAAGACAGTTATAAAAAATATCGCCGCTCGGACGGATGTATTTAGCTGATTTATTTACGAATTTTCCGTTTCTCACCCAGGTTTCATCAGTCTGTGAAATACGAAGCCCGCTTTCTTTCATGTAGGAAATCTGCTTTGCAAGTTTATCTTTTTTCCACTCGTCGTCGCTGTCGAGAAATGCGATATACTTCCCTTTTGCAAGTTCGGCGCCGAGATTCCTTGCCGCACTAACACCGCGGTTTTCAGTTTTTATCACCTTGATTTTATCTGCAAATCCGTTCAAAACCGAATCAGTTTCGTCAGTCGAGCCGTCATCGACGACAATGCACTCGAAATCTCTGAAAGTCTGGTTTAAAACAGAATTTACGGCGCGCCCGACAACTTCTGCGCGGTTGAATGTAGGAATTATGACTGAAACAAGCGGCTGACTCATAAAAATCCTCAGGTCAAAAGCACCTTATTTTAGCCGTGAAGCGCTTCTTGGCAACTTTTCGACACGTCATTCTGAGCGGAGCAAAGAATCTCATAGATCTTTCACATTCGTTCAAGATGACGGAGATGTTTCAAATACGTTCAACATGACGAATTACATATATTGTTTATTGCCTTTTCAGCAATTTCACCTATAATTTTATGTTTTATGGTTGCCTTTTTGGAGACATATATGAAGAAAAACATCTTTTTGCTTTCTGTTGCGGTTTTTACACTTTTCATTTCAGCGTGCGGAGCTGCCGATGAGGACGGAATTTTTGCAGGTTCCGAATGCACATTTGAAGGTTCCGAGATCTGCTCTGACAACGGTGTCGACATTCTTGTGTGCCAGTCTTCGACATGGACATTGAAAAAACAGTGCAACATTTCTATCGGAAAAAAATGCAGACAAGGTTCTGACGGCGCTCTCGGGTGCTTCGGAGACGGAGAAAACGACAGCAGTTCAGAGAATAACGGAAACGAACACTCTGCTGATCCAGACGATGAAAACACCGGTACAGATGATTCGGAGGTTACTCCCGATACCGAAGAACCGGACACTTCTTCTGAAAACACTGACGATATCGAAGACGGTAGCGATGATTCGGACGACCAATCTTCCACGGACACGGAAAATAAACCCGACGATTCAGACACTCAGGAAACTCCTGACACTGACACCGATACAGATTCCACCGATCCGACGACTGAACCGACAACTGAACCGACGACCGATCCGACAACTAATGATTGCACTTCAAACTCAGACTGCTCCGGCGCTACTCCCTACTGCTCCATCACAACATCTGAATGTATCGCAAACGCCGTATTCATCACGGAATATGTCGAAGGAAGCAGCGAAAACAAGGCAATAGAAATCTACAACGGTTCAAAAACATCAGTAAATTTAAGCAATTTCACCATTCGCCAGGCAAACAACGGCAAAAGTTTCGGTTCTGATGCAAATTACATTTACAATTTTCCGGAATCTTCCCAGCTCGCACCCGGAGCGACTTATGTTGTCTGCAATAATCTTGCCGTGGATTCTCTGTTGTCCCACTGCAACGATATCCTCTCAACAGGCTCGACTTTAAAGTTCAGCGGAGACGACGGAATGGCTTTATTTGAAGGCGACTCCCCGGTTGATCAGATCGGCATTCAGGGAGATACTGACCCATGGAGTGTAGCCGGTGTTACAAGTGCAACCAAAGAACACACTTTAAGAAGAAAAACAACAGTAATCCAGGGCACAACATTCTGGGACACTTCTGCTGGAACAACTGAAGAAAATTCTGAGTGGATAGTGCTCGCACAAGACACATTCGACGGCTTGGGAACAAGATAACAATTTATATCGGGGGTTACCATGAAAATTGCTTTTATCGCTTCCGAATGCTATCCGCTGGTGAAAACGGGCGGTCTTGCCGATGTCGTCGGCTCGCTCTCGCAGGCACTTGCCGAACTCGGTCACGAAGTAGCTGTGATAATCCCCTACTACAAAAAAAATATTGCTTCCCGCAATATTGAAATTTCGACTTTCTTTGAAACTATGTGCGTCCACATGGGCTCCGGGATCGAAGAATGGTGCTCCGTCAAAACGGCGATGCTTGGCAGAAAAGTCCGCGTTTTTCTTATTGAATCAGACAAATACTTTTTCCGCGAAGGATTGTATTGCGACAGTTTTAACAACGATTTTCAGGATAACCCCTACCGTTTCGCTTTTTTCAGCCGCGCCGCACTGCAGCTGCTGCGCGACACTGATTTCAGGCCTGACGTAATACACGCTCACGACTGGCAGACAGCGGCGGTCTGCGCCTACATGAAGACTTGGGACTGGGGAGAAAGCGGGATCGATAAAGCGAAATCGGTCCTCACCATTCACAATATCGGATATCAGGGAATTTACAGCGCGGACTGCCTAGATTACTGCGGTTTTGACTGGAAATTCTTCACAAGCGACATTTTCGAGGACTACGGAAGAGTCAATTTCCTCAAAGGAGGCATCCATTTCGCCGATTTCGTAACTACAGTGAGTCCGAAATATGCCGAAGAAACGCTCGGCGGCTCGCAGAGTTACGGTCTTGCGCCTTATCTCAGAAGCAAAAACGAGAGATATTTGGGAATACTGAACGGCGTTGACTATTCCGTCTGGGATCCTAAAACAGATAAAAACATTCCAGAAAACTTCTCGGCCCGCAGTTTCAAAGGAAAAATGACATGCAAACGCGAACTTCAGAAACGTTTTGCTCTTGACGAGAACGAAAATATTCCGGTAATCGGCGTTGTCAGCCGCTTCGCCTACCAGAAAGGGCTCGACATCCTCGCAAAAACTGTCGGACGCATAGTAGATTCGATGGTCGTCCAGTTTGCGATCATGGGTTCGGGTGAAGCTGAACTTGAAAACTTTTTCAGATGGATCCCCGACGAAAAACACGGAAAAATCGGCAGTTTCATAGGTTACAGCGATGAAATGTCTCACCTCGTCGAAGCAGGAAGCGACTTTTTCATAATGCCCTCGCGCTACGAGCCGTGCGGACTCAATCAGATCTATTCGCTTAAGTACGGCACGCTGCCTATCGTCCGCAACACAGGCGGTCTTTCCGACACCGTCCAGCAATATTGCGAAGCAGACGGCAGCGGGACCGGCTTCAAATTCGACTACCTCTCCACTGACGCCATTTTCGACACCGTCGGCTGGGCAGTCAGCACCTATTTCGACCGTCCCAAACACATTGACAAAATGCGCAAAGCAGCAATGAAATGCGATTTCAGCTGGAAAAATTCGGCTAAGGAATACGAGAAGATCTATAAAGCGTGACATATTGGAGGCAAAAATGAAAAAACTCCTTTTTATCGGCATGATTTTAATGTCGTTTCTGATTGCGTGCGGCAGTTCGTCAAATGAAAACGGGGAAGAATACGGCGGCGGCTCATGCAACGTAAA
>JAGCUA010000010.1 GCA_017963125.1 bacterium
CAAAACTGTCCGCAGACAGAAAGCGGCGGGGAATGTCAAGTCAGCGAAAAAAACGGAAAACTTTCCACCAATGACTGGTATCCTGAAGGTTCCTGTTCCTGTGACAAGAAAGATGACAGTTATTACAGTAAATTGGAGGATGATAGTGGCACTCTACTATGGTCATCTTCTGTCAGATCCGATATTCCGAATGCTGCATGGCTTATTCTTGTCGGTAATGCAATGATACACAGCGAGAGTAAAGATGTTTCAGCCTATGGTTTCACTACTGTCCGTTGCATTAGATAATCTCTAATTTTTGCAAATATTCTCTTTTTCTTCGTAGATACGACTTGGATTATGACAATTCGCGAAAGCAATCCTGCATAAAATTGAAATTTTGCGGAAAGTGCGGTTTTGAGCGAAAAAAATTTTGCGGAAAGCGCGGTTTTTGGCGAAAAAAATTTTGCGGATTCTTTAAAACATGCTAAATTACTATACTTTTTTGTTGAGAGGTGAAATCATGGTTTTTAGACGAAAAATTTACGACAAAATGCTTGATTGGAAGCGTAGAAGCAACGGCAAATCGGCCCTTCTGATAAAAGGTGCAAGGCGTGTCGGAAAATCAACTCTGGTCGAAGAGTTCGCAAAAAAAGAGTATGATTCTTACATACTGATCGATTTTTCTTTAGCTTCAACCGAAATAGAAGAATTGTTCAAAAATATTCGTAATTTCGATTATTTTTTCCTGCGTCTTCAGAATATGTTTCAGGTGACGCTTTATGAACGGCGTTCAGTCATAGTTTTTGACGAGGTTCAGCGACAGCCTCTGGCGCGTCAGGCAATCAAGCATCTGGTTAAAGACGGGCGTTACGATTACATTGAAACCGGCTCACTGCTGACTTTGAAGAAAAATGTCGAAAACATCGTAATTCCAAGCGAAGAACACAGCATGATGCTTTATCCGATGGATTTTGAAGAGTTCCGCTGGGTGGTAGAAGACACTATTTCCGGAGACTCCATGCGGCAGATCTTCGGGATGAAGCAGGCGATAGGAGATTCTCTGCACCGCAAGTGGATGCGTGATTTGAGACTTTATATGCTTATAGGTGGAATGCCGCAAGCGGTTGACAAATATCTTACGACAAACAATTTGCAGGAAGTTGATGCCGCAAAGCGTGAAATCATCGAACTTTACGACAATGACTTCCACAAAATAGACGGTAGCGGACTTGCTTCGAGTTTTTTCAGAAATATTCCGGCTCAGCTTTCTAAGCATGCCTCTTCATTTAAAGTGGAAACTGCGACAAACGGGCGAAATTATACAAATGCCGATATAGTGATGGCGAATATGGCCGACAGCATGGTCGTGACAATGGCCTATCATGCTAACGATCCGAATGTCGGAATGGGGCTCAGCCGCAATTTCAACCGCTACAAAATGTTTCTTTGCGACACAGGGCTTTTTGTGACCCTCGCCTTTTGGGATAAGGATTACACCGAAAACACCATCTACAACAAACTTCTTTCCGACAAACTTTCCGCAAATCTTGGGTATGTCTACGAAAATCTTGTCGCTCAGATGCTGCGTACTGCCGGAAACGAGCTTTATTACTACACATTTCCTGACGGCAACAACCACAACTACGAGATAGATTTCCTTTTGTCGAAAGGAGACAAAATTATTCCAATAGAGGTCAAGTCGTCAGGCTATAAAACCCATAAATCTCTTGATCTCTTCTGCGAAAAATTCTCTTCGCGGATCGGCGAAAAAATCCTGCTTTACACCAAAGACTATCAGAAAGACGGCGATGTTCAGTGTATTCCTGCTTATTTCGCTTGGCTTTTGTAATTTTTTGCCAAAACAAATAATTTTTATAAAATACCGTGGTTTGAAAATCGAGACTCGCCGAGGTCGCAAATGAAGAAAATCACGACAGTTTTTTATGTTTTTGCCGTTCTGGCGCTTTTTGTGCTTATGACGGGTTGCGGCAGTTCGAAAAAAGAAACGGCTGAGAGCAATACCGTGACGGATGCCGACAATGACATTGCAGCTGACGGCGATGTTGATGCCGACGCTGATCCTGAAGATTCGGAGATGGATGCCGACTCTGACGGAACCGAAGATGCGTATAGCGAAAACACTGAACCGGGCAATGATGACGATGTAACTGATAGCGATATCGTGCCGGATGACGACATCGAACCGACGGAAGAAATCTGCGTAACAATAAATGATAATATATGGTCCCCGCTATCACCTGATCAGAAGGATTGCAAGAATGCGATCGAATACTGCAACAATCTGAATAAATGCGGCTTCGATGACTGGAGACTTCCTACAGTCAGTGAACTCAGGACACTGATCCAAAATTGCCCGAATACGGAGACTGGGGGAAATTGCGAAACAGAAGACAGTTGTCTGGATCACGGAGAATGTTGGAAATGGCAGGATTGTTACTCTGATTTCTGCAGTTCAGAAGGTGATTACAGCAAACTCGGTGATAAAGGATGGTTCTGGTCATCTTCCGATTACAGAACGCCTTTTGTCATGCTGGAAGAGTGGAGTAACAATTCCTACGGCGTTAACTTCAGCAATGCTACATTGATCAAAAACTCTTGCAGTCTTAAATCTAGTGTCCGCTGCATAAGAAAAATCGACGGTTTTGATGAAAATGCCGGTTGCAGTGTGGTTGACGGCAATATGTGGTCATTAAAAAGATCTGCTTATTTAATGAGTCAGAACGGAGTGATCGATTCCTGCGAAAACTTGACGGAATGCGGATTCAGCGACTGGCACCTGCCTGCGATAGACGAACTCAGGACTCTTATAAGGAATTGTGACGGCACTGTCACCGGCGGAGAATGCGGTGTCGGGGATGAGTGCCTCTCAAGCAAGGATTGCTGGACGGAAAACACATGCTCTTCCTGTCCTTACAACGGGATCGGTAAATACAGCAAACTTGGTGACAGAGGGACACTTTGGTCTTCTTCAGCAAATCCTGACTCTTCTTCCAACGGATGGGTTGTCAACTTCTTTTACGGCAGCATCTTAAGCCGCTCTGCCGATTTAGAAACTGAGTATCACTACCGCTGCGTCAGAAAATATTCAGATAACGAAACAGGTGATAACGGATGCATGTCCGGTCGAGACAAGTGTATAAACTTCCAGTCGCTGCATTGTGAAGATGGTTATTGGGTCCCGGAAGAATATTGCGAATCCGCCTACAACTGCGATCCGTCAACGGGAAAATGCTATGAGGCTGAATGTGTTGCGGGCGAATACAGCTGCTGGGAAGGAAATCCTTCGAAAGAATCCAAATATTGCAAGAGAGGACACTGGAAACGCAGAACTTGTGAAGAAGGATGCGAGCCATCGACCGGAAAATGCAGTGATGTCTGTCACAATGTTGACGGCAGAATGTGGTCTCCGATAGCGGTAGAGACTCTTGAAGATGCTGAAATGAATTGGGAAAATGCTCTAAATTATTGCGAAAATCTCACTGCTTGCGGATATGATGACTGGCATCTGCCCACAATCAGCGAACTTCGCACACTGATTCAGAACTGTCCTGATATAGAAACCGGAGGAGCTTGCAAGATTTCCGACAATTGCACGGAGCGAGATTGCTACGAAGCCGGTGTTTTTTGTTATCCAAATTCATGTAATTACGATTCAAGCGGTAAATACAGCAAGATCGGTGACATAAAGTACTTCTGGTCATCTTCTGCTGTATCCGATAGCAATAATTATGCATGGGAAATTAACTTCGCATCTGCAATAATATCCCAACGTTCTAAAAATGAGACCGATTATGTCCGCTGCGTGAGATAAGCGAAGCTAATTCCCGCAAATATTCTCTTTTTCTTCGTAGATGCGGTCGATTTCTTCAACCATTTCAAAACTTTTTTCGGTGTATTCGTTCTCTTCGCCGATCTTTTTCGCTGCTTCGATGCTTTTCATGAGGGTTTTGCGCGATTTCCGGAGGAGGATCGAGATTTTCGGCACCATTTTTTATATTATCGTCTCCGACCAAAAGAGCATCTTTGCCCATTAATTTGTCGTGTAAATGGTTTACTCTTTCAGCTGCGAAACCATGTCCTCTTTCTGCTCCGAACTTGACCTCACCTGAAATCGTGCTGGCATTGCTTACATTGCCGTATGTGATCCCGGCAATATCTGTATTTATTACATTATTTAAAGTAACCTTTACCGAATCTGAAACTTTACATCCGCAGTATTTGCAAAACAGAGAATTATCCGCTAGTTCTTTTCCACAACCTTTACAATGCATAATTTTCTCCTTTCAAAAGTTAAAAATATCGTCTCTTGTAAAGCCGTCCACAAAGCATTGGCATTATACCCAAATCCGTGTACAAACCAATAAAATCAGCAATAAAAACAAAACTTTTTATCATATTTAGGTGGACATGCAATGCCCAAGGGAGGGAAATTCAGAAGTTTTTCAGCTTGACTATTGTGAAGTTACTTTGCGAATACTTTTTTCGTATTTGTCAGGTAACGCGACTTTTTAGATGACAAATCTTCAAAGAGATAGCCTTTTTCGACAAGATTATCCAAGACGTTTTTTCTGAAATAAGTCGAAGGGTGAACACCTACATGTTCTGCAATTTCTGCAACAGTTCGACTTCCGTTAAAACAAAAAGCTAATATTTTCAAGTCGTTTTTCCCGTTAAGGATTGCATCGGCATAGACTTCGGGCACACTGTTTTCATCCACGATACCGCTGAAAGTGAGATTCGGCAGAACCAGCGTGAAAGAAGAGGCCGAAGAAGAGATGTAGGGCTTGTATTCATCCCCTTTTCCAGCGTAATCGTGTTCAATCTTGTCAAAACCGGAACCTTTCGACTCCATATATCTGCAAAATTCAAGAACCGAGCATATAACTTCGTTTCTGCGGCGCGGGATTATTGAAGAAATACGCGTTTCTTTCTCGATTTCACGCACTCCGAGCAAAGCTCCGGGAGAGGTTATTTCAAGGCGGTCTTTAAACATATTTATTTCTATCTGAGAGCCTGAAATAAAATAATTTCTGTGTGCTACGGCATTTACAACACCTTCGGTTATCGAACGGATCGGATATGAAAAATAATCGACCCGCCCTGTATCTTCCTTCCGGTAACCGTTTATCGAATGGTTTTGTATAAATTTCGTAGCAAAAACAATGCTTTTGAGAATATTTCCGCTAAATTCTTCGCTTGCCAGAATAAGAGAACTCCCTTTTGTTGTTCCAGGCCAGAGCGTTGCCGTGATTTTGGTTCTTTCATCGGACGAATTGTCTTTAAAAAGCAGCGCGCCGCGTGAAAGCATTCTTCTTCTATCCATGAAACCTATTGAAATCAAAGCCTTTTCCGTAAGTTCCGAATCAGTTTTTTCTTTATAAACCTTAAAAAGGTCATTGAAATCCTCACGTCTGAAAACGACATCAGTAAACGGCTGATCGAACGGATTGCTGTCACTCATCAGAATCAGATCACGGATCTGCTCGGAAGTCGCAAGAACTGTATTCCCGAAATTCCGCACATAAATCCCGAGAAGACCTTCTTCGTGCAGCGTAACCGGAAGCACTTTTGAAGGCTCGACAACAACTTCGAGCACGAATCTTCCGCCGCACGGAACAGCGTTTATTTTGTAAGCCACAGCAGGTTCAAGACGCTGTTTGATCTGGCGGTGAATCATCAAAACCGTTTTGTCGGCAGTATTGTGATCCAGCGCAACGACCTTGTGTGTTTTGTTTTCAACACCGATAAAAAGGTGTCCTCCTTCGGTGTTTGCAAAAGCCGCAATCGTCTTCAACCAGCTGATTTCCTTACTCTTTCCAGACTCGGAAACACCTTCTTCAATAATCCCTTTGAACTCGTTTCTGGTGTCTTCGATATTGAGTCCTGGAATCAATTCATAAATAAACATTCTGCCTCCGACAAAATTACCGATAGGTATTATAGTCGCAAAAACAGAAGAATCAAGCAAAAAGTGAAGTAAACTTCATTTGGCTTCACTCGTTACTTCACAAAAACTTCACATAACTTCACAATTCAGTTCGCTGTTTTGTGAAGTGGTTGCCTTTTATAAAATTAGTTTGTTGTCATTTTAAGCAAACAGCACGATTCTACACGATAGAATGGGCATACAGTGCCCAAGGGATAAAATTTTTTATTTTTTGAGATTTTTATCGGGTCGATATTGACATTTTTGATATTTTAAGCAAAAATCGCTTGGAATCGTGCGTTTTAGCCGACAAAAATTGCTTGGAATCGTGCTGAAATCGCAAATTCAATCGTTTGGAATCGTGAGGCTCGGTGATGAAACGTAAAATTTACAATGAGTTGGTCCGCTGGAAACAAGAGCGGCAGGGAAAAACTGCGGTAATGATTGACGGAGCAAGGCGTATCGGTAAAAGCTACATCGCCGAAGAGTTCGCCAAAAACGAATATAAATCTTATATTCTTGTGGATTTCAACCACGCAGACAAACATCTTTTTGAGATTTTTGATGATTATCTCCAGAATCTTGATATGTTTTTCATGCAGCTTTCGACTTATTACGGCGTGAAACTTTATGAACGGGATTCAATCATCATTTTTGACGAGGTGCAGCTTTACCCGCGGGCCAGAGCAGCGATAAAATATCTCGTTGCAGACAGGAGATACGACTATCTGGAAACAGGGTCGCTTGTCAGCATAAACCGGAATGTAAAAGACATTGTCATTCCTTCGGAAGAGCACAGAATCCCGATGTATCCGATGGATTTCGAGGAATTTCTCTGGGCTTTGGGAGACGAAACGACTATGCCGTTCATAAAATACTGTTTTGAACATAAAATGCCGCTCGGACCTGTGCACCGCAAAACAATGGATCTTTTCCGGCAGTATATGATCGTCGGAGGTATGCCGCAGGCTGTGCTTGCATTTACCGAAACAAGGAATTTTGAAGAAACCGACATCGTAAAACGCGATATTCTTGCCCTCTACCGAGCTGATATTGAAAAATACGCTGTCGGCTATGAAAGCAAGGTTAAAAGCATTTTCGACTGGATTCCGGCTGAGTTGCAGCGTCACGAAAAACGTTTTAAACTTGCCGACATATCCGAAACAGCCAGGTACCGAAACTATGAAAGCTCGTTTTTCTGGCTTTCGGACGCTAAAATCGTCAACATCTGCTACGCGGCGACGGAACCGACTATAGGACTGAAAATGAGAATGGACAAACTCGCGCTCAAATGCTACATGGCCGACACAGGTCTGCTTATTTCCCACACTTTTGACGAAAAAATCATCGCTGCTGACAAACTATACAGCAGACTGCTGCTTGACAAACTGGAGATCAACAAAGGAATGCTGGTTGAAAATATTGTCGCTCAAATGCTGTGTGCATCGGGGCATAAACTATACTTCTACTCTTCCTATTCCAAAACAGAATCTTCCGAGCGGATGGAGATAGATTTTCTCATACAAAAGCCTGATCTCACAAACAGGCACAATATATCACCGATAGAAGTGAAATCTACCACAAAATACACCACTTCATCCCTTGAAAAATTCTCCCGTAAATATGGGGAGCAGATATCTCATCCTTGTGTCATTCACACATCGGACCTGCAGGAAAAGGACGGCGTTTTATACCTTCCGCTTTACATGACTCCGCTGCTTTAAGTTTTGAAAGATTGCCATTCGGTAATTAATCTCTAATTCCCGCAAATATTCTCTTTTTCTTCGTAGATGCGGTCGATTTCTTCAACCATTTTGAAACTTTTTTCGGTGTATTCGTTTTCTTCGCCGATTTTTTTGGCGGCTTCGGTGCTTTTGACGAGGGTTTTGCGCGATTTCCTAAGGAGGATCGAGATCTTTTTCCAGAGTTCGCAGGTATAGACTGATTTTTCTTCGTCAGACAAGTCTTCGGGAACGGGTTTTGCTTCCATTTCCGCGTATAGATCGGTGTAGAGTTTCGCTGCTTCGAAGGCCGATGCGTTTGTCCAGAAGATGACTCCGACATTTATCGCTTTTAAAAACTGAGTCTGGGCTTCGACGATTTTTTTGCATTTTTCTTCAAGGCTTTCAGTCGAGTCTCCGAGAGGTAACTCCTTGAATTCTTTGACGAAACTTCTTCCGAGAACGAAGTAGGCGAGGGCGAGCTCCGGGATGTAGACCGCTTCTCTGTGCGGAGTTTCCCTCAAAATCGTCATCCTCCAGTAATCCGCAAGCCGGCGTCCTTCCTCGATTTTGCCCGTCATAATGAGCGATTCGGCGTAACGCAGCGAGATTTCGCGCCTGTTGGATTCGTTAAATTCACTGTGAGCCGGAAAGTTGTCGATGATTTTACCGCCGGTTTCGGAAATTTTCTCCCAAATTTCTGCGTTTCTTGCCGCTTCAAGCCAGTTGAGAAGGGCGTCGCGTCTGTCTTCGGGCTTCTGCATTGTCCGGTAAGCCGAGAAAAAATTCTTTTCCGCTGCTTCCCAGTTTTTGAGCCTGATTGCAATCAGACCCGCATTGTAGCGGCATGACGGCGCAAGAGCGTGTTCCGGATTCATTTCCGCGATTCTTGTGTAGAGCCGCTCCGCCTCGTCAAGCTTGTTTTCGTCGAAAAGGCGGTTCGCTTCGGCAAAAAGTTTGTCGAAATCCTCGTCAACCCCTTTTTGGACCTCGTAGATCTCGACACTTTCCGGAGTCACGCGGATCCCGTATTCCGATTCAACATGCACCGGTTTTTCTTTCTTTTCCTCGTTTTTACGCTCCGGAGCAGTTGCGCACGAAACAAAAATAATGCAGAAAACAATTAAAATCGGGAAAAACCGTCTCACTCGAAACCTCCGGATAAAAAAAAGCGGCTCCGAAGAGCCGCTGAGAGATACCATGAAAAAAACTTTATGCTCTGTCCCAGCCGATTCTCATAGCCTGCTCGTTGAGCGGGATGAGTTTGTGGTGTCTTTCCGGAAGGGTGTGCTCGAGAGCTTTGATAACGGTCTCGATCTGTACGACCGGAAGGTGTTTGAGAAGTGCGCCGAGAGCGATCATGTTCATAACCTGGGTGTTTTTGAGCTCGTTTGTAGCGATTTCGATTGCCGGAATTGCAACAACTGTGATGTCGGTGCGTGTCGGTTTTTTCTTGATCGTGGAGCTTTCCCAGACAAGAACGCCGCCGGGTTTTACTTTCGACTCGAATTTTTCAAGTGAGGGCTGGTTGAAAACAACAGCTGCGTCATAAGCCTGAACGATCGGGCTTGCGATAGGTTCGTCGCTGATGTTTACCATGCAGTTTGCCGTGCCGCCTCTCTGTTCCGGGCCGTAAGAAGGCATCCAGCTTACTTCTTTGCCGTCTTCAATTGCAGCGTAAGCAAGGTTTTTTCCCATGGAAAGTACGCCCTGGCCGCCGAATCCTGCGAAAATCATTTCAGCTAACATATATTCCTCCCTTATTTGTTCTCTGCGGTTACATCTTTCTTAACACCGAGCGGATAGTACTTGAGCATGTTGTTTTCAACGAAGTCAAGTGTTTTGATCGGTGAAAGTCTCCAGTTCGTCGGGCAGTTGGAAACAACTTCAAGGAAAGTCGTTCCAAGGTTCTGAGCCTGGATCTCGAAGCATTTGCGGATCGATTTTTTAGCTTTTCTGACGTTAACCGGATTGTTGAGG
>JAGCUA010000011.1 GCA_017963125.1 bacterium
AGGTGATGATTACGTCATGGAACCACCTGATCCCATCCCGAACTCAGAAGTGAAACATGTCAGTGCCGATGATACTGCGGTCAGTGGCCGTGGAAAAGTAGGTCGTCGCCTCATTTTTTTATCCGTACAATAATCAAAATTCGAATAATTAATAGCCGACGTTAAATATCTGTTGTGGTTAAGCCTTGCAAGGTGAAAACTGCCGGAAGTAAAGCCTTTAAAATTTTTAGTCTTCTTATTCTTAGGGACCTTAATGTGTCTAAAGATTCTAGTGAGAGAATATGATTAGTCTGGACAGATAGGCTTGAGTGTCTATGCCTAGAATCTAGTGCGTCATGTGACTAAGGACTTTAGAATCTTTAATTACTCGGATTCTTTACTGGATCTCGTTAAAAAGAAACTATCTGAAAATTTGAAAAGAACTCAGGTCTTAAGACTCGAATTTCTTTAGATTATTTGTTGTATTTGTAGATATAGAGTTTGCTGTCTTCGTATATTGTTACAACAATTTCGTTCTTGCCGTCGCCGTCAAGGTCAACGATCTGCATACCGCCAGCCTGACCGAATGAGCCTGCGCTGTTGATTGATGCACCTGCTACACCGTCAAGAGTATGTTGAGTGAAGGTTCCTGCAGGATTCTGCTCGAACCAGAATACGCGGGAGTCGCCGTCGCCGCTGACAACAAGGTCAATAAGACCGTTGCCGGTGATGTCGCCGTAGCCGAAAAGTCCCGGTGCGCCCTGAGGGCCGGTGAGCGGTGATTTTCTGGATTTGATGTCGGTTGCGATATTTTTCTTTGTCCACGGCTGTGTCGGATCTTCGGGAATGTCGAATATGAAAACACCTTCCTTCGGGCCGTTCGGTGTATCTGAAGTGTTAACATGGTTTACGCCTACCGCTCTTCTTACGCCGTCGCCGTAAAGATCGTCAATGATTTCAAGCATAAAGCTCTCTCCGGATTCGTTGTCGATGATGTGTTTTGTCCAGTTGTCAGCAGACGAACCCTGTTCGAACCAGATGAAACTGCCGTTAGTTGTTATATCATCATTGAAATACTGTGCCAGGGCGATATCCTTTTTGCCGTCGCCGTTGATGTCTACAAATCTCGGGAAAGGTCCGCCGTTTCCGCTAGAAATAACTCTTGCGGTTTTTTCGAATCTGTCAGCCGTATTTGTTCCTTTGAACCACATAAGCTGTTCATCCTGTCCGCCGCCCATACCAAGAACTGAAGCTGTTTTTTTACTTGAGTTCGTGAGGATGTCGTCAATTCCGTCGCCGTCAATATCAACAAGCGATAAATCAAAGAAGAAGTGGTCGTTATTTTTGACTATTTCGTGCTTTGTCCACTGGTTTCTTAATCCTGTTCCCTCAAGCCAGAATACGTTTCCGCAACTCATCACGCATGCAAGGAATCCGCTGGGGGAAACGATGTCGTTTATTCCATCGCCGTTAACGTCTGCGATTTTTACAGGGTGCGGGAAACTGATTCCGTTGTCGCCGCCGATATTAAGTGTCTCTTTTGTCCACTGGTTGAGTTTGCCTGTTCCCCAGTAAATATCGTAATTTCCTGAGAGTGACGGACCATACTGGGCTACGACCATGTCAAGTTTGCCGTCCTGATCAACATCTCCGACCGTTACGAATGCCGGTTTGTTCGGGTTTGGATCGGCAGTGATTCTTATAAAGTTCGTATCTACAGGAATTTCACCTGTAATGTCATCTGTCGGATCGGTCGGGTCTGTCGGGTTCGTAGGATCGGTCGGATTTGTCGGATCTGTCGGGTTTGTCGGGTCAGTGGGATTCGTCGGATCTGTCGGAGTTCCGGAGCAACTTGTCGTGTCCCAGCCGGAGCAGTCAGCTTTGCAGGTAGCGATTCCGCCTGTATAGCCGTTGTCAACCTCGCTGCAATTCTGTGCGCCGCCGTCGCAGACTTCGCCTGCATCAACAACTCTGTTTCCGCAGTTGAGATTCTGGTTTTCCGTGTCTGGTGAATCGGTGTCTGTTTCGCCTGAAGAAGAGTCGCTGTCCGATGAGTCTGAGTCAGATGTGTCGGTATTTTTTGAGTCACCGCAGCTGACAACGAATGCAATGGCAAGAATCAAAAGAGGAATCGTCAAAAAAGTTTTTTTCATTTCAAATCTCCTTAAGTGAAAAAAATATACGTTTTGCTGAAAAATACAGCATCAAACGGCGAAATTTTAAAAACGGAAATAATAAAGTCAAATAAAAATAAAAAGAAAATATCTAATATTTGTGCTCGTTGAGTGTCGTTGTGAAAGGATGCTGTGAAGAATCGTTGAGAAGTGATTCGTACTGAGTCAGACCTTTGAGAGTCGAATTGAAGAACGCTGTCATAAGTCCGCCCGTATAGCTTATAAACTGCTGATTGAGAACGCTATCGCTGCTGCTTGAGCATTTAGAACAGGTCGTGCCGCATGACGAAAGATCTTCAGGATCGACCATGTCGGTGTGACCTACGCCTGCCGCGATGATGTGGTGGCTCGGCGACGGATAGTTTGCATAAAAATCGAAGCTGTTCTCTCCCGACGGAGCACACGCTGACGATCCGCTCTGTCCTTTTTCGGTGCCGAGGAACATTGACGGAAGCGTCGCACGGTTGTTGTAGCACTTGCTGCCGTTGAAGTAGTAACCGCCGAGGATCTCGCATTTTTCCTGAGAGTCTATCGTTACATTCTTGCAGGAACCCCATGACCATGTTCCGCCGAGAGCTTCGCACTGTTCCTTTGAAGAAATTGCTCCGGTCGTAAACTCGGTTACTGTAGCAGGGTCAAACGATGATGACTGGTTCGAGTCGATTGGATCGACGCCGAAAAAGCCCTTTGCAATATTCAGATTCCTGTTTACAAGGCGGCTCGTGACTTTTCCGCCGCGGTCGTGACCTGCAACACCGAAATTTTCAACGTCAGCGGTAACTGAAACTTTTGACTGGATATTTGTTTTGAGCCAGTTGATGAAAGTTTCAACGTTCTCGGCTTCTTTGATCGAAGTTTCCCCAGTGTGGTCGGACTTGCCCGAAACGACGATGAATCCGTGAGAGGCAATGTGCGAAAGCATATTGTCGTAGTAATCCAGCTTATATTTGTAACCGTGCTGGAAGTGGATCAGCGGAATATTGCCCGAAATATTTTTAGGTTCATAAATTCTGAAATCTCTCGGTGCGCCGTCTGTGCCTGAAGCGACATCGGTTATTTTGACTTCGTAAGGTCCCGGATTGAATACATCCGCAAGCTCGGTCGGATCTGTCGGATCAGTAGGATTCGTCGGGTCTGTCGGGTTCGTAGGATCGGTCGGGTTTGTCGGGTCAGTGGGATTTGTCGGATCTGTTGGTTCAGTCGGCTCCGTTGGTTCAGTCGGCTCGGTAGGTTCCGTTGGTTCCGTTGGTTCTGTTGGTTCAGTCGGCTCAGTAGGTTCCGTTGGTTCCGTTGGTTCCGTTGGTTCTGTTGGTTCAGTCGGCTCAGTAGGTTCCGTTGGTTCCGTTGGTTCTGTAGGTTCAGTCGGCTCAGTAGGTTCCGTTGGTTCCGTTTGTTCTGTAGGTTCAGTTGGCTCAGAGGGCTCAGTAGGTTCAGTCGGTTCAGTGGGTTCAGTCGGTTCAGTGGGTTCAGTCGGTTCTATGGGTTCTGTCGGTTCCGAGGAGGTGTCTGTCGAATCATTCGGATCAACAGTGCCGGTATCAACAGAATCTGTGTCAATGGAATCGATTTGATCTGATACTTTTTTACTGTCGCAGCCTGCAAACAGGAAAATCAGAATCGGAATAAGCAGAAAAACTTTTTTCATTTCAAACCTCATTTGGAAAAACAAACTAAAAGGGGATGATTTTAAGTGTCAAAAGATAAATTTTCATCTCACAAGTTTAAGGATCTCGCGGACTGTTATCTTCTGCTGTGTTATCGGTTTGATCGTAGCGGTACCGTCGCCCGACTGTTCGCCGTAATCGCCGAAGTATGCGTGGTTTCCGCCTGGGATTTCGTAGTTCACAGCGCTGGCCGGAGTAAGGGTCAGGCCGGTTGCGAGTTTGTCTCTGTTGACGACTCCGTCGTTGCTTCCGTAGATGAAAAGTATCGGATATTCGGCTGCTGTGAGATTTTCCGTCGGATATGCCGCAAGCATGAAAAGACCATCAACCTGATTTGATGTTTTTGCAGCGTAGTTTGCAATCATGGCACCGCCCATCGAGTGCCCGGCAAGATAATATTTTTTATAGTTAGGGTAGTTTTTGTATATGTCGTCAGCTTTGTTCTGACCAAAAATTGCCATGTCTGCCGGCATATCGATGATGAATCCGTCGATCCCTCTTTCTGCGAGCATCGTCATGATCGAAGAGTATGCGGTGGGTTCGATGCTTGCTCCGGGATAGAAAATCATTACCTCGTCTTCGCCCGGACCATCGAAGAAATATCCTTCCGATACTTTGGACATAGTCGCTTCTTCGAGCGGTTCTCCGATTTCTATCTCTGCTTCCGGCTCTGATGAATCGTTGTCAGGTTTATGTTCGTTAAGCACCGTTGCGAAAGGATGCTGTGAAGAGTCGTTGATAAGCGCTTCATACTGCGTCTGGCCTTTGAGGGTTGAATTGAAGAAAGCGACCATAAGTCCGCCTGTGTAGGTTATGAACTGCTGGTTGAGGTTGGTGTTGCCGCTTTTTGCACAAGTCGAGCAGTACATTCCGCAGCTCGAAACGTCAGCCGGATCGACCATGTCGGCGTGGCCTACTCCTGCTGCGATTATGTGATGGCTCGGTTCCGGATATTTTGCGTAGAAGTTTACGCTGTTGTCTCCCGACGGAGCGCATGCACCCGTGCTTCCGATCATGCCGTCCGGTCCTTTTTCAGTTCCAAGAAACATCGATTCGCCTTTGAACTGAACGGGATCGTTAAGGCTGCTCGGATCGGAACTTCCTCCAACCGGAGGAGCGGAATCAACAGGGTCTACGCCGAAGAAACTCGTTGCCATTGTCGGATCGCTGTTGAGGACTCTGTTGGTAACTTTGCCGCCGCGGCTGTGGCCTGAAACGCCGAAATGTTCGACATCAGCCGTTACCGAAACTTTCGACTGGATATTCTGTTTGAGCCAGTTGAGGAAAGTTGTGACTTTTTCAGCTTCGACGATCGTAGTGTCGCCGCCGATCATGCCGTGGTCGGACTGGCTCGAAACGACGATGAAACCGTGGGAAGCGAGGTGGAGAAGGAAGTCGTCGTAGTAAGCGATCTTATACATGAATCCGTGCAGGAAGTGGATGACGGGAATGTTTCCTTCAGCTCCTGTAGGCTCATAGATCCTGAAATCTCTCGGTGCACCGTCTGTGCCCGAATTGACATCGATGATATTGACGAAATAAGGCCCCAGAACGAAAACATTTTCAACTTCACCTGGAACTTCAGGTTCGTCAGTGTCGGTCGGTTCGGGATCGGTGTCTGTCGGGTCTGTGGAATCAGTGTCGGTCGGTTCGGGATCGGTGTCTGTCGGGTCTGTGGAATCAGTATCGGTGTTTGTGTCAGTGTCCGCAACTTCGGTGTCTGACGGATCTTCCTGTTTGACGGGTTTTTTCTCGGAACCGCCGCAGCTTGCAAGGAAAAGGGTGGCAATCAGTAGAATTGAGAAAAGAGAAAATGCTTTTTTCATTAAGAACCTCCAAAATACTGAGAAACAAAAAACAAAATATTTTAGACTGAATCATAATAAAGTAAAGAGGAAAATTTCTTGCAATAAATTAAGAAAAGAATAAAAAAATCGCCGTTAAACGTCATGTTGACAATTTTTTGGGGAGGAGAGTTTGAATTTCAAGACTTTTAAAAAAGGCGGAGTTCATCCACCGGCAAACAAGATAAGTGCTGGAGCACCGATAGAAGCGGTAGAGCTTCCGAAGAGGGTGACGATCCTTCTTTCGCAGCACATCGGCGCACCTGCGGCTCCGGTAGTTCAAAAGGGCGACAAGGTCAAAGTCGGCACTCTGATAGGTCAGGCTGGCGGCTTTGTTTCGGTCAACATCCACTCTTCGGTCAGCGGAACTGTTTTCGCGGTCGATACTGTCAAAGATCCGGGAGGATTCGCTTCCAAAGCGGTCATCATCGATGTCGACGAGGCCGATGAATGGGAAGATAGCATCATCAGAACTCCGGAACTCATCCGCGAGATAAAGGCTACTCCTGAAGAGATAGTCGCAACGATGAAGGAAATGGGCATCGTCGGAATGGGCGGCGCGTGTTTCCCGACTCACGTAAAATACACGATCCCCGAAGGCAAAAAAGCCGATACGCTCATAATCAACGCGGTAGAATGCGAGCCTTACCTCACGGCCGACCACAGGATCATGCTCGAAAGGACCGAAGAGATCTTAGTCGGCGTCGAGATCATGAAAAAAGCGCTCAAGATCGACACAGCTTTCATCGGGATCGAGGCGAACAAGCCCGACGCGATAGAAAAGATGGAAAAGGCGGTCAAGGATTTTCCGGGAACGGTCGTCCAGCCGCTCATGCTGAAATATCCGCAGGGTGCAGAAAAACAGCTTATCAAGGCGATCCGCAACCGCGAAGTGCCGTCGGGCAAACTTCCGCTTGATGTCGGATGTGTAGTTGACAACGTCGGAACGGCTCTCGCTATCTACGAAGCTGTGCAGAAGCACAAACCGCTGCTTGAAAGAGTCGTCACCGTCACCGGCAAAAAGCTCGCAAAACCGGCGAACTACCTTGTCAGAGTCGGTATTCCGGCAAGCGTCCTCATCGAAAAATCGGGCGGGATCCCCGAAGGAACGGGCAAAATCATTTCCGGCGGACCGATGATGGGAAAAGCTGCCGTTTCAGCCGAATTTCCTATCACGAAAGGAACGAGCGGCGTTCTTCTGCTTGACGAAAGCGAGGCAAAAAGGCACGAAGTTCAGAACTGCATCCGCTGCGCTAAATGTGTCGCGGCATGTCCGATGGGACTTGAGCCTTTCCTCTACGAAAAACTGGCAGAGAAAGGAAGATGGGACGATCTCGATGTCCTCAACGTAACCGACTGCATCGAATGCGGCTGCTGCAGCTACACCTGCCCGAGTGCGCGTCCGCTGCTCGACTACATCAGGCTCGCAAAGGCAAATGTCGGAAGAATCAGAAGAGAAAGAGCTGCTAAAAAATAGGAGGCAAAATGAATAATCCGAAAGTTTCTCTCTCGCCGCATGAAAAAGGTCACTTAACCACAAACAAAGTCATGTGGCTCGTCTGTGCCGCGCTGATACCTTCCTTTATTTCGGCTCTTTACAATTTCGGAATAAGGGCGCTCGTCGTTGTTGCGGCTTCGCTTGTTTTCTGCGTAGGTATCGAATACCTGATCCAGAAGTTCCTGCTTAAAACCAAAGTCACGGTCTGCGACGGTTCAGCCGCAGTCACAGGACTTCTTCTTGCTTTCAATATGCCGAGTTCCATTCCGCTCTGGCAGCTTTTCATCGGTGCTCTGGTTGCTATCGGCATCGCGAAAATGGCTTTCGGCGGTCTTGGCAAGAACCCGTTCAATCCGGCGCTTGTCGGCAGAGCGTTCATGCTCATCAGTTTCCCGGTTTCAATGACGACCTGGCCGCAGCCCGGAATCACGCGTTTCGTCTGGAACGTTGATGCTATGACGGCGGCGACTCCGCTCGGAAACATCAAGCTTCACGCTTTCAACCAGCTTCCGGCTTATTGGGATCTTTTCATTGGAACGATCGGCGGTTCTCTCGGTGAAACAAGTGCGCTCGCGATACTTCTCGGCGGACTTTTCCTTATCTACAAAAAGATAATTTCAGGGCATATTCCGGTATTTTTCCTCGCTACGATCTTTGTTTTTACCGGAATCGCATGGCTCGTAAACCCTGAAGCGTTTGTCAATCCGCTTTACCACATTCTCGGCGGCGGCGTCATGCTCGGAGCATTTTTCATGCTCACAGACATGGTAACGAGCCCGATGAATCCGAAAGGGCAGATAATTTTCGCGATCGGTGCAGGCATCATCTGTTCGTGCATCAGGCTTTGGGGCGCATATCCCGAAGGCTGCATGTTCTCAATCCTCATCATGAACGCGTTCGTTCCTCTTATCGACAAATACATCAAGCCGAAAAGATTCGGCAGCGAGGTCAACTATGGCGGATAAGAAAAAACTAGAAAGTTCGTTCAAAAATATGCTCATCGTTCTTGCGGCGATCTCGCTCGTAAGTGCGCTGGCTATAGGTTTCACCTACTCGAAAACGAAACCTGCGGCTGAAAAAGTCCAGCTCGAAAAGTCGAAAAAGGCTCTCGAGGCGGTACTTCCGGCTTTTGAAAAGTTGGGCGAAAAATATGAATCGAACGGCTGCACGCTCACTCCGGCTTACAAAGGCGAAGAGCTTGTCGGAACGGCTGTCGAAGCTGTTTCAAACAAAGGTTTCGGCGGTGACGTCCAGATACTTGTCGGCTTCGATGCTCAGGGAAAGATCCACAACACAGCGATCCTTTCTATCAAGGAAACTCCCGGTCTCGGCAGCAACATGACGAATCCGAAATTTAAAGATCAGGTAAACGGCAAAGACCCTGAAAACTTTAAGCTTTCGGTCAAGAAAGACGGCGGCGACGTCGATGCGATAACTGCGGCGACTATTTCGTCGAGAGCGTTCTTAGACGCCGTAAACAAGGCTGTCGCAGCCTACAGAAGCGGAAAGAAATAGGAGGCTAAAATGAGTGCTTGGAAAGAATTTACAAAAGGTTTCATTAAAGAAAATCCTACTTTCGTTCTGCTTTTGGGTATGTGCCCGACACTCGGAACGACGACAAGTTCGATCAACGGACTCAGCATGGGTCTCGCCGCGACAGTCGTTCTGATCTGCTCCAACTGCGTAATTTCACTGCTTAAAAACGTAATTCCCGATAAAGTCAGAATTCCGGGATTCATCGTCGTAATCGCAAGTTTCGTTACGGTCGTAGATCTCGTTATGCAGGCATATCTCCCCGATCTGTATGAAACGCTGGGACTTTTCATTCCGCTTATCGTCGTAAACTGCATCATTTTGGGACGCGCCGAGGCTTTCGCTTCGAAAAACGGCGTTCTTCTTTCTGCAGCTGACGGCTTAGGCATCGGTCTCGGCTTCACGATGTCGCTCACGATCTTAGGTTCGGTAAGAGAGATTTTGGGCAACGGCTCTGTTTTCGGATTTCAGTTCATCCCCGAAAACATTGACAAGATCCTTCTTTTCATCATGCCGCCCGGAGCTTTCATCGCGCTCGGCTTCCTGATCGCGTTCGTCAACCACATTAAAAACAGAAGAGTAGCGTAGGAGGGGAAAATGACCGGATATATTCTTGTTTTCATCAGCGCGATACTTGTCAACAACATCGTTTTCGCGCAGTTTCTGGGAATCTGCCCCTTCCTCGGCGTTTCGAACAAAGTTTCGACCTCAGTCGGCATGGGCGCGGCGGTCCTTTTTGTCATGACCCTCGCAACGACGGTCACCTGGCTGCTCTATAACCTCGTCCTGATCCCGCTCAATATCGGTTTCATGCAGACGGTAGCATACATCCTTGTCATCGCTGCACTAGTGCAGATGGTTGAAATCATTCTGAAAAAAGTTTCGCAGCCGCTTTATCAGGCTCTCGGCGTATTCCTTCCGCTCATCACGACGAACTGCGCCGTTTTGGGTGTTGCGATCCTTGTCACGCAGAAGAACTACAACCTTCTTCAGAGCGTAGTTTACACCATCGCGACAGCTCTCGGCTTCTTCCTGGCACTCGTAATTTTTGCCGGGATCAGGGAACGCCTCGAGCTTTACGAGATCCCCGAAGCGATGAAAGGCGCCCCGATCGCACTTGTCACCGCCGGTCTTCTCTCACTCGCATTCATGGGCTTCACCGGACTTATCGCCGTGCCGTGGTAAACGGAAAATCATCCGTTATTTGCAAGTTAAACCGTAAACTTTTTACAAAATCACAAAATTTACCGCTTTAAACGGCGAATAACGTGTTTTTTTGAGGTCAAAATTTTTGACCTCAAAATGAGTGTTCGTATTCGTTGAGCTGAATGTGGTCTGCTCGCCCCTAAACTCTTGCATTTTCCGCAATTTCCTCTAAAGTGTTGCCGTTTTTTGACAAAAGTTCTTTTTTATTAAAGAAATTTAAGTAAGTTGCTGAAAATATTGAATTTTAGGAGAATATTTTGAAACTCATAACTTCTTTTCTGCGCAGGATCGAAAAGCCCGGGCGTTATTTTGCCCCGTTTATCGAGCCTGTAAAGGTGAAAACCGATCCGGATAAGCCGAAGGTTCTGATACTTTTTCCTGATCTTTTCGAGATGGCGCAGAGCCACACGGGGGTGAAGATCCTCTATTCGCTCTTTAACCGCCGCGGATTTCTTGTAGATTTCGGTTTTTCGCCGCAGAAAGATGTATTTGAGGAGGCAAAGGCGAGCGGGGGGCTCACTTCGATGATGCACGGGGTGAATTACCGCGATTTCGATATCATTGCGGTTTCTTTCCAGTATCAGCTGCAATACCCCGATTTTCTTAAAATCATGGAAATCGCAGGAATTCCTATCCATTCAAAAGATAGAATAAATTCAAGTGATTACCCGATAATCTGGTCTGGCGGGCCTGTCATGTGCAATCCTGAGCCGATGGCTGATTTCATAGACGCAGTCTCGATCGGCGAGTTTGAGCCTTATGCCGAAGAATTTATGGATATACTTGAAAATATTAAGGAAAAATCAGCACGAATCGAGGCTTTTTCCAAAATTCCGGCAATCTATATTCCGTCGAAGCACGATGAAAACTCTGTCAAAATCAATCCCGACGGCTCGCTTTCGGGGTTTGAAGCGAGAAGAGCGGTCCTCAAGGATCTCAACTACGATCCCGACTCGCTTTTTGACGCTCCGATCTTTGCGATGAGGACGATCCACGACCGCTTCACGATCGAGATAATGCGCGGCTGCACTCGCGGCTGCAGATTTTGCATGGCTGGTATGTTCTACCGCCCTCACAGAGAGAAAAGTGCTGAAAATATTTGCGAAATCCTTGACAGAGTCGTGCGGACCTCAGGTTACGACGAAGCCGGTTTCCTTTCGCTTTCGGCTGCCGATCACAGCGAGATCGAGGATATTTTAGTCCGCTCATACAGCCGTTACAGCCGCCGGATCTCGGTTTCTCTGCCGAGCCTCAGGACTGAGACGATCACTCCGAAAATCACCCACGCGATAAGAAAAGGACGCAAAGTCGGTTTCACTCTCGCGGTCGAATCGGGAAGCGACAGGCTGCGCAAAATGATAAACAAGGGCAACAGCGTCGAAGATCTGCTGAACGCCCTCAACACGATATTTTCAAACGGCTGGCAGGCGGTCAAACTCTACTTTATGCTCGGCCTTCCGCATGAAGAGGAAGAGGATCTTTTTGAGACTGTCGAACTCGTCAAAAAAATGTGCAACTATGTGAAAAGATTTGGTAAAAAGGCTATGATCAGCGCAAGTTTCTCGACTTTTGTGCCGCAGCCTTTCACCCCTTTCCAGTGGGAAAAGATGTCGAGTCCTGCTGAAATCAAAGCTAAGCAGAAAATCATAATCGAAAATCTCCGCGGCATAAGAAATTTGAAACTTGCATGGCACGATCAGGAAATCAGTACAGTCGAAGGATATTTGAGCCGTGCAGGACGTGAATACGGCAAAGTCATTGAATTTGTTGCGAAAAATATGAAAGGCCTGCAGACGGAAGACGAAAGTTTTGATCCAAATCTCTGGGATCAGGCGATGGAGGCGGCCGTGATCGACCGAGAAAGTACATACTTGCCGAAATCATTGGACAAACCGCTTCCCTACGAGCATATCGACCTCAGGATCGACCGCAAATTTTTGCTGAAAGAGCGCGAAAAAGCGTTCAATTTTCAGGAAACGCCCGACTGCGCGAAAACCGGGATCTGCAACAAGTGCGGTGCCTGCGACTTCAAGGAAATCAGGCCGCTTAAGTTCACCGGAAAAGCGCTTGACGAGAACGAGACCTTTGAAATTCCCGAAAAAAACAATAAAAACAACTCTTTCCCATACATTTTCTCGCTTTCGAAACACGGAAATTCGATAAGTGTAGGGCACCTTGACCTTGTTTCATTTCTATTCAAAGCCCTCACTTTGAGCGACCTCAAGATCCTCTATTCCGACGGTTTTCACCCCATGCCGCGTTTCAATCTGGCGTTTCCGGCACCGGTCGGAGTCGAAGTCGATGAGGAATTCGGCACAGTCTGGCTCACCGAGGAAGTCAACGAAAAGGAAACTCTTGAAAAACTCAACTCTATCCTCGAAAATTCCGGAATAAAATTCCTTACTTTTGCCTTCTGTGACCGTGAAAAGATCAAAAAAGCCGAAAAAATCCTACGCACTCTTCCTTCAAGCACATACCGCGTGAAATTTTTCGAAAAAAATGACTACGATTCGGCAAAAGAAATCCTAGAAGTCGTTGATTTTAATGACGAAACTCTTGAAATGACGATCCGCCATTACACTGAACTCGGAAGCGTGATGAAAAAATTCGAAGGCTTTACAGGCGAATACCACATAATCAAAAACGGTTACCGCAAAGAACTTGCGGAATACGACACTGAAGGACTTCTCAAAGAAACCGGGATTTTGGAATAAAATTACTCTTCGTCCCCTGCTTTAAAATTGTATATCGGCTTGATAATACTGTTGATTTCGACTGTCGGACCGATGTTTCCGATGATATCGTCAATCGATTTGTAGGCCATCGGGCACTCGTCAAGCGTTGTCTGGTCGACAGAAGTCGTGTAAATTCCCTTCATCTGCTTTTTGAATTCGGAAACGGTGAAAGTGCGTTTCGCCTCGTTTCTGCTCATAAGTCTGCCGGCTCCGTGCGGTGCGGAGAAGTTCCACTCGGCGTTTCCTTTTCCTGTGCAGATGAGGCTTCCGTCGCGCATATTGACGGGGATCAGCAGTTTTTCGTCGGTCTGCGCTGAAACAGCCCCTTTCCGAAGGATCATATTGTCGGTGTCGATGTAGTTGTGGATCGTCGAAAACCGCTCGACGACATGGAATTTCATCCCTTTGACGATGATGTCCATCATGGCTCTGCGGTTGATTTCGGCGAATTTCTGCGCGATCTTCATGTCGTGGATATACTGCTCGAAAAGCTCTCCTTCGACATAGGAAAGCGCTTTCGGAACGGCGGTTTCTTTCGGTTTCAGCTCTTTTATGAAATTCTCGATCTCTTTTTCGCGTCCTTCAGTCTTTATTTTGTTAATGATTTCCATAACTTCGTCGTGAGAGTAAAAAGTGAGCGCGCGGTATCCGGCATCCTGATAGTAGTTTGCTATTTCAAGGCCGAGATGTCTGCTTCCGGAGTGGATCACGATGTAGATATTGCCGTCATCATCCTTATCTGCTTCGATGAAGTGGTTGCCGCCGCCGAGTGTCCCGATGCTTTTCAGGGCGCGGTCGGGATTGATGCTTTTCGCGCAGAAAAGTTCGTTCAGATCGATCTCATCCGCGTATCTGTGCGGTGCTTCGCGGATGTCGAAGCCCGAGGGGATCTCGGCGTGGATCAGCTTGTCGAGTTTTATCGGCTCGATATGAGATTCCTTTATGCGAATCGTCTCCATTCCGCAGCCGATATCGACTCCGACTAAATTCGGGCATATTTTGTCTTTTATGGTCATCGTTGTTCCGATTGTGCAGCCTGCACCTGCGTGGACATCAGGCATTATGCGGATTTTGCTCCCTTCGATGTAAGGCTGGTTGAGCAGACTTTTCACCTGTGCGAGTGCGTTTTCGTCAACAACATCGGTGAATATTGTTGCTTTGCCGAATTTTCCGCGGACATAAGTCCTGTGTTTCATCCGTTCCAGTATTTTTTCGCATTCCGCATACAGTTCTTCCACAGTTGTTCCGTCCTTCAGAAGCCCGAAGTCTTCAGCAAGTTTTGCGAATTCTTCCATGCTAATTTCTCTTTCAGCCATTTTTTTCCTCCTTTCTGGTTTTCGGAACGGTCTTATATTTGCGTTTTTCCATCGCTTCCTGTCTCCGGCTTTCCTCGAATTTTCTGTTTTTTTCGCGGAGAGCTTTCAGTTTTTCGTCAAATTCGCGCTGCTTTTCCTTGTATTCCTCGGTTTGCATGTATGCGTTCTCTTTTTCCATCCGCTCGCGGTGTTCTCTGGTTTCGAAAAGGTGGAAGTGTCTGGCAGCCAGAATGTGCTGACCGGTGAATTTTTTCTGCTCAAAAACCGTTTCGTAAAGCAGCCTGTTGTAACCTTTCTCTTTTTCGACAAGGGTTTAGGCCATATGTTTCTCAAAACCTTCAAGAAGCTGGTAAACAAATCTGGGGTTCTCGAAAAATTCTTCGAAAATTATGCCGCCGGAATCGGCTTTGCAGTATTTCCCGATCCTGTTCCGTTTGTAGTAGGCGAGGGTGAAGTCGCTTGTCAGTTTTTTTCTTACGCCGAAAATGAAATCAGGCGCGAAATGGTCGGCGAAGAAGGAGACGTTTTCAAAGCTCGCATTTAGAAAAAGATAGAAATTTTTGGTATTTTTTAGACTCGGGTCTCTCATTTCCGCATACTGGAATCCGTATTGGGATATTTCTTTCACAAATTTTTCCCTCAAACGCTTGTTTTCGCAGTTGTCAGACGGTTTTTCGGGATTTTCCGGTGTCATGATGCAGAATGTGAGTATCCTTGAATCCGCGCTGAATAAAATCGATTGTTTTTCAGTGGTTGCGCTGTTTTCAGTCATTTTTTTACTCCTTTCCGATTAGTGTGAAAACAACGATTTCGGCTTCCGGATTCAGGGCGCGGATCGTCTTGAAAATGAATGAGAGTGTGGTTCCGCTTGTCATGACATCGTCGATCAGGAGGATCCTGGGTTTGAGCAGGTTCCTGAATTCCTCGGCTTCGTCGCCATTCTTGAATTTGTAAAAATTCTTTAAATATTTCCGGTACTTGGATTTTGAGTTGAAATCTCTGGCTATTGAAAAATAGTCTTTTTCATGGATCTCTGACATCAGTTTTTCCATTTTGGAGAGCATTTGGGCTTTCTCTTTTTCGCTGTATCTGCGTTTGATCCTGCCCCCTTCCTCAAAAACATCATCCAGGACTTCGATCCTGAATTTTTTGTAGTCGAATTCTATCTCTGCCGGGAGCTTTTTCACGACTTCGAAAACTGAATAATAGGGGTGGTTATACATATCCAAATAAGCGAGCATTTTTGTATTAACTCCCGATTTTGACTGAGGAAAAACAACGGTATCGAATTCATAGAGATCGATAGTCTCATGCAGTGTGTCGACTGCGTTTCTGACGAATGCGTCGACTGTTTTTTCATCCTCCTTTTTCGGGAATTTGATGCGCTCGATGAATTTCGCCCTCAGAGCCGGATTAAGGTCTTTGTCAAAACCGTATTTAAAGAGGTAACATCTTGAAAAGATTCTGCTTTTCTTTAATCCGTCATTTGAAAGAGTGACGGTTTTTTCGCCGTTTTCCGACTCTATTCTGAATGTGAAAGCTGTGGACATTTTTTGCTCCGTTCTCTTGATCAGACAGGTTATCAGTGGTTTAGTCCTCTGCTTCTTCCGAAGATTCATCGGATGAGGGGAGGGGAATCACATTTGTTTCGGAGAGTTCTGGAATTTTATGAGCAGCACTTTGTTTTGCACCAATCTCCAAAAGATCACTGCAAGTTTTCAAGATGCTGTGCCCATCCGGCAGCAGTTTTTTGTAACCCTCATCGAATGCTGATTTTGCTTCATCAAGACTTTTTCCGATATTTTTGTATTTTTCCATGAATATTCCGACTCTTTTTATCATTTCATCGGCCATTTCAAAGACTTTTTCGTATTTTTCGTTCTGAACTATCTGGATCCATGTCATTTTTATGATTCTGAGAGCGGCATAAAGTGTCTGTTCGTCAGCAATATAGACATTTTTTTCCATTGCGCTGTGCCAAAGGCTCGGTTTTGCGTTGAGAGCTGTCCAAAGTGCAGCGTAATGCGGTACGAACATTATAACATAGTCCATTTTGACTTTCGGGGGCTTGATATATTTTGAATAATCTTTCCTGGAAAGCTCGTTGACATGGTTTTCGATACTTGTCAAGAGTTCGCTTAACGCTTTTTCGCGTTCAGAACTGTTCTCGGGCGCGTTGGCATAATCAATGAAAGCTTTTAGAGAAACTTTTGAATCAATTATGACTTCGCGGTTCTTATCAAGATGAAGGATCACGTCCGGAATCAACGATTTATTGTCGTCGCTGCGGACAGTTTTTCCGTCAGCATCACAAATTTTTGACTGAACCTCGTAATGAACCCCTTTTGTCAGTCCCAAAGAGGTGAGAAGATCATCCAGCAGCATTTCGCCCCAGTTTCCCATGGCTTTGTTTTTCAGTTTCATTGCATTGGAAAGCTCGTCAGCACTGGCCTTTGCATTTTCGCTGAACTGTATAGCCTGTTTTATATTTTCTGAGAGCGATGACCCGAGTTCAGCTTGTTTCAGCGTGCTGTCATCCATGGTTTTCTTCATTGTTGCAATAGAATCTCTCAGAGGTTTCAGAATCTGATCTAAATTCTGGCCGCTTGATTCAGTAAAATCTTTCTGCCGGTCTTTTAGCATTTGTTCTGTTGCTACACGCATTTCTGCCTTTACTTTCTCGATGGTTTCGTCGAATTTTTTCTGCTGAAATTCCAAAGCATCTCTTTTGTTCTTCTCATTTGCTTCCTTTGTTTCCGCAAGCAAGTGCTTCAAATTTTCGTTTTCAGCCTGATTTTTAGCCATTCCGGCTGCAAAACGGAGTTTTACGAAAAGCATTCCGATGAAAAATCCGAAAACTGCTCCGATAGCCAGTGCAATAATAAATGTCGTTAAATCCATGACTTACCTCCTAAATAAAAGTTGAAATTATTGCTTTGCCTGTTCGCCCGTAGTGTTTTTTTGTATCGTTTTCTATCATAGGTTTTCCCCGTCTTTGGTTCAATTTTACAATAATAGCGGCACAAATATCAGGTCGATTATTTCAACGACGCAATTAGCACTTACCGAATCATTTATGTCGCAACTTTTAAAAATTACGCAAGTATTTTACGAAATTCCGATAAAAAAGTCAAGAAAAAAAGCCCCTGTTTTGAAAAAAATTTTTCCACCTGCATCGAGGCGTAGAGACGTTTCATGAAACGTCTCATTAAATCAGGAAAAAATAGGTGTTCCGTCATGTTGAGCAAAGCGAAACATCTCTGACCTTACCTCTAACCCCTCTCCAGTGTGGCGAGGGGAACCTGCGAAGGGAGAAAATTCGGCGAATGGAACGGAAATGGGAATTATTTTGGGGAGTTATTGGTAATTGTTTTTTTCACCTGCCCCTTTTTAATCGTTTCAAATAATTATAAGGCGTTAGATCTTTCCAACGATATTTTATAAAAATTTTATCGTATACGAAATGTAAAACTTGATTTTTTTTAGAATATACCGATAAATATATTCGGTATTTGTTTCTTGTAAAATTTAAAAACCGTTAAAAGACTTGCTTTAAAATCGTTCTTTAAAAGCAGATGAACCGGGATAAAAAAAGAAGTCCGCAGGCCCTGACACCGCAAAAGCGGGAGAAGGATCACTGCGGCTCACGTGCGGTATTATAGGCAAAAATGCCTGATAATCAAGAAAAAAACGGAGTTTTTCGATATGAACAGCACTTTTTACAGCGATTTGGAAAATATATTCTCTAAATCAAGACTTTCGGCCTATAAAAAGGACTCGGCTGATGATAAAACCGCTTTAGCTCGCTACTTATATAATATTGAATTATGCAAATCATTGTATGTTCCACTGAATGTTTTTGAAATTTCTCTGCGCAATACTATTGATAAATCGCTTTGTACTTTTGCCGGGAATAGTGATTGGTATGACACTCTTCCATTTGACAGCAGTAGTAAAAACAAAATTTCTGAAGCAAAAAAGAAAATATGCAAAAAAGGAAAAGCTTTGACTCACGACAGAATCGTTGCCGAATTTACTCTCGGATTCTGGACTTCAATAATAACAACACGCTATTCTCAGGCAGCTTTTCAAAGTTATATCATCAAAAATAATTTAAAAAAATGTCCTGCTTCATCCAAAAATATAAAAAATTTGCAGCAAATTTTTGAAAAAATGCGAATTCTCAGAAACAGCGTTTCGCATTACGAGCGGATTCTTCATTGGAAAGACTTACCACAGCAGCACAACCAACTTTTAGAATGCATAAAATGGCTTGATGAATCAGCTTTTCAACTTTTATCCGAGATCGATTTCTTTGATTACATTTTTAGTGCCGGTGTAAATCCATTTCTTGTGCTTGTTTCAAAGAAATGGAATCGGTGATCAGAAAAAAATAGGTCTTCGTCCAACTCGTCATGTTGAGCAAAGCGAAACATCTCTGACCTTTAACGGAAATGGTAATTATTTTGGGGAGTTATTCTTGGCTGACACCGGCTTCCGCTTGCTCGCAATTAAACTGGTTTAAAGAACAAGTTCTTGATGTTTCAATAAATTTTCAATTAGCGATCTGTATATTTCGTGGTCTGCCGTTGTCGTAATAGAACAGACTTTGTTTCCAGCATCTTTCGATGATGCTCCACAGTGGTAGATTTTTTCATTTTCAGTGCCGAAATCGAGAATGATGTATCTGTCATGGAAAATACCGTCTGTCTTTTTGAAAGAAACCGAAATCTGCGGATATTCCTTAATGAAATCATCGAGTTCTTTCTTGTGCAGACCGTGATGTATGTTGTCTGAAAATATCGTGATATCCACATTTTTCTTTACTGACTTCAGCAGAACGAGGGTTTTTAAACTGATATAATTGTCAATCACAAAGATACTTTTTTCTGCCAAGGCATAAATCTGCTGATAAGCGAGATCAGCTTCGACGACTTTTTCATTTAAAAAGAGAAAATCCTTTTTTATTCCATTATTGCTGAAATCTTCAATAATTCTGGCGACATCAGCTTTTACAGCAACAATATCCGTCTTCATTTCAGCAATTTCTTTCATATTTTGCGAAGTCTGGATTGCGAGTTTTGCAATTTCGTCATAACCGATAAAATTTTCCCTTTCAATGATGAAATCCTTCATCGTTTTGAAAAGACGTATCAGGATTTTGCTCTGTTTGATAGCCAGATCGCCGCGTAAAACAGTCATCAGCATATAGATTCCCTGCTCTGTAAAAGCGTAAGGATTGGTTCTGCTCATGGTACTGAAATTTGCGGTCAAAATTTTTGACCGCAAATTTTGGGTTTCATATTCATTCAGTTGAAATCTGAAATCATCTTCAAATTTCTCAATATTATTCTTAACTTGTTGATTGAATGCCTTGACTGAATAACCATATATTTCAGCCAGATCGAAGTCCAGCATCACCTGCATCCCGCGGATCGTGTAGATTTTTGACCGCAAATCATTCTCGTTATGAATTACTATCTCGTTTTCCATATCCAAAGACCAAAAACAAATTTTAACAACAAACTTATATTATAATTTGAGTTTTTATCAATAAAATTTAATTTAACACGCTATTTTATTTCAGCATAATTTCAAAATTCTTGCCTAAGAATTTGTAGAGACGTCATACTATGGCGTCTCTGACCTCATCCCTGACCCTTCTCCAGTGTGGCGAAGGGAACGGAAACAGACCGTAGAGGCGTTTCCTGAAACGTCTCGCGAAATCAGAAAAAAATAGGGCTACTGTCATGTTGAGCAAAGCGAAACATCTCTGACCTTGAACGGAAATGGGAATTATTTTGGGGAGTTATTGTTTTTGGCTCGCCCGCATTATGTTACAGAATATCCTGCCAATTATCGCAGAATCCGTAGTATCTCAGTGAAACAAACGGGAGTTTTTCGGATAAATCGATAATTTCCTTTTTCATTGAATCAAATTCTTCCGGTTTGAGCAGACGCTTCATAATCAGCACAAAACCAAAAAGATGAGCATTGTCAATTACGCCGTCTTTTACTCTGAGCAATGAAAGTTCTTTTTTATTCAGCCATGGTTTTTGTTCAAAAAGCCTGTTGAAGAGACGGCTGCCGTGAGCGCAGAGATTTCTGATAATCGTCAGGCTGTGCATGAAACTTTTCAATAATTCCGCTCCTTTTTTTCGAAGCCCGAAAGAATCCGCAACCGCACTTTGTATTTTTAATTCCGAAATTGAATACAGAAACGAAATATCGGATATGGTCAATAAATCCACATAAGCCCATAGCGGAATCTGATCCTGATGCAAATCTTCAATAAAATGCTTTAGATACGGCTCATGTGGAAGACGTGCTGCTTTTTGTTTTTCTGCCTTTGCAATTATTTCGCGATACTTGACCTGATCCGAAAAATGCGCTGAATCCAAATAACCTGTAGCTCCGTAACATTTTGTAAATTCGTATGAATAAAGAGATTTCACGGCAACTTCTATCAGCTCGATATAACGCAGTAAAATATGCCTGAGTGCATGGTCAAAATCATAAATATCGACAATATTCTGAAATGTTGCGCCTTGATTGAACACATCGTGAGAACGCAAAGTCAAAGAATAACCGCTGATTCTGTAGTAATTATTACGCAAAAGAAAATCCGAAGCTCTTTTTTCATCGGGAATATCAAGACCCCGTCTTTTCAGAATCCCGATTTGTTCTTCGATTGTTTTGAATTCTTTAGATCCCATGCGGCACAGAGAAAAAACAGAACGCCCCCAAGTGTGCATGTAAAACAGAGGCCTGGGGGAGAAGTTGCGTTAATAATACACAATATCTTTTCAAAATCAAGACTTTTTTGATTCCGATATAAAGATCATTCATTTTAAACACATAAGAAACAAGTTTGCCAAACAAAGCGCCGTTAACTTAAGAAATTCACCACAAAAGTCAAATTATTTTTAGATTTTTATTTCAATATAATTTTAGAATTTTTTCTGAGAGTTTGTGGAAGTAGTGGTTGTTGCAAAATTTGCAACAACTGCTCAGCAGTCAACTCTATACATCAGCCAACGCAGCAGCTTTTTGAGTGTTCTTATTTTTGTCAGGTATTCCCGCATCGTTTTTGACGGGATCATTGCGATAATTTCGTCATTCGACGGTATTTTTTCAGTCATTTAGGGGGCTCCTGTTGATAATTTTTATAATCATCTGCTTCTCTGACGGGCTTGTTTTTGAAAAACACATCAATAACCGCATAACCCAAACCGTATTCCTCGCAATCCCATTCACCGTCACTGTTCCAAACAGTGTGAGAATATGCAGTTATATACCCTTTGATTCCTGCAGATTTGTCACAGCTTTTTTTAACATGGAGCCTTTTATCGGTTGAATTATAATAAAATACATAATTACATTCGAAGTGTGCACCAATACCTCCATGACGATACTCTGTTTCCAAATCATCCCATTTTTTCTTAAAGATATCCAAAGTGCTGCCCTGTATCTGCATTTTATATTCATCAAAAATGACTTTTGAAAAGCATTGTGAAAGAAACTCGTGGAAATCCGCTTCTTTTGGATCAATGTTATTCAATGCACAATAGTCATCAAAAGCCTTATCCAATCCATGCATGTTTTTTAATTTAATAAGAAAAAAATCCACATCATTGCCTTCACATCTGAAAGACATCGAATAGTGTTTGTGATTATATACGCCTTCAAATTTCACATAATTTTTGAAATCATATATGATCCCGGGAATTATCTTCATTGACACATTGGAAAAAGCGATATCGGCATCCAATTCGAATTCCGGAATCGTTATCGTAATTTGTCCGCATTCGTCGATAAGTTCGTCTTTGACCGGATCCTGCTCGATCCAATAAAACTCCAATTTTTTGAGCTCTTTTTTTGTTAGTGCGGGGTACTTTTTGAAATTTTCAATAGTCATTTTTTTCTCCATTTTTACTTAAATCCAATGGTTCGCTTTCATATCCTTCCTCTATTGCCTTACGGATTTCTTCTCTGGTTTCTGCGTCTATTTCAAACAAATCTTTTTCGCCGCATACATTTTGTTTCCCAAAATCTCTGTTTTTCAAAGTATTTTCCACGATTTTGAGATCGCCTGAATTTGATTTTTTTGTTATCCCGAAGTGTTTTTTCAGATATTTCCAATACCAGTCTTTTTCATCGCGCACCAGCGTAACACATTGTTTTTCTTCAATTTTCATAGTTTTTCCCCGTCTTTGGTTCTATCGCGGAATAATGGCGGCACAAATGTCAGGTCAATTATTTCGACTGAGCGAATAACGCCTGTCAAATTATTTGTGTCGCAACTTTTAAAAATTACGCAGAGATTATACAAAATCCCGATAAAAAAATCAAGAAAATCTGCCCTGTTTTTGGAAAAAAAGTGAAATTTTTTATTTTATGTGACGAAATGTTAAGATTTATACAAATCCCCGAGTTCAAACAAAATCAGGTTGTTTTTGTCGGCATTTTCGATTCCGTCAAAACCCGAGCGGCTGAAGAAACCGTATTTTCTGCAAGTAAGTCCTGCGGCATTCACCTGTCTGATTTCTTCATCGATCATGGCTTTTGTGACCGGTGCGGAGCGGAACTTCGCTTCATAGAACGTGAAATCTTTACCGTTTTGCGTCACGATATCGAATTCGCCGTTTTTGCGGTTTACGGGGTCATCATAATAATATCTGCCGATTTTTTCGAACGGATTTTCAAGCTCGCACGCTTTATTTTTCCTGACAAGATACTGGCGGCATATTTCCTCAAAACATTTCGGAACATACTGATCTTCGAAATCCTGCTGAATAAATTTGTCGAAGAAAACATCGGGATTCATGACATTCAGGCGTGAAAGATTGCGGTAGATGTATTTGAAATAAAAAAGCGAAAGATTGTCGCAGATGTAGTAGCCGCATTTTTTCTTGTTGTTCTCGTCATTTATCGGGGCATATTTTCGGACAAGTTCCATCCGCTGGAGTTTTTCAAGAATGTCGGAAAGCGTCGGAGAACTTGAAACCGCTGATTCCGCAAGGATCTCGCTGAATTTTACTTTTCCTTTCGCGAGAGCTTCAAAAACTTCATAGGCGTTGCCCATTTTCTGGATTTCTGATTTCAGAAACATTACGACTTCGCTTTCCAGACGGCTTCCAGGGCTGGCGATAAGGTCAATGATGTTCCGGCGGACACTTTTTCCGGAATCAATCAGCCTTGTGTAGTAAGGAACTCCGCCGAAAACCGAATAGAGGCGGACTTTGTCATCGTCGCTGAAATCCTGATAAAACAAGGCGGAATCGCCATAGTCCATCGCTTTGAGGTCAATCATCAGATCAAATCTGCCGAAAAGCGGATTCTGTTTTTCAAGAAGGTTTTTCATCGTTTCGATATACGAGCCGCAGAGGATCAGTTTCAGTTTTGACTCGTTCTTGTATTTGTCGATCATGAACTGGATGATGCTGTCAAGCCCTTTGACCACTTTCTGCAAATATGGATATTCGTCAATGACAAGCACTAATTCCTTCTGAACAGCCTGTTTGAAAACAAAATCGAGAACTTCCTCAATGCTTCTGAAGGCCAGCGGTGGAAAACCCAAAATATCTGAAATTATTTCAGAAAGTGATGCAACATTGTTCTCCTCAAAAGTCTCTTTGCTTTCAAAATAAATAGATGTGGCAGAAATTTTGCTCAAGGAATGTTTGATCAGTTCGGTTTTGCCGATCCTGCGTCTTCCGTAAACCAAAGCTGTCTGCAAACTGTTCTTTGAATAAAAAGCGGCTAATTTTTCAAGCTCGTTTCTGCGTCCTAAAAAGTTTTCTGAAACTGCCATTTTTACTCGGTTTCCTCCGACTCAACTTTTACCGAGTAAAAATATGCAATAAAAATCAGGTGATTGCAAGAAAAATGCTCAGGTTTTTGGGAAAAAAAGTGAAATTTTTATTCTGTTGCCGGCCGGCACACTATTTTATAGTCTTTTTTGACGAAATCGCTCCTGCCTTCCGCAAAATTCACGATATTTTTCACGAAAGATGCAACAGCCGAAGCATTTTCCCGCCATTCTTCCGAATAAAAAACGGTATTTGCAGGATCAAATGAAAAAAGAGATTCCTTTTCGACTTCACTCAGATCTACGACTAAAACCATCGGTATTTTCATAGAAAAATCTTTGTTCGGAACAATAAAACCTTTAGATTTTGAATGTTCGAACGGTTCCGCATACCATAAAAAATCAAAGTCAAGCAGTTTTTCGAGATACCATCTGTCGATACCTGTGACTAAAGTGTCGGGCTGGACGGAGATCATTTAAGATTCCGCTTTTGCTTCTTTGGGTTCTTTTGATTTGAAACTATTGTGGATTTTGCTGACGATTTCTTCTTTCGGAAGTTTTTCTATGATCGAAAGCTCTGTTGCAAGGATGTCTTCCGCATCGTTGAGCAGCCTTTCCTCGCCGTAACTCAACCCTTTTCTTTTTTTGAGGAACATCAGATCGGATATCACTGTTGCGACATCAGTGACTTTTCCGGTTTTCATTTTGTCCTGAAGCGATCTGTAACGCCGGTTCCAGTTCATTTTCAAAAGATCGAGATTCTTGTATTTGAAACAACTGTAAACTTCCGGAACTTCATCGATACCTATCAAACTGCGAAGTCCCATCTGTTCCGCTGAATCAACGGGGACGATAACGACTTTCGAGCTGTCTGAAAGAATATTCACGACATAGCAGGAAACTTCGGAATTTCCCATCATTCTTGATTCGACGGAAACGACTTTTCCGACTCCGTAATTGGGGTAAACTGCCAGATCATCGGGCTTGAACTGTTCCATTAACAACCTCCGAAAAGAGAACAAAAACGCGGCTATTATACTCAAAACTCTTTGTTTGTCAAGGCATTTTAAGAAATTCCTTTTTGATTTCAGCTGGTTAAATTAAGGGTTATTTTGACGGGATCGTTTAAGATTTGAAAAATAAACGGAGAAAGTGGAACTTATTTTGTGAAATTAAAGAACAAGCGAGCAGCCGCTCGATTTCTTCTTTTTGCCTTCTTCTTCCTGAGGATCGTCGTCGCTGTAGCTCATTTCGTCTTCGGCGTCCTTGTCCTCGTCGGAAACTTCACTGTCTTCTTCGTTTGCCGGAGCATCTGAAGATTCGACAGAAATTGCGGAAACTGTTGCCGAACTTGCCGAAGTGTTTACGAACTGGATGAAGTATTTTGCACCTTTCTCGACTTCGGGAATAAACCAGCCTTTCTCCGAATTTCCGGTTGCTTTGCCGTCTTTTTCGACTTTTATAGCATTCTTGCCGTCAACGTATTCTATCGGAGCGCCTTTTCTGTAGTAGATTTCAAGTGTCGGAGTTCCGCCGCCCATGCCCATGTTGCCAAGCATCGAGCTGGAAGAATCTGCTGCGATTTTTGCACTGAGTTTGAGAGCATCTTTTTCTGCATCTGCCGGAACATCGTAGTAATACTGAATGTAAGCCGGACCGATATTAGCGGTTTTGTCGCCGTCTTCAACTTCGATTCCGCCGCCTGAACCCATAAGACCGCCCATAGGATCGTCTTCGCCGTAAGAACCGCCGCCTGCCGGAATGTACATCGTGTCTTTTATCGGTTCGTTTACGCTGCGTGCTCTGATTTCTTCAAAGAAATTCCTCTCTTCGAGGATCTTTTTGATTTCTGCAGCCTTGCCTTTGAAGTTTTCGTCTTTCTCGACTTCAGCCATAAGTGTTTCTGCCCAGAGTTTGTAGGAAGCATCCGCATCGCCTACCGAGTAAAGCGCCTTGAGTATGAGTTTCATCATGTTGTCGCGGTGTTTCTGCGTATCGGCATCGTTTCCTTTGATGAGCTGGTAGATGTCCCAGTTCGAAGCAAGGAGCGGCTGACCGTCCCAGTGGACTTCGCCTACGAAATCCTCGAAAACTTTTTTCTTGTTGAGAGCGCTTCTCATGCAGTAGATCAGGTTGTCGCCTTCGCCTTCGGTATCCATTGAAGCCTTATAGAGCGGATTTGCTTTGATGAAGCCTTCAGAAGCGTATTCACCGGTGCAGGTGTTGTCTGTCATGATGAACGCGAATGTGTCTGCCATACCTTCGTGAAGTGCGCCGGGCTCGACTGTCATGCCGTATTTGTCGGTGTATTCAAGACCGGTGATGCCTGCGGTGTAGATCGTAGCGTGACCGAATTCGTGGTAAACGACATCGCCGTCATAACCCATATCGGCTTTCTGCGACTGACCGAAAACAAGGAGGTCGCCGTTTACGCCGAATTCTCCGAGCAGCATGTTGAGCATCGGCTGTTCCTGAGTGAAGAACGCGTTGTCAAACGCTGCAAGATCGTTCTCTCCCGTCATGAGAGCCTGGAAATTGTCCATGGAAATTTCAGGCATCGTGAAGTTGCTGATGACGTTGAGAGGTCTGTCTTTGTCGTTGTTCTGAAGATAGAACTCGTTTTTGGAATCGATGTCGGTGTAAAGAGAGCGGATGTAGTCGTAAATCTTGGAAGCGTGGTAATACATCGAAATTTCAGCACATCTGTCGATTTTGTCGATTTTGATGCTCTCTTTCGAAAATTCATGTCCGCCTTCGCAGTCGTCATAGATGAAATTGCCTTTCTCGCATTTGTTTGCAAGAGGCATCGGATGACAGACGTGAACATTGAATTCCATGCCGAGGGGAATACCCATGGACGAAGGATCGATTTTTATTTTAGTGTCATCGTCAGGGCAGTTGTAAGCTCTGATCTTTCTGATTTCCTTTGCATCTTTTTCGGTGATGAGCGAACCGAGAAGTTCCGGAGTAAGTTCGCTGTCGTCAACAGGAGCGACCCACGGAAGCTCGACTTCTTCAAGGTCGGGAGTGACGTTCGGGTTGAACTTCCAGATCTTTGCGGTATCGGTCTCTTCGCCGTTGCATTCCCATACCGGTACGGCCGGCTCGGTGTCACCTGTGTCAGCCGGATCGGGTGTTTCGGTGTCGCCGGTGTCAGGAGTATCAGTGTCGCCAGGATCTACCGGATCATCAAAGTAGGTCGAATGGCTCGATTTGATGACTTTGCCCGTAAGCGCGTCAACAATGTGGTAACGGCTGTCTGCAAGCGTAGCAGGAGCAAATCTGATTTTGTAAGCCGGAACGAATCTGCCGAAATGACGGGTGATGATTTTTTCGACCATGTAGTTTTTCGGCATGTTTTTGATGTTTCTGACTTTCATAGCCGATTTGAGAGCCTGATTTTCAGGGATCATCTTCGTGATGTCGATGTCAATGTCACCGAGACCGTTGTTGATCCTGTCGATCTTGCCGTCTCTGATCGTGAGGACGGTGTAGATCCCTTCAACTTTGATTCCTTTGTAGAAAGGAACAAACTTGTAAATCGAAGCGCCGTCGATTTTTACCGCACGGAGAAGCTGCGGTTCAACGTCGTGACCGATGTTGAAAGCTTTGTAAAAATCATTTTTGATGAACTTTTTCAGAGAATCAGCATCCGTTTTGACCGGAATGTCGAGCCCTGAAACCAAGGAAGTGACTCCGCCGGTCTTTTTTACAGAAGCCGTGGAGAAGTTGTTCTTCTGCGCCGCAGCAAGAGTGGCAACAAAAAGCAGAAGAGCAAAAAGGACCAAAAATTTCTTCATTGAGACCTCCAAATTGAAAATAAACCAAAGGACAAAACAACGTATTATAGGCATAGCTGAAATTTTCACAATATAATTTTAAAAATGGGGAATATCACATTCCTTTCATGAGCTCTTCAAAGGCATTTTCTAAATCCAGCCCTTTTTTCGACGATTCGATGAGATAGTTTTCAAGCGGGGTCCGCCAGCTTACAGTCGTCGTTATTCCCTGCGAACCGGTGAATCTGTAGCCGTCGCCGCCCTGGTAGATGAAATCGCTCGTGATGATTTTATAGGTTTTCGACTTGTCGATCTCTTCGTCTCCGATAAACCATTTTCCCTCTTTTTTTACCGCTCCGCAGTAGGCGTTTTCCGATTGTTCAATGTCGAAGATCAGATCTTCGCCCTGAACTGTGGCTTTGACTATGAAGTTGTCGAAAGGAAAAATCGAAAGAATATCGCTTTTTTTGAGATCTCCCGCTTTTATTGTGTCGCGGAAACCTCCCGGATTGCTGAACGCGGCGTCGTATTCAGGGAAAGCCTTCAGCATCGAGCATGCGAAAAGTTTCTGCAAATCCGGTGTCTCGAGCGGTTTTTCGGTATAGATCAGCTTGCGTCCCGCCTGTTTTTCAAGCTGCGTCAGATATTTGTCGATCGCTTTCTTAACTTTGAGCGAACCTTCTGATTTCAGCGAGATCTCTCTTTTCAACGGAACGATTTCCGCTTTCACGACTTTCGAAGTTTTCCCTTTTTTTTCGATCAGAACTTTTGCGTAACTCGGGAGATATCCTGCATTCTGGATAAAAAGTATGCCGTTTTCTTCTTTGACAGCTTCTTTGTGGTCGTGAGAGGTGAAGACGACAAGCGGCTTCTGCGGAAGTGATACCGCCCACGGTCCTGCCTCTTCGTGGGATTCGTGCGCAACGACGATGTTTATGTCGGCATTTTCCTTTGCAATGGCGCGGGGAACGGTGCTTTCAGGCTTTGCGATCATCGATTCGACGAAAGGTCTTGACATGCTTATCCGTTTGACCTCATCAGTTATTGCCGAAACAAAAAGGATCTTCGTTTTTCCTGCGTAGAGAACAGTGCCCGGATCAAGAAGGTCTTTCATATCTTTTGAGACGAGATTCGAGCAGAGATACTGCATTTTTGCGGTTTTTGCGTTGTTTTTCAGCTCCTGTTCCCCGAAATCGAACTCGTGGTTCCCGAGTGCCGAGAGTTTATATCCCAGAAGTCCCATGATCTCAGCCATGGAGGCTCCTCTGAAAAAGGTCGAAACGGCCGTTCCTGTGTAGTTGTCTCCGCCGGAAAGTCTGATTACCGAGCAGTTCGTGCAGTTTTTCTCTTCTTCCTCCCACATTTCGTAAAGGGCGACTCCTTTGTACCATCCGTCTTTTTCGTAGATGTGGCCGTGTTCGTCGTTTGTGTAGAGAAGAAGAATCGTCGAAGTTTCATCTTCCTGAAAAAATCCTTCGATCTGCGCGCATCCCGCAAATATAAAAACCAAAAACAAAAGCCAGTATTTCTTAAGCATCGAAAACTCCTGATGAAAACTAAAAACGGCGGATAATACCCGAAAACGGTGATATGTAAAATCTGCAGCTTGAATTTTTCATGCGGTTTGTGTATAAAAAGCGTGCCGTTGAGATTATTGAATAGAGAAAAGAGAAATCCGGAGGTCGTTATGAAAAAAATCTTTTTGCTTTTCGTAATTTTTATGTTTTTCGGCGTTCTGACGGCGCAGGAAGCGCAGAATGAACCGGCTGCGGCGCAGACGGATGAAAAAGCGGCTGCTGAAGAGGTTACAGAGGTGACCGAAGCAGCTCCGGCAGAGGCTCCTGCTGCGGAAAATCAGGAAACCGAAGCGCAGAATGCACCTCAGGAAGAAAAAACTGAGCCTGAAGCAGCGGAAAAACCTGCTGAACCAGCGCCTGAAGAGACAAAAACCGAGACTCCGGCACAACCGGCTGCACCTGAAGAACCCGCGAAAGAGGAACCGGCACAGCCTGAACCGGCAGCGGCGCAGTCAGTATGCGAACCTGTTCAAAAAGAGGAAAAACCTTCGAAAATGTTCTATCAGCCTTCGGTCGGAATCGGGATCGGCGCTTCGATCTTCAGTCTCAGGATCAACAACGACATAGATTTTCTCCTGAAACACACGAAAGACGGTACGAATGTCTATATGGGTCTTGAGATCGACTTCAGATACAGCCCTTACCTCGACGACCACTCGATTTACGAGATCCCGATCCAGGTAAATCTGGCTGTCGATTTCCCGCTGGTGCACAAGAATATCAGCCGTCTCGCGCTGTGGTTCTCGGCCGGTATCGACCTCGCGATAGGATACCTTTTCTATTATGACTACGATGACGACAACTGGGACGACAGCAAAGACCGCGACACGATGTTCAAAGTCATGCCGGCATGGGGCATGGGCGTTACGATGCTTTTCAAGAACGAGGTCACTTTGAAACTCGGTTTCGACAGTTTCTACGGCAAATATCCCGATGTCATCTGCGCGGCAGGCTACCGTTTCTAAGAGTTTATGATGAAAAAAAAGCTTCTCTTTTTCACGGTTTTTCTCATTTTCGTTTTTTTAAGTGCCGAAGAAGTGCAGGTCGGAGAATATGAAATCGAAGATGTTACGATAACCTCGTTTGAAGAAAGGGAAGCGGAGCCTGAACCTGAGCCGGAGAAAGAGCCGGAAAAATCTGAAGAACAGTCTCCCGAAGCTGTGGAAGAAGAAAAAGAAGTCAACTGGTGTGAAAACCCGGCAGAAAACAAAGGGCCTGAAATTTTTTATATTCAGCCGACATTCGGAATCGGCACAGGATTGTCAAAATTCCGTCCGACTTTAACTCTGGATATTGATTTTCTTGCGGCGCATTTTGAAAAGCACAATCTCTACTTCGGTCTTGACCTGGATCTGAGGTATGTCATTTTTTGGGAAAAAATAGGCGATGTTCCGACGCTGGAATTTCCGGTTCAGGCGAACGCAGTCCTCGAATTCGTGCAGAAAAAAGGTTTTCTGCAATCGTGGAATCTATGGCTTTCGCTCGGGATCGATCTGATTTTTTATAATGAATTAAAAAAACATTATTTTTGGGATGGCAGCTATGTTTACAGATATGACTGGAACCTTTCTTTTAAATATTTTGCTGCATGGGGAATAGGGATCGACCTTCTTTTCGAAAGAGATGTCGTCATGAGGCTCGGCATTGACGGGCTCGGTGGGAAATATCCCGATTTTATGGTCGGTTTCGGCTATCGTTTTTAGGAGTTTTGATGAAAAAGATCGTGCTGATTTTCGCAATTCTTTTCTTTTTCGCCGTTCTGGAAGCGGAAAATGCGGAATCAAAGGCTGCAGATCCTGCACGATCGCCTGAAAACAAGGCTGAAACAGCTGAATGTGTAAAAAAACCGAAGAGCATTTTATTTATGCCGTCATTGGGGTTTGATGTCGCGTCTCTTTCGCTGGACGCTCGTTTTGAAGTGGATTTCCGTGTTGCAGGACTTCTGCAGGAAAGCGCTTTTTATCTCGGACTCGATGTCGGAGCATTTTATTCAAGATATGCTAACGAGAGGCTGGGATTTCCTCTGCATGTAAAATTCTTTTTTGATTTCAAACAGCCATCGCACTACAAAGCACTTGATTATGCGGGATTCTGGCTGGCTGTAGGTGTTGCGGGGATCAGGCTGGTGGACGCCAGATACGATGATTATATCGATTACGACAGGGAAATATATTTTTCGGTGGGAGGCGGAGTCGATATGACATTTAAAAATAATATCGTTCTGAGGGTGGCGGTCATAAGTGCATTTGATTATTTCTCTGTTTATCTTCCGGACTTCAACATTGCCGTCGGCTACCGATTTTAGGTGATTTTTATGAAAAAATTCGCTCTGCTTTTCACATTTTTTCTCATTTTCGTTTTTTTAAGTGCCGAAGAAGTGCAGGTCGGAGAATATGAAATCGAAGATGTTACGATAACCTCGTTTGAAGAAAGGGAACCCGAGCCGGAGCCTGAAGTTGCGGAACCTGAACCTGAGCCTGAAACCAAAGACGAGCCGGAATGGTTTTATGTCCAGCCCGCTTTGGGGATCGAAACGGGCAACGTGCCGTTCGCGACAGTCATAAATCTGGATATAGATTTTCTTGTCGGCCGGACGAAAAGGAAAAACAGCGTATATCTCGGTTTTGATTTGGGAATGACAACTACTCCGATCGATCATTTCTACGCCGTTCCGATTCAGGCGAACATCAGTTTTGATTTCAAACAGAAAGATCCTAATCTGAATTTTGTGAGCCTTTGGATGTCACTCGGAATCAATTTAAATTTCTGGTCATACAGGGAACATTCAGGCTGGATGGGGGTTTCGGCCGCATGGAGAACCGGTCTCGACATTGTTTTTGTGAAGGATGTCGTGATAAGAGTCGGTCTTGACAAATCTCCGTGGGCTCTGCTGGACAAATACAATAGCGGTAATGTCCGCGGATTGTATCTAAGTTTTATGGTTGCTGTGGGTTACAGGTTTTAGGGGAGTGTTATGAAAAAAATCGCGATATTTTTGATAATGTTCCTCTTTTCCTTTGTCGTCATGGCGCAAAAGGCGGAAAACGAGACGAAAACCGGCTTAAACAGCGCTCCTGCCGCATCGGAAAGTGATGTCTCCGAAACTGAAGAGCCTCCTTCAAAGTTTTATGTCCAGCCCGCTTTGGGAGTAGGAACAGGGATGTCCGTTTTCCGGACCAATGCGGCTCTGGATATAGATTTTCTTCTGAAACAGTCGAAGAACGCCCGCGGTTACATGGGGTTCGATATTGATTTAAGATACATGACTATAGTCTGGGACGGCGATGTCGAGCTTGCTTTGCAGATGAATGCCGTCATCGATGTCAATGTGAGCGATCCCCGCATGAAATCGGTCAGTTTCTGGGTTTCTGCCGGACTTCTCCTCTATTTCGATAAAAAAGACGAAGATTATAAAAGCTGGGGTAACTATTCTTTGGTTCTGCGTCCGGCATGGGGAGTCGGAACCGATCTTGTCTTCAGAAACGGAATGATGCTTAAAATCGGCATAGACGGATTTCAAGGCAAATATCCCGATCTGACTCTTGCAGTCGGCTACCGTTTTTAGGTGCTTTTATGAAAAAATTCGCTCTGTTTTTCACATTTTTTCTTTTTTTCGGCTTTCTGGCTGCGGAAGATGTGAAAACGGGCGAATACGATTTCGGTGATATCACGGTCACGCTGTTTGAAGAAAGGGAACCTGAGCCGGAACCCGAGCCGGAACCGGAAAAAGAGCCTGAACCTAAGCCTGCGGAACCCGCGCCTGAAACGGCTGAAATGGCTGATTTAAACAAGTCTTTACGAGAGAATCATGTAAAACCGAAGTTTTTCTATATCCAGCCGGCATTCGGATTCGGAACAGGACTCTCGCTTTATAGGCCTACTATCGCTCTTAATGCCGATTTTCTGGTAGGTCACACACCGAAAGTTAATTTTTATGTCGGATTGGATCTCGATTTAAGGAAACCGATGTTCGAGTACGATATGTTGAATCCGATAATAGATTCTGCCATCCAGACCAACGGTGTTGTTGATTTTCAGGTGGGAAATGAGACAGAACTCAGATCAATCAGCATCTGGACGTCATTCGGTTTAGATTTGGCTTATGCCCAGGATTGTAAGAAGGATGAAGGCTGTAAATCTGCCACTTTAAGGTATATGCCGGGATGGGGAACCGGTTTTGATTTTGTGTTCGATAACTATGTCGTGTTTGGAATTGGATTGGACGGATTTCTCGGAGTATATCCCGATCTGACGCTGCTTGTAGGTTACAGGTTCTGATCATGAAAGGAACAGGTATGAAAAAAACACTTCTTTTCCTGGTTATATTTTTTCTTTTTCCAATGCTTACTGCGGAAACTGCGAAAGATAGAAAGTTCTATTTCGAGCCGGCTCTAGGGATAAAAACAGGGCTTCCGGTCATTTTTGGTACAGTGCTTGATATGAATTTCGATTTTCTTGTCTACCGCACAGAAAAAATGCACAACATTTATTTGGGGCTTGACCTCGGGTTCAAATATTCACCGTGGGGAAATTCCGTGGACAATCATTCTTCTAAAAACGTATTGGAGTTTCCTTTTAAAGCAAACATATCTTTTGATTTCAAACGGTATGGTTCTCATGTCGATTATATGACTTTGCGGCTTTCCGGCGGAATTGATCTTCTGCTTGAACAGGATGAGATATATGAAGATTATAAAGGGGTCTATAGATATTCAGATTTAAAGTTATATGCGGCATGGGAAATAGAACTTAATATTGTGTTCAAAAACAATGTTATTATGAAATTTGCTTTTGACTCTTCAGGTGGATTTTATCCTGAGCTTGTAATCGGGCTTGGTTACCGTTTTTAGGTGATTTATGAAAAAAACGCTTCTCTTTCTCTCAGTTTTTTTCTTTTTCGGTTTCCTGATCGCGGAAGAAGTGCAGGTCGGCAAATATAAATTTGAAGATGTCACGATAACACTGTTTGAAGACAGGGAACCTGAGCCTGAACCTGAACCGGCAAAAGAAGCTGAAAAAGAGCCGGAACCTGGAGATGCTGAATGTGGCTGCGGCAATTCAGGTAAAACCTATGAAAAACCGAAATTCTTTTATATCCAGCCCTCTCTCGGATTCGGCAGCGGACTTTCACTCTACCGGCCGACTGCAGCCCTTGATGCCGGTTTTCTTGTCGCTCACACTCCGGAAGTCAACTATTATGTCGGGTTGGATCTCGATCTTTGGTGGCCGCTTGACAGTATTACTGACCGTTATGATCCTATTTTGAATTTTTTTGTTAAGGCGGACGGAGTTTTTGACGTTATGACCGGAAATAATCCGTATATAAGATCGGTAAGCCTCTGGATATCGGTAGGACTTGATATGATGTACGGTCATAAAATAGATGATGTCGGAAAAAAGTTCGATGCAGCTGTGAGATATAATGTTGCATGGGGAACCGGAGTCGATCTGGTCTTCAGGAACTATCTTGTGCTGAAATTGGGATTGGACAGTTTTTGGGGGTTTGTTCCCGACTGTACGTTTGCCGTTGGTTACAGGTTTTGATCATGAATAATGGGTTTGTGAAAAAAATATCACTGCTTTTTGCAGTATTTTTTCTTCTTTTCTCATTGTCCGCCGAAGATGCGGCGCAGGAAAACAAAGAAACTCCAAAAAAGCAGGAAAGTGCCTGCTGCAGCGGTGAAAAGCGGGCTGACAACCCAGCAGATTTTTTCTATCTTTTGTCCTCAATAGGTTTTTACGGTTTGGGAATCGACCTCGGGATGAGTGCCGATTTTCACGTAAAACAGATAGGAAAAGGAAAAGATGTCTATTTGGGATTCAAGACCGATTTCAGGTTCGGGCGCTCTATGACGCACTCGGACAGGGTATATGATATATATCTTCCGCTTCAGATGAAGAGCTCTTTCAACTTCAAGCAGCGCGCTCCCTATATCGATACGCTGGCTCTATGGATCACTCTCGGAGCTGATCTTGTTTTTGAGGGGCAGTACGAAAGAGTTTATGTCGAAGAGATACATCTTGGAAAAGACAACTACAAATATGATGGTCTGACCAGAGTCGATGCCGCATGGGGCATAGGTCTCGATGTCATATTGGATTACAATATCGTTTTTACGGCGGGATTTAATTCATTCAAAGGGAAATATCCTATTTTGAGTTTAGCTTTCGGATATCGTTTTTAGGAGCTTTTATGAGAAAGGTCTTGATATTTTCAGTTATTCTTCTGCTTTTCGGAGCTTTATTTGCCGAAGAAGCCGTGAATGCGGAAAACGCTCCTGAAAAACAGAAAATTTTCTATATCCAGCCAACATTCGGTTTCGGCACGGGATTTTCGCTCTTCAGACCTACGATCTCGCTTGATGCGGATATCCTCGTGGCAAAACTTGCGAAATCGGATGTTTATGTCGGCCTTGACTTGGATTTCAGATACATAGTTCTTCAGCAGGTGATAGGACCTGCGCCGAAAGTCGAGCTTCCTCTGCAGGTAAACACGGTTTTTGACTTCGCAACACCGAACGGCGTCCTTAAATCAGTCGGATTATGGCTTTCCGCCGGAGTCGATCTGATATTTTACAGAGGATATTACCATCGTCCGGATAAAAACGGAGAAATGGATTATTATTATGACGCGCACGATTCTTTGAGATGCTTCGCCGCGTGGGGAATAGGGCTCGACCTCCTGTTTGAGAGGAATATCGTTCTGAAACTGGGCATAGACGGCTTCGGCGGAATATACCCCGATCTTACGGTAACAGCCGGTTACCGCTTTTAAAACTCGCTCATTTTTTTGTGAATTTTTGCAAAAAGTCGCTCATCTTTTGCTGAATTTTCTTGAAAAGTCGCTCATTTTTTTGTAAATTTTGTGAAAAAGTGTAATAAAATCAATGCTTTTGAAAAAAATGATGATTCTTTATCGGTTTTTGACTTTGTTTGCGCACTCTTTCAGCCCAAAAATTCTTGAATTTTATCATGATTATGTATAAAAAATCTGTTCAATAGGTAGTTGCAGGTGATTTATGAAGAAACTGCTTCTCTTTCTCTCAGTTTTTTTCTTTTTCGGTTTTGTGAGTGCGGAAGAAGTTAAAAACGAGCCGTCTGAACCTCATTCGCAGAGTGAAAATAAAGTGAAAGAACCAAAGTTTTTTCATGTTCAGCCTATGATGGCAGCAGGAATCGGCAGAGGCGGAGAAGATGATATAATTTACGGATTTTTTTCTACGAATATCGATTTTAGTTTTCTTGTTGCGAATATAAAACGCAGACACAATATCTATGTAGGATTCGATTTTGGTGTAAAATATGCTCATTCGTTATATAAAACTGTAGAAATACCAATTCAATCCAAAATAGTCTTCGATTTTAAGACAAATACCCCTTACAAAATCCCGGAATATGCGAGTTTGTGGTTTGCACTGGGCGGCGGAGTCGGACGTTATGATATTGACTATATTATCGCTGCTGTTTCCGGCGGGAAGGAACTGGATCCTGAGTGGACTGCGGCCGTTATTACATGGGGAGTCGGAACGGATCTTACTTTTGAAAACGGGCTGGTTTTGCAAATAGCCGTGGAAAGCTTTTTTGTTATTGGTCTGATGCCGACAATCGGTTTGGGATACAGGTTTTAGGAGCTTTTTATGAGAAAATCCCTGCTGTTTCTGATAATTTTTCTTCTGCTGTTTAATTTGACCGGCGAAGAAGTTATGAAGAATGAAGAGGGAAATTCTGTGCAAAACAGTTCGGAAATACAGCCTGAAAGCGGGCAGAAAAAAGAAGGACTGAAAAAAATCTATATCCAGCCGGCATTGGGAATGGAGTGGGCTATATTGGCCAATGTTGCGCCTAAATTCAGTTTTGATGCGGAATTCCTGTCGAAAAATACGAATGTTTACCTTGGATTCGACATGAATCTGATTTATTTCCCAGGTAGTTTTGCGGGCGACTGGAATTTTGCAGGAGACTGGAGTGTGCCTGTTCATTTCAATGTTGTTTTCGCTTTCCTCCCATATAACGAACCGTCTCCGCTTAAATCGCTGGAACTGTTTCTTGCAGGGGGAGTGGATTTTTCCTTTTTGCAGCATAAGGATTCAGACGATAACGTTAAAGGAGCCTTTTATCACTATAAATACTACAAAAGCGAGGAACGACCTCTTGATGATTATAAAATTTTTGCTGTTTTTCCATCATTTAATATCGGCATGAACTTCTTGTTTGAATACAATATTGTTCTTGAAATCGGCATTGACTACACTTTATTCTATTATTTGGGACTTTACACAAGTCTCGGTTACCGCTTTTAGGTGATTTATGAAAAAACCGCTTCTCTTTTTTACACTCTTTTTCTTTTTCAGTTTTCTGATCGCGGAGGATGTGAAAACGGGCGAATACGATTTCGGAGATGTCACGGTCACGCTGTTTGAAGAAGAATCTCCAGAAGCTGAAAAGGCGCGGAAAGAAGCAGAGGAAAAAGAAAAACCTGTTCTGAACGAAGAAGGGAAAATCTGCTGTTGCGATATTCCGGATGAAAAGGCTTTCGAGCCGAAAAAATTTTACATTCAGCCGGCTCTCGGGTTTGGCACAGGATTGTCTCTATACCGCTTTACGGCTGCTCTTGATGCTGATTTTCTTGTGGCACGCAGGGAAAAAATCAATTATTATGTCGGCTTGGATATTGATGCAAGGTTTTCATATTTTGGCGGGGCGGATCCCAGAGAAATAGCTGTTCAGGCGAATGTGGTTTTTGATTTCCTGCGGGACGATCCGAATCTCAGAACCGCAAGTCTCTGGATCTCGGCAGGAATAGATTTTATATTTATCAGAGACATGATAGACGGGGATTATGAAGACCATGTTTTCGAATATTCTCAGGCATGGGGGTTGGGAGTCGATATGGTTTTTAAAAACTATGTCGTTCTTAAACTGGGAATAGACGGTTTGGTAGGAATATGGCCGGATCTGACGATAGCCGTGGGCTACAGGTTTTGATAATGCGTGAAGTTATGATGAAAAAAGCACTTCTTTTTTTCGCGGTATTTTTCCTTTTTTCGGTGCTTGCGGCTGAAGAAATACCATCTGAAAATAAAGAAACTCAGGAATTGTCCGAAAACACGAATGCCTGTCCCTGCAATGAGTTCAAAAATTATAATAAAACCAAAAAATTCTACTTTGCACTGGTCCCGACATTTGAATTACCTTGGACGATTTCAGCCGGAATGGATATTGATTTCCTTCTGAAACATACGGAAAAAGGACACAATATATACATGGGATTGAGTTTTACTCCCGGATATTCATTCTTTCAATACGGTTTTTTTAATGTCTTTGAACTTCCGTTTCAGGTGAACGCAGCTTTTGATTTCAAGCAGAACAACTGCGTTGTAGATTATCTTTCTCTGCGGATCTCGGGCGGAATCAATCTGATTTTCGGGCAGCCCGAAACCAGTAATTATAGTGACGATGCAAGACGTTACGGCGGGTTGAGCAGAATTGTGCCTGCCGCCGTGATAAATCTTGATCTGATATTCGTCAACAATATGATTTTCCGTGTGGGTTTGGATATGGCAAGTGAAACATCATCCTTCTATGAGGGCTGGATGCCGTTTCCGATTTTCGGGCTCGGTTACCGATTTTAGGTGATTTTTATGAAAAAATTCGCTCTCTTTTTCACAGTTTTTCTCTTTTTCGGCTTTTTGATCGCGGAAGATGTGAAAACGGGCGAATACGATTTCGGCGATATCACTGTCACGCTGTTTGAAGAAAGAGAGTCGAAACCGGAGCCGGAACCGGAACCGGAACCCGAACCGGAGAAAGAGCCTGAACCTGAGCCGGAAAGTCCGCTTGAAAATAAAGTGAAAGGACCGAAACCGTTTTATATCCAGCCTATGGTCGTTGTCGGAATTTCTTACGGGGGAGAAGACGACAGGCTCTACGAAGTTGTCGATACGAATGCCGATCTCGCTTTTCATCTCGCAGAGACAAGTCGGGGAGACAATATTTATCTTGGATTTAATTTGGGAGTAAGATACTCAGGTTCGCTTTTCCGTACTGTCGAAATACCGGTTCAGTCTAAACTTGCTTTCGATTTCAAAAGAAATTCGCCTTACGGAACTCCTGAATATGTAAGTTTTTGGCTTGCTCTGGGGCTCAGCGCAGGACTTTATGATTCAGCCTATGTTTTTCCGTTTGATCCAAGTGAAGAGGTAAGTCCGGAGTGGGATATGATCTTTTCGTGGGGAATAGGGACCGATCTCTCTTTTGAGAACGGGTTCATTTTGCAGTTCGCTATAAAAAGTTTCATTTATTTGTATCCTGTCCCGTCTTTTGGTTTGGGGTGCAGGTTTTAGGGGAAATTTATGAAAAAAAAGGTCGTGTTTTTCGTGATCATGCTTGTTTTAGGGCTTTTGAGCGCTGAAGAAATGCAGAAAGAGACGCCTTCTCCCGATACGAAAACCACAACCGAGGAAAAAAACGATGAGAAACCGAAATTTTTCTATATTCAGCCTGCTTTAGGCTTGTCTTCCGGATTCATGGGGGTTTCCGTCATGGCAGATATAGATGCCGGATTCCTTGTCAAACACACCGGAAAAGGAATAAACATTTATCTGGGGCTTGATTTTGATTTCAGATACAGCCAGCGGCCGGGTATATTCGAAGAAGAGGACATTGAAAACATTCTGGAATTTCCGATACAGGCAAATCTTACCATTGATTTTAAAAACAGAAACAGGCTTGCACCGCATATTGCGTTTATTTCTGTCTGGGGTTCTCTCGGAGTAAATCTTTTCATTGAACAGGAATTTAACTGGCATAGTTACAATTATGAATACACCGGAGGACTTAGAGAAGGAGTGGCCTGGGGCACGGGTTTCAGCATCCTTTTTAAAAGCAATATGGTCTTCAAAACGGGAATATCGGCGTTTCGCGGTCGCTATCCGCAGGTTTTCCTGCTGATCGGTTACAGATTTTAGGTGAACTATGAAAAAACTGCTCCTGTTTCTCACAGTTTTTCTTGTTTTCGGTTTTCTGAGTGCGGAAGATGTGAAAACGGGCGAATACGATTTCGGCGATGTCACTGTCACGCTGTTTGAAGATAGGGAACCCGAGCCTGAACCCGAACCAGAACCTGAACCGGAAAAAGAGCCGGAGCCTAAGCCTGCGGAACCCGAGCCGGAAATCAGGGAAAAGCCTAAGTTTTTTTATGTTCAGCCGCTTGGGGGAGTAGAAATATCGGAGATGTATTTTAGTTTTATTGTTGCGTTGGATTCCTATTTTCTGCTGAACCACAATGCTGACAGCGCAGTTAATGTTTACTTGGGAACAGAGATAGGATTCAAATATACTCCGGTTATTGATTCACTTGCTGATGATATGGAGGCTCATCTTTTTGAATTTCCGATTCAGGCACTTTTCGTTATTGATGCACAAGTCAGTCCTCAATATTCGACTCGTTTAGGCGGCTGGGTCTCTTTAGGACCGGATTTAGTCTTGGAAAAATTCGAAGGAACAGACTCTGTCGATTATAATTATATTACATGGTTTATGTGCGGATTCGGGTTAAATGTCTCATTTGGTGATTTAGTGATTAAACTGGGTACAAGCGGTTCTATGAGAAACTTTGATTTCATTGCTCTCGCAGGTTACCGTTTTTAGGTGTTTTGATGAAGAAGTTGTTTCTGCTTTTTACAGTTTTTCTCCTTTCCTTCTTTTTGATTGCAGAAGAGGCTGAGAGCGGCGGGCTTGATCGCGCTGACGGTCAGGTTGTGCGTGAGGAAGGGAAAAATTCAGAGCAGGATAAAGAAAAGAACAGTGTCGTGACGTCGGAAGAAATCCGTGAAAATAGTGCCGAAAATGAACAAAAACCGGATTTTTTCTATATTCAGCCTGCTTTTGGAATGACATTGGGAATGGGAATGTTTTTTCGTACCGGACTTGCTTTGGATGCTGGTTTTCTTGTAGGTAATATAAACAAAAATACCAATGTTTATTTAGGATTGGATTTGGATTTGAAACTCATGCCAGATTATACAGTCGAAGAGTTTCCTATTCTTTCTTTTTCGGTTTTGGCAAGCACGGTTTTTGATATTATGCTTGTTAATCAACCGGTATTAAAGTCAATAAGTGTAAGAATTTCTTTTGGTATGGATACGTGGCTGGCAAGAAGAAAGGAAGAACACGAATTCGCTGAGTTTAAGCCTCATATAGGCTGGGGAACGGGATTTGATCTGGTTTTCAAGAACAATATGGTCTTTAAGTTCGGCATAGATGATTATGTGTCTGCTTTCCCGGATATTGTAATCGGGATCGGTTACCGTTTTTGATCTAAAATTTGGAGACGAATCTGTTTCCTTCGATGTATTTGCGCCAGGGTTTGTCCTTGAATTCCCCGGCGTAGTCGATATTTATCCGCGGTGCGGAAACTATGGAAAAACCGCCTAAGTCCGGATTTTTTTCGAGAAAAAGTTCTTTTCCGCTCACAAGGTCGCATCCGTTGAGACTTTTGTCGAGAAGGAGCGCTTTCGCAAGTTTGCCGGGGCCGTTCGTGAGGTCGCTTTCCTTGACGATCCCTTTGCGGTTTTCCCTGATCAGATCGAGTCCTTTGATAGGTTCTACTGCGCGGATAAGGACAGCCTGCGGATCGTCTTTCGGCGCCGAAACGACATTGAGGCAGAAGTTCATCCCGTAGATCATGTAGATGTAGGCATGTCCGCCCGGCAGAAACATCGCCTCGGTCCTTTCGGTACGCCGTCCTCCGAAAGTGTGGCAGCCTTTGTCAAGAACGCCGCAGTAAGCCTCGGTTTCGACGATTTTTGCAACGATCCTGCCGGCATCAGTCTCTCTTACAAGAAAGTGACCGAGCAGATCTTCCGCGACACTGAGTGCGTCTCGCATGAAAAAAGAGCGTGGAAAACGCATGAAAACTCCGTTAAAACAAACCGTTAAAGACACCGGAATTTATGCAATCGCAGAAGCAAAGCAAAAAAATTTCCTAATTTTTTCTATGTTGTATAGTCGCTCGTTTTGATTTTTTTGTTTTTTTTAAGGAGGAAAACATGATCAACATCGCTCTTTTCGGAGTTCCGGGAGCAGGAAAAGGAACACAGGCACAGCTGCTTAAAGAACATTTCAACCTTTGCCACATTTCGACAGGCGAGCTTATCCGCCAGGAGATCCGCGGCGGGACCGAACTCGGTAAAAAGGCGAAAGCCATCATCGACAGAGGCGAACTTCTTGACGATGCGATAATTTCCGACATGTTCAAAAGCGAGCTCAAAAAGAATATCGGCGGCAACGGATTTCTTTTCGACGGTTATCCGAGAACGCTGAAACAGGCTGAGATCTTCGACAATATGCTTAAAGAACTCGGTCTCAAGCTTGACTGCATGGTAGAGATCCTTCTTTCGGAAGAGGAATCGACGAAGAGGATCCTCAAAAGAGCTGAGATCGAAGGAAGATCCGACGACAACCCCGAGACAGTCAAGGCGCGTTTCGAAGAATACCGCGGCAAAACGGCTCCCATCGCAGACCACTACAAAAAACAGGGCCTTTACAAGAGCGTTGACGGCTTCGGAAAGATCGAAGACATCCAGAAAAAGATCGTTGAAATCATAGAAAACCTGCATTAAGCCGTCATCTTGAACGAATGTGAAAGATCTCACAGATTCTTCGCTTCGCTCAGAATGACAGGTTTCCGCTCGGAATAGAGTTAATTCGTCATGTTGAGGCTTTGCCGAAACATCTTTCGTCATCTTGAACGAATGTGAAAGATCTCACAAATTCTTCGCTTCGCTCAGAATGACGGATTTTCACTCAGGAAGACAATCTAAATTTGACTTTCAGCCGTTTTTCCGTATTATACCGCCCGATTTTGCCGGAGTGGTGAAATAGGTAGACGCACTGGACTCAAAATCCAGCGGGGGCGACCCCATACCGGTTCGATTCCGGTCTCCGGCACCATTTTTGATTTTCCCGCAAATTTAGAAATTTTCAGATAAGAAACTTGGATATTTGTTTGAATTTATTTGAGTTTTAGTCGTTGCAGCGAAGCCGGAAACAATCCGGTGTGTCAGGAATTTCGGGAACTTCTTCCTCATCAGGTTTTTCTTCGGGATCAGTCGGATCTGTCGGCTCAGTCGGATCAGTCGGGTCTGCGGGCTCTTCTTCTTCAACAAGGTCATCTTCGGTGAAAAAGTGGCAGATTTCAGAGAATTCTTCGGGCATGTTTTCGCGGTAATCCGAAGCGTCTGAACCGAAAGGATGCTCAGCAAAGAATTTGATCATTCCCTTCTGGTCTATTCCGGCTACAGTGTGATCTTTGCCGTGGTTGCAGAGGATCGCATCGTGTCCGAGACCGGTGAGATAGTTTGCTCCGAAACGAGCCATCTGGTTAAAGTATATTGTGAAAACTCCGGCCATACCCCAGGAATCTTTCTCTTTGTCTCCGTGAACAAAAACCTGCGGATATTTGTTGTGTTCTTCTGCAAAATCGGGCCAGCTGAAGAAATCGCCGATCTTCATTCCCATCATTTCGCCTAAAGCGTCGCGGCTTGCCGCATCCGAGAAGTAAGCACCTGAATATGACAGAATGCTTGCGATTTTCTCAGATTTCTGCAGACCCATGCTGTTTGCGGTGATCGCACCTGCAGAGAAACCAGAAACGTGGATGTGTTTCTCGTCGATTTTCCATCTTTTTTCAAGGCAGGAGAGAATTGCGTCGAACATGTCGCCTTCTGCGCTTGCATCTTTAAGATTCATCATATCCCATTCGAGACCTGCCGGCGGAAGAGTCGTAAATCCGAATACGTCGTCGCGTGATTCGGGAGTGACAAGTATAAACGGCATCGTTTCGTTGTTGACATAGCTTGAGAAGAAGCTTTCAAAGTTCTTGGCCGAGTCGCCGTAACCGTGATACATGAAAATTACGGGAACTTTTTCTAATGAATCGATTTTTTCCGGCAGTCTCAGGTAGAAAGAACGTGCAAGTTCGTTGCTTCCTTCGCCGACGATCAGATTTTCGTTGAGTCCTTCCGCAAAATCTTCACATTTGAGAGGTTCTTTTTCGGGTTCTTCTACGGGTTCCTTGTCGGAATCGTCAGCTGTCGGTTCTTCCGCATCGCCGTCGGTTTCTGCCGGTTCTTCATCGGAAATCTCGTCGGTGTCAGTGTCGGGAGTTTCCTTCTCATCTTTTTTGGAACTGCTTCCGCAAGAAACTGCGAAAACAAGCACAAGGGCAAGTGTTAAAAACCATGTGAATTTTTTCATTTCATTTCTCCTTAAAAAACAATAAAATAACCTAAAAACTCTAAATCATTGGATTTTTCTTGTCAAATTTATTCGTTGAAGCATCGTTTCAGGGCAAAAAAAATGGCGACCTTTGGGGGACTCGAACCCCCGTTACCGGCGTGAAAGGCCGATGTCCTAACCACTAGACGAAAAGGTCACCAAAAAAGTGAGAGCGAATGGTGGGTCGGGCGGGACTCGGACCCGCGACCCCCTGATTAAAAGTCAGATGCTCTTCCATCTGAGCTACCGACCCATTCAACTCAAGAAATCGTTTCTGTAACGAACCAGAAAAACGGCGGTATAATAGTGAAAAGTTGAAGGAAGTCAAACTTTTACGGTGTTAATTGTGTAAGTGTTTGATTTTATTTTGTATTTCCACGGCAGCAAAACTTTGTTCTCCCTCTGAAGGAGTGCCCGGAGGGCGGGGCGTCTGCTCTCTTTGCAATATTTCCCCAGAAAAATCTGTTAATTTTCAGTTTTTTGAATAAAATCCCGCGTCTTTTTTCGGAGGTGTTCCATGGCTAAAAAGGAAGTCAGTACGGGAAAGATGATCCTGATGCATCTTTCACTGATTTTGATATGCGCGATCGTGATCTATCCAGTGCTCTGGGTCATAAAAATGGCTCTTTCGAGCGGGCAGGGCTTTTCGCTTTCGGCAAATCCGATCCCGACGGAGTTCACTTTGAGCAATTTCAAAGATGTCATTTTCACTACTGATTCAAACGGAAGCTGGCTTTTCGGCAGACAGTTTTTTAACAGCGTCGTCATTTCTGCGGCTACGACTCTGCTGGGCATAACCCTCGCAACTACGGCTGGTTACGCGTTTTCGCGCTTCGAATTTCCAGGCAAGAACTTCGGCATGAAAATGTTCCTCGTAAGCCAGATGTTCCCGGGTGTCGTCATGGCGATCCCGCTTTACATCCTGCTTGACAAACTCGGACTTCTCAACAGTATGGCAGGACTCGTTCTTGTTTATTCGACGACGGCGATCCCTTTCTGCGTCTGGATGCTCAAAGGTTATTTCGACACGATCCCGAAGGATCTTGAAGAAGCTGCGATCATGGACGGAGCTTCTCAGTGGACGATATTCATAAAAATCGTAATGCCGCTTGCCAAACCGGCGATAGTTGTTACCGCGCTTTTCAGCTTCATGACAGCGTGGAACGAGTTCATTCTCGCCGCGACTTTCCTCGGTGACGAAAGGGCTTTCACGCTTCCCGTCACGCTTCAGCACTATGTCGGAAGCTATTCGACAGAGTGGGGACACTTCGCGGCCGGCGCGATAATTGTCTCACTTCCAGTTATGATCCTTTTCTTCATTCTCCAGAAAAGCCTTATCGGCGGACTTACTGCCGGCGGTGTAAAAGGATAAATCCCTTTTTGCTGTTACCAGTTGATGTCTCTGATGCAGCGGACGTTGAATTTGTGATCTTTGTTGTAGTTTCCGACTGCGCCGGTGTCGAAGTTCACGCGGAAAGCCACGATAGAATCTTCCGAACGAGCCGATGATGACCAGTACCAGCCGGTATCTTTGCTGTAATAAGGGCTGTGGTTCTTGCCGTCGTTGCAGCCGTCGCAGCCGAACTCTTCCTTCAGATCGTCCCATGTCAGGTGATTGTCGATTTCCGAAACGGGGCATGAACCGTCCGATTCGGTCGCAGGACAATCTGTGATCCGCATTCTGAGCTCGGATATTGTCGGAAGATGCCAGTCGTCGTGGCCTTTGTTCTCAAGCTCGTCGCAGTATTTGATAGCTTCGTCCCATGTCATAGGATCAGGCGCGGAGTCCGACCACTGGTCAAAGCACGAGACACAGAGAAACATTGAAATTAAAAGGGATAAAAACGGGATTTTTTTCATATATAGGATTATTCAGCTTCCTTTTCGGCAGCTTTTTTTGTGGTTCTCTTGGTGGTTTTCTTTTCGGCTTTCTTTTCCTCGGTTTTTTCAGCTTTTTCGGGCTCTTTTTCAGCTTCCTTCTCGATGAAAACCATCTTCTCTACCATCTTGTCGAGAACTTTCTGCTCTTTTATCTCGTATTTTTTCGCGTTGATCCTCTCTTCGCCTGCGTATTCGCGGAGTTTGTTCGCAAATTCAGCCGGAAGGCCGTACTGTGCAGCTTCCTGAGCGAAAGCGATGTCAACATCTTTATCGGTTACGGTGATGTTGAGTTTGTCAGCGAAAGTATTGAGGATTATGTATCTCTTGATCGCGAATTTCGCATCGTCCTCGATCTTCGCAAGTTCTTCAGCGGGAACTTCTTCAACTTTGAACTCTTTCTTGTAGTCATCGATGCGTGCATTCTTTTCGTTCAGAAGGAATGACGGCGGAACTTCGAATTCGAATTCTTTGACGTAGGTTTCGATAGCGATGTTCTTTTTGCCCTGCATCGAAATGTCGTCAAGGTAGTTTTCGATGTTCTTTTTGATCTGTTCTTTGAGTTCGGCTACAGTGTTCGGATAACCTTCTTTTCCTGCGAGGAATTCGTCGGTAAGTTCTGGAGCGTTAACGCATTTTTCGACTTTCGTGATATCGATCGTGAACTGAACGGTCTTTCCTGCAAGCTCTGCCGCTCTGTAATCTTCGGGGAATTTGACGTCAGCAGTGAAGGAATCGCCTTTCTTGTGGCCGTAAAGCGCTTTTTCGAAATCGGGAACGAATTTTCCGTCGCCGACAATGACTGTAACGTCTTTTCCTGCGGTGTTTTCAACTTCTTTTCCGTCGATTCTGCCGACAAAAGAAATGACGAGTCTGTCTTTTTCAGCCGAAAGGTCTTCTTCACTCTCTTTGTATTCTATGAATCTTGCCTTGATTGCCTCAAGTTCATTCTCAAGCATGGTTTCGTCGTATTTGATCGGAGTGAAATCGTGCTCGAAAGGTTTGAGTTCGGCATCTATTTCAGGGAAAACTTCTGCGCGGAGTTTGAAACTGAAAGGAGCATTTTCGGAAATTTCTGTCTCATCGAAGATCTCGGGATTCGTAGCGAGTCTGAGTTTTTCCTTTATAACGGCGTCCTGCATACCTTCGGAAATGAAGTGGTGTTCGACGTCTGCTTTTACGTTCTTGCCGTAGAACTGCTTCAAAACATTGAGAGGAACTTTGCCCGGTCTGAAACCTTTGACTGTTACCGTGTGTGAAAGATGGGAATATTCCTGTTTGAACTGAGCCTGAACTTCTTCAGCGGAAAAACTGATTTCAAGTTCTTTTTCCACTGTGCTGAGATGATTGATTTTGTAATCCATTTTTTTCTCCTTTTAGCCTGTTATTGTCAAAAAACCGTTGTTATCACAAGCGAATCTGGTGCGAAGGGGGGGACTCGAACCCCCACGGTTGCCCGCCAGATCCTAAGTCTGGTGCGTCTGCCAATTCCGCCACTTTCGCAAAATACAACTTTCCTTATTTTTTGGAAAGCTAAAAAATATGTGAGGTGATCAAAAGTAGAAAAAAGATGGTAGGCCCTAAAGGATTCGAACCTTCGACCCACTGATTAAGAGTCAGTTGCTCTACCAGCTGAGCTAAGGGCCCACACGTAAGTAGTGGGGTGGGAGGTGGGGCTCGAACCCACAACGCCCGGATCCACAATCCGGTGCTCTACCATTGAACTACACCCACCACGTATCTTCAAATTAAAAAGAACATCAAAAATGGTACGCCCAAGAGGATTCGAACCTCTGACCTACGGATTAGAAGTCCGTTGCTCTATCCAGCTGAGCCATGGGCGCACATTCAAAGCATCCGGTTGCCAAAGACCTGAATGGTCGGGGTGAGAGGATTCGAACCTCCGACCCTCGGTTCCCAAAACCGATGCGCTAACCGGCCTGCGCTACACCCCGAAAGGCGGACGCATACTACGAATATTTTTTGAAAAATCAAGTTTTTTGTTTGATTCCTGGATCTCAGCAGGTGTAACCTGCTGAGATCTTTGAATTTTTTCGACGCGCCGCAAGTTTTGCCGAGATCTCGAAATCCCGGAATCTCGTGATCCCGGCGGCGCGGAACGAAATCCCGGAATCTCGTGATTCCGGCGGCGCGGAACGGAATAAGGGCGGCGCGCGAAAATTACATCTTCTCCGGTGCTTCGATCCCGAGCAGGTCCAGTCCGGTTCTGATCGTTCTTGCGACTGCTTCGGCCAGCAAAATGCGCGACTGCATTTTTTCGGGTTCCGCTTTGAGGATCGGAGTCGAGTTGTAGAATGTTCCGAATTTCTGAACAAGGTCGAAAATATGGTCCGCGATGAAGTTCGGTTTGTAGAGTTCAGCCGCTTTTTCGACGCATTCCGGGAATCTTGCGACACTTGCAGCGATGCTTCTTTCGATGTCGCTTTCCAATGAAATTTTGCAGTTAAAATCGAGAGTTATCCCTTTTCCAGCAGCTTTTCTCTTTATCGACTGCACCCTTGCGTAGGAATACTGAAGATAAGGTGCGGTGTTCCCGTCGAAACTCAGAGCTTTTTCCCACGAAAAGTCGATGTTGCTTGTCCTGTTCTGCGAAAGATCGGAGTATTTCAGCGCGCCGATGCCGACCGCTTTTGCGATTTTTCTCTTTTCTTCAGCCGGAAGTTCCGGATTTTTCTCTTCGACGACGCTCAAACCTTTGCTTTCAGCCTCTTTGAAAAGGTCGGCGAGTTTTATCGTGTTTCCGGCTCGTGTCTTCAGGATCTCGCCGTTGAACGATAAAACTCCGAACGGGATGTGGACAAATTCCATCTTCCAGCCTGCACGCTCTGCGATGTTGAAGATCTGCTTGAAATGGACCGCCTGTCTGTCGTCGGTGACATAGAGCGCCTTGTTCATTTTGTAGTTTTCGTACTTGTATTTTATCGTCGCGAGATCGCTTGTCGCATAGAGGAATGCACCGTCTTTTTTTCTCACGATGCAGGGGTGAAGGTTCTCTTTCTCGTCAAAAAATACGACCAAAGCTCCTTCGCTTTCGACTGCAAGCCCTTTTTCGACGAGTTCGTCAATGACCTTCGGCATAAGAGGATGATAGAAGGATTCTCCGTAATAAGTATCGAAATTTACTCCCAAATATTCGTAAATCTTTTTGCACTCCGCAAGGGTTATATCGACAAATTTTTTCCAGAGAGCCATATTCTTTTCATCACCGTCCTGAACTTTTTTGAGTTCGGTCCTTGCAAGTTCTTCAAGGTCAGGGTCTTTTTCGGCTTCGTCACCGAATTTTATGTAAAGTCTTTCAAGTTCCGAGATGGGATCCTTCTCGAAATTTTCCTTGTCGAGCCATCTGTCGTAAGCCACGATAAGTTTTCCGAACTGCGTTCCCCAGTCGCCTAAGTGATTATCGGCAATGATGTCGTAACCGATGAATTTCATTATTCTTTTTATGCTGTCGCCGATAATTGTCGTTCTGAGGTGTCCTACATGCATCGGCTTTGCGATATTGGGTGAAGAGTAGTCGATGACGACTGTTCCTTCGGTATTTATGTGTGAAAAATCCCAGTTTTCACTGAATGTTTTTCCGACCGTTGCGGCAAGAGACTCTTTTTTGAGAAAAATGTTTATAAAGCCGGGGCCCGCCACTTCGATTTTTTCTGTAAGGTCGTTTTCCGGGATCGCCGCAATCAGACTTTCGGCAATAATTTTAGGTGCCTGCCTGAAAATCTTCGATGCCGTCATCGCGAAATTCGTCTGATAGTCGCCGAATTTTTCGTCGGTCGCCGGCTGCAGAACAAGTTTTCCCCACTCTTCGAAATCGGGACGGATGTTTTTTATTGCCTCTTTAAAAAGTTTTTCGAGTCTGATTCTTAAAAGTTCCATCGTGTGCTCCATAAAGGTCAAAAAACGCGGAATCTTACATTTTTTGTTCCGTCAGGCAATAATATTTGCCCGGGTCTTTTTGAATTATTCCGAAATATTTGCAATTTTGTTGATTTTGGGAGAGATGACCATCAAAAGTGCACCCAATACTATCGTGAATGCCGCGATGAGAGTGAAGACCGAAAGTTCGCCGAGAACATCGGCGAGAGTCCCTATTTTCGAAGCGAGCCATGCAGCAACGCCGGTAACTGCGAAATACCAGCCCATGATCTGGGAAGTCATCCGTTTCGGAGCCATGTTCGTGATGAAAGAAAGCGAGACCGGTGAAAGCGCGAGTTCGCCTATCGTGTTGAAGAAATAGGCCATGCAGAGCCAGAGAGCGCTGCTTTTCGCCGCTTCGTCTCCGCCTCTTTCAAGCGAAGCTCCGACCATGAAGATGAATCCGATACCTAAAATGACTGTTCCGAGTCCCATCTTCATTATCGCCGAAGGTTCCTTTTTGTGTTTTGCGAGAAATACCCAGAAAGCAGCAACGACAGGGGCGAAGATCATGATGTAAAGCGGGTTGAGCGACTGGAACCACGCCGTCGGGACTTCGAATCCGAGGACGTTGCGCTCAGTGTAGCGGTCGGTGTAGAGGTTGAGAAGTCCGCCCGCCTGCTCGTAAGCCGCCCAGAAGATGATGACTATGAAAAACGAAAAAAGAACAAGTCCGATCTTTCTCTTTTCAAGCGCGGTAAGAGGCTGTTTTTCGGCAACTGCGCCGCTTTCCGCCTTGGTCTTAAGCTGTCCGGCAGTTCCGAGATATCTCTGACCGTAGGCATATACTGCCTGACCGACGAGCATTCCGACTCCGGCAAGACCGAATCCCCAGTGCCAGCCGTATTTGTATGCAAGCCATCCGACTGCGATCCCTGCTGCGAAAGCACCGACGTTGATACCCATGTAGAAGATCGTGAAACCCGCGTCCTTTCTCGGGTCTCCGTCAGGATAAAGCTCTCCGACCATAGTCGAAATGTTGGGTTTGAGAAGTCCGACACCTAAAATTATAAGGCCGAGCGCGCCGTAGAACGCCCATACCGGCGGATAAGCCAGCAGAAAGTGCCCTGCGCAGAGAAGAAGTCCGCCAAGGAAAACGCTTTTGCGCTGTCCGAGTATTTTATCGGCCACAAAACCGCCGGGAACTGACATCAGATAAACCAGAAGCTGGTAGTAGCCCAAAATCGCGAGCCCTTTCGCGTCGCTCCAGCCGAGGCCTCCCTCCTGAACGGAGGCGACCATGTAAAGAACGAGGATCGCCTTCATTCCGTAAAATGAAAAACGTTCCCAAAGTTCGGTGAAAAACAGCACAAACAGCCCTTTCGGGTGTCCGAGAAAAGTTTCCTTGCTTCGATCGTTCATTTAACCTCTTGATTTTGCTAATTGTTTTCGGTTCTGTAGTTCGGAGCTTCCTTCGTTATCGTGACATCGTGGACGTGGCTTTCGCGGTATCCTGCGTTCGTGATCTGGACGAACTGAGCGTGTTCTCTGAGCATTTCGATATCTGCTGCTCCCAGGTATCCGAAACCTGACTTCAAGCCGCCCGCAAGCTGATAGATCGTGTCTGCGATAGGTCCTTTGTATGCGACGCGGCCTTCTATCCCTTCCGGAACGAACTTCTGGGCGTCGTTGATGTTGTCCTGGAAGTATCTGTCTTTGCTTCCCTTTTTCATTGCGCCGAGAGAGCCCATGCCGCGGTACATTTTGTAGGATCTGCCCTGGTAAAGGACGATCTCGCCGGGAGCTTCGGCCGTTCCTGCGAACATTCCGCCGATCATGACTGCGTCGGCACCTGCTGCGATCGCTTTGACGATGTCGCCGGAATATTTGATACCGCCGTCAGCGATAAGTGTTCTGCCGTATTTTTTTGCGACCGGAGCAACGTTCATGATTGCCGAAAGCTGCGGATAACCTACACCTGCGACGATTCTTGTCGTGCATATCGAACCGGGGCCGATCCCTACTTTGACAACATCAGCACCTGCTTTGAAAAGCTCTTCGGCAGCTTCAGCTGTTACGATGTTTCCTGCGATTATATCGACATCGGGATAGAATTTTCTGAAATCTTTGACGACTGTGATAACGTTTTTCGAGTGAGCGTGCGCCGAATCGAGAACGAGTGCGTCAACGCCTGCTTTGACAAGTTCTGCAGCACGGTCGTAACCTGCCGAAGTCGGAGTTACCGCTGCGCCTACAAGAAGACGCGAATATTTGTCTTTCGCCGAATTCGGGAACTTCTCCTGATTCTCGATATCCCTTGTCGTGATTAGGCCGACAAGCCCGCCGTTATCGTCAACTACAAGCAGTTTTTCTATTCTGTGGGCATGCATCAGGGACTTTGCCTCGTCCGGCGGGAAATTTTCCTTAACGGTGACGAGTTCTTTCGTCATAAGTTCGCCGACTCTTTTCTCCATGTTGGTTTCGAAGCGGAGATCACGGTTCGTGATGATGCCGACAAGCTTTTCGCCTTCGACGACGGGAATACCTGAAATCCTGTTCGACTGCATGAGATCAAGTGCGTCTGATATACTTTCGTTCGGAGTTATCGTGATGGGGTTAGTTATTACGCCCGCTTCGGAACGCTTTACCATTTTGACCTGTTTCGCCTGTTCCTCGATCGTCATGTTTTTGTGGATGACACCCATTCCGCCGTGACGCGCCATTGCGATGGCGGTATCGACTTCCGTGACGGTATCCATTGCGGAACTTAAAAACGGCGTGTTGAGAACGATGTTTTTCGTTAGTCTGGACGTGATGTTGACGTCCTTTGGAAGGACCTCGGAATAATGCGGCACGAGCAGAACGTCGTCAAAAGTTAAAGCTGTTTCGATTTTCTTAGCGATTTCCATAACTTTCTCCAAAATTTTAATTAGCAATCAGTTGCGGCATTTTAATGAGTTGAAAAATGAAGTCAAGAACCGACAGAGACGTTTTTCCGCCCTTAAAATAAAAGATGTTTTTCTAATAATATCTTTACTATTGCCCGAAATTTATTTTTGACTATAATGCTCCGGTTTTTTTGATGGAGGCATTTATGAAGAAAATAAAATTTTTAATTATTGCTGTTGCGCTGCTTTTTGTTGCAGCATGCGGTTCCGGAGGCGATGATCCGTATGGCGAATTCGGTGACGGCGACGGATTATACCCGGGAAACGATGATGACTCTTCACTGCCCGACAATATAAATTCAGATAACGATGCGACTGATACGGAAGGGGAAGACGGACCTGTAGATCAGGAATGGGCCGCAGCCGATGATGACGGCGACGGTATTCCTAACGGTGTGGAAGGAAAAAAGGATTCTGACGGAGACGGAACTCCTGATTATCTTGACGAAGACAGCGACGGTGACGGCATTCCCGATTCAGTCGAAGCTCCGCGCGGTGTAATCGTAGACGACGACAACGACGGCACGCCGAACTATCTCGATGACGACAGTGACGGTGACGGTATCCCTGATTCTGTTGAAGGAACAGGGGATTCTGACGGTGACGGGACGCCGGATTTCCGTGATACAGACAGCGACAACGACGGCATATTGGATTCGTACGAATGTTTCTCTGATCCGTGCGTGGACAGTGATGATGACGGAACTCCCGATTATCTCGATGAAGACAGCGACGGCGACGGTATCCCTGATCTTTACGAAGGTATAAAAGATCCCGACGGAGACGGACTCCCGAATTTCATAGACGATGACAGTGACGGTGACGGCATACTTGATTCTGTAGAGAATGAAGGTGCATTCCCGCCGCTTGATACCGACGGTGACGGAACTTATGACTTCCTCGATACTGACAGTGACGGTGACGGACTTTCCGATGCTGCCGAATATGCAGTTGCAGGTTCAGATCCTAAACTTACAGATTCTGACGGTGACGGTTTCGACGACAACAGCGAATTTATTCTTGGCAGCGATCCCAACGATTCGGAAAGCGTTATTTCGGAAGACGCTTTCTATGTTCTCCTGCCTTATAACGGTGAGCCGGTCGTCCAGCATCTTAATTTCAGCACCGATATTCAGAAAGTTGACGTGCTGATCATGGTTGACCTTTCAGGTTCGATGATGGAGGAACACGCTAATCTGAAAAGCGGAATAAAATCGACTATTATTGACGGAGTCCGCAGCGAAATTCCCGATTCAGCTTTCGGTCTTGTCAAATTCGGAACTCTGGAAAGCCAGACATATTCGCTGGCTCAGCCTATAACGACTGATTCTGATGCCGTCAAAACCGCTGTTGACGGAATTTCCGACTGCGGAGGCTCTGAAGAATATCACAATTTAGCACTTTGGGCGGCTGCGAGCGGTGAATCCAAATACGAAGACATAAAAATGCCTGGTGACTTATTGAAATGCAGTTCACTTATAGCCGGAAACGAAAGTGTCACGATAAATCCGCCTGATTGTTCAGCTTATCCGGGAAATATCGGAGGAGCGTGCTTCAGAGACGAGTCCCTGCCGATATTCATAATGGCGAGTGATGAGGATTTTGCCGATGGAGACTGGTGCGGCTGGGACAGCGGTTCAAGAACGACCCGTGATATGGCTATCGAGAAGATGAATGCGATAAATGCAAAGTTCATCGGCCTTGATTCAGGTAATTCAACGAGCGATTTTAACTATATTTCTGACGGAACCGGCTCGAACGACGGCGCAGGGACACGTTTCAACTTCAAGGTCAATGCTGACGGAACCGGGTTCTCGAATGCGATTGTCGATGCTGTCATAGCACTTACGAACAATATTCAGATAGATATTGCGACAAAAGTAAAACATGTTCCGAACGAATACGGCGTCGAAGACACTTCGAAGTTCGTGAAATTGATCAGTCCTGAGAGTTTCCCTGATGTCAAGCCAGGTCAGCAGGTTACTTTTGACGTAACGTTTGAAAATACGTTTTATCAGAACAAAACATACGATTCTCAGGTCTTTACCGCGACGATCAGCGTCCTCGGCGACGGTGCGTTCCTCGATACGAGAGACGTTGTCATCGTAGTTCCAGGTGCCGATTACACAGGCGGAGACGAATAGTCCTTTATCAGGTTTAAACATAAAATCTTTTTTAGGTTTGTTTCTCTTGAAAATATCAAAGTGATTCAATATCTTGTTTCTTAGAAGAAAATTAATTTTCAATTAGAAAATTTATTGACATTTGTAAAAATTAAAATAAATGAAAAAATGTAAATTTGCTTTTTGCGTTTTAGATAATTTGGATCTTATATGCTGTTTGGTCTGATAAATTTTTTGATAGTGTTTAATATTACGTTAGAAGCTGAAATGCATATAACGCGGGAAGCGGGCACTTTCCACTACGGCTGGTTCTGTAATCTTGCCGTTGATTTCAACAAATCCAAGGATGAAGTCAGAAAAAGTGCCTTTTTCATTCCCGATTTCAGCAATGCTGTGCTTTCGGCGAGCGAAATAGGGGAGATAAGAAATCAGATAAACTATATGCTTGAGGCGGAGGATGATGCCGATGAGGAGTTTTTCAGCGATTTTACCGATCCTTTTGTGGTCGAAACGGGCGATCCGTTCGTTGTTGATGACGATGACCCGTTTAAAACCGATTACAGCGATCCTTTTGCTGTTTCTGACGAGTGATGTTTTTTGTGCCGAACCCTCTCCGCTTGAGGCTTTGGCCGCTTTTCTGAAAGGTGAGGATATAACGAGCGAGTCCCTGGAGAGCGATTACAGCTGCATAACGCTTGATGAAATGATAGAAAAGGCTTTACGCAATATTGCCGATCTAGAAAAGGCGGTCGTTTCGGCGCGGAAAAACACGCGCGTTGCCGGACTTCTGCCTGAAATAAGTTTCTGGGGAAAGTATAAAAGCGACGAGAAGCTCTATCTCTACCAGCGCAACAACATTGCCGTCGGAAAAGACTATATCACGGTCGGTCCCGACGACAACAACACGACTTACGGCGATCTGAAATCCTACGAAGTGGGAGGAAAGATAAGTTTCGACCTCAAAAAACTGCTTTACAACCCCGATACGATCAAGTTCGGAGAACAGGAGCACAAACTTTATCTGATGCGGATCGAGATGATCGAGCGGCTCAGCGGTGTCTACTATTTTTCGGCAATGATGAACGCCGTGAAAAGTCTCGGTATAAAGATCCCGGAAGATCAGATGCTCATTTTCAGGATAATCGATAAGAAAAACAACGGATGGCTTAGATCCTATGCAGGTTTCGATATGTATTCATGCGGTAAAAAACAATGAGAAAATCACTTTTTCCGGTAATCTTTGCGATTTTTTGTGTCTCCTGCGGTATAGATGCCCCGGAACCTAATGTTTATGCACCTTTCAGATGTATCGAGGAACCTGAAAACAGGGTCTACTACCCCGAAGAAAAATTGGTTTTCAAATTCAGTTCCGACGTGAATCCGAATTCAGTCGCAGCGGGGTTTTCAGTTTCATCGGAAAATGCAGGAAAGCTAGAATCCATCGAGGTTTCAGGCGATACGGTGACTCTTCTTCCGCCGCTTCCAGCCGAAGACAACATTTTTATAACTATGACTTCCGCACTCAAATCATCCGACAACAGACCTCTTATGACAGGAGAGCAGTTTTCCGAAAACAAGGAGGTCAGGGAGCTTTTGTATGAAACGGGAAAAAAACTGCCCGAAATCGCCGAGATCATTCCTGACGATTCAAAAAGCATGACTGTCGCAGTCCGCTTTGACAGCGGGGTCGAGATAAAGTTTTCAGATATCGAACCTGAGCCGGAAGATATGATGAAACTTGATGACTGGTATGTTTTTCTGTTCACAAAAAATGTCGGTTCGTTCACTGTAAAAAAGGTGAAATCGGCTGAACGCGACTATGAACTTGAAAACGTGAAGGTAACCCTTCCTTCGAACGAGCCTGAAAAATCGGAGGTCTCATTCGATTCAGCAGTGACTGATACATCGTTTACCCTTTCTGTAAAAGGGGATTCCGTGATCGCTCTTGCACTTGAAAACAGCTATTTTATATGCCGCAAGGGGTGTACTGCCGTTCTTGACGGACTTGAAGCTGAAAAAAATTATGAAGTGAATGCCGAAGTATGGACGAAAAACGGCAAAGTAAAGCGCTCTTTTTCAGTCGAAACCGGCGAAGCAGCACCGCACATTATGATTTCCGAGATCATGCACACGCCGTCGCTTGAGCCGCAGAAAAGCTGGGAATTCGTCGAGATCTACAACTACAGCGCGATGGATTTCGACCTTTCAAACTGCTTTATCGACGACAAAAACGACGGAAAGGGGGTCGATCCGCTTGCAGCGAAAAATGAAGGAACCGGTCTTGTTCTCAGGGCCGGAGAAGTCGCCGTGATAACGGGAAACGAAGCGGCGTTCGGAGATATTATTCCAAAAGAGGCGCTGTGGCTCACCGTCGATGACACCACGATAGCTGATGCTGGACTTACCGGCAATGAATCTGTCCAGATTCTGTGCGATATCGATGAAGTCAGAACTCTTGTCGCAGAGGCCGATCCGAGCAGTTTCAAAACCGACAAAGGTTTTTCGTTTACGGCAGATGCCCACGGAAAAAAATGCCAGTCGGAAGTTGAGAACGGAACGCCAGGTGTTTATGAAGAGTGCAGATAGTGCTTTTTAAAACTTGTTTCTGCAATGAAAATTTTTAAAATATTACGCTAGATTTCGAAAGACGGAGAAATATGACAAACAAAATATTTGATCAGAAAAAAGCGGCAAAGGAATTTGCGGAAAAGTGGGCTGGTCGCGGTGATGAGAAGCAGGATACACATGCTTTCTGGATCTCGCTTCTTCGAGATGTTTTCGGCGTTACCAAACCAGAGGATTCAATACAGTTTGAAAAAAGAGTCAAACTGGGCCACACAAGTTTTATCGATGCATATATTCCTGAAACCAAGGTCCTGATTGAGCAGAAAAGCATTGATGTCGATTTACTGAAAGAAGCAAAACAGTCAGACGGAAGCATGCTTACGCCATATCAGCAGGCTGACAGATACCGCAAGGAACAGAATTATTCGGAAGCTGCACGTTGGATCGTGACTTGTAACTTTAAGGAATTTTTTGTTTATGATATGGATAAACGCGGTAGTGAGCCGGAACATATTTTTCTTAAAGATTTGCCGACAGATTTTTACAGATTACAGTTTTTAGTTGATAGTAAAGATGAAATTATTCGCCGCGAAGAAGAGATTAGCTGGAAAGCCGGCGAGCTTGTCGGGCGGCTTTATGACGCGATTCTGAAGCAGTATAAAAATCCGGAAAGTGCAGAAACATTAAAATCTCTGAATATTCTCTGTGTCAGACTTGTTTTTCTGCTTTATGCCGAAGATGCGGGGATTTTTCCTGAAAAAGATATGTTCGGACGTTATCTTGCGAAATTCAGACCTGATGAAGCACGTAAAAATCTGATGGAACTTTTTACGGTTTTAAACACGAAACCTGAAAACAGAGATCCCTATTTGAATGATGATTTAGCGGCGTTTCCGTATGTAAACGGCGGACTTTTTGCAGAACTCGAAATCGAAATCCCCAGATTTAATGAGGAGATTGTTGATATTCTTGTGAACAAGGCAAGTGCCGGTTTTGACTGGAGCGAGATTTCACCAACGATTTTCGGAGCAGTTTTTGAATCGACTTTAAACCCCGAAACCCGCAGAAAAGGCGGGATGCACTACACCTCGATTGCAAACATCCATAAAGTGATCGATCCGCTGTTTCTGGATGATTTCCATGCGGAATTTAAAAAAATTGCAGAGACATCCCATGGCACGTCTCAAAAGGTGAAATTGGAGCAGTTCCGCAATAAAATAGCATCGTTAAAATTCCTTGATCCGGCCTGTGGCAGCGGCAATTTCCTGACAGAAACCTATATCTCTCTGCGCCGCCTTGAAAATGAAATC
>JAGCUA010000012.1 GCA_017963125.1 bacterium
ATCTATAAAGCGTGACATATTGGAGGCAAAAATGAAAAAACTCCTTTTTATCGGCATGATTTTAATGTCGTTTCTGATTGCGTGCGGCAGTTCGTCAAATGAAAACGGGGAAGAATACGGCGGCGGCTCATGCAACGTAAAAAAATCTTACGGCTCGACTTCATTCACGAGGGATGAAAACTCTGTTTTTGACGACTGCGTCAGAGAATCAAAAAACTCTTTCCACTACTGCTATTTTGATCCGAATGAACTTCTGCCAAAACTGCAGAAAACAACGATAGTTTTTGAAAAAAAGTGCAGAGAAAACCGTGAACTGATCCAGTGTCCCGATTTCATTCCCGATTCGATAACTCTTTCCCGGATCTCAGGCTGCGATATTTATTATGTTTACGGCGATGTCGACTGTTATGCAGAGTGTCCGGATTTTTATTTCCCGACTGACAACGAAACATTTAAAACAGTCTCCTTTCACCCGTATGAAGGATACATTTCCTCTTCTGTTTCGGCTCTTGCCTATGCTGAAATCTATTCCTACAATGCGGAAAAAGGGCTTTCTTTTTCTATAGACACAGGTGAAAATACCGCTACATTCAAATCTGAGGATTCTTCAATAACTGTTCATTTTCAAATCTTGATTGACGGTGTTGTGGAAATAGAAGGATTCCTGCCGTGTGAAGACAGCTCAGGCAGAAAATACAACGAAGGCGACAAGATTTCCAGTGAATGCAGAGCTGCATACTGTTCAGACGGTGACTGGGTTGAAGACGAAGTGACTTGTTACGGCTGCCATGGTCAGGAAATCGGTGACATAATGAAGTGGAACTGCGCTGACGGAGTCAACGAGATTGATTGGTGCAAGTGCTTTGAAGAAGAAGAATACGGCTCTATATGGAGATGTCGCGAAAGGATTGATCTGGCCTGTCCTCAATAATATTTCAAAATGTAATTTACTTGAAAATCGCGCTTTTGAGACTATATTACCGCCCGTTTTGAAAGTTTTTTATGGAGAAAAACATGGAAAAGGTTCTTGTAAAGTCAATTTTCAGAGAAACTGAAAAGTTTATGGGCAAAGTTGTCGAGGTTTCAGGCTGGGTCAGAACGATCCGCGCAAGCAACGCTTTCGGATTCATCGAACTCAACGACGGCTCGTTTTTCAAAAATATTCAGATAGTTTTCGAGTCGGATCTTCAGAATTACAAAGAGATAACGAAGCTCGGCACGGGCAGCGCAGTCAGAGTTGAAGGCAAAGTCGTAGAAAGCGCAGGCGACAAGCAGCCGTTCGAGATCAAAGCCGAAAAAGTCGAAGTCGTCGGCACGAGCGACGAGGATTTTCCGCTTCAGAAAAAGAGACACACCCTTGAATATATGAGGACGATCGCACATCTCAGACCGAGAGCGAACATATACAACGCAGTTTTCAGGATCCGCAGCCTTGTCGCTTTCGCGATCCACTCGTTCTTCCAGGAAAGAGACTTCGTTTACGTCCACACCCCGATCATCACGGGAAGCGACTGCGAAGGTGCAGGCGAAATGTTCCAGGTCACGACTCTGGACCTTAACAACCTGCCGAAGAAAGATGACGGCAGCATAAACTACGGCGAAGATTTCTTCGGAAAGGCAACGAACCTCACAGTTTCAGGTCAGCTTGCCGTTGAAAACTACTGCGCGGCGTTCAGAAACGTCTACACTTTCGGCCCCACTTTCAGAGCCGAAAACTCATACACGCAGCGTCATGCGAGTGAATTCTGGATGATCGAACCCGAGATCGCTTTCGCAGACCTCCACGACGATATGAAACTTGCAGAAGACATGGTGAAGTACATCATCAACTTCGTCCTTGAAAAAGCACCCGAAGAGATGGAGTTCTTCAACAGCTTCGTTGACAAGACTCTGCTCGAAAGGCTGAATTTCATTAAAGATTCAGAGTTCGGCAAGATCACTTACACCGAGGCGATCGAGCTTCTCAAAAAGTCTGGCAAACAGTTCGAATATCCGGTCGAATGGGGCTGCGACCTCCAGACCGAGCACGAAAGATACATCACCGAAGAACTGCTCAAAAAACCGGTTTTCGTCATCGACTATCCGAAAGAGATCAAGGCTTTCTACATGAGGATGAACGAGGACAACAAGACCGTTGCGGCGATGGATCTGCTCGTTCCGGGTGTCGGCGAGATCATCGGCGGAAGCCAGAGAGAGGAACGCTACGACAGACTTCTCCAGAGGATCCAGGAACTCGGACTCAAGAAAGAGGATTACTGGTGGTATCTCGACCTCCGCAGATTCGGTTCGAACCCTCATGCAGGCTACGGTCTCGGCTTTGAGCGCATGATAATGTACATCACGGGAATGCAGAACATCCGCGACGTCATCCCGTTCCCGAGAACTCCGAAAAACGCAGAATTCTAATTATTTTCCAAGATTTTCATCGACCATTTTTTCAGCAGCAGCAAGGAAATCGGCCGATTCGCTGTTTCCCATCATACGGGCAAGTTCTTTGATGCGTCCCGCCTTGTCGAGAATAGAGATTTCCGTTTCGACATCACCCTCTCCTACGCTCTTTCTGACAACGATGTGCCTGTCAGCAAGAGAAGCTGTCTGCGGAAAGTGAGTGATCACTATTATCTGGTTTTTAGTTGAATTTTTCTTCATTTCGAGTGCCGCGCTGCGCGCTGTCTCGCCGCCTATTGAGCTGTCTATCTCGTCAAAAAGGATGACTTTGCCTTCCTCGTCATCAATGAGTTTGACCGAGAGAAGAAGACGCGAAAGCTCGCCGCCCGAAAGCGAAGTTATGTCGAACATTTTGTCGGTTCCGATCGTGTTTATCTCAAACTGAGCCTCGTCGAAGCCGTTCTCGCCGAGTTCATCAAGTTTATTCAGCGAAATCGAGAAGCGGACCCCTTTCATCCCGAATTTGAGGAGATATTTCAAAATGCTTTCTTCAAGCGGTTTGAGAGCTTTCAGGCGTTTCCCGTGCAGTTTTTCCGCCAGAACCGACGCTTTTTTCGTCAAAGCTGCAAGTTCTTTCTCCGATTCTGCGATTTTATGCGGGATCTTGTTCATCTCGAAAAGTTCTTCGTTGAGAGAATCGAGTTTCTGCATGAGCCCTGCCGAAGTCGAAACTCCGTGCTTTATGAAAAGCGAAGAAAGTTTATCGAATCTTGACTGGATTTCATCAATATTATCAAGAGGTTCATCGTATTTTGAAAAAAGTGCCGAAGAAGTTTTGGCAATGTCATCAAGTTCTATAACAGCAGCCGAAATCCTTCCAGGGATATCGCCGATCTCATCAAGTCCGGCAAGGTCTGAAGCAGCTGAATCGGCACTGTTCAGAAAATCGAGCGCACTTGAAAGCGAATCTGCGAAATCGGAACTGTATTTCACGATTTTTGCGCGGTTTTCGATGAATTTGACCTTTGAAAGAAGCTCGGACTCCTCATTTTCATAAGTTTCAAGCTTTTCGATCTCGTTTATCTGGAACTCAAGATAGTCCCTTTTCCCGATATCGTCCTTCGATTTCAACTCTTCGATCGTTCTTCTGAGAGTCAGGATTTCATGATATAAACCCTTGTATTCATTAAGAATTTCCGATGTTTCAGCCTTAAGGTCAAGAATTTTCATACGATAATCTTTTTTGAAAAGCTCCCGGTTCTCGAACTGGCTTCCGATCTCGATCATCTCTCCCAGCAGTGATGCGATAAAGGCAGAACTTACCGGAATATCGTTAAGATAGACGCTGTTTTTGTCTCCGAAGACGCGCCGTGCCAGGATTTTGTCGTTTTCGGGCTCGATATCGTTACCTGCAAGAAGATTTCTGATTTCGTCGTCTCCCGCTTCCAGAGTGATTTCGGCGCATATCTCACCGCTTTTTCCCCACTTTCCGAGAAGCGATTTCGTAATTCTTTCGCCGCGCAGAGCCTTCATCGCCGAAACAAAAAGGCTCTTTCCGCTTCCGGTCTCGCCTGTAACAGTCGTAAGTCCCGAAGAAAGCTCGATATTCGACTTTTTTATGATCAGAAAATTCTTTAAAAATATGTTGGTTATTTTCATTTTTTCTCCGATTGAACCAGTTCCTGCAAATCTTCCTCATTCCTCCGCGCAAGAGAATAGCGATTTATGGAAATATATCAAACAATCTCTGACAATAAATTTTGCGTAATTCCCTTTACGTGCTAAAATTCCGCGCTTGTTGGATTTTTTATCTTTTTATCTTTTTAAGGAGGAAACAATGACTTTTGCTCTAATTTTCTTAGTAGTTGTCGTAGTTTGCGTACTTACACTTTTTGCGATGTACAACAAACTGGTAGGTCTCAGAAACATCGTCAAAAACTCGTGGAGTCAGATCGATGTCCAGCTCAAAAGACGTTTTGACCTCATTCCGAACCTCGTCGAGACAGCAAAAGGCTATATGAAGCACGAAAGCGAAACTTTCATCAAAGTGACAGAGGCCCGCGCCGCTGCGATGTCGGCGATAAACAAAGGCGATGTCAAGGAAGTCGGTGCTGCTGCTGCGAATCTCGACAGCGCTCTTGCAAAAATGATGCTCACTTTTGAAAATTATCCCGAACTCAAGGCAAATCAGAACTTCCTCTCTCTTCAGGAAGAGCTTACTTCGACCGAAAACAAGGTCGCTTTCGCACGTCAGGCTTACAACGATGCCGTTATGGGCTACAACAATGCAGTTGAAATGTTCCCGACCAACATAGTTGCAAGTATGTTCAGTTTCAAGCAGTCCGATTTCTTTGAGATAGAAGATAAGGCAGAAAAGGAAGCTCCAAAGGTAACATTCTAAAATCATTAAGCTTTCATGTGGGAACTTATAAGGATAAACAAGCGTAAATCGCTTTTCGTGCTGATTTTGATGTTTATTCTCTTAGTCTCGCTTTCAGGGGCGATCGGAGCAGGTTTCTACGCCGCAGACTGGGTCACGGGAATGCTCTGGGGCGCTTTTATCGGAGTCATTCTCTGGGCAATTCAGGCAGCAGTCGCATACTTTGCCGGTGACGACATCGTTCTCCACTTCAATATGGCAGTCGTCGTAACGCCGGAAAGTTATCCGCAGCTCTACAACATCGTCGAAGAGATGAAAATCGCGGCAGGACTTGCCGTAATGCCTGAAATCTACATCGTTCAAAGTTCTGGACTCAACGCCTTCGCAACGGGGATCAGACCTGAAAAAACGGCAATCTGCGTCACGAGCGGACTGGTCGAAAACCTCACCCGCGACGAACTTCAGGGAGTGATCGCCCACGAAATGAGCCACATTCTGAACCGCGACGTCCTTTTCATGACCTTTGCCGGAGTCATGCTCGGCACGATCACGATGCTTTCGAACGTCATGCTGAGAGGCACAGTTCTTGCAAATTCTAATAACAGAAGATCCCGCAAAAAAGGCGGTTTTTCCGGCGGACATCCGATTGTAATCCTGATCATACTCATTTTTGCGATCGTCGCACCGATCCTTGCCCGCATTTTTTACTTCACGATATCGAAAAAACGCGAATATTTAGCTGATGCCTCAGCCGCAAGACTCACCCGCTACCCGATCGGACTCGCCTCAGCTCTGCAAAAAATAGCAAAGCACTCATCTGTCGATTTTGTCAGCAAAATCACTGCTCCGATGTTCATCGTTAATCCGCAGTTCAGCGGCGCCGACGAAGATTCGTTATTTTCAGCTTCCACCCATCCGCCGATTTACAAAAGGATCGAAATACTGACACAGCTTCAGCACGGCGGAAAAGTTTCACTCGAAAATTATCAGCGAATTTATGAAAAAGAGCTCGAAACTTCAGGACTTTTCTCAAAAACTTCGCTCGAATCGGACAAATCGGAAGCAGTCAGAACCGAAAGTACCGAAAAAATCACAGAATCGAGAAAAGATGTCGCCGATGTCATACTTGCAAACACCGGTTTCAAAATCCTGACATGCGAATGCGGCCTTAAAATCAAACTGCCGCCGAGCGACCTGCGCATGAAAGTCGTCTGCCCGAGATGCCGCAAAGAACTTTCAGTTTCAGGAGAAACTGCCCCAAAAGCCGGAAACGACGGAAACGAACTCGTTTTTACAAGGAAAAACAAAAATTCATGGGAATCCTTCCCGTGCCAGTGCGGGAAATTCACTTTCCAGCTCTCTCCCCTCTTCCGCGGCACTTACGCAGTCTGCAAACGCTGCGGAACGAAAATCAAAATCGAATATCCGGAGTAAATCACTCGCTGACTTTAGCTTTCAGATAGTATGATTTGAGAACTTTATAGACAATCGGAGCTGCTGTACTGCCGCCGTGAGCACCGCTTTCAACAACTGCCACAGCAACGATTTCAGGGTTTTTGTAGGGAAAAAATGCCGCAAAAAGAGCGTCATCCTGCATCAGGAACCTCTTTTCATCATCCGTGTGGTCGACACTTCTTCTTTCCGCATTCGAGACGACCTGACTCGTTCCGGTCTTTCCTGCTGCATCGGGGATCGTATGGTCGGCATGGTGAAAAGCAGTTCCTCCAGGCTCGTTCGTGACAGACCAGAGCGATTTGTTCACATCGTTGAAATGCTGCTGTTTTATGTTGAGAACTCTGACGATTTCGTTTTCAATTTCCGTAGTCGAGCCGTCTTCATGTATTATTTCGTCAACGATTTTGGGCTTTACGATCACTCCTCCGTTTGCAAAAGCGGCGTAAGCGACCGCAATCTGAAGCGGAGTCATTCTGATATCGCCCTGCCCGATCGACATGTTCATAAGCATTCCGTTGTTTATCCTCATTCCGGGATAGTTCATCGCAAACCAGCTTCGTGTCGGCAGGATCCCGTTTTCCTCGCCGGGAAGATCGATCCCCGTAGCAGTTCCCACTCCGAAAAGGGAAGCAAAACGGGTCATTCTGTCGAGTCCCAGCTCCTGCGAAAGGTAGTAATAATAAATATCGCAGCTCTCTTTCAAGGAATGGTAAAGATTCATAAAACCGTGCCCGCCCCTGCTCCAGCAGCATTTTGTGTCGCGTCCGAACGAAAGACAGCCGCTGCAAAGATATGTCGATTTAGGCGTTATTACATTGTAGTGAAGTCCTGTTACGGCCGGAATTATCTTGAAAGTCGAACCTGGAAAGTAAGTCTGGCGGATAACTTTGTTGATAAGCGGGTGAAGTATGCTCTGGCTGTATTCGCGCCATATTTTTTCCGGGATCCGTTTCCTTGAAAAAAGGTTGGTATCGTAGGAAGGACCTGAATAAAGTGCCAGAATACGACCGGTTTTCACTTCCATAACGACAACTGCGCCGCTCAGTTCACCTAATGCCGAAGCGGCTGTTTCCTGAAGATAGGAAAGAACCGTAGTCTTAACGGAATTCCCTTTCGTCGCCTGTTTCGTATCAGGGATCGCCCCTGCTATGTTTTCCGGCAGTTCTATCTTTCGTCCTAAATAGTCGATAATATGGTATGTTTCGCCGTATCCGCCGTGAAGTTCGTTTTCATACCACTTTTCGAGCCCGGTCTTTCCAGTGAAATCCTCAGGATCATAATTCGGGTAGGTTTCAAGTTCGGACTGGTTTATTTTAGAGACATAACCGGTCAGGTGCGCCGTAATTTCGCCGTAAGGATAGACACGCCTGTAAGAGGAAGATATTATCGTTCCGACGAAATTGGTTAAATATCCGGAATAACTAAAGATTTTCTTTTTAGGAATCTCGTCTTTGACAAGAATCGGATTATACTTGCAGCGGCCTGTACAACCCTCCAGCTTTGAAAGCAGACGTTTTTTCTCATTCTTTGAAAGCTCTATAAGCGAACTGAGCCTGTCGACCTGTTCTTCGATCGGTTCGTCTTTGGAAAAGAATATTGGAACAATCGATATTTTGAATGAAGGTTCCGTCGAAGCCATGAGTTTTCCGTCTGCAAAAAGGATCTCGCCACGCGCAGGAAAAATCTTCTCATTCAGAATAAAGTTGTCGCGCGATCTGCCGTAGAATTCATCTCCGTGAACGACCTGAAGCACAAAAACACGGACAAGAAGAGCCACAAACGATAAGAATATCACATAAAGCAGAGGCCGCGTCTTCCGGAATATGTTTTTGACTTCATCAGCCTGATTAAGAATCCTCACAGCCAAGTCTCCTTGTAAAAAAGAGTGTCAACTTTAGGTTTGAAGACTACGAACAGAAAAATCAGTATGAATGCCGAAAAAACTGACGGAAAAATGAACGAAAATGCAGAAATTTCTCCGGTAAAGACGTAACTGTAAAGTATCCTGTCGAAATTTATTATCAATGAAGAAAGTATCGCGTTAAGAAGCGCTGTAAGAGAATAATCGAACGCAGTCGAAGCAAAAAAAGCGACTGTAATGATATAAACCTGCGCTGCTATAGTCAGAATAAACAGAAAAGGGAGCGGAGATGCAGCCTGGGAATAGATCAAAGTTACAAAAATCATGTAAGTTAGTCTTTTTCGGACATTTTTTTCAGTATATAAAATAGTCGCGACTATCGGGAAATGAGGAAAGAAAAACTGAGAAACTTCTAAAGAATAAAGAATGAAGGAAAAAACGGCAAACGCGAGAAGCAGTTCGAAAACGAATTTAAAAGAAAGAGTTTTCACTAATCACCTGCGAAAAACCGGAGAAATAAAAAAGTGGCGATCCCAACAGGAGTCGAACCTGTGACCTGTCACTTAGGAGGCGACCGCTCTATCCGTCTGAGCTATGGGACCGTCTTTGGCAAATTCTCCAAAGGATCAACCGGTACCGATCCTTTTCTTATCTCGAAATGAAGATGAGGACCGCTTGCCCTTCCCGTCTGTCCGACCAGGGCGATTTTTTCGCCTTGTTTGACCGGCTGCTGATCACTTACGAGATTTTTCGAATTATGCGCATAAATCGTAAAACTGTTGTCAGGATGCTTGATAATGATAGCAAGACCATATCCGCTCTTTTCGCCGGAAAAAACGACCGTTCCCGCCGCAGAGGCAACAACCGGAGTTCCTTGGGGGCATCCGATATCGATCCCGCTGTGTTTTTTTCCCCATCGTGGACCGAATTTTGAAGTGATCACCCCTTTTACCGGCCATATGTACTGACTGGGTTTTGCAGGTTTCGCCGCGGAAGCCGCACTGTTCTTCCCAGCCTGAGAAGATTTTCCGGCAGATTTGGCAGCCTGCTTCTGTGTTTTATCAACATCCTTCGGAGTTTCTTTTTTCGCATTTGAATGAGCAACAGATGTTCCGCCGCCTGTTTCCAGCGGAGCAGCCACACCAGGAACGAAGATGTAGTCTCCGACCCTGATCTTTTTCGCGTCGGGGATGTTATTGTTTTTCTCCAGATTGTCAACACTTGTACCGTAAAGTTTTGCAATACTGTAAAGAGTTTCATCTTTTTTCACGCGGTGATAGACACCGAAAGGCGCCGCGCAAGAAAAGAACAAAAACACCGAAAATATGAGCAAAAGAGACTTTTTTATATCACTCTCCAACAAAAAAACGCGCAATTTTAACAATTTTACTGCTAAATTCAAGTAGGATATAAAGAATTTTTTCCTAAATCTCCGGATTTCTAAACTCCCCAGATCCTCTAAATTCCATACACCCTACAAAAACTTTGCTTTGCCCCGAATAACCGCTATAATCCCGCGCGTTGTTTTTTAGGAGGTCAAAATGAAGAGATTTTTTGTTTTATCACTTCTCAGCCTGATTTTTCCTCTGTTTATACAGCATCTTTCGGCAAAAGAACCGGTTCAGGTAGCGATCCTCCACAACGACGGCTACACTCTCTATCAGGAGTTCATGCCGAACGACAACACCTATAAAAACACTGTCCGCGATATGGAAGTTCTCGCCTCGAAGCATAAAAACAAGGCTTTTTCTCAAGCGGCATCATTGGTCAAAACGATCCGTGCAAAATGCAAAAAATACTATGACATCAACACAAAACTTATTGAAATCCTTAAGAAAAAGTGGTCAAAACCGCATTATGCCGACATGGACGAGGAGTGGAAGGAAGCTACATTTTCCAAAGACCGCAAAAAGGTTCAGGATCTCCACAGACTTTCCCTTGGGATGCAGCAGGCTTACAACGACTGGAACGAGGCGCGCAACAAGGCTTTCGAAAAGAAAGGAGTCAAAGCTGTTGCTGCAGAGTTGGAAAAGGCCAACGAAAATCTGAAAATGACTATTGACGGCGTCCTCGCCGAGGAAGAACCTGCGATGAATGCCATCTCCAAAGAGCTGGAAATGATGAAAATGTCAAAATAATCAAGGAGTTGCAATGTTACTTAAAGGTAAAGACGCTGCTGACGGAATAGTTTCGAAACTTTTAGAAGAAGATCTTTCCGGGCTTACTCTCGCGGTTTTTCACCCGATGAACGACGGAGCAGCCGAAAGCTATCTCAAGACAAAAGAAAAGTGGCTTAAGAAAATAAACGCTAAAATCGAGGTCGTGCCGGTTGATGAAAAAATGACTCATGACGAATTTTTCCGCAGACTCGAGCAGCTCAACAAAGACGATTCTATAACAGGGATCATGGTCGAACTTCCCCTGCCGATAAAAATTGCCGAGAAGGAACTTCTGACCGGAATAAATCCGCTCAAAGACGTCGATGCGATAACTTATTTCAATCAGGGCAAGATCTTTACTTCGAAGAATGAAGACCTGATTCCCTGCACCGCAGCTGCTTCGATAAAACTGCTTGAACATTATCGAATCGATTTTGCAGGTAAAAACGTCCTTATTATCGGGCGCAGCTACATAGTCGGACTTCCTCTTTTCAAGCTCTTTCTGAACAGAAACGCCACTCCGACAGTCGCTCACAGAGGAACTTCCAACCTCAAAGATTTGATACATAATGCAGATATTATTGCAGTTTGTGCCGGCACCCGCGGAATAGTAAAATCGAGCGAAGTAAAAGACGGCGCGGTAGTTGCCGATGTCGGGATCCACGTCACTGAAGAAGGAAAAGTCGTAGGAGATATGATAATCGACGGCGAAAACGAAGAAAACAGGATCAGCTACTCTCCCGTTCCCGGCGGAGTCGGTACGGTAACTAACGCGATGATGCTCCACAATCTTGTCCGCTGCAGAAAACTTCAGTTTTAAACACAGGCGGACAAATGAAACAAAGGTTTTCCCCAGTAAAATCGATAAAGACTCTGATTTACGATTTACATAACAAATTTATAATAATATTGATGAATTGGGAGAATATCGTCGGCAAGAGCAATTCAAAAACGATGATGCCGGTAGAGCTGAAACAGAAAACACTTGAAATCGCAGTTCCTAACAATATGGTTCTTTCAGTCGCTTCGAAATTTACTGCCGTAATAGTAAAAAAAGCCAATCTGGCCCTGCAAAACGAAGAAGTCAGCAGAATAAAATTCGAGATAAAACCCGAGTTTTTCAAAAAGGCCAAAAAAGGAAAAACAGAGACGGTCAAAAATGTCCCGGAAGTATCAAAAGAAGAAATAGCTCAAAAAAAACAAGAACTTATCGACAAATTCGGACTTAGCGAAAAAACCGCAGAAACAGCAGCAGAAATAGAACTTTTAAACATAAAAAGAGGACAGAATGAGCAGTGATCTCATCATGGATTTCAGATCTTTGGCAAAACTCATCTCGAAGATCGAAAATAACAGAGCCGGTTTTGAAGACGATTTGATGTCACTTTACAAAGAAAACTCTGAAACGGTAACGATCGGAATCACCGGTCCTCCCGGAGCAGGCAAAAGTTCACTTACAGACAGAATCATCAAAGAATACAGAAACTTAGGCAAAACGGTCGGTGTAGTTGCCGTTGACCCGAGCTCCCCTTTTTCGGGCGGTGCGATACTCGGCGACAGAATAAGAATGTCGGATCACGCTTCAGATCCCAGCGTTTTCATCCGCTCCATGGGAAGCCGCGGAAGCCTCGGAGGTCTCGCTCCGGCAACGATCGATGTCCTCAATCTGATGAAAAGTGTCGGATTTGACGTTCTGATCGTTGAAACGGTCGGCGTCGGACAGAGCGAAATCGATGTAATGAGCATCGCAGACACCGTTCTTCTGGTTTTAGTTCCCGGACTCGGTGACGATATCCAGGCTTTGAAGGCCGGGATCATGGAAATTGCAGACATTTTCGTCGTAAACAAAGCCGATAAGGACGGAAAGGAAAAGCTTCTCGCCGAAATAAACATGATAATAAACCTCAATAAACACCGTTTTCTGTGGGTTCCGCCGGTAGTCGAAACGATTGCTACCGAAAATCAGGGGATAGGCAGACTTATGGATTCGGTTGCCGACAGAAATACCTGGCTCAAAAGCAACGGCTTGGATGTCAAAAAAGACAAAATAATCAATCAGTTCAAGCACAAAGCAATGGACAGGATCGGTTATGAAATCATGAACATGCTTAATTCAAAAGGAATAATCGAAGAGTGGACGCAGGGGATCATCGACGGAAGGACTAACCCCTACTCTGCCATGAGTGAGCTTGACAAAAACCTTGAAATCATTTGGAAAAAAGATAACAAATGAGAGTTATGATCGTCGAAAAACCCTCCATGAAACGCAAAATGGAGGCAGCACTCGGGAGCGAAGTCAAGGTCGTTTCAAGCGTCGGCCACATCGAATCTCTTCAGGACCTTGAATTTTATCTTCAGGATCATTTTCAAAGCGGGAAAAAGCCTTTCTGGAGGGATCTTCTTCAGTTTCTGCCTTTTATTCCCAAGGATTTCAGACACATGGTCACGAACAAGCAAGTTTTCGGAGAAATCGAAAGAGCCCTGAAAAACGCGACTGAAATCATTTTGGGCGCCGACCCTGACCGCGAAGGAGAACTTATCCACCGCAATATCCTTGAAATTGCTACGGAAAACGGCTCGGTTTCAACCGACAAAATCACGAGGATCTGGCTTCACAGCGAAACTGCGCCCGAAATAAAAAAGGCATTCGAAGCGAGAAAAAGTTATAAAGAATATGAAGGTTACTACAAGGCGGCAAAGACGCGCGAAATCGTTGACTGGCTCATCGGTATCCAGCTCACGATCCTTTACAGCGTGAAATACGGAACTCCAGGAAAGCCTGTGAGTATCGGCCGGGTGCAAACTTGGTTACTCGCTGAAATCATTAAAAGATTTTTCGAAAACCGCGATTTCAAGCCCGAACCTTTCAGAACTTTTACCTTTATTTCAAAAGACGGCGTAGCGTTCCAGATGGTCGATGAAGACGACCGAATCTTCAAAACAACGGACTTGTCTGAAGCCGACAGGATCGCAGCGTCACTCGAGGGAAAAAGTTTAACGATTACAAGCGTCAAGAAGAAAAAATTTGTTGAATACGCACCGAGCCTTTATGATCTGAAAGCTCTGCAGAAAGATGCCGCGACGCGTTACGGGATCTCGCCTGACGATACATTGAAATATGCCCAGAATCTTTATGAAAAATATGATCTCATCAGCTATCCTCGAACCGACTGTTCCGTTCTCAGCGAGCAGGAGGCGAAAGAACTGCGCCACGCGATGAACCTTATCTACCGCTTTGACAACTACAAACCGCTCGTCATGGCTGTAAAAGCGCAGAATCCGACTCTTGAACTCAATTCCAAATATATCGGAAAACTTGAAGGTCACTACGCAATAATTCCCGTTCTTTCTTACGACAAAAATACCGTTCCAGTGCTTGCAGGCGGAGAAAAACTGATTTTTGACCTCATAGTAAAGCGTTTCTGCGCAACTCTTCTCAACCCGGCAAAGGGCGACACGACTGAATTCCACGGAAAAATCGACGACTACCTTTTCCTTGCAAAATTCAAGAATTACACCGATCCCGGATACCTGGAATTTATCAAATCGGATAAAAAGAAAGCAAGTGACGACGCGGAACTCAACAACGAGAACAAATCTGTTCCAGATGAAGAAGATAAAATAATTTCAGTCAGTTACAAGAAAAATGATTCAGTTGAAGGCTCCATTGAAATGAAAGAGGACATGACAAAACCGCCGAAACTTTTCAAGGATGCCTCGCTCCTTACACTCATGGAAAAAGCGCATCTCCAGATCAAGGATCCGCAGCTCAAAAAAGCGCTGAAAGAGGCTGACGGCATAGGCACGGCGGCAACGCGCGCATCATTTCCACCGCTGCTCATGAAGCGCGGCTACATAATCAAAACCAACGAAGGGAACTATATCCCGACCGATCTTGGCATAAAACTTTACGACATACTTCCCGAAGAACTCACTATCCCCGACTTTTCGGCGAATCTTGAGCAGGAACTATCCGGATTTATTAAGAAAAAGGCTTTAAAAAGCGAAACTGAAATCATAGCCGAAACCGAAGTTTTTCTGAAGAAAGTATTTGAGAAAATAAGACGCAACAACTATGTTTTCAACACGAACACAACACCGATAAAAAAAGATTACAACAAACTTTCCGACAAACAACGTGCCGTAATTGAAAAAAATGCTCCGGCCGAGATCAAAGAAGCGCTTCAGAACGGTGACTTTGTGAAATGCAATCAGTGGATAGACGAATTTTTCGAGTCCATGCGAAACAAAAACCAGCCGAAACAATCAGACAAATAAAAACTGATAAAGAAATTTTCCGCTTTACGTGTAAAGGAAGAGCGAGAATATCGCGTCTATTGCGACGACCATGAATATCGAAACGACGACCGATTCAGTTGTTGCGCGACCCACAGCGTCTGCTCCGCCGCGGACATTGAGTCCTTTGAAACTGCCGACTGCAAGGATCACCCATGCAAACGAAATACTTTTCATTGTGCCCCAGAATATATCCTTCATTTCGATGGATTCAATCACGTCCACAAGAAAGGAAGTCGGAGGAATATTGTAAGCCGAAGCAATGAGGAACCCGCCGAAAATTCCGGCTATGTCGGCTACCAGAGTGAGGACAGGCATAACGGTCGTGAATGCCCAGAATTTTGGAACAAGGAGGAATTTCAACGGCTTGACACCCATCGTTTTGAGCGCGTCGACTTCCTCCATAACGACCATTGTTCCGATTTCCGCAGCGATCGAACTTCCGGTTCTGCCGGCAATTATTATCGCCGTGATAAGCGGTCCGAGCTCTTTGGTCATAACCATCGTACTCATCATCGCGATCATGCTCTGTCCGCCCATTTTGGCAAGCTGTATCGCCGCCTGAAGAGCAATCGTGAAGCCGATGAGGAATGCAAGCAGAAACACGATCGGAACAGCTAAATAGCCGATATAATAAGCATTTTTGGTCGTATCGTTTTTCAGTATGAATTTTCTGTTGAATATCGATTCCAGCGAATAGAAGATCATGTCGACCATGATGACAAAGAAGTAGAAAATAACATCCCAGAGTTTTAGGATCCTGCCGCCCAGCCTGTCGAGACGCGGTTCTGTCGGTTTTTCATCTTCTTCTTTTTCGCTTTCGCCCTCGTCTTTCGGATAAAAAATATCGTTTTTCAGTTCTTCAGGCACGATCAGCTGTTCCGGATAATCTTCCGAAAGCTGTCTGATAAGCGCCTTTGTTATTGAATTTAGCTGAATGTCACGCCCTACTTCGAAGGTTTCACCAGTAGCGAAAAGCTTCGAAAGCGAGTTGTAAGCCTCTTTGCTGCTTTCTATAGTTAAATCATTGGGAACATTAAGTTTTTCAGCCATTTCTACTTTGCCATATCCCTGACATAATCCGCGAACCGGAGAAGGATTTTCATCCATTCGCTTTCTTTAAATGCCGAAGCGAGCGCGGCTTTTGCTTTTTCAGTCCTATCGAGTACAGCTTTTCTCGCGCCGTCAAGCCCCATCAGTGCCGGATAGGTCATTTTGTTGAGTTCCGCATCGCTTCCTACTGGTTTTCCGAGTTTTTCTGTCGTCGAGGTTATATCCAAAATATCGTCCGAAATCTGGAACGCAATACCGACTTCGGCAGCGAAATCCTCAAGCGCCTTGACCTCTTTTTCGTCAGCGTCGAGCCATGCAGCGGCACCCGCCGTAGCGGCTATGAAAAGTTCCGAAGTCTTGTAGTAGTTGATGAAATCGAGCTTTTCCGCGGTCCTTTCGTTTTCAGGGATCGTGCAGTCGTAGATCTGCCCGAGCGTCATTCCTCTGCCGCCCACAGCCTTTGCGAAGTAGCGTCCGGCACGCTTGATATTGCCTTCGCCGAATTCAAAAAGAAGCGAAAAGGCGTCAGTATTGAGCGCATCACCTGCCAAGATCGCGATATCCTCTCTGAAAGCCTTATGGCAGCTTGGTTTGCCACGGCGGAGATCGTCGTTGTCAAGTGCCGGAAGATCGTCGTGGATAAGGGAAAAAGTGTGGACGAATTCAAGTGCGCAGGCATAAGGCATGATGAGCTCTTTCGGCTTTCCGAGCATGTTGCAGACAGCTATCGAGAGAAAGGGACGCAGCCTTTTTCCGCCGGCACTCAGGCTGTAGGCCATCGCTTCGTGCAAAACTCCCGGGATATGAAGCGAGTCAAGATAAAACTTCAAATGTTTCTCGATATTTGTCTTTTCAGCATTGATTGCTTCCAAAAAAGTGAGCTCTGACATTTTTCAGCCTCCGCAAAAATCAAAACCGCCGTAAAATAGCAGTTTTGAAAAACTATTCCAGTATATTTTTTATTTCTTCAATTATTTTGACAAAACGAGGTCCCGGAAGACTCCAGAAATCTTCTGTTTTCACAAAAACTTTGCCGTTTTTAACTGCGTTTATATCAAGGTTAGACCAGCTTTTCGCGATAAAATCGAGCTTTTCAGGGGTAAGACCGGAGGCGGTGACAATGTCGATCACGATGTCGGGGTTGAGCGAAAGGATCCCTTCAAGCTGAATTTTGGGATAAGCCATGTTCCCTGAGTATGCATTTGTCGCACCGGTCAAATTGATGATCTCATTAAGGAATTTGTCATCACCGACTGCGTATGCGTCTTTTATCGAGCTGTTTTCGTAGTCACGCCCGACAAGAATGAGGATCTTCTTTTTTTCTCCCTCTTTTTCGGCTTTTTTAAGGTAAGGCTCGAATTTCGCTTTGAAATTTCCCCCCTTCTCTTTGATTTTGCAAGTCTCGGCAACAACATCTATCGAATCGACAAAACCCTGCACGCTCGTCTGGTCCAAGATCACGGTTTTCATTCCGGCAGCCTTCATCTTAGAAGCAAGTTCACCGTATGCGCTGAGGACAAAAACGACATCGGGTTTGAGCGCGACGACCGCTTCGCTGCTTACCGAAAAGGCTTTTCCGATCTTCGATTTGCTTTTGACTTCTTCTGGATAGCGACAGTTTTCGGTGACACCGACGATATTTTCGCCGAGTCCGAGGTCAAAAAGCGTTTCAGTTATGCTGGGAGCGGTGCTGACGATCCTTTTGCACGCAGCATCGCTATCTTCTTTAGGCTTAGTCTGCTGACTGCACCCTGCAAAAACAAACACAAGTAGCAAAAAACAGATTTTTTTGATCATTTCCAGCTCCAGTTGTCACCTTTCATAAAACCGCTCATAATGCAGGCGCCGGCAGCACCGGCTTCTGTCACGGAATCTATATTTTCTTTATTGATCCCGCCTATCGCATAAACCGGGATTTTCACAGCTTTGCAGACATTTTTCAAAGCGTCGAGGCCTCGCGGTTCGAGCCTTTTTTTGCATTCGGTCACGAAAACATGACCGAAAGTTATGTAGGAAGCGCCCAGTTTTTCAGCCATGACAGCATCTTCAAGCGAGTGGCAGGAAACGCCTGTTGTCCTGAAAAAGCCTTTTTTTTCACCGCTCAGATCCTTAAAAACAGGAAGCGGAAGATGGATCGATCTCACACCAATTTCGATCGCAGCATCGACATAAGTATGCAGGATCGCTTCAACTTTGTATTTTTCACAAATTTCAGTGAATTTTTCAGCCAAATCAGAATATTCCCTTTCGTTCAGATCCTTTTCACGCAGGATCATCGCAGTCACGCCGCTTGAAGCGATTTTTTCGATCCTTTCAAAAAAATCACCCTCGCAGAGATGCCTGTTTGTGACGCAGATCATGTCAGTCATCGGCTCCTCCGTTTCAAACACCATGCGAGAATTGTGACATTCCTCGAAAAAGTCAAAATTATTGTTTTTTGGATTCCGGATTCAGATGTTTTGTTGCATCTGCCAAATGTTTGTTCTGCAGACATTCAAAATCATAATCTCTTTTCATTTTCTGCAGAATAGTCGTCACTACCTTGTAGACATCTTTTGATTCAGTGTAATCAGCTTTGCAGACAAAGTTGACCCTGTTATCAAGTATCAATTTTTCAGCAATCTTTCTTTTCTTTGCATCTTTCGGGTTATAGACCGCGATCGAATAACCGCCATTCTGTTTGACCATCTTCATGCAGGGAATATCCGTCTCCCCGTCTCCGAAGTATATCATTCTTTTAAAAGGGATCGGCCTTTCCTCTTCAGGAACATACTCATTTATCCTTTTATTGTCGCTCACCTCTTTTATCCCTTTGTTTATTTTGAAAATAAACTGGGTCTTCGTTGTGTAATCGACCGCGACAGCCGGCCATACAGCAACATCATTAGCATCATACAAAAAAGAACACGCATATATATTTTCGAACTCTTTTGCAATCGGAGTCCCTTCTATCATCTCTTTCAAACCTGATGAATTGATATAATGCTTAATATTTAAACCAAGTTTTTTCCCGTATTCATTGATCATGGAAAACCATTGTTTCACGCCGTCGAAAAGCTCGACATTCTTCCCGAAATTTACAAAAGATTCTCTTCTTACCGGAATATTTACATGTTTAGCCTCTTCAAGCATCAGTTTCATATAGCACAGAATACCGCTGGCATCATTGTCTTTGGACAATTTTTGTGATTTTCCCCAAAATTGGGAGGAATCCATACCCAAAGCCTCTATGAAACTGAATTCCTGCATATTTTTCGGAGATAAAGTTCCGTCAAAATCATAAATTAAAGCAACTGTAACTTTTGCCATTTTACATCTCCTTTTTTCTTAAACGCATCGCTTCTTTGCTGCTAAAAAATCAAAAAAAGCTGAATATTATAACAAAAATTCTTTTAGTCGCAATTTATGATTGATTTAAACTTTCCTGAAATCGAACTTTTCCAACTGATCCCAGTTTCTGTTTTCGCACCAGTAAACTGTTCTTTCCGTCACGTCATAAACCATGGATACGACTGTCGGGCACACAGTTTGGGAGACTTCCTTGAGTATTGCAAAACAGTCTGCGACATCAAAATCGTCGTTTGCCGCCTCAAGCATGGACAGAGCTTTCTGATAGCGGTCCCAACCCATCCACGGATGAGTTTCGCTATCCATTTTATAAGGCGAAAAGTTCGTCATCACTTTGTATTTGGGCTTCTCGAAATACATGCAGCCCTGCCCCGGAACTATCTGCAGAAGATTCCCGTCCTTATCGGAAAGCGACGACATGAAGGTGACACCCGGCACGCTGCAAACCCTGCCCGATTCAGCGATTTCCTTTATTTCCTGAAGCGTTTTTTTCATAAGAAGAAGGTCGATATCAAGCAGAATAATGTGCTCTTCCCCGCCTGCGGGATCGCTCCTTTTGTCAAAAGGCCAGCATGTCGGCATTCCAACGAAATCACCGCGCGAATTCGCCCCGAAAAGCGGCATCCAACCTTCTTTCGCATCGTTTATTTCGATATATACGCCGGTTTTCTCCTTCCGAACGCGGTATTCCATATTGAGAATATCAAGATTCCAGCCGACTATCGTCTTTTTTCTGTTTGAAATGATACTTGTGCACATAAGTGTAAATTCTACTTAGCTCCGTAGATTTTGTAGTAATCCTCGATCCTTGACTTCATTTCATCGTCGATGAGGACTTTGTCGCCTACTTTGCGGCCGTAGAGATATTCGACAACTTCCGCCATGTTCACGATGGAGAAAGTTTTCATTCCGAAATCGTCATGAATTTCATCAAGCGCGCTTTTATCGCCTGTTCCGCGTTCCATTCTGTTGACCGATACGGAAAGCGCCGCAAGTTCTATGTCTGCTGCCGCTTTGAGGAGAGGAACTGTCTCACGGATGCTTGTTCCGGCCGTAGTAACGTCTTCGATTATGAGGACTCTGTCACCTTTCTGAAGTTTGTGGCCGATGAGATTTCCCCCTTCGCCGTGATCCTTGACCTCTTTTCTGTTGAAGCAGAAGGAGACATTCTTGCCGAATTTCGAGCTGAGAGCAATAGATGCCGAAACTGCAAGCGGAATCCCTTTGTAAGCCGGTCCGAAAAGGACATCGAACTCACCGGCAGTATTTTCCATGATCGATTCGGCGTAAAATTCACCGAGTTTCGCGATCTGCTCACCCGTTCTGTATTTGCCGGTATTTACGAAAAACGGGGTCTTTCTGCCGCTTTTTGTGACAAAATCGCCGAAAGTGAGAACTTCGCTTTTCACCATAAAATCGATGAAATCATGTTTGTAGTTATTCATATTTACCTCCAATTAAGGTTAAACCGGCGGATTATAGCGAAAAACAGATTGAAAACAAGGAGAAAAACTTCTGCTTCCGCTCCGTGGGAGCTGTCGCAAGCGACCAAGTCCTAGCCGGCACTTTCTGCCACCTCTCCCTGGGTGGGAGCCAAGTTCACAAATTCCGCATAATTTCCGTAATCCACGATGAATCCAAGATTTCGAAAGCAAAGCATTTTTTGCCCAGATCTTTGAGCGATGCACCGATGTGGTAAAGGATTTTGTTGTCAATTATCAAAAATCTGTCGTGGATCTTTTCTGTATATTTCAGAACAAGAGTCGGATATTGTTCATTAAATTTCTGAATATCCAAAGGAGTAATTTTAGTCTTTGGGCAAGTGAAAATTGTGACTTTCACACCGCTTTTTTTCTTTGCGAAGCGTTCCAAAACTGTTAAATCGACATAGTTGTCAATCAGGACTATTTCCTTTTCAGCCTCGGCAATAAATGACTCGAATTTCGCATAAGCATCGAAAATCTGACCTTGAAAAAAAATTCCCTGCTTGTCCTCGATTTTGTATCTGTCCATTTTGTCGAAAAGTTCATCGATTTTTCTGTCGGATTCTAACTGGTGAAGTTCACTGGTTATTTGCCGTTTTTCCATAAAATCCAATCTTTGAAAAATTTGGGAATTTGTCTGCGCAAACCGGCGTAAAGCGACAAAAGCTTCCATAATCATGATGCTTGTCTGCACCGCAGTATCGCTTTTTAGAACAGCGGAAAGCATTGCCACACCCTGTTCGGTAAAGACGTAAGGTAAATATTGACGACCGCCTCTGGTTTCTGTTTTTGAGGTCGCAATTTGCGACCTCAAAAATTCAAATTCACTCTCATTGAGTTGAAACATGAAGTTCGACGGAAATCTTTCAGTATTTCTACGGACTTGTTCATTAAGTCTCTTGGTTTCAACACCGTAAAGCTCAGCTAAGTCTCTGTCGGTCATCACATACTGACCTCGAATGAGAAGAATTTTGTCCGAAATATCGATTTTCAGATTATTTTTATCCGCTTCAACATTTTTTCCCTTTAAAGAGAAAAGATTCTTTGGAATTTCAATCTGGCTAAAACCGTGAATATATTCTTTAATTTCCGCAATATCTTTGGTGTTTTGCGAAGTCTGGAGCGCAAGCTTTGCAACATCGTCATACCCGACGAGATGTTCCTTATCAATGATGTAATCTTTCATCGCTTTGAAAAGGCGAACCAGAATTTTACTCTGTTTAATAGCCAGATCGCCGCGAAGAACTGTCATCAGCATATAGATTCCCTGCTCTGTGAAAGCGTAAGGAAGGTATTTAATATTACTCCCTCGAGTGCCTTTTTCGTTCAAGGTCAAAAATTTTGACCTTGAACATTTAGAAATTTCGAACATCTCTTCCCAAGTCAGCTTAAACCTAAAATCATCATCAAATTTCTCAATGTTATTCTTAACTTGCTGATTGAATGCCTTGACTGAATAACCGTATATTTCAGCCAAATCGAAGTCCAGCATTACCTGTTTTCCGCGAATTATGTAGATTTTGGATCTCAAATCACTTTCACTGCGAATCGTAACACCTTCTTTCATATTTTACCAAACAGCATAAAATAACAACAACAAAGATATAAATTTCAGAATTATAGTCAATAAAATTTTTAATATTAGATAAAACATTCGTTATATAGGGTAAATTCTTAGAAGATAAAAAAACAGCTAAAAAATCACAAAATGGAGATTTTTTATGAAAAAGTAAGGAGAATCTTAGAAAAATTCACTTCGGGAACTTATTTCTTGCCGAACTTTTCTTCGTAAAGTTTCTTGGAATCCCTTGCAAGAACGAGCTCTTCGTTGGTCGGGATGACCATGACTTTAACTTTGGAATCGTCGGTGCTGACGACCGCTTCTGTTCCGCAGATCGTGTTGTTGAGCTCTTTGTTCATCTTGATGCCCATGAACTCAAGTCCTTCGACCGATCTTTCGCGGATCTCGCCGACATTCTCGCCTATTCCGCCGGTGAAGATTACTACATCGACTCCGCCCATTGCAGCAGCGTAGGAAGCGATGTATTTCTTGATCCTGTATGTGAACATTGCAAGAGCGAGTGCAGCGCGTTTGTTGCCTTCGTCACGAGCTTTACGGATGTCGCGCATATCGTTGGAAATGCCGCTTACACCAAATAAGCCGCTGTTTTTGTTGAACATTTTGTTGACCGGCTGATGTCCGCCCTCTTTGTCTGCAAGGAAGAAGATAACGCCCGGGTCAACGTCGCCCGAACGGGTTCCCATCATTACGCCTTCAAGCGGAGTCATACCCATCGTGGTGTCGATCGATTTTCCGCCGTCAACAGCAGCCATCGAGCAGCCGTTTCCAAGGTGGCAGGTAACGATCTTGAGGTCTTTGATGTCTTTTCCGAGCATCTCAGCGGCTCTGTTCGAAACGAAGAAGTGGCTCGATCCGTGAAAGCCGTATCTGCGGACTCTGTATTTTTCGTAGTATTTGTAGTCGATCGGATACATGTAAGCGTAATCAGGCATCGTGTGATGGAAAGCGGTGTCGAAAGTTCCCGACATGAAGGTATCCGGGAAAAGTTTCTGGCAGGTTCTGATACCGATGATGTTTGCCGGAATGTGAAGCGGCGCGAGGTCATTGCATTCCTGGATTCTGAAAACGACATCGTCCGTAACTTCAACGCTGCCGTGGTAGTATTCGCCGGCATGGACAAGTCTGTGAGCAATAGCCGTGATCTCCGATTTGTCTTTGATAACGCCGTTTTCGGTCATCATATCCATGATTTTGTTCAGAGCGACCGAGTGGTCAGCAAGAGGAAGATTGACTTCGATCTTGTTTTTGGGATTTGTGATCTTAAGCTCGATGTGACCTTCGGGATTTCCGATTTTCTCTGCAAGACCTTTTGCAATAACGGTTTCGTCCGTCATGTCGAAAAGCTGGTACTTGATTGAAGAACTTCCGCAGTTGAGAACAAAAATTTTCATGAGAGCCTCCTAAAAAATTGTTAAAAGAATCCAAAGACGGCGGATAGTAGCCTATCGGATTTTCATTTTCAAGAAAAAATCCTTTCGCAGTTGGCGAAGTGGGTTTTTGCGATTTTTTCAAGGATCTCCTTGCCGAAATGACTGACGATTTCTTCAAGAAGTTTGTCTGATTCTGCTCCGCTTCCGGGAACAAGCTTAAATTTGTTCTCAAGCACGGTTTCACTTATCTGGTTCAATGAGATCAAATATCCGGCGCGCGCTATGACGGAAGCTATCGCAACAGCCGGATCCTGCTCCGCACGCACCTGAAAATCGACCGGATTTTTGCCCGCAGCCGCGATTATCCTTGAATTTGCGGAATATGAAGGGGTGAATTTATCGACTAAAACCCGCGTTATGTCGTCTCTTTTCGCGACAACATTTGCAATCGCCTTAGAATGCGCCCAGGCAAGAAGATCTGTGAGGTTTTTCCCCTGCTCAGACAAACTCTGATAAAAGGAATTGTATCTTTCCGGCATGATACGGACCATCGAAAAAGAGTCGCGGAAATCGGCGTTTATTTTTTCGTAAATATCCAATATTTCTTCATCTTTCATTCTTTTACTGTCCTTGGCGCCGAGTTTCAGCAAAGACTCCTCTTTTTTACCAAGCAAAAACGAGCAGACGACAAGCGGCCCGAAAACATCGCCCTTCCCTGCTTCGTCACTCCCCAAAGTTCCGACATTCGTGATAAGCGAAAGAAGCAGCGATTTTATCTCCGGATCAGTCGTGACAAGGGAAAAACCTTTCTTCTCAGTGTGGTAAATCGCGACAGAGACTAACTTGTCCTCGCTTTTTCCCGTTTTGAGCGTTACTCCGTAAGGAATTTCCTTAATATTTTCGCTGTTTATCGTGTAAGACGCTTCAAGCAGTTTTATATATGCCTTCTCAACAAAATCTGAAAGAGCCTTATCTTGTGAAAACAAATTCAAAACGACCTCTTTTACAAATAAAATTGAATAGTTTCCATTATTTTATCGTAGTCGACCGGTTTAATGAAAACATCGTCAAAACCCTGCTCCAGAAAGTGTTTTCTGTCTTCTTCGAAAGCGTAGGCAGTCATCGCGAAAATCGGAACAGATATTTTTGTCAGTTCCTCTTTCACCCTCATTTTGCGCATCATTTCTGTTCCGTCCATGCCTGGGAGCTGAATATCGGTCAGCACTGCAGACAAATTTTCGGTATTATCGTAAACATCCAGCGCCTCGAATGCATCCCTTGCCGAAAGAACCTCGACATTCCTCCGTTCTAAACTTTTAACGGAAACAATCAGATTTGCCGGATCGTCCTCAACTATGAGGACCTTCAGTTTTTCAGCCATCTCTTCTCCAAAAAAACGTCTGATATTAAGCATTCCGCGATTTTTTTCAATGAAAAAGGATTCTTATTTGCAAAATTCCCGTTTTTGTGAAATCATCTGCCGTTGAGAATTGAAAAGCGGAGGTTTTCATGAAAAAGTGTTTGATTTTATTAGTTCTTTTTTGCTCAATTTATATTTATGCCGATATTTACAAAGATGAGGCAAAAAAGATTGCGGCAGACAGAAAACGGGTCGAAGAGATCGAAAAGAAGCTTGCAAAAGATGAAAAAGCGTGCGAAAACCCGTCGCAGAACGACCTTTCAAGAAATGTCGTCACCGAGCTCAAACTCTACTGTGAAGCCAGGGAGTCGGCAAAATCGCGCATTCCCGACATAAAAAATCTCCTCGCGGAATACGAAAATCTTCTCAAAAACTATCTCGAAGAGTGCAAAAACATCGACACTGACGACAAATATTCGAAATGCGAAGCGCTTGACAGACAGGTTTCGGCAACGGCTGAAAAACTGAACGACGAGAAAGAGAATTTCAACAGCGACATCGACACGATGGAAAACGCAGCCGAAAGAGCCAAAGATCTCAACAAAAGAAGCAATGACTCCGAAAAACAGGATTTCAAAAGAAGCGTTTCGCAAAACCTCGCAGCAAAGAAGGAACTTGTGGCATCGATGAAAAAAGGACTTGACGAAGACAACAAAGTTTTCAAGGAGTCTAAAGGCAGACTGACTCAGGCGCTCAAAACCGATTCGCCGGAATCGGCAAAAATCGGAAAAGAGTTCATGGGCGGACTCAACAGCATCATGCTCCAGAACAACAACCTCCAGCAGATATGCGCTTCGATGCTGAAAACGATAAACGAGGCCCAGAACGTCTGCGTTATAAAACTCGATATGGAAAAGTGCCGTAAAGCAGAAACAAAAATGGAAAACCTTTTCAACGACGGCAACTCAAAACTTTCAGCATACAAAGACGAGAAAAACAATTTAGTAGCGGTCGAAAACGACTATCACAAGGCCGGAATGGGAAATATCCTCGCAAAAACAGAAAACGCGCAGAAGACGATTTCGAACTATCTGCAGGGCCTTAAAGAGCAGAACAGCTATCTGAACCAGCAGCTTGGAATGAGCGACAACAATACCGAAGTCGTAAAAAGCAGAAACAACAAAAAGCTGCTCGACACCTATCTCAAACTTGTCGCGACGATGAAGGAACTTGAAAAGGAAAGTGCTGAATTTATCAAATTTTACGAAGAATATCTTAATAAAATCAACAACTTCAACTCTTCATGCGTAAGCGGGAAATCGGAATTCACCGCAGAATGCAAAATCGAAGGCGACAAAATCGTGAACGAGGTCAATTCTCACGAACTTAAAATCATGAAATACGGGGAAAAGTTCAACAAACTGAACAAAGATCTTGGTGATTTCTTCAAGAAATTCAAATAATTAAAGCATTATTACAGAACAGCCACCTTTACCGCTTTTTTCCTCATCTGATCCGCCGTTTTCAGAAGTGTCATCGGAATCTGTTGAATCTGAAACATCAGTAGGATCTGTCGGATCTGTGTTGTCGGATGAATCGGAATTATCGGTCGAATCTGACGGATCTGCGGTATCACTTGTGTCGGTTGTGTCCGAAGTATCAGTCGTGTCAGTTGAATCTGTACTATCTTCGTCAGGCTTTTCATTTCCGGTGTCTGCCGGATCCTCGTCAAGAGGCTCGTCCTCAGTGTCTGCGGTGTCTTCGTCAGTAGTTTCATCATCGGAATCCGCGCTGTCGATGTCAGCGTCTTCATCCGGAATATCGCTGTCAGAATCATCATCCGGAGTTTCTATCGGATCATCGGGAATTTCTTTAGGAGCGATACCAAACACATCGAAAAAGAACTGTAACAAATTGATTTTATTGTCTTTTTCAAGGATCGTTTCAAACGGAAATCCCATGACAAAAACTTTTTTTGCATCGGTTTTAGTCAGAATTCCGGCACCAAGAGTGTTCGCTTCATCGTAGAAAACAACCGTTTTTCCGGTATTTTCATCAAACGGAGCGAGAACATCGGCGTATTCAGCCTGATAAATATATGTTCCGTCATCAAAACTTCCTGATATTGCTGAAAAATCATCTGTTCCAAAGAAAGTGTAAAGTCCAGAGTCGTCATCGACATACTGCGCGTTCAGAGTTTCGTTGAAGAATGCTTTGTCGGCTGCATCGCCTCTGTGGTCAAGATCCCAGCCGATTTCGGCACCGCTTACAAAAAGCGCGCCGCCGTTATTGATGTATTCCGCGATTTTTTCCTGTTCTTCATGGTTGAAAGTCTCGTTTTCAGTACTCTGCTCACCCAGGAACCAGGCGATCATATCATATTTTGAAAGATCCATCTCCTCGACATTGGTTCTCTGCGTGAAATCAAGTGAATATCCAAGTTCGGCAAGAAGCGGCGCATAGTATTTTACGTAGTCAAAACTATTAACAAATTCAAGCATATAGCGGTGATTTGCGCTGTCACCTTCATTAAAGCGCGGCATAGCGTTGTCAATTCTTTCGAAACCGTCGACAAGAAGAATCTGAGCGCCCGTTTTGACCGGAACCGCCGCTGCGACCGCACTCGGAAACGAAACTCCGCCGGCGTTGTATGCGACGACTCTGAAGTAAACGGGCTTCTTCGTTTCGAAATTTCCGGTCCATTCCAGAACATTTCCGACATCGATTCCGTCATTGAAAGCAACTCCGTCAGCTGAAGTCTGCACGAAATAACCGGTCGCAGGATCGCCAAGATAACGATTGGCATCGCTCTCGGGTGCGTCCCAGGAAAGAGTTACCGAGCCGTTTTCGTTCGTTTTTGTCTTCAGATTACTAGGACTTCCCGGCAGGAAAACAGGCGTTGTTTTGTCTTTATCTGCAAAATACTGAACAATTCCCTGATAGGCTGCTCGAGAAACTATATCACGGAATTTGGGGTTTCTGAGCATTTTAGAATCGCTTTCAGAAGTGTGAAACGCAAGTTCGACAAGAACTGAAGGCATCTCATCGTTGTTGCTTGGATTTACTTCACCCAAATTGGCACTGAAAATTCCTCGACCTCTAGCTTTATAACTTGAATAGATTAGGTTTTTCCCGGCTGCTAATACTCTGTTAAACACAAATTCTGCCAGCTTCTCACTGCCAGGGTACTGGTCGCCTTCTTCATAGCCCTCTCCTGATTTTAAAGTTGAGTGGTAAATATAGGCTGAAAGACCTGTGACACTTTCATTGTCAACTCCATCCGAGTGGAACGCGATATAAAGCGAATCATCGTAATCCTTCTCGTTTTCCCATGCCGACCAGCGACCTCTCGCTGCAACATCATCGTTTCTGTCGTTTGCAATCACATGATAAACAGAACCGCTTGTTCCGCCCATGAACTGGATATTATGGGTTGCAGCCTCTTCCCAGCGCGGCTTGCCGGAAGTTGAAGTTCCTCGTTTGATAAGCCCTGTTCCGCCGCCGAAACGGACTGCGTCGGCAATAAGTATTCCGCTTGTACCACTAAGCGTGACAGAACCGTTTTCTCGCGACAATCCGGCATAAAAATAAAATTTTCCGAGGTCTATCCAGGTGCTTCCGTGATGCTGTTGGTTTACAGTAACTTTGGTCGAACCACCTGCGTGTCTGACAGTATAGACCGCAGAATCTGTTCTGTTGTTGCCGGCTCTGTAACTCACATAAACATGATAGTAGCCGTCTTCCGGAATATTTGCAGTCCAGCGTGCCAACGCACCGCTTTCTGCGTTTGCATAGCGGTATCCTCCGCTTACTATCGGGTTCACATCGCGCTCTATCGGATAATCTGTCCTTCCATAACCAGTAGAGTCGGAAGTCGTCCAGCTGCCGCCTTCCTCATAAATTCCATCCTGCCCGGCATAAGTTGAGCCATCAGCATCGTCAATTATCACCATTTTTTCCTGACGGTCTTTCTCTCGTGCCGAAAAAACCATTCCGCCTGCGTTTTTGAGGTATGGAATCAAAAAATAACTGACTATCTCGGCATTCGAATCGTCCTCTCGCATTCCCTGATTAATATCGCGCTGAGTCAGCCATTTCGATTCTGCAGTATTGTAAACCCAGCCGTGCCCTGCGCTTACAAAAAGAGTTTTCCCTAAAAGAGCACCGGTGACATTTCCGTGCTGAACCTGCGGAGAGAGTGATTTTGTCTTTTTAGTTTTCGGCTTCACCCCGCCGTTTTCTTCATACTCTTTCCTTGGAACAGGCGGAAGTTTAGGCAGGAACTCCGTCGCATCTTTGTATTCACCAGCCTCATCAGTTCTCAAGAGAATGTGAAGATGTCTGAAATCTATATTTAATGAAATCAGTGTGTTAAGATAAAGTCTGCTCAGTTCTTCAAGTTTCATATCGTCGAAACCGGCAAGATATTTCTCCGGGACCGTGATATAAACCGAAACCTTGTCTGCTCCGGTATCAAGCGAAACCCTGTCGACCGAAATCCCTTTCACCTCAAAATTCTTGATCGGAATATCGATTTCGACCGCAAAAACTGAGGAAAAACAAAAAAGCATAAAAATAAGAACAAAAATTCTTCTTTTCATGTTTTACCCCCTAAATTTCAGGTTTTACCCGTAAATAAACCCTCTTCTTCCGTCGATCGTAAGGGTGCAGAGGACATTTCTCGTTTCTCCGCCGAAAGTGAAGGTCTTGTTGACTTCGTCCAAAGTAAGCGACTTGCAGTTGACGACTCCGATCTTGCCGAGTCTGACTGCCGTTACAGCCGCATGCGAAGTTGCTCCGCCGCGGGAAGTAAGAAGTCCGTCGGCTTCGAAGATCATGTCGATATCGTCACTGACTGTATCGGGACGCATAACGATGATTTTTTCGCCCGGATAGAGCTGTTTGCACTTTTCGATATCTTCCATCGAGAAAACGACACGCCCTGTGAGAACGTTGTTTCCTATGCCGGTCCCCTCGCCTATCAGCGTGAGATTGTCAGGAACGAGCTCTTCCTGCATGAGGTCGTTCTGGTGATAAGAACGGATCTGGAGTATATGCAGATCCTGTTTTTTCGAGGTCTCGAAAGTGAACTCTATCTCCTGATGACCGAAACCACGCTTGTTGATAAGATCAACTGAAATTTCATTAAGTGCCGAATATATTTCAGGAAAATCTTTTTCCATACTGATATCTGGAGCGTTTTTCATATTGAGTCTCTGCTTTTCGGAAACAGGATACGGGTGAACTAGACCTCCGACGATGTCTTCGCCCTGCGAACACATTACGAAATCACCGTAAAGGCAGACCTTTCTTCCGCGTCCGTTGGGTTCACGGGTGAAAACAACGCCCGTTCCCGAGTCGTAGTTGATGTTTCCGAGCACCATTTTCTGAACTATAACAGCAGTTCCCCACTCGCTTGCAATGTGGAGTTTGTCGCGGTAAACCAGGGCGCGGCGGGAATTCCACGAATCGAATACCGCCTGGATAGAAGTGAAAAGCTGTTTATGGAGGTTCTGCTCGAAAACAACATTCTGGCTTTTCAGGATCTTCATGTATTCTTTCGCGATCTCCTTCATGACCTCGGGTCTGAAACCTATCTTCTTCTCTACGCCGTAGACCTTCTTGAAATCGGCGATGACTTTGTCGAAAAGGTCTCTGTCGATGCCGAAATTCATACCCCATGTCTGGATGAGTCGTCTGTAGCAGTCCCACGATGTCCAGCCGTAGTTTTCCTTTTTGGCGAGCTGTTCGACAAATTCGTCGTTCATTCCGACATTGAGGAAGGTGTTCATCGCGCCGGGCATTGACATAGCCGAGCCGCTGCGCACAGAAAGCATCAGCGGATTGTTCGGGTTTCCGTACTGAAGTCCCGTTTTTTCCTCAAGAATACCGAGTTCGTCGGAAATCGTCGTGTAAATCTCCTTTTCGATCTCGGGGTGTTTCATCAGAGCCTCGCGACGTCTGAAAAGCTCTGTCGTAAGGATGAATCCGTGCGGAACAGGCATTCCGTAAGCCTTGATTTTTTTGAGGAAATAGCCTTTTGCGCCGAAAAAGACCTGATTGTCGAGCTCGTCGTCCTTCTTGTCGATTTCAGAAATTATCGACTTGCGCTTGTATGTCATGATCATGTGGATATCTTCCTGCGTCAGATTCTTCGGGATGCCGTGAAGGATCGAAAGAATGTAGTTTATCAGGCTGTCGATCTGCTGCATGAGGAAGGAGGATGAAATGATGTCGCGGTAAAATTCCTCGCTCTTCTTGTGGATGATCTTCTCTTTGTCCTTCTCCGACGAAACGGTGAGATTGTGCTTTTCGATATACTGTTCAAGAACGATTTTGAGGTTCTGGTCGTGGATCCCGAGGAAGTAGTCGTAGACGATCTTGCTCAGATCCTCGGCGAAAAATTCAAAAATGTTGGTGTACTGGTGCAGCGAGAAACTTGACGAAACAAGGCTGTATTCGAGCATTTTAAGGTCTGAATTGAAACCTTCGCTCGTGATTCCGCCGAGTTCCAGGCCTTCACGGAAAAGTTCAAGGATTTCACATGTTTCTCTCAGATTGTCTGCCGAAACATAAGGAAGTTTCGTCGTGGAGACAAGCTTTTCGACCATCGTGGAGACAAGCTGCTCCATTCTGTAGATCATGCCGAGAGCCTCGAATTTCGGCTCGCGGTATTCGCCGTACATCGAAGGGATCCCTATCGCGATGTGGCGTTTGTAGTAGATGTTCTCGACTCCTTCGGTCTGTTCTTCCGAAAGAACCGTCTTTTTGAGCGCAGACATGATTTTAAACGCGATCCTGACTGCGCTTTTCCAGTCGGCAGCAGTCATGGCAGCTTCGAACTCGTCTATTGTCGCCTGATGTATATATGTGATTTTCTTAAGTTTTTTAGCAATGTCGCCAGGATTGAGATAATATTTTTCCTTGAGAAGCAGATATATGTTGAAAAGATATCCGACCTTCTTCTGCTCAACCTCATGCCCTGCTCCGAAATCGGCAATGATCTTCTCGACTTCGGCAGGTTTCATGGTAAAAAGCGTCTCGTAGTCGCCGCCGGCTTTGTTTGTGACGAAGCGCGCAACTTCGTGCAGCCCTTCATAAAGCTCGCCCGCCGGTTCGAGAGTCTCGTAAATTTCCTCCGGGATCTTGTTTTTGAGATGCTCTTTTTTACCTGTGAGCCAGAAAATGAAGACGTCTTTTGCAAGCTGGATGTGGGTGTTGTTGCTCTCGGCGTGGATCTGCTTTCTCAAAAAGTGCGTGAGCAGATCTTTTCTGTGGCAGATCTCGTCGATCGCGGTCGAAATCTTTCTGAGTTCACCCTCCGCGCCGATCTCGTTGAAGTAAACCGGGAAAAGAACTGCGATCTGGCGCGCGATATGGTATGCCGGCGCGATCTGGCTGTTGAGGAACTTCGTGACGTCGCTCTGGAAAAGGTCGGTATCGGAAATGAAAACGCCGCCGATCCTGAGATTTACAAGGAGCGCAGAAAGAAGTTTCGTGCTTTTCGAAGGGTTAACTTCGATTATTTCAAGCCAAGTCCTGATGTTTTTGACGTGGTTTTTGTCGACGATCATCTGCCAGTCGGAATTTACTCCCTTGAGCTCGGGATAGACGAATCCGAAGCGGATCACTGCATCGAAAAAGTGGTCGCAGATTTCGGCGCTGCCACGTTTCAGGATCTCTTTTCCCAAAGTTTTCACGCAGTCGAGGATCGCGCTCTGGAAAAGCTCTCTGACCGGTTTGAAGAAGTCGAACATGCGTGAAATGAAGCGTTTCGCCTCGCCGGCGTCGTCGATTGAAACGATTTTCAAAGTTCTGTTTAGGTCGAAAAGGAGGTATTCGCGCAGACTTTCCATCGAAGAGAAGTCAAGAAGATAGAAAATGTAGTAAATTTTGCATATCGGAGTCGGAATGAAGTCGATCGTGTTGCGGAACCTGTCGGTGAAAAATGTATAGTCAGGCAGTTTGAAGAAATCTTCGCATTTCTCAGCCTTTTCGATCCCCTCTTCGCACTCGGTGAAAAGTTCCGGCGGGAACTGTGAAAGGATCGCGTTTTCGATTTCCAGCGCTTCGTCTCCGTGCTCGATTTTTCTGTTCTCAAGCCAGTCGGAAAACGACTGAACGTTTTTCCAGTAGTCGAGATTTATCGTCATGACACGTTTCAGCATTTTGAAGACTCTGCCGCTGAAACGCTCGTCCCTGCAGATGTCGGCGACATATTTTTTGAGTGAGCTCGATGCCTCCATAAGTCCCGGATTGCCGTCCGCAAGGACCGTTTCGGTTATATCAAGATATGAATTGAAGACTTCATCAGAAATTTTGCTGCTCTGCATGATCTTGTAAAGGAGCTCGAGAATATTGAAAATAGTCTGTCTCAGCCTGTTTCTCTGCGGAATGTCCAGCTTCTGCGAAAAAATCTGCATGAAGTATTGGCCGAGCAGTTTCAAAAGCTCGCCGCTCTCTTCAAGATCGGAAAAGACCCACATGTTTTCAAGAGTTATCCAGCGGTAAGCCTCGATAACCTCGGTAAAGTTGGGAAACGGATGGTTGAGTTCAAGAAAGAAAGTCCTCATCCTTTTTTCAAGCAGAGGATGCTTTTCAACAGCACTCAGAATGAACTTTTCCTGTTCTGAAAATTCGTAACCTGCGACAAAAGTTTCGGCTAAATTGACTTTCAAAGCCTCCGAAGTTTTTATAACGCCTGACATAAAGACCTCCGAATCTATAAAAATTTTCCAAAAACATCTGAAAACAACAAAATGCAGATACTTATACCACGAAATTATAAAAAATTAAGGATAACTGATAAATAAATTTAATCTACGACTACTTTCGGAATGCGGCTTGAAAGACGTGCCACGACTTCGTAGTTGATCGTCCCTGCAAGGGCTGCGACCTGCTCGGCGCGGATGATCTGGTCTCCCTGCTCGCCGATGAGAACGACTTCGTCTTCCGCTTTGACATCGGGAATATCTGTGACATCGATCGTTGTGAGGTTCATTGCGATCCTGCCGAGTATCGGAGCTCTCTGACCATGAACCAGAACATAACCCTGATTTGACAGCTTTCTATCGTAGCCGTCACTGTAACCGATCGGAATTATTGCAATTTTCGAATCGCGTGTCATCTGATGAGAACAGCCGTAACCGATAAAATCGCCAGCTTTTACAGTCTTTACCTGACCGATAACGGTTTTCCACGACAAAACCGGAGCAAGAATATGTTCCGTGCCGTGACCGTGTTCGATAATGTAGCTGAGATAGGTCTCTTTTGACGGCCAGAGACCGTACTGCGCGATGCCGAGACGAACCATGTTGAAGTGGGTGTTGCTGTATATCGCCGCCGCGGCACTTGATGCAAAGTGCATGTCAAAACCTGAGAAACCGGCTTCGCGGATGTATGAAATCTCTCTTTTGAAGCGCTCTATCTGGAATCTCGCATACGAATGGTCGGTCGTATCCTCGATGTTGGCAAAGTGGCTGTAAACCGCTCTCAGCCTGACGTTCGTGCACTTTTTGAGTTCTTCAATAAAAGCGATAAGCGCCTGTCCTGCGATTCCCTGCCTGTTTGTTCCGGTTTCGATCTTGAGATGGATATTTACCGTCTTTCCGAGCGATTTCGCGATATTATCATAGTTGTGGAGATATTCGGGATCGCAGCAGAGAACTTCGATATCGTTTTCAACTGCCGCCTGCGCCATTCTTTTGATGGTTGGTCCGACAACGACGATGCGCTGCGTAAAGCCGTGCTTTCTGAGGATAAGAGCCTCGTCGATGCTGTGAACGCAGAAGACCTTGATCCCGCACTCGTCCGCGAAATGGGCGATCTCGACCATTCCGTGACCGTAAGCGTTCGCCTTGATGACGACTGCAAGTTCCGTCCCGGCGGTCAGTCTCCCTTTAAAAAACTCGATGTTCTTTCTGTAAGCCGACCGTGAAATCTCGATCCAGCTTGAATAAACCGCTTCGCTCATAGTCTCTCCTGATAAAAAAAACGGGGTCTTGCGACCCCGCCAAAAAGTTATTCGTCAATGTCCTCGAAAAGGATGCCTCTTCCCGGGAAGAACGCGCTTTCGTCAAGCTGCTCTTCTATTCTCAAGAGCTGGTTGTATTTCGCGATCCTTTCGCTTCTGCAAAGGCTTCCTGTTTTGATCTGGCCTGCGTTTACAGCGACTGCAAGGTCTGCGATGAAGGTATCTTCGCTTTCTCCGCTTCTGTGGCTGATGACTGTCGAGTAACCTGCTCTGTGTGCAAGTTCGATCGTGTCGAGCGTTTCGGTGAGCGTTCCGATCTGGTTGAGTTTGATAAGGATCGCGTTCGCAACGCCTCTTTCAATGCCCTCTCCGAGTCTGTCAGCATTCGTTACGAAAAGGTCGTCGCCGACGATCTGGATCTTGTCGCCGAGTTCTTCGGTCATCAACGCCCAGCCTTCCCAGTCGTCTTCAGCCATACCGTCTTCGATAGAGAAGATCGGGTATTTCGAAACGAGGTATTTGTAGTATTCGACCATTTCGACTCTGGTTTTTGATTTTGCGCCCGATTTTTTGAACTCGTAAAGCTCTTTGTCGCTGTCGTAAAGCTCGGAAGCTGCAACGTCAAGTGCAAGAACGACGTCTCTGCCCGGAACGTAGCCAGCCTGCTCTATTGCTGCCATGATGACCTGAAGCGCATCTTCATCGCTAGCCAAATCGGGAGCGAAACCGCCTTCGTCACCTACGCCTGTCGAGAAACCGTTGCTTTTGAGGAGTTTCTTGAGTGAATGGAAAACTTCAGCGACCATTCTGAGACCTTCCTTGAAGCTGTCAGCGCCGACCGGCATAACCATGAACTCCTGAATGTCGACGGTGTTGTCTGCGTGCTGTCCGCCGTTCAGGATGTTGCACATGGGCACTGGAAGTGTATCGGATCTGAGTCCGCCGATGTATCTGTAAAGCGGAAGATCGAGCGATTTAGCTGCTGCTCTAGCAACTGCCATCGAAACGCCGAGCATTGCGTTTGCGCCGAGGTTCGTCTTGTTTTCGGTGTCGTCAAGGCCGATCATGGTTTCGTCGATCATTCTCTGGTCGAGAGCGTTCATGCCGATGATTTCAGCAGCGATTTTCTCAATGTTTTCAACTGCTTTCGTTACGCCTTTGCCGAGGTATCTGTCTTTATCGCCGTCTCTGAGTTCAAGAGCCTCGTGAACACCGGTGCTTGCGCCGCTCGGAACTATCGCGGATGCGGTAACGCCGTTTGCGAGCTCGACTTCGACTTCAACAGTAGGATTTCCTCTTGAATCAAGAACTTCTCTTCCTTTAACTCTGATAATTTCCAACATTTTTCATCTCCAAAAAACAAGTTAATAAAAAACCGGCGGTGATACTACAACCTTTTAAGATTATAACAAGTATTTAAGGGAAAAAATGTGAGAAAAAATCTGCTGCTCTGCAAAACATAACAGAAAGTGTTATGAACTGTAGAGTGCTTGAAAAAAATCTGCAAAATTGCACGGAAAATAAGATAATTTTTTGAATTTTTGTGTATAATGCGGCGGATTTTGGCGGAGGAAAAGATGGATAAGCTGACAGAACTCACCGATACGATCAACGAATATATCGCTCTCGGCATCAACGAACAGCTTGATTACGACAAATTCTATCTTTATTCGATCATCACCCACTCCACGGCGATAGAAGGCTCGACTGTCACCGAAATCGAAAACCAGCTCCTCTTTGACGAGGGGATCAGCGCGAAAAAACCGATGGCGGAAATCCTTATGAACCTCGACCTCAAAGCCGCTTACGAGCAGAGTTTTGTCTATGCGAAGGAACATGCCGGTTTTTCTCCGGAACTTTTGTGCAGCCTCGCTGCGATCGTGATGAAAAACACAGGCTCGGAATACAAAACTCTCGCCGGAGACTTCTCTTCCGCAAAAGGCGAACTCAGACTTTTGAACGTAAGTGCAGGACGCGGCGGAAAATCCTACCTCGCATGGCAGAAAGTGCCGGAAAAACTAAAGAATTTCTGCGACTGGCTCAATAACGAACGCAAAAAAATGACTGCCGCCAACATGCAGGCGATCTACGAACTCAGTTTTGAAGCGCACTATCAGCTTGCGGCGATCCATCCGTGGGCTGACGGAAACGGCAGAATGTCACGCCTCGTCATGAACATGATCCAGCGCGAAGCCGGCGTTATCCCCAGCATCGTCAAAAAAGAAAACCGCGCCGAATACATACAGGCTCTCGCTGACGCTCAGGATAGCAGCAATTCAAAAACCTTCATCGATTTCATGCTTCGCCTTCATATCGAAAACATCCGGCAGCAGATTGAGGAATTTAAGGGTTCCAATGGCGAAAAAAAATTTTAAGAAAAGTTATTGGAAATTATTTTTTGTGTATAACTGGATAATGCAGGCACAAAAAGTGCCGGATTTATTATCTAATTTGAGAGGGTGCAGAAAATGAGCGAGATTTTTTTGAACGACATCTTGGGACTTAAAGAGGAAGACCTTAACAAAGTAAAAATTAAATTTAATTTGTCACAAAAACATTCTTGGGATTCTCTCAAGTTATTCAAGGAAAACCCAAGAACACTACTCATTGGTAATTTTCATAATGTCGAAGAAGGCATAAAAAAGGATGGTAGAATCAAAAGAGGGATAAAATATTTTAGGGAAAATGAAATAGTAATCGGTTTAGCAGAGATGAAAAATGATTCTTGGTTACTTTTCGACATATCAAAAATTACAAAAGATCACAACAAAATAAAATATGACGGCAAATCTGATGAACTATTTTATTATTACGACCACGAACGTTTGGTTGAGTATGAAAAATATTTTGGAAGATTGATTGTGGAATATCACAAGAGTTCTCGATGTGCTATACTCAAAGGAAATCATATAAACAAATTCCGTGTAAAAGAAATTTTGCCAGGAAGATACAATGATGATGATTTTCCTGGTTACGACAAAGTGAATATTTCATGGAAAGATTTGGCAAAAAAAATAGAGAATAAATCTTGGAAGACTGCCCTTGAGAATCAAAAAGGAGTATATTTGATAACTGATACCAAAGAAGGAAAAAGATATGTTGGTTCCGCTTATGGTAAAGATATGATATTAGGAAGATGGAAAGATTACATAAACAACGGACATGGCGGTAACAAAAAACTAAAAGAGTTAGATTTCGATTACATAAAACAACATTTCAGATATTCTATTTTGGAAATTTTTAAATCCACAACAGATGATGATACCATAATTGCCAGAGAAAATTGGTGGAAAGATGTTTTGCTAACCGGAAATGAAAAGTATGGATACAACGCAAATTAATTTTACAATTTCTCTAACTTTTACCCGCTTGACCGCATTTCCAAGCTCTGTTATAATTCCGCCGTTTTTTGACTGAGGGTATAAAACTCATGGCAATTTCTGAAAAAGATACCGGCATAAAAGCAAAAGTTACCGAAGAAATCGCGGAACTTGCGAAACGCTGCGGCGTTGAAAAGGTCGTTCTTTTCGGTTCGCGGGCAAGAGGCGATTTCGGCAGAGCGAGCGACATCGATCTGGCTGCGGAAGGCGGCGACATCGACATGTTCAGGCTGCTTGTCGAGGAAGAAACATCGACTTTGCTGCAATACGATGTGTTGGATCTGAACCAGAATTCAAATACCGAACTGGCGGAAATAATAAAAAACGAGGGAGTAACGCTCTATGAAGAAGTTCGATAACTACAAAAGCAATCTTTCGGTGCTTGTCCAGGCTGATGCTCAGGACATCAAAAACGAATTCATTATCGGCGGAATAATCGACAAATTTTTCATTCAATTCGAACTCGCATGGAAAGTTTTAAAGGAACTTCTCACATACGAAGGCATTGCAGCTGCACAAAGCGGAAGCCCTCGCGAAATAATCAAGGAAGCCTACAAATGTTTCTCCTTTATTGACGAGCAGGTATGGCTTTCAATGCTCTCCGAAAGGAACAATCTCGCCCATGTCTACGATAAAAACGCGGCATACCGGCTGGTTCAGCGCATAATTGAAGAATACATTCCCCAGTTTGTCGAACTGGAAAAGAACATTTCCGCAAAATATCCCGATTTGAACGAAATTCCCGATTAAGAATCTGCACATAAATCATAAAAAAATATGCAGATACTTGACTTTTTCTGCACATAAAATTAGAATTTATATGCAGATAAGGAGGTGAATATGCACAAATTTGACTATTCTTTTCTGAAATACGGGATGCTGCCGTCGCGGCTTGTGAACGTCACGGCTGCCATTTCTTCTCTGGAAACGGCTTCTCAATTCAGAAAGAACTCTTTTCAGAAAGTTTTTACGGAACTTGAGAGCATTGCGAAAATACAGTCGGTAAAAAATTCCAATGAAATCGAAGGGATAGTGACGAGCGACGAAAGAATTTTTCAGATCGTTCAGCAGAACAGTGCTCCCAAAAACCACAACGAGCAGGAAATTTCGGGCTATCGCGATGCCCTGAATCTGATCCATTCAGGCTTTGAAACCATTCAGTTCAACGAAAACACCGTGCTCAGTCTGCACAGAACGCTTCTTGCCGCGACTGATTACAATTACGGCGGAAAATACAAAACCGAAGACAACGTGATTCTTGAAACCGATGCGCTCGGTAACAGAAAAGTCCGCTTCGCGCCTACCCCTGCAAAAGAGACAAAAGCAGCGATGGAACAGCTTTTTCTTGCCTACATGGAAGCGAACTCCGACCCTGACATAAACGCTCTGCTCCTGATCCCGTGCGTTATCCTTGATTTCTTGTGCATCCACCCGTTCAGAGACGGCAACGGCAGAATGTCGAGACTTCTTTCCCTGCTGCTTTTATACAAAAAAGGTTTCGATGCCGGAAAATACATCTCTTTCGAGGAACAGATCAACAAACACAAACTTTTGTACTACCAATCCTTGAAAGAATCTTCCGCAAACTGGCACGAAAGCAGAAACGACTATATTTCTTTCATGCAGAACTTTCTCGGCGTTCTTTATCAGTGTTATCATGAACTTGACAGACGTTTTGCTGTCGTAAACTCAAATAAAGTCACGAAATCGGCCCGCATCGAAGCCACCGTTTTAAATTCGTGCCTATTTCAAAAGCTGAAATCTGCCGTATTCTGCCGGATGTGAGCCCGACAACGATCGAGGCAGTGCTCGGAAAAATGGTAAAAAGCGGGATAATAACGACTCTCGGTTCAGGACGCGGAATAAAATATGTTAAAAAGTAATTGAAAACTGCAATCGCGATTCCCACATAAATCACAAAAAAATATGCAGATACCGTCAACGCAAAGTTGAAATGTCCGGTTTGTGTGACAAAAACACGAATTTATTTGACAACTCGGATAAAATCCCTAAAATGCCCCCGTTTTTACCAACTTATATTTTTGTGGAGAGCACAATGACGGATGTAATTGTCTGTGCGAAGTCTTTTTCGCATGAAATTTTCTGGGGTTTTTCGGTAAGCAGAACCGGTCAGCTCGATTTCGACGGAAAAATCACGGCGCCGAAAGCGGCCGACCTTGCAAAAATGCAGCAGATCGAGCCGAGCGGCTACTTTTCACCCTCATGGTACACTTATCTGCCCGAACTTATGCAGTCGAAAATCACAATCTATGCAAAAAACGGTGCGAAATTAGAAGATCCTGATCTTTTTTCCTACATTACACATATCGGTGCGCTGCTGCTTGCCGTCGAGGCAAAAGACACTCTTCTTGCAGCAGAGCTTTTCGACAGAAGAAGCTATGTTTTCATGAAATTCTACCCGATCACCGCGTACATTCTTGATGATATCGCTCCGGAGATGCTTTTTGCATGGCAGTTCGGACGTTTTTCTGACGATTCGGAGAATCCCGCAAAAGGCTATAAAACTGCTTCATCAGAGAGTTCGACCTGTGCACAGCTGTTTAAAATCGCAGAAAAAAAGCTGCGCGGAGAGAAGGCGAAAGAGACTCCCGACGAAATGTTCGTCCGCTATTTCAAAGCGCAGAAGAAAGCCGCTTTCACGATCGGGATCGTCGGTGCGAACTACCGCCACTGGGACAACGGTATCGACTATCTTGACGATATTCTTGAGAAATACATCGGCGAAGACCTGCTGAACGGCACGACGAAAGTGCGTGACGCAAAACAGAGGATCTACGACGGGATCAGAGCAAATGTCCAGGCAGAGCCCTACAACCAGTACGACCACAATGCGATCGCCGTTTCGCTTGAGGATATCGAAAGCATAGTCACAGGAAATCCCTGCATGAAAAAAGCGGGCTATATCCGCGCAACCGGAGCCGCTGTCCTGCGCAAAGCCTTTCCTGAAAAGATGTCGTTTTCAGCAGAGCTGGCGAGGATCGGAAACCTTCAGGACGGAAATCAGGGCATTGTTGTAAAGATAAAATTTTAAGCAGCCGAACAACCTTCAAAACCGACAGATACAAACATCTTGAATTTCTGCAAAGTTATGTTAAAAAGCAACTCTTTGTCTTTCTGAGGAGGCTCTTATGACAGAAAAAACGGGACTCGTGCTTGAAGGCGGCGCAATGCGGGGAATGTTCACGACCGGCGTGCTTGACGTGTTCATGGAAAACAATATCACGTTCGACGGAATGATCGGCGTTTCGGCTGGTGCGACTTTCGGCTGCAATTTCAAATCGAAACAGATCGGCAGAGCGATCCGCTACAACAAAAAATATGCTCACGACAAGCGATACTGCAGTTTTTATTCACTTTTCACTTCGGGCAATCTTTACAACGCCGATTTCTGCTATAACGTCCTTCCGAATCAGCTCGATTTATTTGATTACGAGACATTTGATAACGACCCGATGGAGTTTTATGTCGCTGCTACAGATGCCGAAACGGGGAATGTACTCTACCAGAAAATAACCGATTCCAGAAAAGGAATGGAGTGGATCCGCGCATCGGCTTCCATGCCCGGCGTTTCAAGACCGGTAGAAATCGACGGAAAACTTCTCCTCGACGGCGGCATTGCAGACTCTGTCCCGATCGAATACTTTGAAAGCATCGGCTACAAAAAAAATGTCGTAGTCCTCACCCAGCCCCGCGATTTCAAAAAACAACCGGTCAGCTTCTTCCCTCTTATGAAGTTCCTGCTCCGCAAACACCCTAAACTGATCGATGCGGTCGCTGTGCGCCATGAAAAATACAACAAGCAGCGGGAATACATTTTTTCAAGGGAAAAAGCGGGGGCTGCCCTGATCATCTGCCCCGAAAAACCGCTCGGAATCAGCAGGACAGAAAAAAATACCGACGAACTTGAACGCGTCTATCAGGAAGGACGCGAAAATGCGAAAAAACACCTTGAGGAAATCAAGGCGTTTTTATCGTAACGGCGTAACGACGAAACGACGTGACGTTGATTCGCGCCGTCGATATTTCGATACTTCGATATTTCGACACAATTTTCCGGCGCGAAATTATTCAATATCTTTGACCGGCAGGAATCCCTGACCGTAAATCTCGTTTGTCTGAAAAATGATGATGAAAGCCTGAGGATCTATCGATTTGATGTATTCTTTGAGAAATGCTGACTCGCGTCTGCTTACTGCCGTGAAAATGATTTTGCGCTCGTCGTCTTTGAACATTCCCTGCCCGTGGATCATCGTTCCGCCGCGCCTAAGCTGGGTCAGCAGCTTTTCCTTGACCTCGTCGTACTTGTTCGAAATGATGAAGATCCCTTTGTAATACGAGGTCCCTTCAAGGATCGCATCAAGCACTTTCGCCGTGGTGTACTGCGCGACTATCGCGTAAACTATCATTTTGAAGAATTCAGTTGTTTCCGGATTTTTGAGATGGATCGACAAAGCACCGAGCGAAAGGAAGATTATGTTCGTGAAAAGGACGACTTTTCCGGTCGAAAACTTGAATTTCACATGAAAAAGCTGGGCGATGATGTCTGTGCCGCCTGTTGTTGCCTTCGCCTTGAAAATCGAAGCGACACCGGCTCCGACCAGAGTTCCGCCGATGATGCAGCTCAAAAACATATCGTCTGTCAGTGTCACATCATGCCAGAAATAGTTCATTCCGTCGTTAAAAAGCGAAAGGAGCGTCATCCCGAGTATCGTTTTGTAACCGAAACGGTTGCCGAGGATCTTCATTCCAAGCAGGATGAGCGGGATATTCATGATTATCGTGAGAAGACCGACCGGAATGCCGACCAAGTGATAGAAAACACTGCTCAGACCCATGAGTCCGCCTGGGATTATCTTATAAGGAATAAGAAAAAAATTATAACCGAAGGCGGCTATAAGCGCTCCCTGAATGATAAGATACAAACTTTTGAACCACTCTTTCGAAAAGAGTTTGTCTGCATAAAGAAGCATTGACCTTAACTCCTAATTTGCATTATTTTTGACATACCAGCGGTAGACGTGTTCGATGCCGTCGGTGAGTTTTGTCCGCGGTTTCCAGCCGAAACTTTTTATTTTGGAAATGTCGAGAAGTTTCTGCGGCGTTCCGTCAGGTTTCGAGGTATCCCAGACGATATCGCCGTCATAACTTACGATGTCTTTGATGATGTAGGCAAGTTCGTAAATCGTGATGTCTTCGCCTGTTCCGATGTTTATATGAGTGTTGCGGATCTCTTTCATCCCTTTCGAAAGATCGGAAAAAGAGACTTCTTCCATGAGTTTTACGACAGCTTCGGCCAAATCACCGCTGTAAAGGAACTCTCTGCGAGGTTTGCCGGTCCCCCACAGCTCGACAAAATCCCGACCGTTCACTTTAGCCTCGTGGAATTTTCTTATCATTACCGGCAGGACATGGCCGTTTTCGAGGTCGAAAGAATCGTTTTCGCCGTAAAGATTTGTCGGCATTGCTGAAATGAAGTTCGTACCATATTGAATGTTGTAGGATTCACACATCTTGAGACCTGCGATCTTGGCGATCGCATAAGGTTCATTCGTGTATTCGAGTTCGCTCGTGAGAAGCACGTTTTCATCCATCGGCTGAGGCGCAAATTTGGGATAAATGCAGCTCGAACCGAGGAAAAGAAGCTTTTTTACGCCGAATTTGTATGAGTTGTGGATCACGTTTGATTCGATCATAAGGTTGTTGTAGATCATTTCAGCGCGATGATTCGTATTCGCACCTATTCCGCCGACGCGTGCCGCAGCAAGAAAGACATATTCCGGCCTGTTTTCGGCGAAAAACCGCTCTGTTTCAGTCTGATTTGTAAGATCAAGCTCCGAAGAAGTCTTCATAATAAGATTATTGTAACCTTTCGACCTGAGTTCATTTACAAGCGCGCTTCCGACAAGCCCTTTGTGACCTGCAACGAAAATCAAAGAATTTTTGTCCATATCTAACCCCCGAAACAAAAAACAGCAGTCTTATAACACTTCTTTTTAAAGGCCGCCAATTTTTTATTGTTCTTTTCGACGCCGCCAGATCTTGTCGATTAAATTCGACGCCGCCAGGCTTTTTCGTTATAACGGTATTCCGGTATAATGGGATACCGACACAGGGCGGCGAATCGATAATAACGATTCTCGGCGCGTCGACAAAAACGACAAGGCGCACCTCCGCCTTGCTTTTATTTCGATTTTGACGATAATTTTGCGTTTGTGTTTTGATTTTATGGAGATCTTTATGAAAAAATTTTATCTTTTTTCGATCCTGGCACTTCTCATTCTTCTTTTTGTTTCATGCTCCGGCGATGAAGACGAAAATGAAGGCGGCGGTTCGGGCGGCGGTTCAGCATGCGAATCGACTTTCGACTGTCCGATAGGCTTTGTGTGCAATACAGAACAGCACGTCTGCGAATCCGAATCGGGTCACGGCGGCGGTTCGGGCGGCGACGGAGCAGATACTGGTGATTCAGGAAACGGTGGAAACGGAGGCGACAACGGCGACACCGGCACTCCCGGCAAACAGGACGGAGATGACGATCCTATAACCGGGAACTGCACTCCCGGCAAAAAACAGACCTGCCCCTACCAGGGTGCTCCCGAAACGGAAAATGTAGGTCCGTGCAGAGCCGGAATAAGAACCTGCAAAGATGACGGAACCTGGGGTCACTGTGAAGGCGAAGTCCTTCCGGTAAACGAGATCGGCGACGAACTCTGCTCTGACGGAATAGACAACGACTGTGACGGTACCGCAGACAACGGAACAGACTTCGACGGCGACGGCTACGGTTCATGCAAGGACTGCTGCGAAACAGCTACGGACTGCAAAGGATTTGATCCCGCAACAATATATCCTGGTGCTTATGAAATGTAGGGCGACGAAGTCGACAACAACTGCAACGGCGAAATCGACGAGGAGACTTCATGCGACGGCGAAGATGAGGAACTCATGCTTGACGACTACCCCGGCAACGCGATAAAACTGGCTCATGCAATGGGGATCTGCGGCGACCAGCTTGTTTCGGCAGAGATTTCACTTGCAGGTCCGGCAGCGACCGAATCGATCGCAGACGAGCAGTGCATAAGTATCAGCGGCGGCGGAAACAAAATTTCCAGACAAAGTCTTCCCCTGCCTTATTATACCAACGAATACAAAACTTTTGCCGCGCCTAATCAGTTCGGTTCAAATATTACCCCGAAAGAAGGATCGAAAATAGCTGTCCTTTCAACCGGTCCATGGAATGCTCCGACACAAGAATTCAAATGTGCAAAACTCTCTTCCGGCGACATGAAAACCGCAAGCAAAGTTCCTGAAGACTGGATGAACATGATGCCGGACTGCACTATTCCAAGATCACCGTCATGCGGCGGAACAGTTGTTGAAGACGGTCTCACAGACCAGTGCGCAGGAAAGGAGATTCCTACTGTTCAGGATCCGGTAATGCTTACTCTCAAAATCAAAGCGCCGATGAACGCGCGTGCTTTCCAGTTCAATCTTTTCTTCCTCTCGGCTGAATATCCGGGCACAGCCTGCTCCAGTTCGGCTTTCAACGACTTTTTCTTCGCGCTTCTTGATTCTGAACACAATACCAAGTATCCGGACGACGAATACCAGAATCCTTACGATAAAAACCTTGGAAAAGATGCAAAAGGCAACTTCGTAGGTGTCGATCTTGCTCCGGAAGGGCTTTTTACTGTCTGCGACAAGAGCAACAGTTCAAACAACTACCGTGAGTTCTGTGAAGACGCAACTCTTCTTCAGGGAACAGGGTTTGACGGCATGAGCGCAGGCAGCGGCGGCACCGGCTGGCTCACGACACGCGGAAATGTCGTTCCCGGCGAGACAATAACCTTAAGACTTGCGATTTTCGAGCAGGGAACTGTCTGGACTTACGGTCCTGACCACTCATACGATTCGACCGTTCTTCTCGACGGCTTCAAATGGCTTCCGAAACCTGCAAAAGCAGGAACCGGACAATACTGATCTCCTATTTCCTCTCCTAACATACAAACTTCTTGATTATTTTTCGTCTTAAAATACAATAATATGGTTTTGACTTCTGTGTTGGAGGATACAATGAAACTTTTTAAGTTAATCTCAATGCTCGCTATTTTAGTATTTTGCCTTGTTTCATGCGGTGGCGATGACGACGAGGAAGGCGGATCTTCAGGTCAGGGCGAAGGTCAGAGTTGTGAATCGAGTTTTGACTGCCCCATAGGCTTTGTGTGCGATACAGAACAGCACGTCTGCAAATCCGAATCGGGTAACGGCGGCGGTTCCGGCGACGGAGCAGATACCGGTGATTCAGGAAACGGCGGAAACGGAGGCGGAGAAGATAACGGCGACACCGATACTCCCGGAAAACAGGACGGAGATGACGATCCTATAACCGGAAACTGCACTCCCGGCAAAAAACAGACCTGCCCCTACCAGGGTGCTCCCGAAACTGAAAATGTAGGTCCGTGCAGAGCCGGAATAAGAACATGCAAAGACGACGGAACCTGGGGTCACTGTGAAGGCGAAGTCCTTCCGGTAAACGAGATCGGTGATGAACTCTGCGCTGACGGCATAGACAACGACTGCAACGGAAAAATTGATGACGGAACAGATTTCGACGGTGACGGCTACGGTTCATGCGAGGACTGCTGCGAAACGACCGATCAATGCCCTTTCCCGAAAGAAGCGTGGGACAACAGCATTGCTTCTCACCTCTGTGAATACGGTGAAGAAGTGATTTACGGCTGCGATACAGATATAGCGGCAAATTCCACAGACCCTGTTGACTATGCAAAAGCGATCGGAATCTGCAAGATGACGACTGAAGATTCCAGCGACTGGGGACTTATCAGTGCGAAAATTTCCGCTCCGAACGGCAATGCCAGCGTTCATAGCGGCTCAAACGGACTTCTTCCAAAACTCGGAAACGTGATAACACCCAAGGCTGGCAGTTTAATGCTCGGACTCAGTTCAGGTAAAGTAACAGATCCTTTTACAACAACAACCTTAGGTGGAAAAAGCGGAGCTCCGCAAGATTGGGTCAACGCAAACGGAGGAAAATTTCCGCAAGCTCCTGTATGCAACGGAAGTTCCGGAACAAGCGGCGACGTAAATGACGCCGTCATGCTCGAAATGAGAATACGTGTTCCGAAAACAGCAAAATCGTTCAGTTTCAACCTTTACTTCCTGACAAAAGAATATTCAGAATACATCTGCTCGCCATTCAACGATTTTTTTATTGCACTTCTTGATTCTACCCACACCAGCAGCGATCCGACACTTCAGAATCCGGCAGATAAGAACCTTGCAATGGATGCCAGCGGCAACCCTGTCGGCATAAATCTGGCTCCAAGCGGTCTTTTCACACAATGCAAGGTACAGAGCACTGTCACGAACTTATACGGAACATTTGATGCTTCTTCATGCACAGGAACAGATGAACTTCAAGGCACGGGGTTTGAATCAAACGGCGGAACCGGCTGGCTCACGACACGCGGAAACGTCGTCGGCGGTGAAGTCATAACGCTGCGTCTCGCTATCTGGGATCTTGCCGACCACTCTTTTGATTCCCTTGTCCTCATCGACAACTTCAAATGGGATGTTGCGGAATACAAACCCGGAACCGGTCAGTACTAAACATTCTCTTTTTTCATTTTTCCTGACACCTTTCTTGCTTCTTTCCTAACGAAAACTACAATAAGTCTGTTTTTATGCTGGAGGAGATTATGAAGTTACAGAAACTTGCCTTGATTTTTTTGATTTTTACGCTCTCTCTTGTTTCCTGCGGTTCTGACGAAGAAGACGACGGAGACACTTCTTCCGGCGTCGGACAAAGCTGTCAATCAACTTTTGACTGCCGTGTAGGTCTTACCTGCGATCCCGAAAAGAAAATTTGTGTTGAAAGTCCTGACGAAGAAAATGAAAAAAACGACAGTGATTCTGGTTCATCTGAAACAAGCGATTCAGAACATTCCGACGATGATGTCTCAGACACAGGAAATCCGGAAGCCCCTGATGACAACGATCCGATAACGGGTGACTGCACTTCAGGCGAAACACAGAAATGTACATATCAGGGTGCTCCGGAAACAGAAGATGTCGGCCCTTGCAGAGCCGGAATAAGGACTTGTAAAGATGACGGGAGCTGGGGAAAATGCGAGGGAGAAGTCCTTCCGGTAAACGAGACCGGAAACGAACTCTGCGCTGACGGAATAGACAACGACTGCAACGGAAAAATTGACGACGGAACCGATTTCGACGGCGACGGAAACGGCTCATGCTCCGACTGCTGCGAAACAACGGAAGTATGTCCTTTCCCGAAAGAAGCCTGGGATAAAAGCAATCCGGCTCACCTCTGCGAATATGAAGAAATCAGCTATGACTGCGACTCGGAGATCCAGCAGGATTCAACCGATCCATACGATTATGCAAAAGCTATCGGCATCTGCAATACAACGACCGAAGATTCTGACAAATGGGGACTTATAAGTGCAGAAATATCAACTCCTACAGGTCTTTCGACAGATGTTCACAAAGGAAGCAACGGCCTGCTTTCAAAACTCGGCGATCTCATAAAACCTCGCGAAGGCGGACTCATGCTCGGTTTGAGTTCCGGCAAAGTCACCGATCCTTTCACAGGATACACATCTCTGGACAATTATTCCGGCGCTCCGGCGGACTGGCTTGAAGCAAATGATGAAAAATTTCCGGCGGCTCCGGTATGCGAAGAAGGTCATTCGGGGACCCAGGGCGGTGTCCGCAATGCAGTTATGCTTACAATGAAGATAAAAGCTCCTAAATCTGCAAGATCGTTCCGTTTCAACATCTATTTTCTGACAGAAGAATACCCGAAGTGGATATGCTCGCAGTACAACGACTTTTTTATAGCCCTTCTTGATTCAGAATACACAAGCAGCGATCCTACTCTTCAAAATCCGGCTGATAAAAATCTCGCAATGGACGCGAGCGGCAACCCTGTCGGAATAAATTTAGCTCCGGCCGGACTTTTCACTCAGTGCAAAAACTATAACGGAAACAATGCTCAGAACTACCATGTCGAAGTGACATCTTGCATAGGAACGGATGAACTTAAGGGAACAGGCTTCGAATCAAACGGCGGTACCGGCTGGCTCACTACCCGAGGAAACATAGTCGGAGGTGAGATAATAACTTTGAGACTTGCCATCTGGGATCTGAACGATGCGCAGTACGATTCGCTCGTACTTATCGACAACTTCAAATGGGATGTCGCAGAATACAAGCCCGGAACCGGACAATATTAAACATGTTCTTTCCATTTCCTTGATTCTTAACTGTACATAAATATAATTACCGGGTTCATCGAATTGCGAGAAACTCCGATTTCGAATCGTTTTTATGGAGGAATAAATGAAATTTCTGCGTATTTTTTCCATTTTGCTACTTTTTGCACTTGTTATGCCTATTTCCTGTGTCAGTGATGACGATGAGGGGAACAATGAAAATCAAAATTCTTCAGATGACAGCATGAACGGAGACAACAACGGTAACTCCGCTGACAACGGCGGCAACTCCGGTGACAACGGCGGCAACTCCGGTGACAACAGCGGAAACTCAGGCGACAACAGCGGAAACTCAGGCGACAACAGCGGAAACTCAGGCGACAACAGCGGAAACTCAGGTGACAACAACGGGAATTCCGGTGACAACAACGGGAATTGTACTCCCGGCGAGATCCAGAAATGTCCTTACCACGCTTATCCTGAAACCGAAGGTGTCGGTCCGTGCAAAGCCGGAACAAAAACATGTAAAGCCGACGGCACCTGGGGAGTTTGCGAAGGAGAAGTCACTCCTGTCAACGAGATCGGCAACAAGTTATGCGCAGACGGAATAGACAACGACTGCAACGGCACTGTCGACGACGGGACCGATATCGACGGCGACGGTCACGGCGCATGCTCTGACTGCTGCGAACTCTCTTCCGACTGTCCTCAGCCGGCATTGGCGTGGGATGAAAAAAACGACGTATGCGAATACGGAAATCCTGGTGACCACAAATGCGATTCGGATCTTTCGCCATCGACTCACGATCCTGCAGACTATGCAAAAGCTATCGGCATCTGCAAAACAACGACCGAAGATTCCGACGAATGGGGTCTGATAAGTGCGCGCATCGTCGCTCCCGACGGCAAAAACCCATCCGGATCGATCGATAAGATCCATGACGGCAGCCACGGACTGCTTACAGGTCTCGGCAACGTCATATCTGCGAAAGGACACTACCTTCTCGCTCTGACCACAGGACAAGTCGCAGATCCCTTCTCCAGTGAAAACAGCTACAATGGCGGCACATCAAGCTATCCGCCTGAAGACTGGTTCGATTTTCACAACAACCAGTATCCTTCAGCTCCGGCCTGCACTGGAAATGAAGGAGAAGAGACTGAAATGTGGGATGCTGTCATGTTTGAAATGAAGATAAAAGTTCCGCTCGATTCAAAATCATTCAGTTTTAAGATCTACTTCCTGACGAAGGAATATCCTACATGGATATGCTCCAAATTCAACGACTTTTTCGTTGCCCTTCTCGATTCCAAATACACGAGCACGGATCCGACCCTGAAAAATCCGGAAGACAAGAACCTCGCTCTTGACGCTTCAGGAAATCCGGTAGGAGTAAACCTCGCTCCGGCAGGGCTTTTCTCGCAGTGCGTTAACCAGTCCAACTACAATGTTACATCCTGCCAGGGGACCGAAGAACTTCAGGGAACAGGCTTTGAAAATAACGGCGGAACCGGCTGGCTCACAGTAAGAGGCAATGTTGTCGGCGGAGAGATCATCACTTTGAGAATGGCTATCTGGGACCTCGACGACTCCAACTGGGATTCAATAACACTGATCGATGATTTCAAATGGGATACCAACGAACACACTCCGGGAATCGACCCTAAATAAAAAAATTATCAATAAAAACTTGCGTTTTTCATAAAAAACATTAAATTTCTCCACGTTTTAGTTTTTTTGTGTGTATTACTTTTTGTGTTATTCAATTTTTTTGGAGGATCCCATGAAAGAATTTGTTGAATTCATTACGAAAAAGCTCGTTGACGTTCCCGAAGCAGTCGAAGTCAGCTATCTCGAGGGAAAAAATACAGCTATAATCGAGCTCAGAGTAGCTCCGGAAGATGTCGGTAAAGTTATCGGCAAAAGCGGTAGAACAGCAAACGCTCTCCGCACTCTCATCAGCGCAGTCGCAAGCCGTCAGAACCAGAAAGTCGTTTTGGAAATCATCGAAGAGAACAAATAATGTCTCCCAAAAGAAAAGTGCGCGCCTCGGAACTTGCTGCGGACAGAAACAGCACTTCCCACTGGCGTTATCTGTTTCTCCTTATCGCCGTAGGCGGATTCTTCCTTTATTTTATGATAAAATGGTCGAGCGATAAAGAATACGACCGTTTCGCCGCGGCAAAACAGTATTCCGAATATTACAAGGATTTTTTCGTGGAACAGCCGCTTACCTACACGGTTTTTGAAGAAAGCAAACTTGTGATACGGGCAACGAATCTCGGTTCGGACTTCTGGAATAAGGATTTTTATGCGATGATCAGACAGTCGGAAAACGAAGTCAACGAAATGCTGAATGTCGCAAAACTCATAAACGAGACTCATTCGGAAACAGGCGAAACTTTGAAGGAAGAACAAAACCTTTCGTCGTTTCCTGCTCTTTACGGGCTTATAGAAACCGGCAAAAAAATGTCGGAAATTTCCTATTACAACATCGCATCTGGCGAAATTTCGGAATTCTGGGAGAGACAGTATCGAAATTACAAAAAGAAATCAACAGCTTATGCAAAAGCTGAAGTCGTTCTCAACTATCTTTTCGACAATCCGATGCTCTCTCCAACCGAGATCCAGAACAGGAAAAAACTTCTCGACACTCTGACGAAAGAGAAAACCGATTCAGCTTATTCAGTTGACGAGATAGCAAATCAGATCTACAAACTGGCTGACAAAACTTTCGCAAAAATGCTGAAAGAGGCCCTCTCGAAACCTTCTTCGATCTCAGAAAACGAGAAAAAGGCGCTTCTGCTCAACATTTTAGCTCACGTCAAAATCCATTCGACGATCGACGAAGCTCCGAAATTCGAGAATGCGAAAGCGTTTGTTCCCTATGCAGATCCGAACAAAATCGCCCTGGACAGCGAGAAAAAAAGTGTAAAGATCCTGAGCCCTAACATCAGTATCGACGTAAACTTCTTCAGAGAAGCGCTTTTTATGAAACAGCTTCATGAAAAGTTGCCGAAAGTGAAATTCAACTATCTCATCTATCTCGGCGACCGCCACGGAATGTGGAAACTTCCGAAAGAATACGTTCGCTGGTCTGTTTCGATCGATGATCCTTTCTCAGTCACAGACAAGATACGCGGCGCGATTAAGCTCATGCCGGAAGAAGGTTACTTCGTCATCACGCGGCGCAACGAGAACGTGATAATGGTCAGAATGGATGAATTGAGCAGTAAAATCAAGAAAGATCTTGATTCGATCCCGGAATATGATGCGAAAAACGCTTATCTCGTCCAGCTCAAAAAGGATTATCCCGACAAAACCTACTTCTTTGATCCGATCAAGAAGACGATGTTCCGCAAATACGATACTCCTGTCGACTGGCGGACTGCCGAACAGGTCGAGAACAACCTTGCAGCTTTTGTCATTGACGAGGAAGATCCGGTCAGGGCAAGAATGCTCTCCTACTCTCTTTTCATTTCGGATGACGCACGGATCGCAGACCACGAAAAAGGGTTTGCGGATACGATTTTCGCAGTCCTCAAAAACGATTCGACCGTCTTCGTTCCGGAAAAGCAAAAAGAACTGTTCATGACTCCCGAAGACGTGAAAGAGGCTAAAATCAAAGCCGACTACAAGGCACGCGGCCTCAATCCAGACGGAACGGTCCCCACCAAAAAGAAATGAACGATTCAGCTTACATTCCTCTGTATTCGGTGCTCCGGCCCGAAACTTTCGATGAAGTCGTAGGTCAGCAGAATGTAATCAAGTTATTGAAATCATTCCTCAAATCAGGTTTTCTGCCGTCAATGGTCTTCTACGGTCCTCCCGGAACGGGAAAAACAACGGTAGCACGTATCGCAGCCGGGCTTTACGGCGCGAAACTCTATAAATTTTCAGCAGTTACAGACAGTTCGGCCGACATAAAGAAGATACTTTACAAAGACCGGGAATCGGTCTTCGTTGACAAGCAGATCGTCTTTATAGACGAGATCCACCGCTTCAACAAGGCGCAGCAGGACATTTTCCTGCCGATGATCGAAAACGAAGGTGTTATCTTTATCGGCGCAACTACCGAAAATCCGTCGTTTTACGTCAACAACGCCCTTCTCTCGCGTGCCAGAAGCGTCCGTTTTTCGAAGATCTCAGTTTCGGACATCGTCAAAGTGCTGCACCGCGCGGTCGATTACCTCAAAGCGGAAATCGATGAAGAACTCCTTGAAATAATTGCGAAAGAGGCATCAGGCGACGTGAGGATCGCAGTTTCCATCATGGAAAGCGCGTTCCACCTGAGCGGAGGCGGCAAAATCACGCGGGAAAACGTGATGGAACTTGTCGAAAACCCGAACCAGTACGATAAAACGGGCGATTTCCACTACCGCACGATCTCGGCTTTCATCAAAAGTATGAGAGGAAGCGATCCCGATGCAGCGCTCTACTACCTCGTAAAAATGATCGAATCGGGCGACAACCCGCTGTTTTTGCTTCGCAGAATGATAATTTTCGCTTCCGAAGACGTCGGAAACGCCGATCCGAGGGCGCTTGAGCTTGCAGTCGCGGCACTTCACGCCTTTCAGGCGGTGGGATACCCCGAAGGAAAGATAATTTTAGCGCACATCGTAAACTACCTCGCAACCGCTCCCAAAAGCAATGCAAGCTATCTGGGACTTCACGCCGCGGAAGATTATTTCAAGGAAAATCCGACACTTGAGATCCCGAACCACCTTATCAACGACTCCTCTTTCGCTCCCGGCGAAGAAAAAGGGAACTACAAATATCCGCACGACTACGAAAACCACTGGGTCGACCAGCGCTATTTCCCCGGGGACGTCGAGCCGCCGCAATTCTACAGGATGAAAAACATCGGTTACGAGGCGAAAATCAAAGAATATTGGGAAAAAATCAAAAAATAATTCTTTGCCATTTTTCCGTTTTTCCCTATAATTTGCCGTTTTTTGTGAATTTCTTTTGAAAACACAATGACGCAGCACAGCACAGCACAATTAAAAAAGCGTAGCCCCGTTTCATTCAAGTCAAGTATTTTTTTCAATATTTTTACACTTTATCAACTTTTTTTGAGGTGACACAATGAAGAACTTTTTTGTTTCTATCTGCCTTTTTGCGGCTTTGATTTTCGTCGTCAGCTGCGGCGGCGGAAGCTCCAAAGAGAGCGACAACACCGACACAGGCGAGACTGTGACAGACGAAGATTCTGTCGACACTGAACCGACGGGTGACACTGAACCAACTGGTGACACCGAACCGTCAGGCGACACCGAGCCTGACAACCCCGATTCGGATGATCCTGACACGACTCCGGAACCAAAACCCGACGACGATGCAGATTCTACACCAGGCCCCAAACCGGATGATGATGCGGACACCGCTGCGGAAGAAAATGACGATGATGCGGACACTATTACCGAGATGACAGAAGAGAAATGTGCTGCTTTGGGCGGAACATTTAACGAAGACGGCACCTGCACGAGGATCAAAGAGTGCGATCCTATACCTGACGCAGCCATAAACACAGTGTGGATCGGGGACTCTTCCTACACCCAGACTTATACCAACGGTCAATGGACGCCTGTCTATCCTACGCAGTTTTCAGGCACTCACATAGCATGCCACTATGACTGTGCTGACGGATATATCTATGATGGCAGCACCAACTACTCCTGCGTAAATCCGTGCGACAACGATCCTTGCGCAGGGATCGAACATGCAACAGGCGAATGCACAGCAATTGAGGCAACCAGATTCGAATGCGGCTGCGATGATGGCTATGCATGGGCTTTTGATGAAGGGAACAGCGCAAACAGCAAATGCGAAAAGACCAAGCTGACAATGTGCAATGAAGCAGGCGGTGATTGGAACTACGACAACACTTGCAAAAGACAGACAAACTGTGCCGACAAACCTGAAAATAGCGTATGGAACGGTAATTCTTACTTCACCCAGACTTACTCATACACCGATGCTGCCTGGAGTGCCGAGATCTCCACAGAATACAGCGAAACTGCAGGTGTATGCCACTTCAAATGCGCTGAAGACTATCTTTGGGACAGCGACACCAGCACTTGCGTCGAAAATCCGTGCAACAGTGATCCTTGCGAGGAGATCGCGGGATTCGAAACGACCTGCATTGTGCTGAGCTCAACAGAACGATACTGCGTTCACACAGATTCAGTCACCGAGCTGACCTGGTCGGACAAATCGGAAAACCCGATGAACTTGAGTGCTGCAGATTCATATTGCGAAGATCTGGATGAAGGCGGTTTCGATGACTGGTATCTGCCGAATATCAACGAGCTCAGATCACTCATTCAGGATTGCGCAGGCTCTGTTTCCGGCGGCATTTGCGGTGTTATAGAGCCGGGATGTCTCTCCACAAACGAAGCGTGTTATTCATGGTCGAACTGCAGTTCATGCACTTCCGATGCAACCGGAGGTCACAGCAAATTTTCCGACACTGACTCGATTTGGTCTTCATCTGCCATAGACTCGACCTACGTTTGGTTCGTTGGTTTTACAAACGGAAAAGTGGACATGTACAACAAGAACACAGGCTCTTACTTCGTCCGCTGCGTGAGAAGCGACGGCTCTCAGGCTGCCGACTGCACCGCTGTCGGAGGAGCATGGAACGGAAGCACCTGCACAAGAACAGTTGCATGCGCCGGAAAACCGGGTCACTCTGTATGGAACGGAGAGACGGCTTATACTGCAACATATTCTGAAGGCTCATGGAGTGACGCTGTCACAGCCGAATACAGCGAAACGGCAGGTGCATGCCACTTCAAATGCGCGGATGACTATCTTTGGGATGACGACACCAGCACTTGCGTCGAAAATCCGTGCAACAGTGATCCTTGCGAGGAAATTACAGGTTTCGACACAACCTGCAAAATGTTGGGCACGACGGATTTCTACTGCCTCTACAAAGATACGACCACTGGTCTCATCTGGTCGGAGATAGCGGAAGACAAGATGAAGTTTAGGAATAGCAGTGATCCAGAGAATATAACTTATCCTGCACGGGATTACTGCGAAAACCTGGCTGAAGGCGGTCTTGAAGACTGGCATTTGCCGACAATCGATGAGTTGAGATCTCTAATTAAAGACTGCGGCACCTCTGTTCTTGGCGGTGCTTGCCCTATCAGCGATCCGGATTATTTATCATACAATAGTAGTGATGTGTCTACCTGTCGGTGCGAAGAAGATACCAGCGGAAAATACAGCAAATTCGGAGAAGCTGATCCCTTCTGGGCATTCTGGTCATCATCTGCCCGCTCAGACTCCACACAACACGCTTGGTTTGTCAATTTCAAAAGAGGTTCGGTATCCATGACATATGATGATAATAACCTCTACATCCGCTGCGCAAGATGCGAAAACGGTTATTTCTGGAACGGAACTGTTTGTCAGGCGCTTCCTGAATGCAGTTCATCGAACACCGGCCCCTGCTTTGATTCAACAAGCAAGCTCACATGGTCTGCGAAAGCTGATAATCAACTGAATTTTGCAAATGCCCAGACACATTGCGAAAATTTGACCGATAAGGGTTATACCGACTGGAGACTGCCTACGATCAGCGAACTCAGAACACTAATCACTTGTTCCCTAACTACTACTAGCGGGGAATGCGGAGTTACAGACAACTGCCTCTCTTACAGCGAATGCTATAATAGTGCATGTGATGGTTGTCCTAACAATCCAAACAACGGATACAGCAAATTCGGTGAGATAGGATGGTTCATGTCTTCCTCTATCAACTCAGACAATTCCGACAATAGTTGGTTCATTAATTTTAACTATGGAAGACCAATGCAATCTGCTAAGACCAATTCACGCGTTATCCGCTGCGTAAGGTAGTGGTTCGACAAACAATCAAAAACAAGAAAACTTCCATAATTCTTTGCCATTTTTCAGTTTTTCTCTATAATTTTGCGGTTTTTAAGGAGGACAAAATGAAAAAATTTCTGGCAGTTTTCACGATTTTCGCAGTTTTGATGTTTATTGTCAGCTGCGGCAGCAATTCAAAAACCAATGACACAACCGGCACCGGTGAGACTGTGACTGACGAAGACTCAGTCGACACTGATCAAACGGACACTGAACAGACGGAAAATACTGATTATGACACACATGACACCAATGAGACTGATACAACTCCTGACAATGATGAAGATACGGCTCAGGAAGATAACGATGAGGATGATGATACACCTGCTGAACCTACGCCCGACGACGATGCCGATTCAACTGCTGAACTGACACCGGATGACGATGCGGCTTCTTTGTCAGAAAATGATGAAGATTCAACGGATTCAGAACAAAATGACAGTGATACTGAAACTGATGAAAATCCCTGTGATCCGAATCCGTGCACTATCGTTGAAAATTCAACAAATGAGTGCATCAAAATGATCGAAACCGCCATACAATACAACTACGAAGAAAATGCCTTTGAAACAGTAATAACCGACACCTACTACAAATGCGGATGCAAAACCGGATACTCATGGAGCGGCTCTACATGCAAATCAAAGCCAGTAAGCAATTCGATGTCAATCGGCAACATCTGCACAGGTCAGGATCGCTGCTTCACTGAAACTGAAGAGTTTTCATGCTCAGATTACTCAGAAGAATTTGAAGATTTTTTCGGGCAGGATGCGCAGTATGCTGAAGCTGAATTCTGTTTTCCGCATAACTTTTCGATCAACACTAATGATTCAGAGGAAAACGATGATGACACTGTTATTGACAACAATACCGGGCTTGAATGGCAGCGGGCAATGCCGAGTGAAATTTTCAACTGGGACGACGCTGTTTCATACTGCAACAATCTTACATACGCAGGACATTCCGACTGGCGTCTGCCGAGCCCGACGGAACTTCACACTATTTCAGACCTCGGAAGACACACACCAGCCTTTGACACAAGGTATTTTTCAAGCATAACGTCTTATTCCAGAAGTTTGTGGACTTCACAGGAAAGTAAAGCTGATACCGATACCGACAAGGCCTATTCCGTAAGTTATTACGACTCATCGTCTCCATTGATAGCAAAAACCTATGAACTCTATGTGATGTGTGTCCGCGGCAATGAACTGCCGACAGCCTCATTCACGACTCAAACAATAAGCGAAGACATTGTTGTCATCGATTCAGCTACAAACTTGATGTGGCAAAAAACTTATGAAACAAATAAAACTTGGCACTTGGCTCTTCAATATTGTGAAAATCTGATTTATGCAGGCTATTCAGACTGGCGTTTGCCCAACAGAAATGAACTTGAATCGCTTCTTGACTATGATAAATCCGCAGCACCGTATTCAGACTTCCCCGATATGCCCGGAGAGTGGTTCTGGTCTTCCTCCAACATCATTAATAATTCCGCCCACGCATGGTTCTTAAATTTTACAAGAGGTCGTCCTGATCAGAACTTCAAGACCGCAAGCAGCAATGTCAGGTGTGTGAGAAATCATTAAAAATCCGAAAATATTTGAGTTATTCTCAAAAAGTGCCAAAATCCGCCGATTTTTAGGTTTTTGTTCAATTACGAGGTGAAAAATGGGACAGACTTTTGCTGAGAAGATTTTTTCGAAAATGGCGGGAAGACCGGTCGTTCCGGGAACTATCCTGACTATCAGACCGGACCACGTTCTTACGCATGACAACAGCGCGGCGATCTATTCCACCTTCAAGAAAATGGGTGGAAAAAAGGTCGATGATCCGAATCAGATCCTGATAATTCTTGACCACATCGTACCGGCTGCAAACGAAAAGGCGGCAACGAACCACCAGACTGTAAGACAGTTCGTCAAAGAACAGGGAATAAAAAATTTCTACGACTGCGGACGCGGAATCTGCCATCAGGTAACGGTTGAAGAAGGTTTCGCGCTTCCCGGCAAATTCATCGTCGGAAGCGACTCCCACACTGTAACTTACGGCGCTCTCGGCGCATTCTCGACCGGTATCGGCAGAAGCGAATCGGCAGGGATCTGGGCAACAGGCGAAATCTGGCTCAAAGTTCCCGAATCGATGAAGATCGTCCTCAAAGGAAAACCGAAACCCTACGTTTCGTCGAAAGACGTCCTTCTTCACATTGCAGGACTTATCAAAGTTGACGGTGCACTTTACAAAAGCGTAGAATTTTCAGGCGATTACATTGAAAATATCGAACTTGCCGACAGGCTTGTTTTCACCAATATGTCAGTCGAGATCGGCGCAAAAAACGGATACATGGCTCCCGACGAGAAAGTTTTCAGCTTCCTCGAAAAACACGGGATCCCGCGTGACGCCTACACTCCGATCTATCCGGACGCCGATGCCGAATACGCAGAAACTCTCGAAATCGACGTTTCCGAAATCGAGCCGATGGTCGCGATGCCGCACACTGTCGACAACGTAAACAAAGTCAGCAATATGCACGATGTCAAAGTCAATCAGGTCCTCATCGGAACATGCACGAACGGCAGAATAGAAGACCTGAGGATCGCCGCTGAAATTCTCAAAGGAAAACATGTCGCGAAAGAAACGAGACTTCTCGTTCTTCCTGCAAGCTCGGATATTTACCTCAAGGCAATGGAAGAAGGACTTTTCAAAATTTTCGTCGAAGCGGGCGGAATAATCCTGAACCCCGGCTGCGGACCGTGCCTCGGCGCGCATGAAGGCATCATGGCTCCAGGCGAAATCACCGTCAGCACCGCAAACAGAAATTTCAAAGGAAGAATGGGCTGCAACCAGTCCGAAATCTACCTCGCAAGCCCGGCAACAGCCGCTGCGACCGCGATAAAAGGCTTCATCTGCTCCCCGACAGACCTTTAATTTTTAACTTTAATGGAGTTATAAATCATGAGCGAAATCATCCTTTCTAACAGAGTTTTGAACATGACCGAATCAGCCACTCTGGCTATGACAAACAAAAGCCGCGAACTTAAAGCGCAGGGCATCGATGTCATCAGCCTGAGCATCGGTGAACCCGACTTCAATACACCAGTATCGGCAAAACAGGCAGCTATCGACGCTATCAACAACAATGATACGCACTATCCGCCCGTTCCAGGCACACCGGCACTGCGCAAAGCAATCGCCGCAAAACTGAAACGCGACAATGGTCTCGACTATAAAGAAACCGAAATCCTTGTTTCGAACGGCGCGAAACAGGCAATCAACAACACGCTGCAGGCAATACTCAACGACGGCGACGAAGTCATCATCCCCGCTCCGTTCTGGGTATCCTATCCTGAAATGGTAAAACTGAGCGGCGGCGTTCCGGTCATCGTCAAGAGCGATATGGCCCACGACTTCAAAATAACCGCAGAGGATCTTGAGAAAGCCATCACCACGAAGACAAAAGCCCTGCTCTTCAACACGCCGTGCAACCCGAGCGGCAGCGTTTTCACAAAGGCTGAACTTTCGGCTATTGCCGAAGTGCTGAAAAAATATCCGAATATCATCGTTATTTCCGACGAAATCTATGAGTTCATCCAGTACGAGCACAAACACGAGAGCATGGGTCAGTTCGACTTCCTGAAGGATCGTCTCGTCATCGTCAACGGCGTTGCGAAAGGTTATGCAATGACCGGCTGGAGAATCGGATATATCGCAGCTCCGGAGGCTATCGTCAAAGCTGCCAACAAGATCCAGGGACAGATCACTTCCGGTATCTGCACGATCGCACAGGCAGCGGCAGTTAAGGCTCTTGAGCTTTGCCCTGAGAACTCTGAAGAGATCAGAAACATGATGAAGGCTTTCCGCGAGCGCCGCGACACCGTCGTTAAGATGATGAACGAAATTCCCGGCGTAAAATGCAACACCCCGGCAGGCGCATTCTATGTCTTCCCCGATATGAAGTATTATTTCGGCAAAACCGACGGCGAGACCGTCATCAAAGGCAGCGACGACCTCTGCATGTGGCTGCTTTACAACGCTCATGTAGCATGCGTAGCCGGAGAATCCTTCGGTAACGGCGACTGCATCCGCATCTCCTACGCGACCTCGCTGGACAAACTGGTCGAAGCAATAAGAAGAATCAAAGAAGCACTGACTAAGCTTCATTAATTTCATTTTTTTTCATATTTTCTCTTTTTATCTGCAAAAAAAGTCCCTTTAAGTTTGCATTTTGCTTATATATCAATATATTTTAGGCGTTTGTTTGCTTAAACGGAGAAAAGCATGAGACATTCGAAATTTTTTATCCTTTTGACGTTGTTCGTTTTTTCCTTTGTAACACTTTCCGCACAGGAAGCTGCTGAAGAACAGAAACCTGCTGAACAACCTGCTCAGGCTGCTGAAGAGCAGAAACCGGCGGAACAGCCCGCTCCTGCTGCTGAAGAGCAGAAACCCGCGGAACAGCCCGCTCCTGCTGCCGAAGAACAGAAACCCGCGGAACAGCCCGCTCCTGCTGCTGAAGAGCAGAAACCGGCGGAACAGCCTGCTCCTGCTGCTGAAGAACAGAAACCTGCTGAACAGCCTGCTCCTGCTGCCGAAGAACAGAAACCGGCTGCACAACCTGTTGCACAGCCTGCTCCGACAAAAGCCGAAGAACCCAAACCGGCTGAAAAACCTGCTGCACAGCCTGCTCCTGCAAAAGCTGAAGAGCAGAAACCGGCTGAAGAACAACCTGCTGAAGATGCAGCTGCAAAGAAAGACGACAGCAATGAAAAAATGATAAGGGATATCGAAAAACGATTCTGGAAAGGCGAAGTCGCGAACATCGGCGCGAACGAGATCATCTCTCCCTACAACAGCGCAGGTCTCGCAGCCGGTGTCAAATTGATGGATGACGCCCTTTACCTCGTTATCACTCCGAAATTTTCGATGCACTTCGACAAACTTATAAAAGAGCCGGTCAGCGAGAAAGAACTTGACCTCATTTTCGGATTTCACGTTCCGCTCAATGTCAGACTTGTCAACACAGACATCAACAACAATGACCACAGCATCCGCTTCAGAAGTGAAGACTGGGATGAGTGGCAGGATTACCTCAAGATCCTCAGATACTTCCAGATAGGAACTTCCGAAGACAACCTTTACCTGTCGATCGGCAGCAACTTCGCTCAGACGATCGGTCACGGAACGATCCTCAAACGCTACATCCCGAACCACGACTCGACGTTTTCGACCATGTCGGCGAAACTCAACTGGTATTTCGACTACGGCGGTTTCGAGGCACTTCTCGGCGACGTAGCGAGAGGAAACATCTTCGGCGGCATCGTATTCCTGAAACCTTTCTCCGCAATCGGGAACTACCATGCAAGAAGCGCTTCGTTCGGATACTCTTTCGTAGGCGACAGAAGCGCTCCGACAAAGCTGAAATATGAAAAATACTACGATTACGATCCCGATGACTATCTCAACGGAAAAGACAACAGACTTCCGAGGATCGCAGTCGACTCCAAAGGCCGTCCTATAATCGAAGACGACGAGTTCCTCTACATGCAGGGTATCGACTTCGAGATCAAACTTTTCAAGAACGAAAAAGTCGACATCAAGACTTTCGCCGACTATTCATGGTTCAAGACTGACTTCGTGAAAGGCGGTTTCACCTTCGGTCTTCTGGGAAGATTCAACCTCGACGACAAGAACCAGCATGCGATCAGAATCCAGCTTGAAGGAAGAGCTCACCATGACTCTTATATGCCATCTTTCTTCGATACTTTCTACGATATCGAACGTATAGAGATGATGACCAACATCTTCGGAGCAAAGAACTTCCAGCCCGACGGACGCTCGAAATACTGGCACCTCATGAACGATTCGGACGACAAGTTCGTAGGATCATTTTACGGAGAGTTCAGCTACAGCTTCAGGACTTGGATATCCCTTTCGCTCGGATACGAAAAACTTCCCGACTCCTCATCGCTTTTCGCACACCTCGAGCTTCCTGACCTCTGGATCGTAAAGATGATGGTCACCTACTACAAACGCGGCTTCGGCAGCGCAAAGGAACTCTTCTCCGACAGCCACGTAAGCTCTCTTTTCAGAGGCGTCATCAGATTCCAGATCCTTCCGTTCCTCTACATCAACGGTTACGCCGGCAAACACTGGAGTTTCTGGAATGCAAAGAACCCGCGTCCGCATGACAACCTCGAAGGCCACTACGTTTCATCCTGGGATCTCGGTGCCGATGTAGAATTCGGCTGGGAATGGGGCAGATCCGGAAAAGAAGACAAGAAAGCCGACAAGAAAGCAGATAAAAAAGCTGACAAGAAAGAAGAAAAGAAATAACTCCTTACGAAGAGGAAAACTTGAATAAAATCAAAATATTATCGTTAATTTTCATTCTGTTTCAGTTATTTGCCGCATGTTCTTCGGCAGACAACAAGACAATAAGCGATGAAAGAAAAAGCGACGGTCACTACCAGCTCGGTCTTGCAGCACTGAATCAGGGCGACTACATCAAGGCAAAGCGCGAAATCATGCTTGCGATCGAAGCTGCGCCGAATCTTCCGCAGTATTACAACACGCTCGGTCTCGTTTTCATGATCGAACATGACGACAAAAAGGCTGAGGAAAACTTCAGGCAGGCACTGAAAATCGATAAAAAGTTCACCGACGCGCGCAACAATTTGGGAGCGCTCTACCTCGAGCAAAAGCAGTTTGACAAGGCTCTGGAGGAGTTTCAGGCGGTTCTTTCAGACACGATGTATCCGCGTCCTCACTACGCCGAAACCAATATCGGTATCGTTTACAGAATGCAGAAAAAATACGATCTGGCGAAACAGCACTTCGAAGCAGCTCTTAAAATGCGCGGAACATACTTCGAGCCTTACAAACAGATGGGACTCATGTATGACGAGCAGGATATGCACGAGCTTGCCGCAGAAAACTACAAAAAGGCGATCGAATACTTCCCGTTCTGCGTCGAAGCTTTATATCGCGGCGCTCTTAAAATGTATATGCTGAAAAACGAAGAACTCGGGGAAAAATATCTCCGCAGCTGTCTCGAAGTTCAGGCGATCAACACGAAGGAAGTTTCTATCCCATTCCTGAACGAATGCGTCGACCTTGCGAAAAAATTAGGGGTAACAGCCGAAATAGAACGCAAAAAACCTGAAAAGAAGCAGCAGATAGAATCGGTAAACTGATGTATATTGTCCAAGGAACGATAACCTATAAAAAATCTCACGGAAACGGATTTTTCCATACCATTTCCAAAGAAGGCGAAACGTTCCGCTTTTTCTCGAAGAAGGACAATTTCTCACTTTTCGAGAACTGCGAAGTGGTCCTCAGCAGAAAGAACAACACATACTTTCTCGACGATTTCGTTTCTCTTGAAGATGTTGCTCCACTGCGCAGGAATCCCGGGAATTTCATCGCCGCTTCATGGCTTGCCGAACTCGCCCACTCTTTCACGATGCCGGACGAACCGGAACTCGAATTTATTCAGAAGTGCCGCTCAGCACTCATGACTGATTTCGATTCAAAAGCACTCGATTCGATAGAGAACGACTACTGCGCGGTTTCTGGTCTTCCAAGCAGCGAAAAAAAGGAGAATCTTCTTTCCGACTATTTTTCGAATTCGCTCAACATACGTAAATCATTATTAAATCAACTTAAAATGAGAGGAAACGCATGATAACTCTTCCAAAACTCGATTTTGCAGAACTCGAGAAAAAACTCACCTCTTTTTTAGTTTCCGAAATCGGAAAAACAGGGCTTAAAAAGGCGGTTCTCGGGCTCTCCGGCGGACTTGACAGCGCACTTGTAGCAGCCCTTGCGGCGAGAGCTTTAGGCAAAGAAAACGTCACAGGAATCCTCATGCCCTACAAAACTTCAAGCGTAAAAAGCATTGAAGACGCCATCAAAGTTGTTGAAAATACCGGAATAAACAGCCTTAAAATCGAAATTTCGGCCGTTGTTGACACTTTTGCAGCAAACAACATGACGAACCCCGATTTTTCGAGAAAAGGAAGACTCGGCAACATCATGGCGAGAACGAGAATGATGACCCTTTTCGACTTTTCTGCTGCAAACAGCGCGATCGTCCTCGGCACCGGTAACAAAAGCGAGATCGAACTCGGCTACTTTACGATGTTCGGAGACGGTGCTTCGGCGATAAATCCGATCGGAAGCCTCTACAAAACCGATATTTTCGAATTTGCACGCTATCTCGGACTTCCGGCGAGCGTAATTGAAAAAGCTCCGAGCGCAGATCTTTTCGAAGGTCAGACAGACGAAGGCGAGATCGGATACTCCTATATCCAGATGGATCCGGTTATTCACGCTGTTTCAGATCTTGGAATGAGCGAAGACGAAATAATCCGCGAAGGATTCGACGAAAAACTCGTCAGATTCGTAAACAAGCGGATAAATTCAATGAAATACAAAAGAAAAGTTCCCATAATCGCTATTATTTGACGGAGATTTCAATATGAGAAATCTGATGCTGAAAATGGTTCAGGAAAATGTTATTTCTTCGGAGAATGCAAATAAGATCCTGAAAATGAAAAAAAATGTCGATCCTATCTGGTTTGCCCTTTCCAAAGGGATGATCGACGAAAGGAAACTTGCTAAATTTTATGAAAAAGATGGCTATCCCGTAATGCTCGACGAGAAAAAAGGGTTCATGTCCGATGACTTTTTCGCAAGATTTTTCACTCCCGACGTGATAACGAAGCTCCTCGCCCTTCCCGTTTCATTCAGAAAAGAAACGAAAGAAATCCTTATCGGCTTCATAAATTCGGCGCTGATAAACCAGACGAGAGAAACTATTCTTAAAATTTTCCCCGGCTTCAACATCAATTTCATCCATATTCCCGCCTCTACTTTCAAAAGGATCGCGGCAAAACATTTCCTTTTCGACATCGACCGTTTCACCTCAGTTCTGCTGCAGCTTGAGCCGAACAACGAACTCTTTTCCGACAAAGCCGTCAAGATAATGACGACCAAAAAGAAACTGAAAGAGATTTCCGAACAGATTTTCACTCTCGAACTCGAAAACGGCGAATCGGTAATTTTCAAGGAAGAATCAATGACTAGCCGCTTCCCGCTGAAATCGCTTTCCACTTTCAAGGAACTTTTCACGAGGAATTACACCGAATTCGTTCCGGAAACACTGATGAACTCGCTAAGCCACACCGAAAAGATCCTTCTTTTCACGAATATCGGCATCAAAAAAAGTGACAAAGTCGTTCTTGTCGCATCCGACGACACAAAACGACTCTTCTTTATGATGATAAATCCGAAGACAGACAGAGATCAGATCGAATTTATGGCGAAATAATCAGTTTTCGCTTATAGGATCCACATCATAAGTTACCGTTATTCCGGATTTTTTTTCTATTTTCCACAGACATTTTCTGATTGCGGCGGCAACTTTTGCGTTCTTAGGGAAAGAAATCGAAATATTTTTTCTGAAACGGTTCTGGATTTTTGAAAGCATCGGTTCAGAAGGAGGATAGACCATGACATCTTCAAGCGAAGCGTTTTCAACAAAATCGTTAATCATTTCATAGCATTTATCTGCGAATTCATCGGTTTTTTCTTCGTCATTACCTGAAATCCTTACGGTTATCATCCTTGTAAACGGCGGGAATCCGAGCTGTTCGCGCCACGAAAGCTCTTCGTTTATGAAACCTTCGTAGTCATTGTGCTCTATGTAGTCCCAGATGTAGTGGTCAGGATATATCGTCTCGGCGAACACGCGCCCTTCGACTCCGAATCTTCCGGCGCGGCCTGCAACCTGGGTTATCTGCTGAAAACACTTTTCGGAAGCTCTCGGATCGCGGAACCCGAGAAGATAATCAGCGAATTTTATTACTACATTTCTTAATTTTGGAAAGTTGTGCCCCTTCGAGATCATAACGGTCCCGACAATAATCTGATACTTGTTTTCTGAAATATCCTTCACGGCTTTGTCAAAAGAAGCCGCGCTACCGAGAGAGTCTCTGTCGAACGAAAGCGCATTTGCTCCCGGGAAATAACCTTCGACCGCTTCAAACAGTTTTTCGATGCCTGTCCCCTCAAACACGAGCTTTCCGCCGCACGTTCCGCACTGTTTCGGACTTACGCCGAACCCGCAGTGGTGACAGACCAGCTTATCCTTTTTTTTGTGGTAGATGAGAGCGGTCTTGCAGTTCGGACACTTCACTATAGCGTTACATTCAGCACACCGTGCGATCGTCGCAAAGCCGCGCCTGTTCAGGAAAAAGAGACTCTGATCGCCGTTCTTCAGCGAATCGGAGACGATGTCTACCAGATCGGACGGAATATACAAATCGCCGCGATAGGCAAAAGTTTTTATTTCGGGAAGCGGTTTATTGTTAGCCCTTTCTCTAATGATTTCAAGATGATACTTACCGTTCAAGGCATTGAGCCACGAATCTCCGGAAGGTGTTGCACTTCCCGCAACGACCGGAATTTTCATGGCAGCGGCCTTCATCACTGCGACATCCCGGGCGTGATAGTAAGGCGGCTCGAAATTTTTGAAACTGCCGTCGTGCTCCTCGTCAATAACGATGAGACCTATGTCGAAAAACGGATAAAGAACGGCTGAACGCGTCCCGACGATGATAGAAGCGTGTCTGTTGATCGCGCAGTAAAGAGCTGAAAACCTCTTTTTTTTGGTTACGGAACTGTGAAGAATCACCCCCGGCGACCCTATTCTTCCGACAAGATGCTGCAGCGTTCTGGTCGTAAGCCCTATTTCGGGAACAAGATAAAGGATCTGTTTTCCCTTCTTTATCACATCGCGGCAGAGTTCGGCAAAGACCTCGCTTTTTCCGCTTCCGGTAACTCCGTAAAGCAGAACAGGCCTATAATCTTTCTTTTCCCAGCGGGCAAGAACGGAATCCACTACGCGCTTCTGCGATGGATTGAGCTCAGTTTCCGGCAGTTTCCCGGCTTTGCAGAGGACGTTCAGATGCTTTTCCGGAGAAGTTTCTCCTATCAGCGCATTGTCGGAACCTATAAGCGGCAGAAAAATCTGCTTTAGAAGTTTGTGGAACGGAAACATGTAGTAATCGGCGACCCATTTAAGAAAATCGGTCTCCCGCCTGTCTGCAAAAACAGGACTCGAACAGATCCTGCCGAGGATCGGCTTGACCTTCCTTTCATCAAGGTCATCGGGAAGCTCATCGTAAAAATCTTCAATGATTCCCCATATTTTCATATTTTTCAGTTCAATTTCGACACAATCGCCTTTTACACAATTAAGAAAAGGAGGGTTTTTATAGAAAAGCATTGAAATTCCCGGACGCGGGACTGCCACAAGGGCGAATTTTCGAGGATCGGCGCTCACTTCTGCTTATATTCGTCTCTTAAAAAAATCCATTCGCCCTGCAAAGCGCCGTTTTTGAAAAATTTTATATTTCCAGGAAACGCAAGAGGCAGCCTGCTTCTGTGATAATCTGAAAAAATATAGGTTTCATCCCCGATCCTGAGTACAGCCGGACGCATGGACTCTTTCGAAAGTTCGAGGACGTTAGCCTCCGTAAAACGTTTGTCTTTTCCTATCGCAAAAACCGCACTGCCGTCGGCCTCGGATGCACTTATAGTCGATACTTCGGTGTTGATTCCCGCTGCATGAAGGGCTCCTGAAACCGATTTTGCCGAAACTGCAAGCGATTCCGGGGCACTTTTGTCGGCAGAAAAGAAGAAAAGTTTGAGAAAAAGCGGCATTTCAGCCATTTTGATTTCCGTTTTTTCCCCTTTTTCCGTTTTAGTCAGGATCTTTTTCGCCTTATCGAATTCAAGTGAAACCGGATTATTTTCAGCATCCACACCGTGAATCGCTATATTATGATCAGGAATATAGAGAGAATCCGTCATTTTCGTTATCATCTCGGAAGGAGAAACCATTGACAGGATCAAAAATGCAAAAATAAATTTCAAAACTCTACCTCGCAGGAACTATCTTGAAAAACGTTCACGCTCTTCGCGTTCTTCGGCCTCTTTCTTGCACTCAATGCAAAGCGATGCGACAGGACGCAGTTTGAGACGCTCGAAACTGATATCGCAGCCGCATGATTCACAGATACCGTATTCGCCGATATCCATTTTATGCAGCGTTTCGCGTATTTTGTTGATGAGTTTTCTGTCTCTGTCCCTCATGCGGAGCTGTCTGTTGCGCTCCTCCATGAAATTGGCCTGATCCGCCTCGTCGCCGTGGAATGTTTCGGAATCGTTGCGCATGGACTCCATTTCGCCCATTTTTTCGCGGTTCCGTTCTTCGATCTCTGCAAGTTCTTTGTTGAGCAGATCTCTGATGTAGCTCAACTGTTCGGCCGTCAGCATGGTTTCCTCCTACTTTTCTTTGAGAAAAATCTTGTTTTCAAGGATGTTCTTCCCGACAGAACCCGGCTCGATCTCGCCTACTTCGAGCGAAGATTCGAACAGAGTCTCATCTTTGTCGGTGATGCCGTAAACATACAGCGTGTAGCTGTGATGCGTTATCTCGTAAAGGTAAAAATCTGAAAATTTGTTGTCGCAGTCATGCTCGTCGGATACGGTGTAGCCTTCATCCGAAACAAGTTCTGCTTTGACTCTGGTTATTCCGGCAGTCTCGCAGGAATCGATGCTTTTGCTGTCAAACTCCCATGAAACCTTCATATCGGAAACGAGAACGACTCTGTAATCGTTGATGTTGACCTTTTTGTTCTGACCGTGACCGGACACGAATTCGGGAATTTCGTAAATGACACGGCTTTCGTTCTTGACCGATTTTCTGTAACCGCGGAAAGTAGCCGTGTAGGTCGGGTCCGGCGAAATATTTATCACTTCAAGCTGACCTGCGCTGCACGGGATCTGAAAATTCTCCATTTTCACATCTTCGCCCCAGATGACCGCCGAAACGGGTTCACCTTCAGAAAGCATGTCGAGGGCCATAAGTGAAAGGTTGTATTTACCGCAGTCAGAAGGTTCCCACTTGAAAATCATTCCGCCCTGATAAGCCGCCATTCCGACATTTATTTCTGTGTCTCCGCTAACTTCAGTCTTCGCCGCACCGTAGCTCTGCCACATATTGTCCTTGCTGAGAAGAACGACCGAAACATAGTAGGAATCCTTGTCGATGATAAGGCTCATTCCCTGTTCCTGAGCATCGCACATAATCTTCTTCTCTCTGATTTTGCGCTGTTCGGAATCGTAAATAGTAACTAAAAAATGATCCGCAAGATAAGTCTGGCAGGTTCTGCCCTCTTCGAGCGTGTAGGAAATTTTCAGTTCCGCGGTTTCGTGTTTGGAATCGGAACAGCCGAGAACAAGCGCCGCAAGCAGCATGAAAAAGAATATCTTCATAGTGACCTCCTAAAAAAACTGCGATATTATACGGAAAGAGCAGCTTATTTCAATAAAAACATCATATTATATATCAACATAAATAAAATATCCTGCCGGCTCCGGAGAAATCGGAAAAACGTTCCTCTTCACCATGTTTTTTTTGACTTCAAAAAACTATTTTGGTAACTTCCCGCGGTTTTTAGTTTATCAATTTTCTCAGGAGGAAACAATGGCAAAGTTAATTCAAGTGGTTATCGCAGTTTTGGTTCTTTATGTCGGCTGGTGTGTAGCACAACCCTTCATTCTCAAGTATAAGGTAACAAAGGCTGTAGAAAACATCGCGCAGTATGCAACGATACATTCTGAAGATGAAACCATCAGAGAATTTGACAACAGAGTCAAACAGGATCTCGGTGCAAAACTCGACACGACGAAAACGACGAAAGACGGCACGAGAGGCGGACTTCACCTCGAAAAAGACGAAGATACAAAACAAGTCAATGCGACCTTCGTTTACTTCGACGAACTGAAGATTTTCGGCCAGAAAGTCAAAGATTTTGAATTCGTGATCTATAAAGAAGCTGCCAAAGTCGACAAAATGTTTTAAGGGAGAACACTTTGAAAAGAGAAAGCATAAACGTCAGAAAAGTTCTGCTTAACGAAACAGAAATGTCGAAAATCATTGACAGAATGGTTTACGAAATGATCGAGCACTTAAGCCTTCTCAAAAACGTGGCAATCGTCGGGATCCGTACGAGAGGCGTGATCCTCGCAGAAAGGCTCATCAAAAAAATAGAAGAAAAAGAGAACGTAAAACTCGCGACCGGAACCATCGACATCGCGCTTTACAGAGACGACTTCTGCAAAGGTCTCTCTTCGCCGAAAACAGGTCCGTCGGTACTCAACTTCGACCCCGAGGAATACCACATCATTCTCGTTGACGACGTAATGTATACCGGAAGAACGGTCAGAGCGGCAATCGAAGCCATCATGGACTACGGCAGACCGAAATCGATAAAATTCGTTTCTCTCATTGACAGAGGCTGGCGTGAACTTCCGATCCACCCCGACATCGTCGGCAAAGTCATCGAGACCGAGCCTGAAGACAAAGTCGCCGTTTTCTTTAAGGAAACCGACGGCGAAGACAAAGTTGTTCTTGGATAAACCGGAGAAAAACAATGAAACATCTTCTTGGAATCGAAAATCTTAATAAAGATCAGATCATGAATATCCTCGAAACGGCGGTAAGTTTCGCGGAGATCAACCAGAGACAAATCAAAAAGGTGCCGACTCTGAAAGGCAAAACGATCATCAACTTCTTCGCGGAACCTTCGACCAGAACGAGAACTTCGTTCGAAGTCGCAGAAAAACGTCTCAGCGCCGACACATACAACATCGCAGTTTCGGGAAGCGCGATACAAAAAGGCGAAACCCTCGCCGACACCGCGCTCAACCTTCAGGCGATGGGTCCCGATGCAATGGTCATCAGACACTCGGTTTCGGGAACGCCGCAGCTCCTCACCGAGATCATGGACTGCTCGATAATCAACGCAGGCGACGGATTCCACGAGCACCCCACTCAGGCTCTGCTTGACGCCTACACTATCTGGCAGAGAAAAGGCGGATTCGAAGGTCTCAAAGTTGCGCTTTTAGGCGACATTTACCACAGCAGAGTCGCAAGATCGAACATTTACCTTCTCAACAAGATGGGAGCGCATGTTTCGATTTCAGGTCCCGGAACAATGCTTCCGAAAGAAGTCGAAAAGATGGGTGTAACAGTTGAAAAACTGCCGAAATACGCTGTTCAGGACGCCGACATCGTCATGATGCTCAGAGTCCAGAACGAACGCGCAAGCAACCTGCTCTACCCCGATGTCAGAGAATATTCGAGATACTTCATGCTCACTCCCGAACTCCTCAAACTCGCAAAGAAAGATGCTCTCGTAATGCATCCGGGACCTGCGAACAGAGGAGTAGAAATCGATGATGTCGTCATGGACGGCGAACAGTCGGTAATCCTTGAGCAGGTATCAAACGGAGTAAATGTCAGAATGGCTGTTCTTTATCTTCTTCTCGGAGGGTCGGACAAATGAAATTAGTTGTTAAAAACGGAACGGTTGTCAATCCGCTTGTCGGAAAGACCGAAAAAACTTCAATAGTTATAGAAAACGGTGTTGTAACGGAAATTACCAAGAATCCTGACACAAAAGATGCCGAAGTCTTTGATGCCGACGGTCTTTTCGTCGCTCCCGGCTTCATTGACATCCATGTCCACTTCAGAGATCCCGGCTTCGAATACAAAGAAGACATCATTTCCGGTCTCGAAGCTGCTGCGGCAGGCGGATTCACATCAGTCTGCACAATGCCGAACACGAAACCGGCAGCGGACAACGTAGAAACCATCCGCTATATGTATGAACGCGCTTCGAAAGGAAACGGCGTAAAACTCTATCCTATCGCTGCGGCTACGAAAGAGCTCAAAGGCGAGTCTCTTGCTCCGATCGGAGAACTTGCGGAAGGCGGTGCGATCGCGATAAGCGATGACGGCAGACCGATCCAGAACACAGACCTTCTCAAAAGAGTCATGGAATACGCGTCTACTTTCGACATGATGTACGTTTCGCACAGCGAGGATCTTTACCTTTCAGAAACTGCACAGATGAACGAAGGCTACTACTCGACGGTTTACGGCATGACGGGATGTCCCGTTGTCGGTGAAGCGTCGCAGATCGCACGTGACTGCATGATGGCTGAATATCTGAAGCTCCCGATCCACATCGCTCACGTCAGCGCAGCTCTTTCAGTCGATATAATCAAGTTCTTCAAGGAACGCGGCGCAAAAATCACGGCCGAGACGGCTCCGCACTACATCACACTCACAGATGAAGCTCTCGGCGGATTCGACACGAACACAAAAATCAACCCGCCGCTGCGCAGCGAAGCAGACAGACTTGCAGTCATCAAAGCTCTCAAGGACGGCATAATCGATGCGATCGCAACTGACCACGCTCCCCACCACCAGAGGGAAAAAGAGGTCGAGTTCAACAACGCTCCGTCGGGCATCGTCGGCCTCGAGACGGCTCTCCCGCTCGTCCTCAAACTTTACCACGATAAAGAACTCTCGATTGAAAGAATAGTCGAACTTTTCACTGCTGGATACAAAATCATGGGTCTTGAAGGCGGAAAAATCGAAGTAGGAGCTCCTGCTGACATCACTGTTTTCGATCCTGCTTACCAGTGGACAGTTGACAAAAACATGTTCAAATCGAAAAGCCACAATACTCCTTTCCACGGTTTCCACGTAAAAGGAGCAGTATCGGCTACCATCGTGAACGGTAAAATAATTTATTCCAGAGACTTTTAATGAGCGCCGTAAAGACAAGAATCTATTCTTCTTTTGATGATATCGAATCTGCGGCTCTGCAGGAATTCAAAAAAGAGTGTTTTTACTTCACCGGCGAAGATGTCAAAAACCACGATTTCTGGCAGCAGTTCTTCAATCTTTTCTTCATCTACCACTTCGATACCGGCAACAGGACGACTCTTGCCGAAAAGCGCGAACTGGAAAAGGCGCGTATCATGCTTTTCTCCCCTTCCCTTTTCTCTAGACTCAAAGGCGAGGACTTTTTCAACGAAGAAAAACTGAATCTTTCGGAAGACGAAGAAAACAGCCTTACATGGTACAAAGAACGCGACTTTATCCTCTCATATTTTCACGAAAAAGAGGACGGGATCCACTTCGTTGAAAGCCGCTCGTCGCTGCTTATCCCGCAGAAAGCTGCATCTTTTTTCAAAAAGCTGAGAACGACAATGAATGAGAACCATTACTTCCATTCAAAAAACTATCTCCACCTTCTCATAGCGATCCTCATGCTGAAAAAAGAACGCTTCGCAAGTTCCAAACTTTACAATCCGTACCAGTTCGAAGAGATAGAAAAGCTTCATCTTTACTACAACAAATTCGCTGATTTTATTATCTAAATTCCGCATACGGAGGTACTATGCCCGAACTTTACGATGTTGCCGTCATCGGCAGCGGTCCGGCAGGAATGACAGCCGGGATCTACGCTTCACGCGCCATGCTCAAAACAATAATTTTTGAGAAAAAAGCTTACGGCGGACTTATGGCGCTCACCGACAAACTTGAAAACTGGCCCGGCGAAAAGTCGATCGCGGGATACGAACTTGCCGAAAAAATGCACGCTCAGGCACTTGACCTTGGCTGCAAATTTGCTTCGGAAGAAGTTCAGAAAATCGAAAAAACCGGTGACAAACAATTTTCAATAAAAACAGCTTCCGGAAGTGAATTTTCTGCAAAAACGGTGATTTATGCGGCAGGTTCCGTTCCGCGCAAAGCCGGGATCCCGGGTGAAAAAGAGTTCACCGGAAACGGAGTAAGCTACTGCGCAGTCTGTGACGGAGCTTTCTACAAAGGGCTTAAAGTCGCAGTTTTAGGCGGCGGTGACAGTGCTTTAAAAGAGGCGCTCTATCTCACTAAATTCGCAGAAAAAGTGACTATAATCCACCGCAGGGAAGAATTCAGAGCCGAAAAAATAACACAGAACGAAGTGCGCAGCAATCCGAAAATCGATTTTGTTCTCAACTCTGTAGCAGAAAAGATCGAAGGAAAGGATTTCGTCGAAAAAATAGTCGTTAAAAATGTCAAAACCGGCGAACTTTCTGAAATCGCAGTTGACGGCGTTTTTGTCTTTTTAGGCTACATTCCCGAAACAAAACCTGTCGAAGATCTTGTTAAACTTGCCGAAAGCGGGCACATAATTACAGATCCTGAATGCAGAACTTCGACAGAAGGTCTTTTTGCAGCAGGCGATATCAGAGAAAAACTGGTACGCCAGGTATCCACAGCTGTCGGAGACGGCGCGATCGCCGCAGTCGCTGCAGAACATTATTTGTCAAGATAACGGTCTACTTCAAAATATCAGCAATAAAATCGGTACCTTCAATTGAAGTTATCCTGCATTTGAGGAGAGAGCCCTCTTTTTCGTCTTCAAGGTTGGTTATTATCGTGATCCCGTCGATTTCAGGCGCCTGGTTCCATGATCTGCCGACAGGGACCTTGAGTTCCGGATCTATCCCTTCGTAAAGCACTTCGACTTCTTTTCCGACAAACCGTTCGAGACTTTTTTCCATACACTCGTGAGTCGCCTTTTCGATCTCGGAGAACCTCGCATCGGCGGTCTTTGAAACGACAGCGCGCATTTTGAATGATGCCGAAGACTCCTCTTTCGAATATTTGAACGCGCCGATATAATCGAAGAAACCCTTTTCGATGAATGTTTTCAGAAGTTCATGATCCTCTTTCTTCTCAGCCGGGAAAGATGAGATCACGGTCGTTCTTAGCAGGTAGTTTTCACCGAAGACATCTTTTATCATGTCGATCAAATTATAAATATCACGCTCCGTGTAGCGCCTGTTCATAGCTTTCAGCACCGTGCTTGAAATATGCTGGATCGGCACTTCGAGATAGTTGTGCATTTTTTTGCAGTCTCTTATCGTTTCAAGAAGTTCGCGATCGATCCCTGACGGATAAAGGTACATCACTCTGAATTTGAAATTCCCTTTCAAAGCGTTGAGCGAGCGGATAAGAGCTTTAAGCGACGAATTTGTCTTCGAACCGTACTGAGTCGTATCCTGCGCAATGACAACGATCTCCTTGACTCCTGTCTTTATCAGGTTTTCAGCTTCGGCCAGAATGTCTTTCAGCGGACGCTCGCGGTACCTTCCGCGGATATGCGGGATCGAACAGTAAGCGCAGAAATTGTCACATCCGTCGGCGATTTTAAGGTAAGCAGTCCACGGCGAATAAGTGAGGACACGCCCCATCGAAGAGGTGTAAAGGAACTCGGATTTTCCCGTTTTTCCTTTGTAACCTTCGTTCCAATGCGCCGAAACTATCTTTTCAATATTCGGGATATCGTTTACGCTGAAAATGAAATCGGCTTCCGGCAGCATCTCGCCGAGATTCGGATAAAGCTGCGGCAGACATCCCATGACTGCGATCTTCGCCCCTTTCTTCAAACCGCCGTGAAGTTCGAAGAACGAATTGACCGACTCTTCCCTCGCGTCGTTGATGAAACTGCAGGTATTGAGAATGACAAGGTCAGCTTTGCCGGAAGTTTCGGCAACGGCCCACCCCTTATTTACAAACTGTGCTATGACGATTTCGGAATCGACCCTGTTTTTCGGACATCCCAAAGAGCAGCAGAACAACTTTTTTTTCATAATATCCCTCGTAAAACAACAAAAACCGCGCTTTATAGCACAAAATGAAAAAAAACCGAAATTATCGTTACGATTCGCCGCCCTGTCATCGTTACGACGAAACGGCGTAACGACGTGACGACAAAAGTCCGGCGGCGTCGAAAAGAACGACATGACATTTGCAAAAAAATCCGTATACTCGCCGCGCTGTTTTTTGTTTTGCAGACAACCGGATCACGTTTTGAGATGATTTGCAGGATTTTCGCAATATTCACAATACTTTTTCTCCCTCTTTTTTTCTTTGCCGATGAAGTGAAAGAAGAGACAAAAAAAGAAAAATCTACTGATGCAGCGGTAAAAGAAGAGAAAAAGGAGGATGAAAAAGACGAAAAAAAACTCGGATTCATCGCCTTTCCCATCGCGTTCTATTCAAGCGACACAAGTGCAGGTTTCGGCGCGTCGGCAGTGATCCACAAAGAACACTACAAAGACAAATTCGTAAGCAAATCAAATTCGCTCGCACTTGTTTTTTTCTACACTTTGAGAAATCAGATGCTCAGCGCAAATGTCGGGAATCTCTACTGGGACAATGCGAACTGGCACTGGAAAAGCAAACTTGTTTTCAAAAAATACCCGACCGATTTCTACGGCATCGGAAACGACACGAAGCCTTCTGCTCACGAAGTTTTCGAGCCCTTTGTCTTCCAGTTCGAGAACTCGCTTAACCGCAGGGTATGGCACTCTTTTTATGTCGGATTTTCGCTTTCGCAGGGTTATCATATGCTGCTCAAGAAAAAAAAGGAGGGGCTCGCCAAATCCTATTTCGAAAACCACAGAAAAAACGGTTTTATCTCAGGTGTCGGCATCAGACTGAGCTACGACAGCACAGACGATTCCTTCTTTCCGACGACCGGAAGCATGGCTGAAATCGTCTGGCAGTACCACCCTTTCTGGCTCGGCAGCCAGTACAGTTTTTCGAGAGTTTTCATCGACGGACGCACTTTCGTGAAAATCCCGATACCGAAATTTGAGTCCGTGCTGGGATTCCAGCTGGTATTTGAAGGGGTGAACGGCAATGTTCCGCTCTCCTTCCTCCCGACGATAGGGAGCAAAGACATCATGCGCGGCTACATCGGCGACCGCTTCCGAGACAACTACATGCTCGCGGTGCAGACCGAATGGCGCTTCCCGATCTACTGGCGTTTCGGCGGAACCCTCTTCTTTGCCGCGGGAAAAGTGCAGCACAATTTCACAGATTTCATTTTTGAAAATATCAAATACGGCGGCGGCTTCGGAATAAGAGTGCGTTTAGCAAAGAAAAAAAATATAAACCTGCGTTTCGACATGGGTTTCACCCCGGAAGGATACAAATTCTACTTCAATCTGCTCGAAGCTTTTTAATCAAAGATTTTCTGAATTTCCTGCGGCTACAGAAAAAATTACAGTGGAAAAATCCTAATCATCGTCGTCATCAGTAATCTTGTGAAATATATTGATCAGCTGATTTTCCTGCAGCATTAATGCGGTGACCATTTTTTGAGCCTCTTCATCACCTCCCTGTGCCGCACACATAAGCCAGAAAGCGCTCTTTCTAAGATCGATCTCCGTTCCCGTTCCTGTTGCATAACAAGAATACAGCATTTTTTGAGCCGGGATATTATTTTGTTCCGCCGCTTTAAGATACCATTCAACGGCTTTTTCTTTGTCTTCTTTTACGCCCCTGCCTGAATAGTAACAATTTCCGACACTGAATTGAGCATAGACATCATTCTGTTCCGCCGCTTTAAGATACCACTCGAAGGCTTTCTTCTGGTTTTTTGCGACTCCGCTACCGCAGTTATAGCAACCCCCGACATTTAACTGAGATCTGACATCCCCCTGCTCTGCGGCTTTCAGCCACCAGTAAAAAGCCATATTATAATTCTGTTCCACACCGTTTCCATTGCGATAACAGCAACCGAGAGTGAATTGAGACTCGATAAAATTTTGCTCTGCCGCTTTCTCATACCATTTGATGGCTTCTTTTTTATTTTCCTTTACGCCTTCGCCGAAGTCGTAACAACACCCTACTTTGAATTGAGATATAACTTCGCCTTGTTCAGCAGCCTTCATATACCATTTAAAAGCTGTTTTTTTGTTCTCTTTCACACCGTCGCCAAGTAAATAACAGAGAGCGAGATCTCTTTGCGCCGGCGCAAAACCCTGTTCGGCTGCTTTCTTGTACCATTTGACAGCTTCTTTTTTGTCTTCTTTCACACCGTCACCGAAAACATAACAAAGACCAAGATTTCTTTGAGCTGGTGCAAAACCTTGTTCAGCCGCCATTTTATACCATTCGAAAGCTGTTTTTTTGTTCTCTTTCACACCGTAACCGAAACCATAGCAAAGACCGAGGTTTCTTTGAGCCTTGGCGTTGCCCTGTTCTGCCGCTTTCTTATACCACTTGACACTTTCTTTCTTATTTTCTTTTACACCTAAACCGTAGAAGTAACACCAGCCGACATTTTTCTGAGCCTCGGCAAAACCCTGTTTTGCAGATTTCATCCACCACTTGAAAGCTTCTTCAAAGCTCTGTTCAACACCATCTCTGCCGTTGTAGTAAAAATCACCGACCTCGTTTTGTGCCGCTGCATCCCCCTCTTCGGCCGCTTTCAGATACCAGTTGAAATCTTTAACTGCTGTTGTTCCACAGATTTCCGAACTTTTAACTTTTTTCTCTGACATGACTGAACCTCCGATACTGCCGAAATTCTTAAAAAACAATCTGACATACAACACGATTACGGTTTATGCAAAAAAACAATTGATGATCCGTTATTTTTTTCCTACTTTCCCAACATTTTCGGTATTATGCGATAAAAAAACGGCGGAACTTAAAAAAATTCATATTTTTATTGCATTTTAATTGATTCTGATTATATTAGTTGGCGCTTTGCGGGCCTATAGCTCAGTTGGTAGAGCCCCCGGCTCATAACCGGATGGTCAGAGGTTCGAACCCTCTTGGGCCCACCACTTTTTTGTGGAGGCTGGATTTGCTGTTTATTTACAACTTTCACGACATAAATTTGAGAAAGCACTTGTCAAAAACAAGTGCTTTTTTTTTGCTTTTTAACTAATGGAGGTTCCTTTGCTTGAAGAACTGAAAAAACTCGTTAATTTGCAGGCCGTTGACTCCGAGATTTTCAAACTCGAAGAAGAGTTGGATACTCTGCCTGACAGCAACGATGCCCTCGAAGAACAAATCGAAGAAAAAGAAAACAAGATCAAAGAACTCAAGAATGCCATCGACATTCAGATGGAAGAAAAAGAAAAGAGGGCCGGAATCTACAAGAAGCATGAAGACCAGCTTAAAACGATTACCGGCAAACAGTCCGCGATCAGGAACAAAGAGGAGTACAACGCTCTTCTGAGAGAGATCGACAACATCAAAAGATTTCTTCGTGATCTCAACGACGAAATTACCGAAATCAGCAAAGAAATCGAAGCGAAAACTGAAGAGCTCAACATCACCGAAGAGCAGTTCACCGGAGAAATAGAAGGTTTCAAAAAGCAGATCGCAGCCAATACCAAAAGAATGGATGAGCTCGACAAAACAATCGACAAGCTCTACGACGAGAGGGAAAAACTCTCGAAAAACATCAGACCGGCGGTTTATAACAAATATCAGAGAATCCTTAACAATTCCACGAACGGAAAAGCTATCGCCATGGCTGAGCACAGAGTCTGTCTCGGCTGCAACATGACGCTTCCGCCGGAACTTTACAACATGGTTCTCCGTGCAGTCAGAATCGAAGTCTGTCCGAACTGCCAGTGCATCCTCATCCCCGGTGAGAATCACTCAAAACCGGCATCGGACAAAGACGAAAACTAGTTCTTTTACTTTGTGAAAAAGTAGCACTTCCAGTCGCTGATCTTTCAGAGGAAAGTCCGGACTCTTCAGGGCAGAGGGCTGGCTAACGGCCAGGAGCAGTGATGCTACGGAAAGTGCAGCAGAAAATAAACTACCCGATTTATCGGGAAAAGGTGAAAAGGCGGAGTAAGAGCCCACCGGGGTCACGGCGACGCGGCCCGCATGGCAAACCCCCCTCAGAGCAAGGTCTAATAGAAATGCCATCTGCCGCGGCAGATAAGGATCGCCCATCCGACGCATTCGGGTTGACCGCTTGAGACTGCAGGCAACTGCAGTTCCAGATGAATGACTGGATAAAACAGAATCCGGCTTATGTGCTACTTTTTCTCCACTTTTCCCGAAAGTTCATTAATTGTTGATCCAATCCGAAAGATAAAGGAGGAGAAATGTCTTCGAGAGATCACTGGGGAAACAAACTCGGTTTCATTTTGGCTGCTGTAGGCAGCGCTGTCGGACTCGGAAATATCTGGAAATTTCCCTATGTCGTAGGCAAAAACGGCGGCGGCGCGTTCATACTGATTTATCTTGCGTGTATAATTCTTGTGGGAATTCCGATACTTATCACCGAAATCTACATCGGAAAAAAGAGCCAGCTCAACCCTGTCGGGGCGTTCAGATTTTTCCAGAAAGGAAAAGTTCCGTTTTCGCCCATAGGATATGCCGGAGTTTTGTGCGGGATCATAATTCTTTCGTATTATTCGGTAATTACAGGCTGGATCTGCCACTATCTCATGCTCAGTTTCCGCGGATTTTCGGGAACTGAAACCGAAATCAGCACGATTTTCGACAATTTGAACGCGACTCCGTGGCTCAATGTCGCGTGGCACACTTTTGTCATGGTCACTGTCATGCTGATCCTTATGAAAGGCGTTATGAAAGGTATAGAAAAAGCGAGCAAGATCCTCATGCCGACTCTCGGGATACTTCTTATTATCCTTGTCTGCTACTCGCTGACTCTCGACGGAATGAAAGATGCATGGCATTTCCTAACCTACCCCGATTTTTCCAAGGTAACGGGCGGATCGCTGCTTGAAGCTCTCGGGACTTCGTTTTTCACCCTTTCGCTCGGAATGGGAGCGATGATAACCTACGGAAGTTACCTCAAAGGCGATGTCAACATAACGAAATCTGCGGTTCAGATCGCTTCGGTAGATACGCTTATCGCTTTTCTGGCAGGGCTTGTGATCTTCCCGATAGTCTTTTCCAACGGGCTTGAACCGAGCGCAGGACCGGGACTCATTTTCAAAACCCTTCCAGTCCTTTTCGCGAAGATGCCTGGCGGTCACATCGTTTCCATTGCCTTTTTTGCTCTTGTCCTTTTTGCCGCGATAACCAGCGCGATCTCTCTTCTCGAAGTTGCAGTCTCATTTGTTGTCGATGAATACAAGTTCTCAAGAATAAAAGCGATCCTGATAATGGGAACAGTGATTTGGGCACTCGGGATCCTTTCCGCAGTCTCCTCCTGGAATGTCGGCGGAGTTCCTTTCCTCGATATTTTCGACAAAATCTCATCCTGCTATATGCTTCCGCTCGGCGGTCTCGGTACAGCTCTCGTTTTCGCATGGGCGATATCAAATGAGCAGAAATATGCAGAAATCGGCTCAAAACCGATCCACAGAATACTTCTTTTCGCTGCAAAATATGTGGCGCCGTTACTTTTGCTGGTTATTTTCCTGAAAGAAATCGGGCTGTTCTAAGATAGAATTTGTGAACTGTCTGACTTAATTAAAGTTTGTATTCGACTCTGATATCGATTGGGATCTCTACAAGTTTGTCGAGTGCATCAAGGATGTCGCGTCCGGGCTCTGCATATTTCTTGAGGAATGCTTCAGCCTCTTCCGGCGTAGCCTCGGCTTCAACTCTGCAAAGCTCGTAAAGAAGTGATTCGGCTGCTTCTACCAGATTGGTCGAATCGGTTTCGAAATCGCCGTTCGGGAGAACTTTGATAACGCCCTTTTCCTTGAGCCAGTTGTATTCGACAACGTTTGCAGCGCCGTGGGCTTCGTGAACGCCGAATCTCATCGAGCGGAAAAGACCTGCGAAGAAGCTGTTGAGGATTCTCTCTTTGTCGAATCCCGGGATTCCGTATTTTCCGCCGCATTTAAGAAGCGAGTAAAGGCTTCCTGTGTCGGCTTTCGCCTCTTCGACAGCGGTGTAGTTCTTGCCTATCGCCTTTGCGACCGGAGTTCCGTCCTTTCTGTATGCAGGTCCCAGGCCGTGGCTGACTTCGTGCATAAGAACGAAGTAGAAGTAAGGATCGAAATCGGCGTGGATCTTGCCGTGAGAAACTTCTTCCGCGATTTTTACGGTGCAGGTGTCGAACTTAGCTTTCATGATGTTGTAGATCATGATCTGTTTCCAGCCGACATTTCCGCGTACCCATGCATCATTCGGAAGGTTGAACGCGCTTGCCATGATGCCCTGAGCCGCTTCGCCGCCTGTGTAGATCTGGTGAACGACGATCATCGGAGCCATGCCGCCGACAGCAGCTTTAGACTCAGCCGGAAGCGGGAAAATTTCCGAAATTTTGTTAAGATTCTGCTCGATTTCGTGAAGTCTCGCCCCTTTTTCGTGGTCAACGACCATGAGGAAAGCCTCGTAAGTCGCCTTGATTCCCATAAAATCGTCTGCATAGACTTCGAACGGGCCGATAACAGGGTCGATCGGAACATTTTTCATGCGGACCCATGTCGCGTCGGAATCACGGTAGTTGCCCGTTACAAGACCTTCGGCGCGTGCAAGCAAGTATTCTTTAAGTTCCTGATTTTCCACAGCATTCGCAGCAGCTTCCATATTGTCGAATATGTCAGCGAGCTCTTCAGCATAGTAAACATGATAAGGAATAGCCTTGAGTTTGCCGTTTTCGCGGACAACGACCGAATAGTTGTCCGTCATAAGCTCCTTCTCCTCTTCGCTCATTTCCGAAAGAGCCTTTTCCCACTCTTCCTTCGTGATATCTACTGGGTAGAAAGCGCATGTGCGCGGCCTGTCGTTGTATTCCGGGAAAAGCGATTTGTAGTTTTCAAGCTGTCCCCACGGACCCATGAAAAGTTTGAAGAAATCCTTCTTTTCCTCGTCGTTTCCAGCCATAACTTCGTCGTAAACATCGGGAAGACCTTCGCTCTGCTGGCGGAGAAAGATCCTCGTAATGCCGTCCATTGCCTTTTTAAGGTAAGGCAGCGCGTTTTTAACGTCATCCGTGAGACCCGAATGATCGTAATCGATCGAAACTTTTTTGAATTTTGCTACTGCTTCTGCAACCTTTGACATGATTTCCTCCAAAAAATGTTGTTAAAGAAACGAACGCAAAAGTCTATTCAAAGCCCAATTTAAGTCAAAAATTGTTGCCAGGGATTATCGTTGAAAAACAGAATTAAAAAGACGCAGATTTTATCTTATTCTTTCGGACAGTTGAGATCAACTCTGTCGGCACATTTCCATTCCGAGCCGTGATTTTCTTCTTCGACGCATTCGCACCAGTCGACTTCCGTAATTCCGTCGGCACATTTCCATTCCATTTTATCGCCGATTTCTTTTCCCCAGCAACCGTAACAAGTTGTGGCATCCTCCGCCCAGCCGCCGTCCCTGCACATCGCAGCCAAGCATTTGTCAGAAATAATATCACCTTCGTTGTAAATCCTCCCTTCGCTGTCTTCGCACTGAAGCGGAGCTTCTTCGTCAGGTGTTTCGGGCGTTTTTTCATTGATCGGGAAAGCAGCTTTGTGGTTTTTACCTTCGTAGTTGATTTCGATTGTTTTGATAGAATCGATTTCTTCTGCACTTGAAGCGGTGTATTCTATCGGCATAAGGTAGCAGCAGCTGTCGCAGTCTGCAGCCAGATCAAGGTCTGTGTCACGCTCTAAAATGCTGACTTTCAGAACATTGTTTTCGATTCCTTCAATTTTGTAGCCGTATTCCCAGTCAATGCCGCAGTGCATCTCGCCGAACCAGTTGAATTTAATGGTTTTCTCTGCTTTTTCAGTGACTTCGACATACTCGTTGCAGGAATAGTAGTCTTCATTTTCCGTGTAAATCCTGTCCCTGAAAGAAAAAGCAGGTTCATCATGACGGCATTCTCCGACATCGACCGCCTTGAAATCATCTTCGTTTCCGCCTGCGGGCTCATTGCTGCTTTCCGTGCCGCAGCCTGTGACTAAAAACATCGCGAAAACCGCAGCTGACAAAATCAAAAATCTTTTCATCTTTTCCTCCTTAAAAAAACAAACTTTACATATATTTAGTACCACAAAATTCATTTTTTATTGAAAAAATTTTTCCGCACTTGGAAAAAGTTGGCAACAGATTGATTTTATTAACGATATTTGAACGATTATTCTTTATACTGCTGATAGAAGTCGCCCGGCTGCGGCCCTTCGTTGTATTTTCTCATCCACTCCTGATACTGGGCGGTGTTGTCGAGGAGTTTAAGGATCTCATCCATCTGTTTTTTGAAGCGCGGCATACGCTTACTATCAAGCTGCGGAGTCGCGATCATCTTTACTTTCTGCGGATTGAGCCAGTTTCCCTTCGGATCTTTGATACCTAAATGAAGATGCGGACCTGTGCTTCTGCCGGTGTTTCCGACCGAAGCTATTCTCTGACGCGCCGAAACCGCAGTTCCAGGACGGACACTGAACGCGCTCAGGTGAAGATAGTAGGTCTCCGTGTTGTCAGCATGCCTTATCGTAACCTGCTTTCCGCCGAGCTGAGTCTCTTTGACTTCACGGACTGTCCCGGCTGCTACTGCATAGACCGGAGTTCCGACAGGTGCACCGTAATCAATGCCGTGGTGCTTTGTCATTTTTCCCGTTATCGGATGACGCCTCATACCAAAAGGACTTGTGATGCGGATGGTATCAAGCGGAAGTCTCATCGCATTCGGGACAAGCGCTTTTCCTTTGTCGGTGTAATGCGCGTTAAAAGCCGATTTCGGATCTTCGTCCTCATAGCGGAAAGCCTCGCTGAAACCTGCCTGTTTGCCGCGGTATGATGCGTAAAGCACCTTTGAACCCGGCACCATTTCACCTTTGTAGTATCTGTCTTCGACCAGAATCCTGTACTCATCGCCTTTTCTCGCGTCAGTACTGAAACTTACGATACATTCGAGAATTCCGACCGTAACGGCGCGGATGTTTCTTGTTACGTCATCCCTTTTAACAAGCGATTCGTTGAGAGTCGAATCGATCTTCCCTTCAATTATCCTGAATCTGCGCTCAGTAGGCAGGGTTTTTGCCGTATATTTCAGCTTTTTTTCAACGGGATCGCGCTTTAAGATATGCAAAGTAACGATATCCGGATAGTAGAGGAATTCTTCTACATTGCCGTCTTTGTCAAATTTCACTTTGAAATCCTCGCCAGCTTTGATCTTCGTCAGATCGACATCGTATCTTATCGCGTTACTGATTTCCATCGCGTGTTTGATCTGAAGGCCGGGAACCTTGAGAAGCGCCTCTTCTATACCCTTTTCGGGAAGAATCTTGCCGTGGAAAAAACCTTCTGAATCGGCGACAGAATCTTTGTCCTTCACTACTTCGACATCTACTCCGCCGTTAATCTCTGCTGACTCGATATCGTCACCTTCCTTCTGCGGCTCTGCCGGAGTTGATTCGGGTATCGCATCGCCGGCAGTCTCCTCGTTCTCCATCATTACTGCAGCTTTACGATGTTCGTCAGGAGACGCTTCTTCGGGTTTTGCAGCCGTTTCTGCGGTTTTAGGAGACGTTTCATGAAACGTCTCTACATCTTTGTTTTTCCCCAAAACAAGGGTTACGGCTATGCCGATGACCACCGCTGCAAAAACTACAAATAAAAAGATCTGTTTATTATCGTTATTCATTTTAAAACTCCTATATATTACAGAAATAGAATTTAAACCAGCCTGAATTTCCCACGCAAAGCCTTTTCAACATTGGGCGTAACAAAATGTGAAAGGTAAGTTCCGTTTTTCGAAGCAACTTCCTTGACGATACTGGACGACAGGAAGGAATATTTGTCTGAAGTCATAAAAAAAACAGACTCTATTTCCGGTTCCATCGCCCTGTTAGTCGAAGCCATCAGAAATTCGTATTCGAAGTCTGAAACGGCACGCAGACCGCGTATCACGGTGAAAACGTTGACCTGACGCGCAAAATCGACAAGAAGATCATTGAAAACCATAACGGTTATAGCCGGATCGTCCTTGAAGATCTCTTCTATCTGCTCCTTGCGCTCTTTCGGAGTGAAAAGGTTCGTTTTACTCCTGTTCTCACCTATCGCGATATATATTTTGTCGAAAATCGTCTTTGCACGGTTCACAATGTCAAGATGCCCCAAAGTGAAAGGATCAAAACTGCCGGGATAGATAGCGGTTTTTGCCATTACTCTTCTTCCTCTTCATGCTCTTTCTGGTCTTGCTGTTCTTTCTGCTTTTTCTCCCCTTCAGCATTGATTTTATTGAGGGCCTTCTGAGCCTTTTTGTAAAATTCGTTGTTCTTGGAGACTGTTTTCATAACTTCCTGGAAAAGTCTCTTTGCCTCTTCAGGATCGTCGTCAATAACATACATTCCTTCTTCGTAAAGGTCTTCAGCCTCATCTACAGCCTCTGCAGAATCACCTTTCTCCGCTTTTTGAGCCGGCGTGCTGCTCTGCGGCGGCATATTCTGCTTTATGTAGTAGACTTCGTCCTGGATCATGCTTTTTTCGTTATGGTCGCTGACGTGTTTAAGACAGCGCTGGAAATAACGGAGAGCGGTAGGAAGATCGCCTCTTTCCTTGTAAATATAACCGAGCTTCATCATCGATTCGACATCTTTTTTGTCAGCAGCGACGACCTTTTTGTAGTAGTTTATCGCCTTGTTGATGTCTCCGGAATCGTAATAAATGCCCGCAAGCAGTTTGACTGCCGCGCGGTTGCCCGATTTTTCAGCCTTTTTGAGGAATTCCATAGCTTTGCTGCGGTTGCCCAGCTGGAGATAGCTTTCTCCGATCTCGAGATAAGCCTCTTTCTTCAGCGAATTGTCGGTTACCCTGTTGAAATACTTGAGAGCGCTTCTGTAATCATCAAGATTTTTGTAGACTACGCCTTTCATAAGCAGGAGTTCCTGATCCGACGGATCGAGCTTTTCAGCCGCTTCGATCTTCTCTACAGCACCTTTGTAGTCGCCGCGCTTCGAAAGAACTTTTGCATAAAGCATATAGTTGTCGAAATTTTTCATATCGAGAACGACAGCCGTGTCGATATCTTTTTCAGCTTCGGGGTAACGCTCCATCGCGTATAAAATCCTGGCTTTGACATAGTATACAGATGTCTTCTGCGAATCGAGTTCAAGCGCCTTGTTTATTGCTGCAAGAGCCTTTTCATAAGATTTGACGTGGAAATAGGAATTTGCAAGAGAAACATAGCTTTTATACATCCTCTTTTCGACAAAAGTCCGCTGTTCGAGCAGGGATATGATCGTCTGCCATTTTCTCTCCTTTTCGAGACTGTCGATATATGACTGGAGATAGTCGTAATTTCCCGGATCGATCTTGTGCGCTCTTGCAAGCATCTTGCTCGCTTCGGCATATTTCCGCTGGTCTTTGAGGAATTCACCGTAGAAGAAGTAGACTCTTTCATCCCCGCCGGAATTTTTCTCGTCAGCAAGTCTGAAATGCTCTGCCGCACTCTTGTAATCAGCATTTTTATGGTCGATCACAGCCTTTACCAGATGATACGGATACCTGTCTTTTCCGAGTTTCTCAAGAACTACAAGAATCTGTTCAAGCTCTTTGACTTTGTTAAAATCCACAAGAAGAATATGAGCTTTGGCAATATACGGCTCGATATAAGACGGGTCAGATTTTATTGCAAGATCGTAGAATTCTATAGCCTTGGCCTTGTCGCCGATACTGGAATAGATCTTTGCGACTCTTGCAAGAAGCTGCGGATTGGTCAGAGTCTTGATATCAAGTTTCGCGAGTTCGAGATAAATTTTCTCTTTCTGGCCGAGAAGAACATAGACCTCGGTCTTTCCGATGATCGACGGAGCGTGCTTCGGGTCTATTTTAAGAGCCATGTCGTAATATTCCATAGCCTTCGTCGAATCTGAAATCTGGACATAGAAATCGGCGATCTTCGTGATAGCTTCGGTATCCGTCTGATTGATTTCGACAGCTTTTTCATAATACTGTATAGCTTCCTTGAAGGCTCCCCTTCTCGTTACGATGTTTGCAAGCATCTGATAATATTCAGCTTTCTGGAAGTCTTCAGTTTTTGCAATAACATTATTATCGATTTCTTTGAGGAATTTTTCGGCTTCAGCGATCTTGTTGTCGCTGTTCATCAGGATCTTGGATTTCAGCAGATAAGCCTTGATGTAGTTCGGAGATTCCGAAATTATTCTGTTGATGAAAGCCATCGCCGACTGCGTGTCGCCGTTCTGATACTTCATGTTGGCAAGTGCGTACATGATCTTCACGCTTTTACCACCGCCCTGAATGAAACCGGTGTTGAAGAAGTTCTCAGCCTTTTCAAGATCGTTCTTTCCGCTTGCGATCAAACCGAGGATATAGAAGACCTCCTGATCGTTCTTGTCGGTGAACGGCTGAAGAAGTTCCGCCGCCTCGTCATACTGCTTCTGTTCATAAAGATAGAGAGCTTTGGCTTTGACAAGGTCGATGTTTCCCGGCGCCTTTTTCATAGCTGCCGAGATTTTTTCGTTTATCGAAGAAGAAGATTCGATCCTTTTGTTGTAGGAAACAAGGAGGTTCATCTTTACCTGACCGTCAAGACCGACTGCGCTCGGAGCCGAATCGTCCGGTTTTATATACTGTTTCAGAATGCCGATGCTGTTGATGTAGTCTTCAGGAGTATCCTTGTCGAGAGCTTCCCTGACATCTGCAAGAGTTCCTGTATTGACTGCGATCTGCTCGCTTATGTTGTCAAGTATGTCAGCGGAATTATTGCGTTTCGTGTAGAAATAGTAGGCTCCTCCGGCAACAATCGCCAGAATAGCAAGAGTCGCAAGGGAAGTTGCGATATAAAACATAGCCGAACTGCCGCCGCGTTTTCTCTCTTTCTTCGGTTTTCCTTTCGCAATTCCGGTCATAGTATCGTTGAATTCATCGGGAATATAGACGTGTTCGACTTTGCTGACGTCTTCATCGATATTGATCTCTTCTTCGATGCTGCTTTCCTTGTTGATCGCAGTTCCCTCTTCAAAAAGAAGCGAATCCATGGGATCTTCCGCCTGATCGAGCCCGAGAGAGAGACCTGAAGAAGTGCCTGAACTATGCGGAGCTGAGGATGGAGCATCTTCGCCGTTCCAGTTGACGCCGTCATAACTTATATCGTCGTCTTCCGTTATCTCTCCGTTTATCATAAGCTCGTCGACCTGCGATTCGTCTACCGGACCGATAACTTTGCCGGTCTGCCTGTTTCTGAAATAGATCTTCCTGCTTTCAGGAGCCGAAGCCTTTGAAGGTGCATCACCGAAAAGTTCTTTCAAAAAATCGTCGGTATCGTTCCCTGCATTCCCGCCTTTGTTATCATTGATATCGCCGAAAAGATCGTCGTTGGCATCGTCTCCGAAAAGATCGTCTTCTTTTTTCTGAGTGCCGCCGGCCGTGCTTTTCGGTTGATCCGCAAAGAGATCATCGAAATCTGTATCGCTGCCCTTCTGAGGATCGTCGGAAAAAAGAGCATCAGCATCAGATTTGGTTTCCGCAGCTTTGACAGGATCATCCGCAAACAGATCGTCGCCTTCGTCAAAACGGTCGTTAGCCAGGTCGAGACCAGAATTTCCGCTTTCGCCTAAAGAAACACCCTTCGCATCGGAAGAATGAGAAGAATCTGATATTTCATCATTGTAGGAAGTTATCTCTATCCCGCCGTTTTCTTCCGGCATTTCTTCATTCCCTGGAGTCTCTTCCTGCTGCTCATGGCTGAAATCACCGTTCAGCAGGGCATCAAGATCATCTGCAGCCTTATTGTTGTTTGCAGGCATGGAATCAAAAAGCGAATCCATATCGGAGGAAGCGTTGTTTTTTGCAGCGTTATCTTCTTCCGGCTGTTCGGATTTTTCTTCCTCTTGTTCTCTGAAGACTCTGAACTTGTTTCCGCAGACAGAGCATTTTACCGGAAGCCCCTTTTCCGGAACTTTCGAATCGTCTATCTGATAGTTCGTATTGCAGTGAGGACATACGATTTTCATTGTAACCACCTTTTCTAAAGTTTATATGTTTGTCTTTTTATTCACGATATTCAAAAAAGAGACCGTTCCCAGCCCCTTTGCACCTTTCGCTCCGGAAAAAATCTTCTCTCTGTTGTACTTTTTGAAAAGCGAAACCAATTTATCCTTTCCGCAGGTGAATATCTTTTCCTCCGAAAAAGCCACATAGCCGAGCCTTCCAGAAAATTCCAGCAAATTCAAAAGTTTATCCTTTGAAAGTTCTATTTGCGAAGCAAGAGTTTCAAGATCTATTCCTGCTTCATGAACCGGCTCGGAGCCGTCTTTTTTAACAACATACGGAAGAATGCCGGCAATCAGCTTTATGTGCTGACGGCTCATTTCGTTAAAAGGCTCCTCCTTTTCGTTGGTCCTCGCCGAGTTTTTTATAAAAAGTTCAAATGCAGCCTTCGGATCTCCGGCAAAAAATTTCTCCGCTTCATCACTTTCCATAAGCTCTAAAAGCGTTTCTTCGCCGGCAGTCACGTTAAAAAGAGAGGGCTTTCCGAAAAAACATCCCTCTTCTCCGAAAAAATCTTCAGCAGAAAGGAAAAAAGTTTCACCGTTTCCTTCAAGTTTCACGCTGCCGCGCTTTATCAAAAAAAGGTGCGGAGAAACCTCTCCGGCAAGAATGACGGTATCACCAGGAAGAAATTCCTTTTCCATTATTCACCCTCTTCTTTCTTTAATTTCAATGAATTCGGGCACTTGCCTTCGCACTCATCAGCACGTTTTATAAAAAGTCTGAACTTTTTCAAAGCATTTCCCGAAACTGTGTGCTCGATCTTGCATGCGATCTCATCAGCTTCGTCCTCTTCGAGATTGAGAATGTCTCTGAAAAAATGCCTGAAAAGCTCGTGACGCGCCAGAATATCCTGAGCGATCACCTTACCCTCTTCGGTCAGAGTGACATATCCGTTCATTTCGTGATTGACAAGTCCTTTCTGCGTCAGAAGTTTGAGCGCTCTCGTAACTGTCGCACGGCGTACGCCGAGTTTGCTCGAAAGCTCCATATTTCTCGCCACGACCCTTTTTTCGGTAAGTTCAAGGATGGCCTCGAGGTAATCTTCCTGAGTCGAAGTCAGGTTTTTATCGTTAGTTTTTTCCGCCATTGCGTTTCACCTCATACAGATTCAAGGCATTTTCAACAATAATATCGGCAAGTTGCGATTTTTCTATGTTTTTTAACTCTTCCACGCGGTCCGCAAAAACGATTTTTACCGTGTTCGTGTCAGCGCCGAACGGATTAAATTCGGTCGTAACCTGATTTGCCACCACGAAATCGAGATTCTTCTTCACGAGTTTTTTCCGCGCGTTTTCTTCAAGATCCTCTGTCTCAGCAGCAAAACCTATCCTTACAGCACCCGGTTTTGTCCAGTTGACCGACTCGGCAAGGATATCTTTTGTCCTGAAAAATTCAGCAGTTACCGAATTTTCACCCTTTTTGATCTTCTGTGCGCTTTTTTCCGGCGAATAGTCTGCAATAGCCGCGCTCATCACGAAAATATCGACATCTTTGACGTTTTCTTCAACTACTTCGGCAGTTTCAGCCGCAGTCACAGTCTTTATCAGAGAATATCCAGGATTGAATTTCGGCTCTGCGTTCACACCGATGAAAGTTACGTCTCCGCCCGATTTCAAAGCGGCTTCGGAAACAGCGAAACCTGTTTTTCCCGAAGAACCGTTCGTCACGAAACGCACCGGATCGAGATATTCCCGCGTAGCGCCGCCGGTAACAAGCCACTTCACGCCGCTGTGTTTTACGGGATAGAAAATTTCTTCAAGTTTGAAAATTATCTCTTCAGGCTCGGCCATACGACCTTTTCCGCTCGTTCCGCAGGCAAGGCAGCCGCTTTCAGGATCGGCAAAATAAACATTTGCGCGCTTTTTCAGCCTCTCGATGTTTTCAAGATTCGCAGGATTTTCAAACATCGCCGTGTTCATCGCCGGAGCGAAAAGAACCGGAGCCGTCGCTGCCGAAAGAATCGTCGAAGCAAGATCGTCCGCTATTCCGCACGCAGCCTTCGCGATAATATTCGCCGTAGCCGGTGCAACTATGACAGCGTCGACATCCTGAGCAAGAGTTATGTGGGTGATTTTTGAAGAATCGAAAGTTTCAAAAGAATCAAAGAGCGGAGTTTTGCCGGAAAGTGCTTCCCAAGTCGATTTTCCAATAAAATTTAATGAGTTAGCAGTTCCGACGACCTGAACCGTTGCCCCAAGTTTCGTGAGTTCACGCAGAAGATAAACCGATTTATAGGCCGCAATACCGCCCGAAACAACCAAAACCAGATTCTTGTTACAAATTCCCGAAACCATGATCCCCCTTCACAAACAGACGCAGAATATTACTCAAGTATCTATAATATACAAATATTTTTAAAATTTTATTGGTAAATTTTTAAACGGTGTAATTTTTAGTTTCTGGAAATGTTTTTATACTCTGGCGAGGACTCTACCCATTCTCTCAAGGAAGTCTTCGGTCTGGAGATGGTCGCCCAAAGTTACTCTGAAGAATCCGGGAAGCATTTTGAAGGAACTTCTGTCGCGGACAAAAATATTCTCTTTTTCCATTTCTTCAAGGAGTTTCGGAAGGCGCGGATGCTGGACCATGATGTAGTTTGCCTTGCTGTCGAAAGCGGTGATACCATGGTTGCGGAAGAAATCGAGCATTGCGATCTTGCTGTTTCTGACATCGGTTACGTATTTTTCCATATACTGCTTGTCGTCAAGTGCCGCAGTCGCCGCGATCTGAGCCAGAACGCTGACGCTTTTCGGGTTGAGGACTTTTGAAAGCTGCGCGATAAGCGAAAGATTCGTGAGAAGGTACCCTACTCTTAAGCCTGCAAGAGCCCACGCTTTCGAGAAAGTTCTCGTAACGATCAGGTTCGGATAGGTGTCGATGAGATCAAGGACTGTTTCGCCCGCAAATTCGTAATAAGCTTCGTCAACGATGACGACGCAGTGACTCGCGATCGAACAGAGCGTTGCGATCTGCTGTTTTGAGAGCAGAACGCCCGTCGGATTGTTCGGGTTTACGATATAAATCATTTTTGTTGCAGGTGTTACATTTTCAAGGACTGAAGCGATGTCCGGCTTGAACGGATCAGGCGTTTCGACCTTTTTTACGACTGCGCCGCGTGTGTGGATGTAGGTCAGAAAGTGAGTGTAAGTCGGATAAGGAACGACTACTTCGTCTTTCGGATCAAGAAAGACTTTGCAGATGAGGTCGAGCGCATCGTCACTTCCGTTTGTGACCAGGATCTCCTCCATCGCGCGGCCCGAATACTGGGCAAGTTTGCGGCGGAGTTCCTTGCTTGAAAGCTCTGGATACCAGTTGAGCAGATTATCGTTGCATGCGAGAGCGTTTATTATCGCGTTTTTGACAGCAACTGAAGGGGGAAGCGTCGATTCGTTCCAATCGAGTTTAAGCGGCGAAAGATCGCAGTTGGCAAGCCCGGCAACGATTTTGTCGCGGCTCGAAATCGGCGAATAAGGTTCTAAATTTTCTATAAAATCGGAAGCAAAATTTCTTTCAGTCTTAGTGTAACAAGCAGTTCCTTTCATCTTTTTTCCCAAGTTAAATCAACAAAAAATCGGCAAGAATAAGCAAAAAATATGCCAAGGTAACAACGGAATTTCATTAGATTTTCCGACAAAAGCATTGTAAAAATTTTTTACAATAGAGATTTGGGTTAAAAAAGTTTTTAAAGTGGATTTTTGCTTGAATTATCTTGAAAAAACGACTTGGGAACTAATTTTGCGTGCAGGAGACATCGTCGAAATAGGTAAGAAGGCTGTCGCCCTTCGCATCAAAAAGAATGATCTGGACATCTGAATCATCTGCATTCAGTTTGAAAGTCATGGTAAGTTTGGTCCAGTCACTTGAATTGATTTCAGTCCAGAAGTTCGATGAGGGGAAATAACCGGAACTATTGCCTTCTACATTTGTCGAATAGACTCTGAAGCCTGCGCTTGCCGCAGTGCCTTTCGCATAAGCTTCACAGGTGTAATCTCCCGCTGTCAGAGCCCGTGACTGCGTCGTGAAGCGTTTGCTGTCGCTTGCAATACCCTTGAGCTGAACGGCGTAGGTCCCGCTCCTTACATTGTCAGTAACGATAGATATATTGCTGTCCGAAATATTCGTTTTACTGCCTTTCCAGCCTGTCAGATCACCGCTTTCGAAGCCGCCGTTCATGATGATTGTGGCTTCTGTCGAACACTCGTGTGTTGTTGTATTGCATTCATGCATCGAAGCACAGTCAGAATTGTCTGCGCACTTTCCTTCCAGCGGAATGCAGCCGAGCGCGTTGTCGCATCCTGAAGACCACGAAGGATCGCAGGTCAGAGCAGCACATCTGTCGAACACGAAATCAGAATCATATCTCGGAAGAATCTTGGAATGGTTGAAAGTGTAAGCCAGAACACCGCTGATCAAATCAAAATGTGTTCCGACTGCCGGATCTGTGTAGGAATAGAAATCATCATCGACCTTGAGCCCGTCCGCGACACCGAAGACATGGTAAGAATCAGCAGCTTCGGTAACATCGACATTTTCGACTTTGACAAGGACACCGTTGTATGCATCCTTCTGTGCGCCGCCGTCTTTTACTTTCGAAGGATCGACCGTTACGAAACCGGGGACACCTTTGTTCGCCTTGATCACTTCGACATTTTCGACATTGGCAATCTGAAGCTGGTCGTAGTAGTTCATAACTTTTCCGCTGACACGGACTTTGTCGCCGACATTTACTGCCGAAGTCGATTTATAGACATAAATTCCGCTGAACTGCTCTTTCAAAGTGCTGTCATGGTCAGCCGGATCGATCTGCATGAAGAAATTTTTGTCTTTGTAAGCCGTGACGATTCCCTCGACTTTAACCAGAGCACCTTCCGCAACATTTTTCTGCTTGATTTCATAAATTGTGACCGCATTTACATCGCACGCATCACCTATTCCGTTTCCGTCTTTATCTTCCTGAGCATGATTGCTGTCAAACGGACAGTTGTCAAGTGCGTTGATAATTCCGTCGCCGTCCTCGTCAAAAGGATTTACAGCTTTGCATTCTTCGCTGTTTTTATCAAGCGGGCACGGATCACAGGCGTCACCTACTCCGTCGCCGTCCGAATCAGCCTGTTTGCTGCCGTCAAGCGGACGGATCGGATTGAAAATTTCGGGGCAGTTGTCTTCGCTGTCCTTGATGCCGTCACCGTCTTTATCTCCCTCTTTCGGGCCGGAGTAAGGATGTTCCTCGTCTTCGCTTCTTGTACGCTGGGGAACGCATGTCGGCTCGTCGTCGGGAGTCCCGCAGTAGAAAAGCTTGTACTGGTCACTGTTTTTGCTCTGCAATGCTGATAAGTTCATGCCCGTTTCCTTTACGCACACTTTCTTATTTACATCGCATACTGAAAGTTTTTCGCATTCGTTTGCTGAATCAAGTGCAGCAACGACATTCTCATCGCCGTAGAAAACTATTCCGCCTCTCAAAACGAGAGCGACTTTCTTCTCATGTCCTGCAATGACAGCTCTGTAGGGATTTGCAGCATCTTTCGCATCAAAAACGACTATATCGCCGACAAGTCCTGGACGGATCGCGCCGGTAGCATCGAGGATCCTGAGCGCAGCCGCGTTGTTGGATGTCGCCATTTTCCAGATTTCATAATCCGAAAAAGTGTTGTTAAAGTGGTTTTTGTTGAGGTAATCGACACATGCAAGCTCTCTCAGAATGTGCATCGATCCGCTCGGAAGCCAGTCTGTGCCAAGTCCGATGAGAACACCCTGATTTTTGAGCATCGTGACGGGAGCCGTGTTGCCGTAAAGCGAAATGTTGGTTCTTGCAGACCAGATCACCGCAGTTTTGCCGTCCGCAAGTTTTTTCCCGTCTTCCGCATTTATTCCGACAGAGTGAACGAAAGCCGAATTTTCTTTCACAACGTTGATCGCTCCTTCCTGACTGCCGGAGAGGCACAGGAATTCGTTTCTTGCCGCTTTGTTGATTCCTTCAGAAACATGCGGAAGGTAGCAGTCGTGATCGAGGTCTTTCTCGTCTCTCATGTTGTTATAGCTGCAGCCGCTGTCGGTCATGAATCCGTTTGAATCACCGAGCGGGAAAGTCTGATAGTTGACTTCCATTCCGCCGAGACCGAAAGTTTCCATGAAATTCTGGTCGATATTTCTCAGGAAACCTTCCGCGCCGCCGCTTCCTGCAATCGCGAGAGTTCCCGACATAAGCTGACGGAGTTCCGCCCACTGTTTCTGTTCTTTGGAAGATTTACCTTCGATATTGTCCCGGTCCTGCAGATTGGTGTGACCGTTTTTTCCTCTTCTCCATTCGTGGCGGTGAGCAAATCTTTCATCACCCCAGTCACTCGGTTTGTGTTTGACATAGCCGAGATGGTCGTGGCCGTTTATCAGAGCAGGTGTAACCGTTGCGCCGGGACATGTGATCTCGGTAGCACCAGCCGCTTCAGCCGAGCAGTCGCAGCCCGCGCATTTTATGAAACCGTCTTCCCCGATCAGCACTTCACCGCCGATATAAGCCTTGTTTCCGGAAAGGATGTTTCCTTTTATAAGTTTCGCGCCGTTTCCGCTTTTAACTTCGCAGACACCGCTCGAAAGCGCCGGAAGGTTACGGCACTGTTCAGTCTCCGGCTTGTCTTCGACATCATCAGGAAGCGTATCGCCGCAGTCGTCACCTGCACACTCGTCCGGAACTGTATCGGGGATATCGTCACCGTCAGAGATCTCATCGGAATCATGAGCATCACCGCAGTCGTCACCTGCGCACTCGTCCGGAACTGTATCGGGGACATCGTCACCGTCAGAGACCTCACCGGAATCAGGTGCATCGCCGTCAGGAATTTCATCCGTCTTTTTTCCGTCGCTGCATGCCGCGAAGAAAAAAAGCGCCATAATCAAAGCGATCAATAAATTTTTTTTCATTTTTCCTCCTATTTTTCAAAAGCACATTTCACAAAACTTGAAAACTGACAATTATACTCCAAAAAGATTCAAAGACAAAAAATGCTCAATCCTAAAATTTATTTTTCCCATTTTTCCTCTTGCCAGGCTATCGAAAAAAAGTATAATTTGAATTGGTTTTTTACATAGACTTGCCCGCGGAGGCTTAGAAATGAAAAAGTTGATGAATTTTTTACTGGTTTTCTTAATGATTTTCGGCTTGTTTTCCTGCTCTTCATCAAAGTCGCAGAACGACACCAACATTCTTCCAGATTCCGATTCCGATAACACCGAAATTGTCAATGACAACACGGATTCAGAAGAAGATTCAGATTTTATTGATGATTCTGATGAAAAACCTGATGAATACATCGAACCTGTCTACCCCGATCCTGTCTGTATTTACATTTATGAAGGTCAGGAAGATTCAAAACTTTGCTTCGGTCCAAAGAAAACCGATGTCAGATGCAAAGCAAATCCGAAAGAAAACGAATATGTCACAGTGCTTGAATCAGACGGAGGCACCGAAGCTTATGAAAATTCTCTGGGCAATGTGGATGAGCCAATGGATTTAAACGATGATTTCGTGTTTTTCGTACTAAATCCTAAAGACAAAGAACTCTGTCTCGAAGATAAAAGCTATTGCCCAAATATCTATGGATGTAACCGAAAGGATGAATATGTTTATGAAATAGTGTCTTCAAAATTCATTAATCACTTTTTTGCTGTTGATAAAAACCATATTGTTTTCAATCTCTGGGATAGTCTTAAATCTGATACACATAAATCTAAACTACTTTTTGTCGGAGACCTGCAAACAAACCAAATCACAAAAATCAGTGATTGGGGACCTTATGGAAGAGTGCAGATAAAGTTTCCTTATGTTGTTGCTTTGGTCTCTATGAATGTAATTGACGGTTTGGTTGTCTTCAATCTTGCAACCAATGAGAGCAAAGATATTTCAGAATTATACCGGTGTGAAAGATTTGTTTCAATTGATAACGAGCATATTGTCTGCCAATGCAGTTATCTTTATGAAGGATTAGCAAAAGATGAGCTGGAGTCTACCGCATGGATTATAGATTTGAAAACATTTGGAGTAAGTCCGCTGAGTGTCTTCATGTACGAGGGTGCTCTTCCTGTAGTTTCAGGTAATTATGTGGCTTTTAGATCTGGCAGAGATACTGTTTACTACGAGAACTTCCCAGACAAGGCAAGCGGAATGGAAATATACAGTTTTAATCTCAAAACCAAACGCGAAGAAAAATGGACTCCTGAAATAAAAGGGATTTTTGAAGGGAATTTCACGATGCCGAGTTTTGAATATCCATATTTCAGTTATGTGGCAAATGAAACAGAGATGACTTCGACAGGAAGCAGTTATGTCTTGAACATTGAGACTGGAGAAGTTATAGAATTTTATCCGAATATCGGTCAGGAATGGCCTTACCTAAAAGACAGGCTTCTTATTCTTGGAGGATATTACAGGAACGGCATAGCAAAACTACCCGACTTGCCGAAACTGCCTGAAAATGCCGATGAACTTTGCGAAGACAACAACCCCTGCACAGATAACAGATATTTTGTAACAGACGGAGAATGCCATTTCATTCCGAACCATGAAAGATGTGATGATGATGATGCAACAACAACTTTTGACATCTGCATTGACGGTGAATGCAAAGGATTTGCAGGAAAAAGTAGTGATGAAGAAATGGTTTTGGTTGAAGCAGGACAATTCCTTTATGACGGAAAGGAATATGAAATCGAGAAACCTTTCAAAATGGATGTTTTTGAAGTCACAAACGGCAAATATGCAGAGTGTGTTGCAGCAAAAGCATGTGTCGAACCTTTGAGAAAGCGTTCTTTAACTGTTCTTGATTACTACGACAATCCATTTTACGAGAATTTTCCTGTGCTCTATATCAATCAGTTCGAAGCACAGAATTACTGCAACTGGCTCGGCAAAAGACTGCCGACAGAATTCGAATGGATGAAAGCAACATGGGATGGAGAAGAAAAGACCTATTTGTGGGGAGAAGAAGAACCAAAATCCGAGACATATCCTGACAGCTTCTATGCCAACACGACTTGGGGATATCCAGGCTTTGTCGGATTTGATGTCGTAGAAGTCGGAACTTTCCCGAAAGACAAAACTGTGGGCGGAATCATGGATATGTCAGGCAACGTAACTGAATGGACGACAAGCGAGTGGACAAAAAATCTGTGCGAAACACCGCCGTGCCATGGCAAATTCGGAAGCGATCTAGTTGTAACAAAAGGAGGAGGCTATTTCAATGGAGGTCCTGAATTAAAGATCAGAAGACCGAATACGCCTTGGAGCCATTCTTTTTCTACAGGAATTCGCTGTGTTAAAGATATTGATTTGCCATAACTAACTTTATTTTTGGAGGTTGCCATGAAAAGGGTAATGTTTGTAGTTTTGATTTTTGTTTCTTTGATTTTGATTGCCTGTTCCTCCTCGCACTCTTCCGCAGATTCCGACATTCTTCCCGACTCCGATTCCGATAACATTGAAACTGTCAATGACGACTCTGATTCAGAAGAAGATTCTGATTTTATTGATGATTCAGATGAAAAAGCGGATCAGGATGAGGATGCGGATTCCGAAAGCAACGACACTGATTCCGACATCGAGGACCCCGAAGAGCCCGATGAAGAAATTTTTGAAGAAACTGAGCCGATCAATGGCTATGCGCGCTGCTACGACAAAATTCCGGCTGGAGATTATGAAGGTTTTTTCGCAAATCCCTATATAGAGTCTCAAGTAAAGTTAGGGCTCGGATATGATTATTATGATGATTATGAAATTAGAGAAGAAGATTTGGAAAAGGTTCAGGAAATCACTGTTTATTCTCAGGACCTGCGCGGTCTCGAAAAATTAGTGAATCTTAAAAAGATCCAAATATCGGGTGAAAATGTCTATGATTTTACTCCTCTTTCAGGTCTAACAAA
>JAGCUA010000013.1 GCA_017963125.1 bacterium
GAGACAGAGAGCAGACTACGCGAGAGGTTCAAAGACCTGGAGACGTGAAGGCTCTTCTGCCCCGGAGCATTTCTTGTGAAAATTAACAAGGAACTTCTTGCAAACAAAGAAATATTACTCATTTATCGGTAGGAGAGACGTGACCTGACACGTCTTGTTTAATTCCCCCGCTAAGTTAGAGGGGGTGCCGCAGAAGCGGCGGTGTTGAAATGCGAAATAGTTTTCCTTTTCTTGTCAGATTTCTCCAAAAAAAGTGGAAAAAAAGACTTTTTAGTGTAACATACCCCGGCTTTTTTGGAGACTGTTCGTGGAATATTTCGACATACAGGGCGGCGGAGTCATAAAAGGCGAGATAGTGACTTCCGGCAACAAAAACGAGGCGCTTCCGGTAATTGCGGCGGCTCTTCTTTCGAAAGGAACGGTCATCCTCGACAATGTCCCCGATATTCTCGATGTCAGGAATATGCTTGAAATTGCAAGCGATCTCGGTGTTTCAGTCACGAAAATCAGCAAAAACAAAATTGAGATAAATGCAGCGAATCTTCTGAGAAAACCGCTTGACCGCGATCTCTGCGGAAAGGTGCGTACTTCGGTTCTTTTTGCAGGTCCGCTTCTTGCGAGAAACGGCGAAGTGATCCTTCCTCCTCCGGGTGGAGACGTAATCGGCAGGAGAAGGCTCGACACCCACTTCCTCGGTTTCAGGCAGCTCGGTGCCGACTACACGGTCGAAGGCGAAGGTTACGAGATCCACGCCGAAAAGCTTTCCGGAGCCGATATTTTCCTTGACGAAGCGAGTGTTACAGGCACTGAAAACATCGTCATGGCTGCTGTTCTTGCAGAAGGACGCACGACAATAATGAATGCCGCGACAGAGCCGCATGTCCAGGGTTTGTGCAACTTCCTCAACAAAATGGGTGCAAAAATAAGCGGTATCGGTTCAAGTACGCTCTGCATCGACGGCGTTTCGTCCCTTTCGGGCTGCACTCATACGATCGGTTTCGACTACATCGAGGCGGGAAGCTACATCGCTCTGGCAGCGATGACCGGCGGCGAACTTCTTATTAAGGATTCCGCGCGCGATAATACATTAAGAATGGTGCTCCACACTTTCGGAAAACTCGGGATAAAAACCGAAAAACGTGGAAACGATATTTTTGTTCCGTCTCAGAAAATGGTCGTTGTCAAAGAGATGAACAACGGGATCGCGAAAATCGACGACGGCATCTGGCCTTCGTTCCCGTCCGATCTGATGTCGATTGCGATCGTTGCAGCGACACAGGCTGAAGGAACGGTGCTTTTCTTTGAAAAAATGTTTGAAAGCAGACTCTTTTTTGTTGACAGGCTCGTTGCGATGGGTGCTCAGATAATTCTGTGCGATCCTCACCGCGTAGTCGTTTCGGGAGCGTCTCAGCTTCACGGCGCAAGTCTCGATTCACCCGATATCCGCGCCGGAATGTCGATGCTTATGGCTGCAGCTGCGGCAAAAGGAAGAAGCAGGATTTACAACGTGCGCCAGATCGACCGCGGATATGAGTCGATTGAGGATAAATTGACAAGAATAGGAATAACAATAGAACGTAAAAATGGTTAAAAATGCAAAGGAATTTTAGCTATATTTTGCATAATTATATGAATATGATATATTTTTTTGCAAAATTTCTTGCTTTTTACATTTTTCTTACTATCATCGCCTCCGGATTTGTTATTTTTATTGCGATGGAGTAGGCAATGGCGGAAAACAACCTTAAAAAAATGAGAGAAAGACTTCTTATGAGCAAATCTGAACTCGCAAGGAAGGCGGGCGTTTCGGTTCTTACTATCGACAGGATCGAAAAGAACGGAAAGTGCCGCATGGAAACGAAGAGAAAGATTCTTCTTGCTCTGGGGCTTTCGCTTGATGAAAAACATAAAGTTTTTTCGGATGATGAAGAATAGCCAGAGGAGGCGGAGATGTTTTATAACAAGCAACTGATGGGACTTGACCTCGGGTCTTATCTGATCAAAGCTGCCCAGCTCCAGAAAAAGGGGAAGGGGAAGTATCAGCTTAAAAAGTTCGGGTTCATCCCCATTCCGGTAAACACGATGGTCGACGGCAGCATCATGAACACTTACGAGATGAATGATGCTGTAAAAACGCTTCTCGCAAAGGAGAGATTCAGAGACAAATTCTGCTCGATTGCCGTTGCGGGACACGGTATCATCAACAGAGTCATCAATGTTCCGAAGGTTTCTCAGCAGGAGTTTTACAACGCGCTGAGAGTCGAAGCTGAAACGCATATCCCGCACGACATTAAAGAAATCTACTTCGACGGAATCAAAACCGATATCGTTGAGGACGGTCGCGACAGAGTCATCCTTATCGCAGCAAGAAAAGACCTTATCGGTGACTTCATTCAGGTTGTAAGCGATGCCGGAGTAAAACCGATGTCGGTTGAAATCGACGCGACCGCACTTGCAAACATTTTCGAGCTTAACTACCCGGAAGAAAAGGACAAAACGGTCGCGGTCCTCAATATCGGCGCTTCGAAAACAAATATCGTCGTCATGTCGAACGGCAACGTAAGATTCTTCAGAGATGTTCTGACGGGCGGCAACTTCATCACCGAAGAGATCACGAGAAGGCTTAAAGTCAGCTTCCAGCAGGCAGAGAGCCTTAAATCTGGAACCCACGCGACGGGCGATTCGATTCTTCCGAATCAGGTCGAAGAGATCATCGCTGATGTCGCGAAGAACATGGTTTCCGACATAATGAGAGTTTTTGACTATTATACAAACACGAATCCGGAAGACAGTGTTGCAAAGGTCTTCGTTACTGGCGGAACTACGAAAAGTTTCACCTTCATGCAGGCTCTGCAGTCCACTCTGACTATCCCGGTAGAAAGAATGAACCCGTTCAAAGAGATTATTGTTCCGGGTCAGGTCCTTTCGAGAGAGGAAGTTGAGGATTACAGCCACATTGCGGCACTTAGTCTCGGACTGGCATTACGGAGGATGGACGAACAATGATAAAAATCAATCTGTTACCCGTAAAGGAAGACAAGCTTATCGCTGAAGCGAAAGGTTTCCTTGCAATCTGCGTGATCTCGATTGTTGTCGTCGTTGTTCTCATTGTTTCCAACAGTTCGCTTCTGACTGCAAGAGAGCAGGAGAGCAGGGAACGCATCGCAGAGGCTGATGCGGAGATCGCAAAACTCAAATCGATAATGGGCGAGATCAAAAACCTGAAGGATAAGAAGGCTAAACTTCAGGAAAAAATGGATATGATCATCAAGCTGCAGGAACAGAACATCGGTCCTGTCAGGGTTCTTGACGAGCTTTCGTTGAAACTTCCGTCGAACAAGATCTGGGCAGACAAGCTCACGATCAAGGGCAACAAACTTGATCTTGACGGAAAAACCTTGGAAAATCAGGAAGTTGCAAACTTCATGAAACAGCTTGAAAATTCCCTTTTCTTTTCGAACATCAACCTGAAAAAGGTTACGAAAGACAAGGCGGTTCAGGGTGTTACGGTGCTTTCCTACGGTTTGAACACAACGGTTCACTTCGCAGGAAGACAGGAACAGCCGCAGCAGCCGGCAAAACCTGCAGAACAGCAGGCCGGGTCGGAAGCTCAGACAGGTGCTAATCAATAGGGAGGAGTGAATATGAAATCCTTGCTGGTAAATATCGGAAAATTAAAGCCGGCATACAGGTACGGAGGATTGCTTCTTGTTCTTGTCGTCATCATCGCGGTTTACTATGTTACTGTTTACATGCCGCATGTCGACACGATGGAATCGCTTTACCGCGAATTCAATTCCAAGAAGGCTGAGTTCTCCAAAATGGTAGTGCTGGTTCGTGACAGAGGGCAGTTCATGGAAGAAGTCGAAGCTCTCGACAGAGACCTGAAAGTTGCCATCAGTATGCTTCCGGACAAAAAAGAGATCCCGTCTCTTCTTAAAAAGCTCTCCGACGAAGCCGAAAAGTTCGGTCTTGAGGTTTATTACTTCGAGCCGCTGGCTGAGAGGAAAAAGGAGTTCTACGCGGAAGTTCCCGTTTCGATGAAGGTCAAGGGAAGTTTCCACGAAGTTCTCGGCTTCTTCGACAGCGTGAACAAACTTGCACGTATTGTCAATGTCAGCGACCTTGAAATGAAGGTCATAAATGACAATGCGGCTAAAAAGGACAACAACAAGAAGAGCAAAGTTTCTACTTCTTTCGGTGGTTTCCATCCGAACAAGACCGCGCTCGACATAACTTTCAGGGCGACGACTTACCGTTTCCTTTCGTCTGCTGAAATGGGTGGAGGTCAGAATGCAAAGAAAAAATAAGATCAATATTTTTGTATGGGTATCATGTTTGATCCTTGCCTCGATCCTTGCAGGCTGTGCAAACGAATATCAGATCGAGCCTTACGACTACAAAGCCGAATATGAAAGGGTCAGCAAGACCAAATCGAGTGAAAACAAGACTAAAAAAGAGATCGACATCACCGATATCGCGCAGAGAAGGTCGAATTACCGCTACTCCGCAGTCGGTAAAAAAGATCCTTTCAGAAACTATTTCGGCGATATGGCGAGCCTCAACAAAGAGAAAAAAATCGTCAGCGAGCTTCAGAATTTCGATGTCACTGATCTCAGACTTTCTGCTATAATTTACGGTATAACCGATCCTAAGGCTGTCGTAATCGCGCCTGACGGAAAAAGCTACATCGTCAAAAACGGCAGCTTTATCGGCAAAAACTGGGGAAAGATCAGCAGGATTCTGCCGGACAAGCTCGAAATCGTCGAGACGTATAAAGATCCGCTCGGAAGAAAGATTATAAATAAGCTCTACCTTGAGCTTCCTGTAAAATCGCCTCTCAAAGAGTCCGACGAGCCGGATGACGCTGCTGAATTTAACAACGGCGGCGAACAAGAGAAAGGAAAAGAAAATTTGAATAACTAATGGAACGGAGATTGTAATGAAAAGTCTCAGGTTATCATTTGTTCTTGTTTTGGTTTTTTCGGTCGTAACGGTTTTCGCTGTTGCACAGAACAAGAATGATTCACTGTCCGTCGAACAGAACGGAAACAGCGTAGTAGTTTCCGAAAATTTTGACGGAACTTACTTTAAACTCAATTCCGACAGCGTTGAAATCATCGGTCTCGGAGAAGCTGCTGAAGGAACTGCTGAGCAGGGAACCGTCAACGGCAAAAAAGCTGCTCACCTCAAAATCGATGCGGACGAGGGCAATGTTCTTTTTGAATCGCTTGCATCGGGCATGACTTCCGTAAAAACGGGCGATTTCGACAGCCTCGTTTCGATGTCGGAAGAGAAAGAGCTCAAAAACAGCCGCGTCACGATGAATTCGAAGTCTGGAAATATCAGTTTTGCTTTCACCGAGCAGCCTGAAAAAGTCAGATTCTTCACGCTTAAAGGTCCGGACAGGCTCGTTTTCGATTTTATCGGCATCAAAGGTTCGATGAAATCTGCAAAAGGTGCGAGAAGCGCAAACCATCCGGCAGGATACCGTGTCGTTATCGAAAAGGAGATCCCGCAATACTTCACGATCAGCCGCTCGAAAATCTATGCTTTCGGAACAGAAGGTAAAAAGATGTTCGCAGCTTTCAAAAACCAGCCTGCTGAAACGGCTGTAGCTGCTGCGGAACCTGAAAAGGCTGAGGAGATTCCGGTTGTTGAAGACAGAACCGAGATCAAAGGTCTTGCTTTCATCGGTGAAGAACCCGAAATCCTTAAAGTAAAGGCTGACAAAAAACTCGAAATCAGCAGAAATGTAAACGGTCAGACGATAGAGATCACTGTTAAAAACGCTTTCATCGCGAAAGACAAAGAGCAGGTCATTGACGCGACTTCGCTTACCGGCCCGGTTGCGGAACTTGCAGTCTACAACGAAAAGGAAAACGTAAAGATCATCGCGAAGATGAAATCTGCTAAACATGATCTCAAAATCGAAGAATCTGAGCATGGCAGTGATTTCGTTTTCAATTCGGCTGCTGAAAAAGTTCAGGGCGTAGCAGGTTACTCCGAAGCGCAGATCGTCAGACTTCCGCAGGCTGCAGTTGCTCAGGAAGAAGGTGGTGAAGAAGAAAAAGGCGGCGCTGTAAACATGGAAGAAGAACCTGTTCAGTATACCGGCAAAAAGATCAACCTCGATTTCAAAGAGGTCGACATCCTTGATATCCTTCGTCTTATGTCTGATATCAGCAAGCTCAACATCATCGCCGGCGACGACGTAAAAGGAACCGTCACGGTAAGACTTGTCGATATTCCCTGGGACGAAGCTCTTGACGTTATCCTCAAGAGTAAATCGCTCGGCAAAGAGAGATTCGGCAACATCATCAGAGTTGCTACGATCAGAACGATGCAGAGAGAGAAAGAGGAAGAACTTGCAAAGAAGAACGCGCAGAAGAAACTGGAACCTGTAAAAGTAAGACTTGTTCCTGTAAACTACGCGATGGCCGACAAACTTGTTCCGCAGATCAAAGAGCTCCTTACCGACAGAGGTACGGTCAGCTACGATCAGAGAACGAATGTCCTTATCGTAAAGGATGTTGAAGAGATCCTTGACAAGTCGGAACAGTTGGTCGATTACCTTGATACGCAGACACCTCAGGTCCTTATCGAAGCAAGAATCGTAGAGGCTACTTCGACGGCTGCTCTCGGTCTTGGTATCCAGTGGGGAACCAATCATACTTATACTGATGCGAACGGTCATCCGACCAACGCGATTTTTCCGTACAACCTCGGTGTAGGTGCAAACGTTGCTGTTCCCGGCCCGGCAGATCCGACAGGAGCTCTTGGTTTCACGTTCGGCAGTGTCGGCATGATCAACGACCTCAACCTTACTTTGAACGTCATGGAATCTGACGGTAAGATCAAGATCGTAAGTTCTCCGAAAGTTGCAACACTTGACAACAAGGAAGCTATGATCCAGCAAGGTACCAGTATTCCTATCACGACGAGAGGTACGGGCGGCGATGTTACGACGAAATACGTTGATGCCAGCCTTATCCTCAAGACCACGCCGCACATCACGGCTGACGGTTCGATCCTTCTGAACATCGAAATCAACAAGAGCGAACCCGACTGGTCGAATTCGAACTACTTGGGCGAACCTTCGATCATCAAGAAAGAAGCTAAGACTGAAATTTTGATAAAGAGCGGTGACACGGTCGTTATCGGCGGTGTTTATACCAACCTTACTTCCAAAACAAAAAGGTATGTTCCGCTTCTCGGAAAAATTCCGGTACTCGGCTGGCTCTTCAAATCGGAAGAGAGCAGAGTTGAAAGAAGCGAACTCTTGATTTTCCTTACTCCGAGAATCATGAATAAGGTAAAATCATCGATTCCTTTGAAAACAAGTGAAGAGTAATGCAGTTCGTTTCTGCCGGTGAATCCCACGGTTCGGAGCTTGTTGCCGTTCTCAGCGGATTTCCGGCGGGTGTCAGGTTTGACAGTGTTCTTTTTGAGAATGATTTAAGGAGACGCCGTTCAGGGCTTGGCCGCTCGGAGAGGCTCGATGTCGAAAAAGACGATGTCAGGGTCGTTTCCGGAGTCGCAGCCAGTGTCACGACAGGCGCTCCAATAGCTTTCCTGCTGAAAAATGCAGCGGAAGGCACGCTCATTGAAAACGGAGTAATTGATAAAGGGTTTCCGAGACCGGGACATGCGGATTACAGCACGTTCAGGAAATTCGGATATGACAACATTTCGATCGGTGCGGAGCGTTCCAGCGCCCGGGAGACGGCTTTAAGAGTCGCTGCCGGTGCTTTGTGCAGGATGTTCCTTGCTGAAATGAATGTGGACATAACTTCCGAAATTCTTGAAATCGGCGGAGTTCCTTACTGCGACTTCGATGCTGAAAAGGCGCTTGCCGACAAGGCAAACGGTACTTACGGCGGAGTTCTGAAAGTCGTTGTTTCAGGAATTCCGGCTGGGCTTGGTTCAAATGTCCAGTGGTCAGATCACTTGGATTCACGGCTCGCGGCGGCATTGATTTCGATTCCGTCGGTGAAAGGTGTTTATTTCGGGGAGGCGGAACTTCACAGGATGAGAGGAAAAAACGCAGCGGATGCTTTCTGCGGAAGGCACGGCGAACGCGCTTCAAACAGATGCGGCGGGATCGAAGGCGGCATTTCAAACGGTATGCCTCTGGTTGCGACGCTCTATTTCAAGCCGATTCCTACTCAGCCTTTTGAAGTTGAATCGGTTTCGCCGGTTAGCGGCAGGACCGGAAAGTGTCAGCCCGGAATGAACGATCTCTGGTGCATCGAACGCGCCGGAGTCATCGCCGAAAGTATGGTGGCTTTGATTGTCGCGGATGCTTTCTGCGAGAAGTTCGGGTCGGACAATCTGAGTGATATCAAATCGGCTTACGCAGTTTATCTGGAGAAGACGAAATGAGGCGGCTCGGTTTGATCGGGTTTTCGGGAAGCGGAAAAAGTTCGATAGCCTCCATTGCTGCGAAAAGCGGTTTCAAGGCGGTCGATTCGGATGTTCTGATCGAAAAGAAAATTCCGAATGCGGCAGAGATGCTTGAAAACGGCAGGGAAGAGGATTTCAGAACGCTTGAAACTTCGGTGATAAGCGGGATCCTGAAGTCCGATTTCGATTTTGCGGCTTTCGGCGGAGGCGTTCACTTTGCCCATCCTGCATGGAGAGAGATATATCAAAGCGGTCTCAAGCTGGTTTATCTGAGAAGTTCCTTTGAAAATCTCATCGGGAGATTTGAGGAGAGACCTCTCTGTAAAAAGCTTGGGCGCGAAGGTTACGAAAAGCTCTTTTCGGCGAGATTGCCGCTTTACGAAAAGGCGGCGGCGTTTGTCGTCGATACCGACGGTCGCGGTTTAAATGAAATCTGGTCGGAGATTGAGGAGATATGGAACTCACTTTTTCTGTAACGCACACGACAAAAGTCGGATTCGCAAAGTCTTTTGCAGATTTTGCCGGCTCTCTCGGGCATGACTGCTGCTTTTTGATCGACAGATCGCTTGAAAGTCTGGCAGGATCGCTCCCGAATGATCGGCTTTTCTACATTGACGGCGAAAAAGAGAAGGATCTGAACCACGTCGAAAGCTGTCTGGAATGGCTGATAGACCTAAACGCGGGACGCAGAACGACTCTTGTTGCGGTCGGCGGCGGTGCTACAACTGATTTTGCGGCGTTTACGGCTTCGGTCTACAAGCGCGGGATGAGGCTGGTTCTTGTTCCGACAACGCTTCTTTCGGCTGTGGACAGTTCGATAGGCGGAAAAACGGCAGTGAATTTTGTTGCTAAAAACACTGTCGGCACTTTCTATCCGGCTGATGAAGTCGTGATCATGGAGGAGTTTTTCAAAACTCTGACTCCGCAGCAGATCGCGTCGGGAAAGGCAGAGATCATCAAGCTCGCTTTGATAAAAGGCGGAAAACTTGCCGATATGGTTTTTGCGGCTGACGATCTACTTTCGGAAGAGGCGATAACGCTTGCGATACTTGGTAAATACGAGATCGTTAGTGCTGATTTTACGGATACCCTTGAAAAAAGAATTGTTTTGAACTGGGGGCACACCTTCGGTCATGCGATAGAGATTTATTACGCTCTGCCGCACGGCATGGCTGTTGCCGCCGGTATGGTTCTTGTGCAGGAATGGGCCGAAACCGTCGGTGCCGGCGAGGTCTTTCCGGCTGAAGAACTTGAAAAATTGCTGCAAAAACACGGAGTAAAAAACGATTTGCAGAAATATAGAGACGAAAACAAATGGCGTAAATTTATAATGTTGGATAAAAAGAGGAATTTGGACAGAATTTCTATGGTTTACCTGAAAAAAACGGGTGTTCCCGGGATAATTTACAGGAATTCTAATGACATATTGAGAGATTTGGAGGAATTAAGATGAGAAAGTTTTTCATTCTTACCCTGATGGTTGCTTGTTTAATGATGGTTTCTTGCGTCGAAAGGCGTAACAGAGTCATCCTTGAAAAATTCGTTCCCATTTCGGAGGAAGATGACTGCGCGGTAAAAGTCGGCGGCGACAAGTATTACACCGAAGGCAAAATCGACCTTGCGTTCAACTTCGATTACAAACTTGCTTTCCAGATGACTAACTACATTCCGGCAAGTAGCGGCGGCAATACCGACCTGACCACTTCCGAGGCGAACTATTTCTATGCTGAAGAAGCTGAAATAGAATATGAGTGGGATCCGAAACCCCAGGCTGACGGAAGAAAGCTTTCGCTTGATCAGAATCTCTGGAACAAGAAGAAAAGAGAATCTGTTCACGGGATCGTTATATCTCCGGACGGAGGTCAGGCTGCAGGCTGGATTCATATTTTTGAAGAGGCTCAGGCTAAAAACCTTCTTGAGCATGTCAACGATATCGACTGGATCGCAAGTCCGCTCATTGTCAAAGTCAGAATCATCGGCGAACTCGCAGACGGTACGACTGTAAAGACGAATAAGGTGAACTTCAACATCATCCCGACTTTCGGAACAACGATCCAGATGGGTTCTGTATACCTTGTTCCTGACGGCGGTTTCCAGGATACGACTGATGCGAACGGCAAGAAAGTTTCCGCTGCTAAGCAGGAATACGATACGATCATGGCACAGTGCGCTTTCCAGAATTCGGTTGTCGGCGGATGTTTCTCCGGTCAGGATTTCTCCCAGATCAACTGCTATGCAAAAGAAACAGGTTCGTGGGAAGCATGGGAAAAATATATCACCGATACTTACAGCGGAACTTATATTCCCGGATATGAGGCTGCAGGCGTAGTTGAACTTATTTTCAATACCTTCAAAAAGGATGCTTCGGAAACAGGCTACTATGTATGCTGTCCGGGTTCGGCTCCTGAAGCTCCGGAAGAAGAGGAAGACGACGCTAATGCTGCTTCAGGCTCAGGCGGAGAATAGTAATCTCTGAATCCGTTCCGTTCCTTTCTTTTTTCATTTTTTTTCTGAATTTCAAAAAGTTTCCCTTAAAAAGTGATTTTTAGATAAATTTCCTTATTATATGCCGTTTTTTTTGTTTCGGTTCTTGATTTTTGGAGGAAAAATGGGACTTATTCACTTGAAAGATGTCGTAACATTGGGCAATGTCGCTATCGGTTTTCTTTCCGCTATTCTGGCCATAGAAGGCGATATCCAGCAGGCGTGCTATCTGGTAATGGCTGCATACGTTCTTGATTTCTGTGACGGGATCGTCGCAAGGATCACGAGAATGAGCAACGACTTCGGAAAAGAACTCGACCTTATAGCCGACCACGTGACTTACGCTGTCTGCCCCGCGTTCGTAGTCTATGCTTTCTACAGGATTCCGGACGGCGGTTTTCTGAACGCGCTCGTTGCTTACTGCATGGGCATGGTCCCGCTTGTTTTCGGCTGCATCAGGCATGCAAGGAACGAGGTCTACGACATTGATTTCCCGCGCTTTTTCCTTGGCACTCCGCGTCCGGTCTCGGCTTTCTATCTGATGAGCCTTATCGGTGCAGGAACGCACATCAGCAAGTATCTTCCGGCTGAATATCTTCCGGTCTACAAATATTTCCTTATCCCGATTTTCATCTGGATAGGCTGGAACAACCTTTCATTCAGACCGTTCGTAAGCCATCACGGACGCATATTCAACAAAAGATTTAAATTTTTTATGAGCGTCGCTGTCCTGATGCTTGTCGCAAGCGGCGTGGCTACGGCTGTTACCGGCGAGCCATGGGTCCTTGACTGTCTTCTTTTCCATATGCTTGTATACACGTTCTTGTCTCCGGTCTGCTTCGACAAAGGCGATCTTGACGGATACAAGGAATACGTTATGGCGAAAAAGGCGGAAATCGCGAAAGATATGCAACCTAAAGCTTAGAGGCGAACATGATAAAACAGGGCGTTATCCTTGCAAGCGGTCTTGGCAGCAGGCTCAACAGCGAAGGGCGGAACGAGCCGAAACCGCTTATGCCTGTCGGCGGAATGGCTCTGATCGAGCGCGTGATCACGCTTATGCAGTCTGTGGGCATCGAAAAGATCGTTGTCGTTATAGGTTACCGCGGCGACCAGATCAGGGAATACATCGCAAAGAACAATATTCATGGCGTCGTTTTTGCGGAGAATACCGAATACAACAAGAAAAACGGCATTTCGCTGCTTCGCGCTCATGATTGTCTTGATGACGCTCCGTTCATGCTTTCGATGTCGGACCACATTTTTTCCAATGATTTTTTCGCCGGTTTTCTGGAAAAGGCGGAGCCGGAACTTGAAAAATACGATGTTGTTCTTTCGGTCGACAGAAACATCGAAGGTGTTTTCGATCTTGACGACGCGACTAAGGTCGTTACCGAAAACGGTGAAATCACAACGATAGGTAAGGAGCTTCCTTCATACGATGCCGTAGATACGGGGCTTTTCCTCTGCAAACCGGCAGTTTTTCCGATGCTTCAGGAGATCTACGATACAAAGGGCGACGTTTCCATTTCTGACGTTATGGGGATGGAGGCGCGTGAAAGAAAGTTTGCGTGCGCAGAAATGACCGGACATCTCTGGCAGGATGTAGATACTCCTTCGATGAAGAACGAGGCAGAGGAGCGCCTTGTCGACAACTATCTCAGGCACGACGGTTCGTTCGGCTTCTTTTCAAACAGACTTTTCTCCAAAATTGCGAAAGAGGCGGGACTGCGTTGTTTCGAGCATGAGCATTTCGACTGGAATATGCTGAATACGATCGTGTTTATCGTCGCTCTTCTGTTTACGGCAGTCGCTCTTTTCGCAGAGATGCCGCAGCTTTCCATTGTTCCGCTTTTTCTCGAAACTTTTCTTTTTTATATCGGCAAAATCAGGAACAATGTCAGAACGGTTCCGGTTAAAAACGAAAATTTCATTTTTTCGTGGAGATTCAGTTTCATACTTGCTGTCCTTCCCGTTGTTTTAGGCACCTGCGGAACGCTTATAGTCGCTCTACCGCTTGTCATCGTGATGTTCGCTATCTCTCTTTCTCCGGCTATGGTGCAGCGTCTCGAACTGCCGCAGATCCCTGAAAATATCGCGTCTACCTGGCTTTCTCCCTCTCTTTTCTGGATCGTTTATGCCGCAAGCGTGCTTCTTCTTCCTTTCTGGTTTGCCGGATTCGTTCCTTTCGTCTATTTTTTGTTTTCGCCTTTTTCAGGTGAAAAGAGGGCTTGATGGAACTCAAAAAGCGCGCACCTAAGGATTTTTCGATCGACATAAGTTCGCTCGTCGACGTTCTTTTCACGCTTCTCATATTCTTTTCCCTTACAAGTACCTTTGTGAAGGAATCGGGACTCAAAGTCGATCTTCCGAAGGCTTCTTCCGACACGCCGATAGTCTCAGCTGAAAAGTTCGAGATCGCCATAAGTGCCGACGGCAGGGTCGCTCTAGGCGGGACGGAGGTCTCTTCAAATGAGGAAATAGAAGAATTTCTTTCAAAATTTGACACGGATATGCGTTTAAAATATGTTATCGTCATCAAAGCCGACGTGACTACTCCGCACGGAAGGGTCACAGAGGTCCTTGACATACTGAAATCTTTGAAATTTGAAAATATAGCTGTTGCAACGAGGGCGAAAAAATGAAGAAAAGACCTGTTATTTTTATTCTTGGAGCAATCTTTCTGGTTGTTTCGTCCTATATCATTTACGATATAGGCGTTTCTTACGGTGAATTTGATAATAATCGTAACAAAATCAGGACGATAGAAGAAAAACAGCAAGTTATAAATCAAAAAGCGAATACTCTGCACTACAAGAAGGACCGTTTCGTAAAGGATCCGAGAGCTGCAGAAGAGCTTCTCCGCCTGAAGTACAAGATGATGCCCGACAATCAGTTTAAAATCAAACAGACGCCAGAAAAATGACATCTTTATTAGAATTCCGTTTTATTGGTCACATTCTGACCTTTTTGTTTTCCCTCGTTTCGATTTATTTGAAAGACAACTTTGAAAACAATATTCCGTTTCTCGTCATCTGGTGGAGTGTTTTCGTTTTGATAGTTGTTTACATCCGTCTTGTTGAAAAGAAGAAGATTTACTGGCCGCTTTTCCTTCTTCCGCCGTTTGTTCTTTCGGGCGGAGTCTGCGGAAGTCCGGTCCTTCCTCTGATTTTTCTCGCTCTGCCGCTGATCCTGCAGAAAAGCGACGATATTTCCTATATCGTTTTTGCTGCGATATCGTTTGTTCTGATGATATACAGCGGAAATCTTTCAGACATATCCGTTTTCATAACTTACGTCCTTTTCGTTCTGGCATCCATAGGTGTCTGGGTTTTTATGAGAAAGGGTTTTTCCTTCTTTTTTGAAGACCGTCCCGCAGCGCCTCTTGCTTCAAGGGCGCCTGTGAGTACCCCGCTTGTCACCGATCCTTTCAGACCGTTGAAAAACTATCTCGTCCGCACGAAGAATTTCGACGGAAGACCTGTTTCGGTGCGTCTTGTAGAACTCCTTCCGGGCGGAATGGCGAAAATATACGACACTGCTAATGAATTTGAGCAGAAAGGTCTTCTGTTCAGAGCTGTACACGATAAAACCGATGTCGCTGCGAGCGCTCTCCTCGATGAAAGCGAAAACATACCGATGATGCCCGAATACAATTTCAGAATATACTATCCTGTTTCGTTGGTCGATTACGATGACATTTCGCTTTTCGAACCTGAATATGTCGTCGTTATTGATACGGATAACAGGGGCAGGAGCAGCAGAGACGAGCTCATCAGGAAGTTCTCAGAAATAAAAAACGATGTCATAGAACAGCTGAGACAGTCCGAAACATTCAGCCACATTGCGGTGGAAAAGCAGAAAAACGCAACGCTTTATCAGGCTACTTCGGATATAGTCGATTCTTTCGATCACGATGAGCTTCTAAAGGCTGCGGCGCTTGCGATATTCAATCTTGCACCCGAAGCGAGTGCTGTTTTCGTCGCGAGAAAGAGTGATGACAACGTTTTCTTGGGTTACTCTTTTTCAGTTCAGGAATCGGCGAAAGGAAAGCCTAAACTTGAAATGTCCGATATCTGCGATGCTGTTACTGCAGAAATGAGGGATCCGCAGTCGGTCCATGCAATGATGGTCAGCGGAAAGATGGACGATTATTATGAAGCGACCGACGTGAACAAACGCAAGACAAAACCATTGTTTCCGGATGAATTTGACGATCTCAACAAAAAAAGCTGCATTATGGTCCGCAGCATGACCTTTAAAAACGATGTCAAAGGGACGATTTCAGTTCTTACCGACACAGTGAAGGATTTTGAGGAACTCAAAAAGCATCTGGAATCGGTCAGAATGATAGCCAAAGTCGTTACTTCGGCACTCAACAACATCGAAATGTTCCAGAAAATGGAGGAACTTTCCAATGTCGACGGTCTGACCGGTCTTTACAACAGGCGCTGCTTCAACAATATGCTCGAGCAGAAGATCGGCGAGGCGAGCAGGATGAAAGTCCAGCTTTCGACGATAATGCTCGATATAGACCATTTTAAGAACGTCAACGATACATACGGTCACAAAGCCGGCGACGATGTTATCCGCTTCATATCGAGAACGATCAAAAATTCCGTCCGCAAAGTCGATTTCGCGGCACGTTACGGCGGAGAGGAATTCGTTATACTGCTTTACAACGCATCCATCGAAGATGCGGCAAGCATCGCCGAAAAAATCAGAATGATAGTGCGCGATTCATCTGTCAACGCTGACGGTGTCCATCTTAACGTAACGATTTCATTGGGCGTTTCCTCTTATCCGCTTCCTTCGATGAGCTCGGAAGACCTTATAAAGAATGCCGATACGGCTCTCTATTATTCAAAAGAACACGGCCGCAACAAAGTTTCTGTTTACAACAGCGACATGGAAGAAAGGGCCGGGGAAGAGGAATAATTTCCGTTTATTTTCCGTCAACTGAGAACGATTCTCTGTGAAGTGAATTGTCTGATTCGGTGTTTACCGATATTTTGAGTTCTTTTTTGAGTTTGTCGAGTTCGTCGGAATACTTCTGTTCAAGCGCGAAAATCGTCTCAGGATGCGCTTTTACGGTAACGACTCTGCTTCCGTAAAGTTTTACGTGTTTTTTGATTTCACGGAAAATCTGGAACGTTACGGTCTCACGCGAACGGATTATGCCGTTTCCGCTGCAGTATGGGCACGGTTCCGTGAGCGACGAGATGTTGCTTTCGGTCGTTCTTTTTCGCGTTATCTGGATGAGTCCGAGGCGCGTGAAGTAGAAAACGGTGCACTTTGCAGGATCTTTCTCAAGCTCTTTTTCGAGCTTGGCGATAACTTTTTTCTTGTTTGCCTGATTACGCATATCGATGAAGTCGACGACGATTATTCCCGCCAAATTCCTGAGTCTCAGGTGGTATGCGATCTCTTCCGCCGCTTCGCAGTTCGTTTTGACGACAGTGCTTTCAAGGTCTCCTTTTCCGACGAATTTGCCGGTGTTGACATCGATGACAGTCAGTGCCTCGGTCTGTTCGACGATCAGGAAACCGCCGCTTTTGAGCCAGATTTTTTTCTTTACCAGTTTGGTTACTTCTGGTTCGATCGAATAGTAGTCGAAAATCGGGTAGGGCAGGTCGTAGAATTTTACTTTGTCGTCTGGATTTTCACCGTAGAAAGCGAAGTAGTCGCGCACTGCCTTCTCGTCGTTTTTGTTGTCGACGACTATCTCTGAAAGTTCGTCCATGCCGGTATTCTGCACGAAATCAAGCATCGGATCGAGTGCCGGTTCTATGAGTGCCGATCCTTTGCCTTTCTGAAATGTATTCTGAATGGAAAGCCACTTTTTTATCAGGAAAACGACCTCTTTTTCGATGGTCTTGAGGTCTGTTTCTGCAGCGAGAGTCCTGAGGATTATACCGTAACCCTTTTTAAGCACCTTCTGACCGAACTCCTTGAGCTCGTCGCGCTTTTCGCGGTCGTTTATCCTGCGGCTGACACCGATATGGGTGATCGTCGGCAGCAGCACACAGTATCTTCCGGCAAGCGAAATGTGAGTCGTGAGCTTTGCACCTTTCTGTCCGATAGGTTCTTTTACGACCTGAACGAGAATGCGGTTGCCTTCTTTCGCGTATTCGGTGATGTCTGTGCGTTTGTGCGGTTCAACCGGCGTTTCCGCGGTCGTCTCTCCGTCCTGTTCCTCGATCTCGTCATCGTCGCTTTCTAAATTCTTCTGAAACTCTTCGTAGGTTATATTGAGTTTCAGGTCGTTCGCGTGGATGAATCCGGTTCTCGTGCCGCCGAATTCCACGAACGCAGACTGCATTCCCGGCAGTACGCGGCGGATTATGCCTGAGTAGATGTTTGAAAGACAGCTGCCTTCCTCCGAGTGCATGACGTGGAGTTCCACGAGTTTTCTGTCTTCAAGTATAGCGATTCTTTTTTCGCCGTAAGTGTTGTTTACGATTATCTGTCTGTTCATTGTTTTTAAGATACTGTTATCGGACGTTTCTGTTTCATCGGGGTGATTTTCATCGGACTCTCGATTTTTTTGATGTCAGCGATGATCTCGTCTTCCAGATTGGGCTTGAGGTGGAACGTGTGGATGCTGCACGGATGGTTTATTTTGGCAAGTTCTCCTGCAAGCTGCGAAGGTGTCAGATGTTTCGATGCAGTTGCCAGTTTTTCAAGCCTGTCCGGAAATGAAGTCTCCCAGCATATTGTTTTTATTGAAGGATCTCTGTTTACATGATCTACGAAATTCTGGCAGATGCCGGTGTCTCCGGAGTATGCGATGGCCTCGTTGTTGTGTTTTATAATGAAACCAAGCGACTCGACTACATGGTTCACTTCGATCGGCAGGAACTCGATCCCTTCGATGGAAAAAGGTTTGTCAAAGTTTATCGGCCGGAACTTTATCGTCGGATTCTTCTTTGTCGGCAGTTTCGTGAAATCAGGCCAGATGAGGTCGTTGAAAATGTTGCCCATTATCTGCGCCATGATGTTTTCGGTCGTATATACCGTGAACGAGTGGTTGCCGAGCGAAAGCATGAAGTCGGCGAAAATCGGAAGATTCTTGATGTGGTCGAAGTGAGAGTGAGTGATGATGATGTGCTTTATCCCGAGAAGCTGGTTCGTGTCAAGGGAAGACATGATAGAGCCTGTGTCAATGACAGTTGACGGAGTTACGAGCATGGAGATGCACTTTTTGTTTTCAAGATCGCTGCCGTAGCAGCCGAGCGGAACTATGGAAAGCATTTCATCCTCCGGATACAGAACTTTTCGAGTAAGGTGTTTTAGAAGATTTTAGACGTTTACGACCTCTTTTACTTCCGGAACGATGCTTTTGAGGTGCTGTTCGATTCCCATTTTGAGAGTCATCTGACTCATCGGGCATCCTGCGCAGTGACCCTGAAGAGCGACTTTTACGATACCGTCATCAGTGATTTCTATGATCTGAACATCGCCGCCGTCTCTCTGAAGTGCCGGACGGACGTCTTCAAGAACCTCTTTTACCTTTTCTTTCCAATCGTTTGCTGCCATTGTAGTCTCCCTAAAAATTAAGTAAAAAAACAAAAACAGGGAATTATAGGGGCTAAACCGTGCAAGTCAAGAATTGAATATAAACGGATAAGTTTTTTTGTTTTTCAAAAGAGTTCCTGTCTTGAAAAAATCTTGCCTTTTTGTCTCAAATCACTAACATTGTGCGCTTTTTGTGTAACTATGTTGTTTTTGTTGTAAAATCAATAATTTATAAAAATAGAGGCGCTCATGAAAAGATTCATGGTTTTTGTAGCGATCGGGGCACTGCTTGTCTTTGTAACTGCATGCGGCGGAAGCAAAAAAGAAGAAAGCACTACCCCCGACAGCGATACTGAAGATATCGATATATCCGATGTTGAAATATCGGACGAGGATACCGACGAGGATTCCGACACGGATGATCCCGGCCGGAAGCAGGGCGAGCTTTACGGCGAGTGCTACCCGAACGAGACCTGTAATAAAGGACTCGTCTGCGACATCGAGAACAATATCTGCATCAAAGATCCTGGAAATAACGAAGAGCCTGACGAAGATTCAGATCATACCGGAATAACGGACAACGACGCCGACACCGATTCATCCGACACAACTCCCGACAACGATACCGACACCGACACTGATTCCGCTGACACGACTCCGGATCAGGACAACGATACCGACACCGATACCGAGGTTCCGGAAGTTACCGAAAACCACAAAATATCCGGTTCATACCAGATCGGCAGCAGTGTTTCAGGCATCGAGGCTGCCCTTTACGAATGCGGCAAAACCACAAAAATCGCTTCGGCAAATACCGGTTCGAACGGAAAATATTCGTTCAATGCCGATATTTCGGCTTCCAAAACATACTGCGTGAAGGCGAACGGCTTTGCGAGCTGTTTCAAAGGGATGACAGACCACGTCGCCAACATTTCGGAAATCACGAACGCGGCATATCTCGTCGATCAGAACTGTGCCGACATGAGAAAAAGCGAGACAAGAGTCAGGACTTACGCAAAACTCGGAACGGGAAAATGGCTCGGCGAGCTCGATTATTCCAAACTTTCCGGCATTCAGGAAGGGTTGAAACTTCTTTCCTCTTTCCTCAATACGACAAGTGCAAAAACACTTTCGGAAAAGATCGCGGCAGATGTTCAGAAAACGGAAAACCGTGAATTCAACAAATTCTTTCACGGCTTCAGGATTTCGGCTGATAAAAAGGAAGTAGTCATAAACACGGCAAATCCAGTTAGCAACGAAGTTTTGCTCAATATCGAAGGCGGCAGCAACGAGGTGGCGGAAGGATTCAGTATAGTCTGGACCTCTCTCAACAGCACTGCGGTATCGGCCGCGCACAAATTGCAGACAGTAGATCCCGGCGAATATGTCGTCAGGGCAAAACTCGTTTACGGCGGCGGTGATCCGATAATGGGAGGTGATCCCATCATGGGCGGAGATCCGATAATGCAGTCTGCCGGCGGAGACCCGATCATGATTTCGGAAGACTCCTCGACGATTTTCTTCCTGCTCGAAAAACTGAGCGGCACGATCGATGTCAGCGATATGTCAAAAGATATCTCGCGCTACATCGACAACGGAATTTATGTCGTCATCCCGAAAAATACAGTCATAAAGGAAGGGAATAACAAAGTAAATAAGCTGAATTACAGTGTTCTGACGACCGGAGACGGTTCTCAGATTTCAAAGATCAATTTCGGCCCCGAAGGAACTACATTCAGCGGCGATTCGATGTATTTCGTTTATGAACTGGGCACGGTTTTCGGCGGTGATCCGATCATGCTTTCGGCAACGAGAACGAATTCCGACGGCTCGAGCAACGTTCTTATGTCTGCGGGCGGCGATCCTATCATGCTTGAAGCAGGAGGAGATCCGATAATGTTCTCAGCCGGAGGTGACCCGATCATGCAGATCGCAAGAAGTGCCGGCGGTGATCCCATCATGCAGTCTGCGGGCGGCGATCCGATAATGATTTCAGCCGGAGGCGACCCGATTATGATGGATGCGGGCGGTGACCCGATCATGCTTGCGGCAGGCGGTGATCCTATCATGATCGCAGCAGGCGGAGATCCGATAATGGGCGGCGATCCTATCATGTCGACGGCTGCAGGTGACCCGATCATGATGGGAACGAGTTCCAGCGTAATGATCTCCAAGACAGACCATTTCTCAGGATTCCTGCTCAAATCCAGCTCTCTCAGAACGGCATTCGACGCACTTATGAACAAGTGGTGCAACGGTTCGTTCTATCAGGGCTATTCCCCTGTCAAGTTCATCAGGCAGGGTGTTGAAAAATACAAACCGGAAGGACCTGAAAAAGATCGTCTCCTTTCATACCTTACCTGCGAGAATACTGAGTATAATTTCAGGGATCTGGAAAGCGATGTCGACGAACTTGTCAACAGGGAATTAGGCTATCAGAGGAACCTCAATCTGATTGAAAACATCTTCTATATTTCGGAGTTCTACAACAGGCTCCAAACCAAGAAATCGGCTTCCGGAGAGGCTTCGGTTGCTGCGGTTAGAAACGGTCTTGAATTGCGTAGTGCTATCGCGGCACTCTATACTTCCACGACTTCGTACAACAGAAGCTCTACAACGGCGGATTCCTTCAAATCTTCAATGATCCCGCTGACTTATTCAGGGTCGTCTCCGGCTGATTATTCGGCGGATGCACAGAAGGCGGTTACCGGTCTTTCTGAAATAAACGACAAATATGTTGCAGGAAAGAAAGATCTTATGATATTTGCTAACTACATCACGACATCTTCGAAAGGTCCTAACTTCAGCGCTGTTCCGACGGAACTTACACCCGATCAGCTTATCTGCGCATGGTTCAATCCTGACATGTCTCCGGCTTCTTGCGATAAAGTCTACACGCTCAATGACGCGGGTCACGTTGCGCTTAACGGAACGGAAGTCACAGTGGATGAAGCCAACGCTGTCTTCACAAAGTTCTTCATGCCCTTCAACAGCAGACTTTCAAATGCTGAGAAACTCAATCTCTTCAGGACGTTCTTCCTTGTCCTGCGCTATGCCGGAACAATATTCCAAAACAGTGAGAATATTGAAAATCTCAACGAAAGCCTTCTTGAAACTGCATACATGGTATTTGACAGAATAGACGGCAATGTGAACGCAGTATCGATCGTCGACACGTTCGACACATCGGCTCACACTGTTCAGGTCCTCGACGGAAGCGACATGACGACGAGACCTTACATCCCGAAAGTCAGTGCTCTCACGGATAATATTTATCTCAATGTAGTAAATCAGACGAATGTCGAGAAAGTTCTTGTCAAAATCGAAGGTCAGGCTTTCGATAAAGTTCAGGAAAACACGCGTACTTACTTCAAGCCGAAAGGGACGGTCAAAGAAAAATCGGTGATCCTGACACCCGGAACACTTTCTGCGGGATACAAGCCGCTCAAAGATCTGCTCGGATCGAACAATGTCGATTCTCTCGGCAACATCACGGGCAAAGTGACGATAATCGTCAACTCGAAGATCTCCGGCGCGACATACACGACGCAGAAAACATACGAATTCCTCGCGAACACTAACAGCGACGGTGTCGAATCCAGGCCGGTGCCGGCAAGTCTCAAGGTTTTTGTCTTGGATTCCGAAGGTAATGTTATTCCCCTGGAAGCAAATCCCGGCATAATCATGAACCCGGGCAGCACCGCTCTCTATCCTGATGCGCTTGACGGAAGGATCGATCTCACCGAACTTACACCTGCGGCATACACGATCAACGCTTTTGCAGACGGATATTATGCGAAAACTGTCAGCGTCAACGTACTTCCCGGTGCAGATTTCGGTGTAGAGATCCTGCTTGACAGAAAAGTGATCGTTTCGGCGAATGCAAACCTTGAGCTTAAGGTAAAAATCAATACAGCAAAACATCCCGACAAAGTCTATATCCAGATTTATGACGAGGATATGCAGCTTGTAGTCAATGAAGCAGCAGAGTTTGATAATGACGCCGGTACTTACGAAACACTGAACATCGAAATGCATTCAGGCAGATACACTCTTCTTGCAGTAGGCGAAGAGATGTACAACTATCTTGAAAATATCACGATTTACGAAGGTGACAACACAAAGGAAATCACCGTTGTAGCAAAGAACGCATGCGGAAACGGCATAATCGATTCAGCGGAAGAGTGCGAACCGAGTGTTTCGAAAGTAAAATGCGGAGAGATCTATCCTTCAGCGATATACCCGAACAAAAAAGCGACATGCGATCCGCTAACCTGTGTTTACGAGAAGTCTCTCTGCGGTAAAGTATCACGCTGCGGTGACGGATTTATCGACGAAGGCGAAGGGTGCGACGGCGGCTCGAAGGAATGTTCCGAAATCACAGGATTCGGCAGTGCCAGAGGAAATGCGCCTTGTGCAGCTGACTGCTCGGGCTATATCACGGCGAACAGATGCTCGAAAACAACGGCTGAGTGCGGAATTCTTCCTCTCCACGCAGTCTGGAACAACGGAACAGGCAGATTCACCCAGGTTTACGACGGTATGAACTGGCAGCCTGTAATAAAAGAAAGGGGCCACGGTCTTTCGAAAGAGGAATGTGTATTTTCCTGCGTCAAAGGATATGAGTGGAACGGCGAAGAATGTATTGAAAGCCCGCTTTCGCTCGGGCTTATCTGTACCGGCGAGACAGGCTGTTTCGACGATGACTCGGTAACGGAATGTCCTGCTTACGGACAACAGTTCTTCGGTCAGGATGCACAGTACTTCAAAGCCGGTTACTGCACTCCTCATTCGCTCAGAGTGGAAGGAAGCGGCAGTGAGCCGAGCGTTATGGATGCATATACGCACTATGAGTGGCACAAATTCGCTTCGGACAGCGCGATGAGCTGGGCTGAAGCCGATGAATACTGTCTCAACTCGACTTACGGCGGCAAACAGAACTACTGGAAACTTCCTACACCGGAAGAGCTGCTCACTATTATCGATTCAGGCAAAAACGATCCGGCACTTGACGGCAGCTTCTTCTCGACTTCAGGCAAGACTTTCTGGGCGACCGAAGACAAAAAGACAAGCGGAAACGCATGGAGGATCGCTTCAGACGGCGCTCTTGAAAGTGTCGATAAATCACAGCCCAGCTATGTAATATGCCTCCATCAGCATCACTTCGATACGCCTGTCAGCAGTTTCACACCTGCCGGAGAAACCGTAAAAGACAATGTCAGCGGCCTTATGTGGCAGAGCGGCAGTGCCTCATCCAAAACATGGCAGGAAGCTTTGAACTACTGCGAATCCGCTACAACAGGCGGCAGATATGACTGGAGACTTCCCAACAGGAACGAACTTGCATCCCTTGTCAACTTTGCAAAGACAAACGGAGCGTCAAGCGATTTCCCGGGAATTTCGTCAGACAAATTCTGGACTTCGACGACTTCGATGAATTCAGTCGCTTCAGCCTGGACAGTGGATTTCAATACCGGCGCGATCAGTGCCGAAGCAAAATCCGGCACGAAACATGTCATCTGCGTAAGGAACGACGAACCCTGTTTCGGAGAAAAATGTCTTGATCCGTGCAGCCTGGGACCCTGCAACAACGAACATTCAACAGGCCTCTGCACAATGGTTGAAAACACCTTCGTCTGTGCCTGCAAGTCAGGAAGCACGTGGAATCAGGCGAAAGGAGAGTGCACCGCTGAAGAAGCGCACTATACGTTCTGCACCGGACTTCCTGAAAATGCTGTCTGGAACAGCGTTTCCGGCATTAAACAGACGCTTGTAAACGGTGAATGGTATCCTGACAGTACGGCAGAATACAATGAAATTTCAAGCACAAAAGAGTGCCGTTTCAAATGCTCCGCAAACTATGACTGGGATAATGAACTCCAGGAATGTATCCCAGGAACTCAGCTCGCAACATGCGGCACACTTCCTGAATACGCAGTCTGGAACAGCGTTTCACAGATCACGCAGACCTGGAACGGCACCGAATGGATGCCGAAAGCAACCATAGAATTTAATGAAACGCCGTCGGAAGAAGAATGCCGCTTCAAATGCGGTGAGCATTCTGAGTGGAACGGCTCTGTATGCACAAATCCGTGTGATCCGAATCCATGCAATATCGAGCATTCCAACGGTGAATGCACGGCTTTATCTACGATAGAATATACCTGCGGATGCAATAAAGGATATTTTTTCGTTGATGGGGCATGTATCAATCAAAGAATAGTTGACTGTCTAGGTCTTCCAGATAATGCTATATGGAACACAGCAACAAGCATCACGCAGACTTTTATAGCAAGTGCGACTGCTTGGGTTCCCGCCTCAGTAGGTGTATACAACGAAACTCCTAGCGAAACAGACTGCCGTTTCAAATGCAGGGAAAACTATGACTGGAACGGTTCTGAATGCGTTATCAATCCGTGCGCCCCAAATCCTTGCACTGGCATCACAAATTCAACAGGTATTTGCACCACATTGAGTGAAACAACTTTTGAATGCGGTTGCAACGATGGATATATTTGGTTAAATCACCAATGCAATAAAACTATCTGGAGTTTTGAAAATGACGGGGAAGATACATCTTCAGGATATATTTCTGTAGATAATTCAGAAACTTATCATTGGACAAGAATGACAAATTCAGAAAACGGCGGAATGGGCACCCACAACGGAAGCTATGCAATGTGCTCCAACAATTATAATGTCCAAAATTCAAGAGCTGAAATGACGGTCACTGTAAATATGCCGAAGGCAGGAGAAATTTCTTTTTATCTGAAAGGAGATTCTGAGAATGCAGGTTCCTCTGACTATGACACATTCAAATTTTACCTAGACAACAATGTAGAATTAGACAGTCGTAAAATGCCCGTTGTACAAACAGGTATAATGCAAAATAATACAACAGGGTTATCTGACTGGACTTTGCAATCCTTCAGTTTGACTGCAGGAACTCACACCTTGAAATTCAGTTACAAAAAAGACAATAGTACAGACAAGGGAACGGACCGTTACTGCATTGATGATCTTGAGTTGCATACCTGTCAAACAAATGAATTCTGGAACGGCACGGAATGCGTAAATCCATGCAACCCGAATCCTTGCACGGCTGTCACAAATTCAACAGGTGTCTGCACCTCTTTGAGCGAAACAACTTATGAATGTGTATGTGATGACAATTACTATTGGTGGGGAAAACTCAACGGATGCATTGCGCAGGAACCAGTTCTCGGCAGAATCTGCACAGGCCAGGACAAATGTTACAATAATTCAGAAGAGATAACATGCCCTGCACTGGAGGAGAGTTTCTACGGTCAGGATGCACAGTATACAGAAGATGGCTACTGCATTCTGAAAAGTTTTGAAGTTAAAGGGGATGGAAGCGAGAAAACGGTTTTCGATAACAATACTCACCTTGAGTGGCAGCAGACGATCCCGACTCAGACATACACTGCGGCAGATGCGCAGACTTACTGTAACAACTTGAATTATGGCGGTCATAACGACTGGCGTCTTCCGGCACCGCAGGAACTGCTTACAATCATGGATATCAGACAGTCTGTACAAACGGCAATAAATACGACATTTTTTCCGAATACTCCGGCAGACAACTTTGTAACATCATATTCAACTAATCCAAACAATAAATGGCTTGTAAATTTCAATCTTGCATCCGAGAAGAAAATATTTTTGGAAGACTCTGCCGGATATGTCAGATGTGTCCGTGGAACAGTTTTAAAAAGCGGAGTATTATCAACTTCGACTATAAACGGAGATGATATCGTAACAGACTCAACAAGCAGACTTGTATGGCAAAAAAACTATTCGTCACTCATCTCCTCATTTTCTTCAGCACTGTCTTATTGTGAAAATCTGACTTATGCAGGATATTCAGATTGGAGACTGCCAAACGAAAATGAACTTCTTTCGCTTGTTAATTTTACCAAATCTTCCGCACCCTATTCAGATTTTCCTGATATACCATCTGGTCTATTTTGGTCTTCTACTACTTATATAAACATATCCTATGCATTCGTTGTAATTTACAGTTATAATAACACATTAGGTTTAACAGACTATAAACCCAAAGAAGGTCTCTTAGATTTCTCCAATGTTCGTTGCGTCCGTTCGGAATAACCGCAAAATTAACTTTTGACATTTTCAGGTGATGTTTTATAAGTAGCAGTTTTAATTTTTTGACAGAGGAGAGAAAAATGGCAAAACTGCTTGACACCGTTTTATTGCTCGCGCTTCCGGCTTCGGGGAAGTCAGAAGTCCGCAGATTTATGGAACATCTCACTAAAAAACAGTGCGAAAACGACATGCACATGGGCGAAACGCTTCAGCTTGACGATTATCCCTATGTTCATTTCATGCACAGGATCGACGACGAGCTCAGCAAACTCGGCTGGCACTATATTTTCTACAAAGGTGCGACACGTCCTTTCAAAGATCCGATGGAATGGTCGACTCTGATCGAACTTCTCAACGAAGATTACGAAGACCTTGTAAATTCCAACATCATCAAGGTCCCGTCTGCCGCTCAGTGGCTTTTCGACAGAATGGATAACATCCGCGAAAAACTCGACCTCGGCCGCGAATTCGGAAAGATCCCGTGGGATATCAGAATTGCTGCAGGAAAGGCGATCGAAGCTGAAGTCGCTGAATTCCTCAAAGAAAAGAACGCGACAGCTGCTGCTGACAAAAAGAATAAAACCATAGTCATCGAGCTTGCGCGCGGCGGAGCAAACGGCGCGACGATGCCTCTCACACCTCCGCAGGGATACGCTGCTGCATTTGAGATGTTCTCCGAACACATCCTCAACAGAGCTTCGATACTTTACGTCTGGGTAACTCCGGAAGAAAGCAGAAGAAAGAACTACGAGCGCGCAAAACCGAACGGCGAAAGTTCGATCCTCAACCACGGCGTTCCGCTTGAAGTTATGCTTGGCGAATACGGCTGCGACGATATGGCTTACCTCATCGAGACAAGCGACAAGCCGAATACGGTCAAAGTTGAGCGCACAGTTACAGTCAAAAAGAAAGGCAAAGAAGTTTTCGCGACCAAAAAATGGAATATTCCGGTCGCAAGATTCGACAACCGCGAAGATCTCACGACTTTCATCCGCAAAGACCCGAAAGAGTGGGGCAAGGAAGAGTACAAAAAGATGTACAAAGGCCTTTCCGATGCAATGAAAACTCTTGCTGACCTTTCCAAATAATTATTAATTTCAATGTTTTATCTTTAAAATCATGCTTTATTTCATCTTAACTCTGCTTATTTTCGCTTCTCTCGAAGTCGTTTCGAAACCGCTTATGCCGTACATCGACCCGTTCGCGCTCACTTTCTGGCGCTTTTCTATGGGATTTGTTTTTTTCCTGCTTTATCCCGGCATGAAAAAACGTCTGGCCGAGATAAAAAATTTTTCTAAAAGCGACTGGTTTTTCCTCTTTCTGCTGGGATTTCTGAATGCGTTCGTTTCGATGAGTTTGCTTCAGCTCGCAGTCAGGGAAAGCACTCCGGCAACAGCTGCGGCGATATTCTGTTCGAACCCGCTTTTCGTCATGATAATCTCGTCGATCGCGGGATTTGAGAAGATCAGCGCGAGAAAGATCATCGGGCTTCTCATCGGTGTAGCGGCGATATTCGTGATAATGTGGGAAAAAGGCTTCAAGCTGAACTACGGCGCTATTTACGCGGTTTCTGCGGCTGTGATTTTTGCAGGTTTCACCGTTCTCAGCAAGAAGACTGTCTCAAAAATCAAGCCCTTTTCGGTAAATTTAGTCTCATTTTTCTTCGGAATAGTCTCGCTTTCGATTTTCATGGCGCTAACCGGAAAAAGTTTCGCTCTAAATCCGGTTTTCTTTAAAGATTACGCAAAGCTGATAGCCTTTGTTTATCTTGGTTTCATCGTCACTGGCCTTGGTTATGTAACTTTTTTGGCGACGATCAAAAAGTATTCACCCGTCAGTTCGTCGCTTATTTTCATGCTGAAGCCTGCGGTAGCATCGGTTTTCGCCGTCATTTTTCTCGGTGAAAAACTTTCGGCTTATTTCATCGCAGGATTTATCATGCTCCTTCTCGGAACAGGCGCGATAGTTTCTGAAAAGATTTGGAAATAATATTTACTTATTCGATTTCGTGAACGCATCGCAAATATCTTTTATTGATTTTTTGTTTTATTGTTAAATTTTTATTGATTAAAATTAGAAAAATTATATTGTTGCCGTGGTGTGCCTGTTGTTCTTTTTATAGTTATGTGAATTGCATGATTTGATTTCGGAATTAAGTAGTTTTTACGAGTAACTTCCGATTATAGAATTTATTGTTTTTATGCTTGTTTTTATTGAAAAATATCGGAATCCCGACGCTCTTTCGGCGTATATCCGTCAGAAAATTATTGATCCGCAGGAAAAATACTATGTTCTGCTTGATGAAATCCAGTATGCCATATCTAAAGAAGAACTGAAAAACAAGGATAATCCGGTAAAATTATACAGTGTTTTAAACGGTTTGCTGCATCTTGGGAATGTTGATGTTTATGTGAGCGGCAGCAATTCAAAAATGCTGTCTAAAGATATTTCCACCGAGTTCAGGGGACGCGGCGATATTATCAAAGTTTATCCCTTTTCATTCAGCGAATATTACCGTGCTTCAGGTAAGGATAAATTCGACGCATACAACGAATATGTGATGTTCGGAGGAATGCCTTATCTTTTGAATCTGGATTCTGACGATGAAAAATCCGAATATTTAGCCGGACTTTTTGAAGAAATTTACTTCAAGGATATCGTAGAACGCTATGATGTGGCAACACCGGGGATTTTGCGCGAACTTGCATCCGCTCTCTGTTCTTCGATCGGTTCGCTCACAAACGCAAGTAAAATATCAAAAAGTATAAAAACAGCCAAAAACATCAGCATTGATCCTGAAACTATTGGAAAATATTTGAATTATCTGACAGACAGCTTTTTGTTCAGCGAGGCCGCAAGGTATGATGTCAAAGGAAAAAAATATTTTGAATATCCTTACAAATATTACTGTGCAGACATCGGTTTAAGAAATGCGCGGCTTGGCTTCAGGCAGCAGGAAGAGACCCATATTCTGGAAAATTTGATTTACAACGAGCTTTTATGCCGCGGTTGTATTGTTGATGTCGGAGTCGTTCCTCTTGTTGAAAGGGATAATGCCGGCAGGCGAACGCAGAAAAACTGCGAAATTGATTTCGTGGTCAGAAAAGGAAGTAAGCAATATTACATACAGTCAGCTCTTTCCATGGATGATCAGGTAAAAGAAGTAACGGAACTTAGACCTCTTCTCAATACAAAAGACTCTTTCAAGAAAATTGTTGTCTCAAAGTCATACGGTAAAAGCTGGATCGATGAAAACGGCATTCTTCGGATAAATCCAATTGACTTTCTGCTTGATGAAGAGAGCCTTGAAAGGTGATTTTTATTACAATGTTCTGACAGTAAAACAGGAAGTCTTTACGAAAAATGCTATCCGAATGAAACCTGCAACAAAGGATTGATTTGCGATATCGAGAACAGTGTTTGTGTACAGAAGTGGTGCAAATCAAACAACGACTGCGCCTCAGGAGATTTACGATTGGATGACTTGGAACGGCGGATCGTGCCAAAGCGACGGCGGCTTGACACTTCCGGAGTGCAGAATGTTCAGAATTTTGTTAATTTTCAACCGTTTGATGGGAAAGAGTCATGAAAGTTTATTTTATTTCGTGGACGCAGCGGACCATTCCGGTCAAAGTTTTTTTCTGACTTTCTATTTCCGCTTCCTTGAACTTGATAAACCAAACTTTATTGTTGTCCTCTTTCTGCTCTGAGGAAGACCAAAGAGAAGAATCTTCCCCGAATTTGCTGTATTGCCCTTTTTTATTGCTGTCGTATTTGCACTTTTCGTTGGAAGCATTGGTTGAACTGGTGCAAACATTTATGTCATAACATTTCGGATTTGCCGTAGAGTAGGCGGCAAGACATTCATCCGTAACATTGCAGGTGCCGTTTGTTGCTGTTCTTGAGCAGTTTTGAATGAGTGTTCTAAGTTCGCTGATCGTCGGGATGCGCCAGTCTTTATTAAAACCGCCTTCCTTCAAGTTTTTGCAATGATTTTCGGCTTCAGACCATTTCATATAATTGGAGCTTGAGGAAGACCAGATCAGGTCACCAAGAATGCACGGCGTGCCGCTGTCTTTGCTGCACTCGGGTAATGCCGGAGTTTCTGGAGTCGAAGTGTCGCCGTCATCATCAGGTTCTGAATCGCCGGAATCATCAGTATCAGTGATTACTGTGTCGCTATCATCGGCTGAATCGGCAGTGTCTTCATCTGACTGAGAATCATCGGTCGGATCGGTGTCATCCGGTTGTTCAGATGTTGTGTTGGAATCATCAGCCGGTTCATCAGGTTCTTCGGCTGGATCTGTGTCGTCAGATTGTTCCGGCGTTGTGTCGGGATCATCAGTATTTTCCGTTATATCGTTATCCGTTATAGCGGTATCCGAAGTGTCTGAATCCGATGTGTCAGAATCATTGTTGTCCGATGAGGTGTCTGTTTTATCTCCATCGTTTGCGGCTGCATCGGGAAGCGAATCTCCGCTGTCATCGCCTTGCGACGAGCCGTTCCAAGCAGTATCCGCAAGTTCTTCGTCGTTATCTTTCGACGAGCAGGAAAAAACAAAAAAAGCCGATAAAACCAGAATGAAAATCAGGTTGAATTTTTTCATGACTGTCTCCGTAAGAAACTGTTATCTGCGGACGCAGCGGACAAAATCGGAAGTTGATTTGCCTTCGAAATTTACAATGCCTTCATAAAATGTGACATACCACACATTTTTCCAATCATCTGATGTCGGACTTTTTTTCGCGTCGCTGGTAGAAGTGCGGAAAGATCTGTTTATCATGCCGGGGAAAGACGATGCAGGGTGATATTTTCCGTAGTCCGCAAGTGTGGTGAGCTCGTTTTTGTTCGGAAGTCTCCAGTCAGAAAATCCTGCATAAGTAAGCTTTTCGCAGTAGGAAAGGGCGGCTTCGAAACTTCCGATTTCGTCCGTGTTGTCTTTCAGCTCTCTTTTCTGCCACATCAGTCCGGTTACCGAGTCTTTTACGACTTCGTCTCCGCCGATTGTCTGAGTTTCAAACTCTCCGTCCGGCAGAGTTGTGCCGCGGACGCAGCGGACATGCATCTTTTCGCTCTCGGTTTTCTTTTTGTGGCTCAAAAATCCGCTGTCGAAGCGGACGAACCACGCTTTACCCGAGTCATAGCTTTCGGTCGAAGCGAAGTCGGCTGAAGTCCAGAACCATTCGTCTGTCGTGCCGGGGAAATAATCTGTATCTACCGAGGGATCGAATTTGCCGTTGTCAACGATCGAAAGAAGTTCCTTCGGAGTGGGAAGACGCCAGCCGTAGCTTCCGGCATATTCTTTGGCGCACTCTTCCGAAGCGTGCTGCCAATCGACATTTTTGGTAATTTTCTGCTGCCATTCGAGCTTGAGATTTTCGTCAAAGACGATTTTTTCGTCTCCCGAGCCTTTAACAGTGAATTTCTGCGGAATGCATTCGCCTTTTTTCGCATACTGCGCATCCTGTCCGAAAAATTTTTCGTCTTCATTCGGGCAGGTGATTTCGGCTGTTTCGTCGTAGCATTTTGTCTGACCGGTGCAGATGTTGCCGAAAACGACGGGAATGTCGGGAATTATGGTTTCCTGGTCGTTGTCATTGGTGTCTGTGTCGGAGTCATCGGTCGGATCTGCCGGGTCTTCATCTGGCTGGGAATCGCCTGAATCAGGTGTCGTGTCGGGATCATCATCACTGTCCGTTATATCGTTATCCGTTATACCGGTATCAGAAGTGTCGATATCCGATGTGTCTGAGTCCGAAGTGTCGGCATCGTCGTTTTCCGATGACGTGTCGGTTTTGTCATCATCGTTTGTGGTTTCATCGGGCAGCGTGTCGCCGTTGTTGTCAGCGTCCTGCACTTCGCTGCTGTCGGTGTCAGTGAGTTCCTCTTTTTCGTCATCTTTCGACGAGCAGGAAAAAACAAAAAAAGCTGATAAAACCAGAATGAAAAGCAGGTTGAATTTTTTCATGATTCTCTCCAAAAACAAAAAAACTTTCTCCGATTTCGGACTTATACAGAAAAGATTTCGGGAAAGCAAAGATTTTTTGCCAAAAATTTAATTGTTATTATAATACTGCGATTTTTTTGCGGATTGGAACTATGGAAAAGGATTGTATTTTAAAAATCAAAAACGATGTCGCTTTCAGGCGTTCTTTTGACGGCACTCTTGTCGCGGTTTCTCCCGAGACTGACAAAATCCTTACGCTGAACGAGTCGGCTGCGGAACTTTGGTCGCTTATCGACGGAAAGCGCACGCTTACTGAGATCATTACGCTTTTTGCTGCTCATTTTGAGACTGCAAGCCTTGATGAACTTGTGCAGATCGAAAGCGATGTTCTTGAAATAATCGGTAAATTTTTGGAAAAACAACTGGTCGAAATAATTTGATTGTGAGGTTCAGTATGAATTCAGGCAAAATCAGATTCGTTTTGGTTCTTTCGGCTTTTCTGCTTCTTTTTTCATTTACTTCATGCAGCAAAAGCAGCGGCAAAAAATGTGTGGAAGATAAAGAGTGCGGCTACGGCGCATATTGCTCGGTAGAAGAAGGCAAAGAGAAGGGAAAGTGCGCCGATTTTGCTGAAGGTGACTACAAAATCGAAATAACATCGCTCGAAGACGGTGCGCATGTCTGCGGAAAAATCACTGTGGAAGTTGCTCTCAGCGAAGTTTCGGAAAAACTTCACGACGGTATGGAAGCTGCTCTGACCGTTGCGAAAGACAGGGATATGCAGACTTTGACAGGTGCTTTCTCGGAGAATGCGATCTCTTTCGAAATCGATCTCGCCGAAAAGGGAGAATATAAGCTTGCTGCGTTCTTGATTCAGAATCCTTACTTTAGGGCTGAAGTAACCCTGACCTGTGATTCCGAGCCTGAGCCTGAAGACGATACGGACACGAATACTCCTGATGAAGATAATACCGAGCCGGTCGATGACGGTGACACCGATACTCCGGTCGATGATGCTGACAGCGAGTCTGTTGACGACGATGCCGATACGGATACTGAACCCGAAGAAGCGACACCGGTTGCAACTATAACTTCGCATCCGCAGGATGTTTCATCGGTAGCTACGGCTGAATTTACTTTTGAATCTGATATCGAAGAGGCGACTTTCCGCTGTAAACTTGATGCAAACGAATGGGAAAGCTGCACATCGCCTAAAGTTTACGAAAATCTTACGGAAGGAGATCATAAGTTCTCGCTCAAGGCTGTGAATGTCGGCGGAACTGAATCTGAAGTGGTTTCGTTTTCGTGGAAAATCGATTTTACGATCGCGAATATCGAGATCCTCGCTCCGTGGAACAGCGACAAAGCTGGCAACGGTGATGCTGATACCTGCAAAGCGAACAACTACGGCGCAATTGTTAAAGACGGCACGATCTATGTCGGAACCACTCAGGATGCGCTTGACGGCAAAAATTACGGCGTCTGCTTCAAAGTAGGTGTAAAAAACACGGTAGTCAATGCAAAATTCGAAGTTTATAGTAAAAACGGAGAGACGTGGAATCCTCTTTTTACAGGGAAAATCGAAGATGGTGAGATAGAAAACGGTGTTATGCTCAACGGACTTGCTCTGAGCGAAGGTGCAAACACGCTGAAAGTCGTTGTCGGCGGCAAGTCGGAAGATGTTCCTGATGCCGAATATGTTCAGAAAATCGTCGTCGCGACAGAATCTCCTGCGATTTCATGGGCATTTCCTCCAAAAGATCATAAATTTTTACAGAGCAATTTTTCGTCCGGAATTTTTGCGACATTCAATATTACAGGTTCGATTCCCGGACTTGAAATCGAGCTTGTTGAAGGTGATAGCACTGTGGCTTCATTGAAAACCGGCAAATTAGGAGCGGAATCGCTTTCGTTCGTAAATCCCGAGCTTGCAGATTCATGTTCTCCGAGGGATTTCCATGTGGTGATTTACGACACTCTCAACGACAATACGGTCGATTCGGACAGCCGCAGCATCACTTTTGATGTCAATGCGCCATCTATCGATTCTCTTTCTGTATTCGGTAAAAACGGAATTGCGGTACATTCGACCGTTAGTGCGGCACAGAATCCTATAATTGTGAATGTAAATGTCAGCGATGCAGCGAATACTGCCGGAGACGGAAGCAGGGAAGTCACTCTCTACACCAACAACGGTATGGGAACTCCTAATAAAGTTCTTGCCGGTCCTAAAAGTGCCGTCGGCGGCATAGTCGTTTTTGAAAATATAGAACTCAGTGAGGCAAAGCACACTATCAAAGTCGAAGCCAAAGACTGCAACGGCAATATTTCTTCACAAACTCTTGATCCTGTCACGGTAAGTACGACCAATCCGGTTCTCACTGTCGTTTCGCCAAAAGGAACCGGTGACGACTGGAGATGGCTCACTCTCGCCGATGTTCCTGAACTTGAAGGCGCGAGTGTTGCTGACGGAGAGCTCGCCGGAGTGAAGATGCACATCGTTTCGAATAAGGTCCTTAGCGGAATAACACAAATTTTACATACTTACGGTTCAAGTTCTGTCGATATCACTGAGAATGCGAGCCTTTCCGAAGACGGCATGAATATTTTCGTAGATCTGCCTAACCTTGAAAACAGTATGCCTGACCTCGAAAATGCTAAACAGCACAAATTCCTTGTCAGTGTCGTTGATTTCGCGGGCAATTTCGGAAAAATAGGCGGCGCTGACGAAGAATACTACGGAGTCGATGTCGTCGCTCCGACGATCACTTCGCTTGCTTTCGATTCTGACAACTATCCGGTCGAAATGACTCTCGTTACCGAAAATATCGATTCAGAAACACATTTTACACTTGTTGCGACCAAAGGTGAAGTTGTAAAAACATGGAACGGAACGTTTGCTGCAAACGGAACTGTTAAAAAAGACCTCAACCTTTCGACAGGAGAATGGAACGCGACTCTTACTCTCACCGACAACCACGGTAACACTTCGGCTGCTACCGGCAGTTTTGAAGTCACGGCTGATGTTCCCGACATCGTTCTCAAGAAAGAAGACGGTTCGATCATAGGTGTAGGAAGCGAACAGAAACCCTCATGGTTTGTTTGTTCGCAGAAACCTGACGATCCAGACTCAGCGTGCACAGTTTCAATCAGAATCTACGCTCCGGAAGGGACCGAAATAAATTATGGAATCGGTTCTTCGACAAGTGTGACGATCGGTGCGGCAGGTTTTGAAACTATCAAACTTTCGCTCAACCTTTTCAGTGTGTCGGAATTTGCGATAAGTTCAGGTCAATACAACGAAACTTACTACCTTAGGGCGACAAACTTAATTCCGGCAGTTCAGATCTCTAATCCGACGGCTTGCCCGAAATCGGCTGAATACTGCAGTATTTATGACCTTGAAGATGATGATTCTACTGAAGTTATCGAACTTGCAGAAGTAGGTTTCGGTTACGATGACGACCTCACTCCCGGCGACGGCATCCTTAATTTTAAGGCTGGATCTGCGATAAAATTCACGGTCCAGAATTCTGTTACCGGTGGCTTTATGGAAATAGAAAACGCCCCTGAAGGTTTCGAGTATGCGCGAGTTTCCCTCGTCAAGATGCAGGGCGACGCTATTCCGGAAAACTACTACTCGGCTGATTTCTCGAATCTGACAGTGCCCGACACGAATATGAACGGACAGACCGATTACGATCTTGTTTTCGTCCTTACGACTGATAGCGGAATAGTTCAGAAATACTATGTTCCGCTTCACCTTGATCTGGCGCTACCTGCTGCTGTAAGTGCTGCGTCATCAAGCTCAGATGCGCTTTTGGGCAAAATCGGAATGTCGTGGAATCCGGCTTCGACTGTGGATGAGCAGCTTTATGCTTACGAAGTGCGCTACCAGAGCTATGACGAAGGAACCTGCTCGATAGTTAATGAATTCGATACTGCAACAAAGCCGCTTACCGAATATGCAGGCAATATTCCTGCTCCGGCTGACACGATGATGACATACAACTTCTTTGTAAACGCTGTAACGAACGCGGATAAGACGATAACTGCCGATATCCACAAAAACGGAAACAGCTACTGTGCCGCAGTCAAAGCTGTAAACGCTGTTTATTCCTACGACGGCAAAGTTATGGCAAAGAATTTCGGTTTACTCGATGAAGGCTCGGTCAAAGATGCGGGCACTATCAAAATGGAGTGGGAGAATATTTACGAAACTTCAAGCGGTTCCCACAATTTCAGGCTTAAAATCATAGGGGATGTCAATAACGACGGCTTTGAGGACTATGCGATCGCAGACCGTCACAAATCGGATTCAGGAATAGATACGCAGTTCAACGGCTTTGTTGACATTTATTCAGGTCTCGATCATTCGCTTATTAAATCGATCCGCGGTGCTCTTGGCTCAACTGAAAGAGTAGGTCAGGATATAAGCTCGAAAGCCGATTTCAACAATGACGGCTTCAATGATTTTGTCTACACAAATTTTGCGGGAGATGTCTTTGTGTTCTACGGCACAGAAAACGGGATCGATTTTGACGGAACTCCTGCCACATTCAGGGCAAAAGACGATTCAAATCAGGGCTACAGAGGTCTTGCGGTAGGAGATTATGACGGTGACGGTTGTGACGATCTTCTGATTTCGGCTCCTGTTCAGACAGTCGGTGATTACGCTAATGCCGGTGAAGTTTATCTCTATTATGGTTGCAAGGAAGGCGGTTTCGCAGAAGAACCCGATCTTACATTCAAAGGAAACGCTGCAAACGCAAAGGTCGGAAATTCCGGCATAATGGATGCCGGTGATTTGAACGGTGACGGAAAAACAGATTTCGCATTCGGTTCGGCAAATGCGCTTTACATTGTTTACGGCGGTTCGGCTGACGGCACTCTTTCACCGAAAATAAAATCTCTTTACAATCCTGTAAGTTATATGGGAACCGGTGATTTTAATGGTGACGGATACTCTGATTTGGTTTATAACCATGTTTCTTCAACATCTGCTGAAACCAGAATTTATTATGGATCGTCCAGCGGCATAAGAACAACGGCTGATCTCAAAATTAATGATTTCTCGGCTATTTATGATAATTATGGGATTTCCCCGAATTATAACACGCTTGCTGTTTCGCTTCATGCTAAAGATTTGAATGGTGACGGAGCTGATGATTTGGTCATCACTTCTTCGACCGGCGTGCTTATTTACTACACCTATACCGATAGTGTTTCGGGCAAAAAACAGCTGAAAACGCAGCCTTCGGTTTTTGATGGATTTTCCGGTCAGGCGGGTCTTAATTCAAAAATTATGACGCTTGACGATGCAATAATTTATTGTAACAACGATGTATCCGCTGGAAACTGCGGAAGATTAAATTTTTAGGAGGATACTATGAAAAAGAATTACCAGAAGCCAGAGATCATTGAAGAAATCGAACTTGACAGAAAGGTCGTTTATGCTAGTAATCCGGATTGTGATTATACCGATCCGGATGCCGGTTGCTAACGACAATAAGAATGTCCTTTGCTTCTGAAACGGTCAGAGCACAGCGCGAGTTATACTTGGCTGAAAAAGCTCTGATCGTTCATTCGAGTTCTTTTGAAAAAAACGGTTCCGCCTTTGTCTGCGGGGGTGTCTGCGGAATAGGCAAATCGACTCTTTGCTTCAAACTGAAAGAATTGTTTAATCCGATCAACGATGACAGAAATCTTCTTGAATTTACCGATAGTGGCATAATCGTAAGCAGTTTCTGGGATCAGAACGAGCAGCATTTCAGCACGAAGCACTATCTTGTGAATCAGAATATTTCCGCAAAACTGAAAGCTTTTCTTTTTGTTGCGAAAGAGTTTGAAAAAGAGACTTATCTTGAAGAACTTTCCGACAGAACTCATATTTGGAAAAAGCTTCTTTTCTGTGCCGCACCGCCTGTGAAAGGGGATGAAAGCCTTTTTCCGAACTACTTTTCGATGCTTGAAAAGCTGATGTCGGAAACTAAGTTTTTTGTAATTCACCACAATCTCAAAGATCCGCCTGAATTTGTTGCCGAAAAACTGCTCGGGATCGGATAAAGTCTCCGAAAACGTTGAAATAGTCATTTTTTGCGACTATTCCAAAAATAATTATAATATTAAGTTTTTTGTTTTTATCGAAGAGGTAAAACTATGATTTTTTCGGCGGTTTTTCTTATTTCAGCGGTGCTTTTCGCGCTGGAAGTCCTCCAGACGAGGATATTTTCTTTTTCGTCGTGGCATCATATGACATACATGGTTGTCGCAATAGCTCTGATGGGTTATGCTGCGGCCGGAATGGTTCTTGCTGTCAAAAAAGGTTTGAAAAATTATGAAAAGTTCATCCATGTGATCTCTGTTCTGTTTGTTTTTTCGATCCCTGTCGCGTTTTTTATGACTCCCGGACTTCCGCTTGATCCGATGATACCGAACAAACTTTTTATGATAATTGTTCTGTTTACAGACTACCTTTTTCTTTCGCTTCCCCATTTTTTCGGAGGTCTCATCCTTCTTGCGGTCTTTCAGAACAACAGCAAAAACGTAAATATAAGCTACTTTTTTTCTATTTCAGGCTCCGTAGCCGGATGTTTTTCGGCGCTACCTCTTCTTGATGCTTTCGGCATGGAAACGGCGCTTGTTACAGCTTCGTTTTTGGCTGCTCTTTCATCGTTTTTTATCTCTTTTGCAGCTAAAAGAAGACTTCCCGGTAAAGTTTTTTCGGCTCTCCTTATGGTTTTCGCACTCGTTCTATTTCCCATAAAAAACAGCGTTTTCGTTTTCAGACCCGCTATTTCAAAAATCCTCACGTCGGTCGGCGCAGATCCGGAAATGAGTGAGTGGAACAGAGCCGGCAGAGTAGATATTTCGGCAACAAACGGACTTGTAATCCAGCATCAGTGGGAAGATCTGCAGAGGGGGATGATCACTATTGACGGTGATGCAGCATCATTCATCTTCGATTTTTCCGATGAACCTGCACGGGTTGCTCCTTCACTTTATTCAGCCGGTTATTTCGGGCTTTTCGCTCCTGACGTATTTGTGGCAGGACTTTCAACGACCGATATTGCAGCGGCACTTTTCTGGCAGGCGAAATCGGTGACCACAGTCGAGGTGAATAGCGCTGTGATTGATTTAACTATGCGTAAATATTCGACTTTTAAAAATAATATCCTTAAAAACGATAAAGTCGCCGTTCTGCACGACGAAGTCCGCTCGTTTTTGGAAAAAACCGATAAAAAATACGATCTTATCCAGCTTTCCGGCACAGATACTGTTTCGGCGCTTATGAATGGTGCTTATGTTATGAATGAGAGCTACCTCTACACGAAAGAGGCTTTCAGGACCTATATCGACAGGCTTAATGATGACGGAACTCTCGCTTTGATCAGATGGGTGCTCTGGCCGCCGCGCGAGACTCTCAGGGTCGCCGTAACGGCTTCACTGGCGCTGAAGGAAGCCGGATTCGAGCATCCGGAAAACAACATCATCATTATCGGAGACAGTGCTCTGGCAAGCGTTGTCGTTAAAAAACGCCCGTTCACCTGGACGGAACTTAATGCGATCGCCGAAATAGTGGCCGGAACGAAGGATCTCAGGATCATATACGCACCGGGATTTTCGGCTGGAGCGAGATATTACGATCCTATCGTAAAAGGAGTTAATTTCTCGAGCGATCAGGCGATCGACTTCATAAAAAGCGGTTTTGTCTACTATTTCAGGTCGCTTGAAAACGGGACTCAGGATATGTTCATCGACGATTATCCCTATAATATCAAGCCTGTAAGTGACGATTCGCCTTTCTTTTTCAATTATTTCAAGTTCGGCGGTGAAAAACTTTCGAAAGAGGTCAGGACTGTTTTTTTTGATGCAAGCCGGTACCGGCTAATAATTTTGGGTCTCACATTCGTCCAGCTGCTTTTCCTGTCGCTTTCACTCTTTGTTTCGCCGCTTTTTTTCATGTCGAAAGAGGAGAAAAAGTATCTGCCGCTTGTTCAGCTCCTCGTTTTTGCTGCCCTCGGCTTCGGTTTCATGTTCATTGAGTTGACTTTTATACAGAATCTCACTCTTCTTTTCGGTGATCCGGCGACTTCGGCGGCAACGGCGATCGGGCTTCTCCTTGTCTTATCAGCCATAGGTTCGCTTTTCAGCAAAAAAATACTGATTTCTCTCGGAGAAAAGCCTTTCTTCAGCAGTCTCGCGATAATTCTGCCTCTTATGATTTTAGGCTACGCGGTTTTCTTTCCGTATTTTTCGGCTGCCTGCATGGGACTTTCATTCACCCTGAAACTGCTTCTTACTGCGCTTGTGATTGCCCCGTTAGGCTTTTTGACGGGAACGGTTTTTCCTGTTTCGGCACTTCTTGTCGGAGAAAAAAATTCTTCGTTTGTTCCGCTTGCTTTCGGTGCAAACGGAGCCGCATCGGTCCTTGCATCGGTTGTTTCTGTAATTGTTGCAATGGTTTACGGATTTAAGTTCGTCTTTCTTATGTCGGCTTTCTGCTACTTCTTCGCTCTGTCGGCAATGCTTTATTTCGTGAAAAGGCGGGTTTGATTCAACTTCAGTTATTGACTTTGTAAAATCGGTTCCTATATATCCACGCGGTTTTTTTATTATTGTTTTTTTCGGAGGAGAAAATGGCTGAAAAAAGTTTCAAGGCCGAGACCAAAAAACTGCTTGACCTTATGATCAATTCGATCTACACGAACCGTGAGATTTTCCTGAGAGAACTTATTTCAAACGCGAGCGACGCGATAGACAAACTTAAATTCAAATCGTTGACTGAACCTGATCTCCTGAAAGAATGCGGAGAACCTACAATCAGGATAACGCCGGATAATGAGACGAAAACACTTACGATTTCCGATAACGGGATCGGCATGAGCTATGACGAGGTTATCGATAATATCGGAACGATCGCAAAGAGCGGCTCGAAGGAGTTTTTCGAAAAAATGTCTGCTGAAAAAGGTGAAGGCGAAAAGAACGCAGCCGAATTCATTGGTCAGTTCGGTGTCGGTTTTTACAGCGCTTTCATGGTTGCCGACAGAGTCAGGATCAAAACGAGAGCTGCCGGTGCGCCTGCTTCGGAAGGCGTTGTCTGGGAATCAAAAGGCGACGGAGTATATACGATCGACAAGGCTGAAATCTATAAATGCGGGACAGAAATCACCCTTTATCTCAAAGACGACGCGGTGAAAGATATGATGCTTCTCGACAGGTACGAACTTGAAGAGCTTGTTTCTAAATACAGCGATTTCATCCGCTACCCGATAAAAATGATGATTCAAAACGAAGTTCCGGAAGAAAAAGATGCTGACGGAAACGTCACGAAAGCGAAGGAGATTGTTATTGAGGATAAGACTCTGAACTCGATGAAACCGCTATGGAACAGGGAAAAGTCCGATGTAAAGGAAGAAGAATACAAGGAATTTTACAGGCACACTTTCCATTCCTACGACGAGCCGCTGGATGTCATTCAGGCAAAAGGCGAGGGTCAGGTCGAATACACCGCGCTCCTTTTCATCCCGTCCGAAACGCCGTTCAACTTCTATTCCTCGCAGTTTGAAAGAGGTCTGGCACTTTACTGCAAGCAGATCTTCATCATGGAAAAATGCAAGGATCTGATCCCGGAATACCTCGGTTTTGTAAAAGGTGTCGTCGACAGCCCCGATTTTTCGCTCAACATTTCGCGTGAGATCCTCCAGCACAGCAGCCAGCTCAAGATAATCTCAAAAAACCTCGAGAAAAAGATACTTGCTTCGCTCAAATACATGCTTGAAAACGACCGTGAGAAATACATCAAATTCTGGAAGGAGTTCGGCCGCGCAATGAAGGCAGGCGTTTACTCCGATTTCGGCGCTCACAAGGAAAAGCTGCAGGATCTCCTTCTTTTCGAATCGTCGAAATGTGACGGAATGACGACTCTCGGCGAATATGTCAAGAGAATGCCGGAAGGACAGAAGGAGATCTACTACGCGGCAGGAAAAGACAAAGAATCCATCGCAGGGATACCGCAGATGGAAGCTGTCAGCGAAAAAGGCTACGAAGTGCTTTATTTCACCGATAAAATCGACGAATTCGCCTCAACGATGCTTGTAAGCTATCAGGAAAAACCGCTCAAAAACATCGCCGCGGAAGACCTGAACCTTGACACCGACGAAGAGAAAAAGGCGAAAGAGGAAAAACGGAAAGAGAAAGAGGAAGAGAGCAAATCACTGCTTGAAACCATCAAAAAATATCTGGGAAGCGAAGTCAGCGAAGTACGCCTTTCGTCAAGACTCAAAAACAGCGCTGTCTGCCTTGTAAGCGGCGCGGGACTTAGCCTCAACATGGAGCAGGTCCTTTCGGAAGCGACAATGTCGAGCATGCCTTCTCCGAAAGCGCAGAGGATCCTTGAAATCAACCCTGACCACAAAATTTTCGAAAAACTTACCGAGATCTACAACGCCGATCCTGAATCTCCGAAACTCAAGGATATGGCTGAAGTTCTCTACGACCAGGCTCTTCTCATCGAAGGGATCACGCCGAAAAATCCGGTAAAATTCGCAAACCAGATTTCGTCACTTCTGTCAGAAATTTCGTTATAAGGGCTGCTGATAGTTCAGGGCAAACTGCAATTTTCCGTCCATCGTGCTTGCGCCGAAATATTCATATTTTCTCTATTATTTCCCAATGACCGTTTTTCTTTGCGCCGACACGGGCGACATATCCGTTTTTTTGTAAGTTTTTCAATACTCTGTTTACTGTTGATCCTGAAAGTCCTATAATTTCCATGAGTTCAAGGATAGTAACAGACGGTTGTTTTGAAATTTCGCTTAATATTCGCAATTCAGTATCTGATAATTTTATACTGTCATTTATACTGTCATTTATACTGTCATTTATACTGTCATTTATACTGTCATTTATACTGTCATTTATACTGTCATTTATACTGTCATTTATACTGCCACTTAATCCGCCGTTTATTCCGCCATCAGCTTTGATGTAATTCATGTTTTTGATTTCAGCAGTAAAGGTATATGCCGTGGAATGGAATGATGGCAATGTTTCCACTTTGAAATCTGGGGCGAATTTTACCGCATCCATGATTTTTCTGAATCCGCTGCCGCGCCGTTCCATAAGATTCATCCGGCTCATAATGTCAGCGATAACGGGATTTCTTCTTGTGGAAACGATATTCTCCAGATTCTGGAACTGCACTGGGATTCCGTCATACATTCCGCCTGGATTCTGAATTTCGACTCGGTCATCAAAAATATCGATGTGGATTTCGCTGCCAAGCACTCCGTAATCCCTGTGAACGAGTGCATTGACCATAATTTCGTGAATTGCCCGCTCCGGAAAGTTCTCTTTTTCGACTCTTGAATTGGTGGTTTTATACCAGATTTTCTGGTTGTGCAGTTTTATAAAACCTTCGCCTTCACCGAGAAGCTGTAAAATATTTCCGCTGTATTCCTTGTCGTCAAGCGCATCGATATTCGACGGGGCTTTGGAAAGTCCGTTCCAGCGCGTGCAGAAAATTCGGGAATGCCTTAACGGACAGAAATCCGCAAACAAAGCCCCTGTATTTGTAAGAAATCCGTCTTTCGTAATGATTCCGAAAGAATGGAAATCGCTTTCGGATATTCTGCTGCCGGTTTTGTTGTAATACATCGATTCCAAGAATGTAAAACTGAAATCCTTTGCCATGTATTCAGATTTCAGAGTGTCCCAGGTTCTGTTCGTGCCTTTGAGTATTAGTTCGTGCAGGATGGGAGTGTCGGCCTGAACAGTGGAGCTTCCGGCACGGATGAAAGTGATTCTGTTCGAATTTTCTGTCAGATAATATGGTGTATTCAGACCGCCTCTCACTTTTAAAACCAGAACTTCTTCGCCGTTTTCCGTAAAGTCAGGAGCAAGAATAAAATCAGGAATAGGGGACACTCTGTCTTTTATGCAGGAGGTTATAAACTCGATATCGCCCTGTATGTCTTTCAAAGGAACATGTTCCCTTGTTTTGTCGTCAATGCCGAAAATCAGCATCCCTCCGATTCCGTTTGCGAATGCACATACGCTTTTAAGCCAGTTTTTTGTTTTTGTTCGTTCAACTTCGCGTTTGAAATCACATTCCGTGTGTTCCAGTCTGAGTCTTGGTAGCAAAGCACTCATCTCCGTCTCCTCTGCAATTGGTATCAAACTTATGCCTAAGGCTTTCTTTATCTTTGCCGACCAAAACTTAAAGTTGTTTTTACAGATAATTTTTATAAAGTCAATAGAAATCTGATTTTGAAAAATTTATTTGTTGATTTTGTAAATCTTAATTTCTTGCCAATCCGTATAAAATACCTATAATTTTGCGGTTTTTTTCGAGATGGAGTGCAGAGCCGGGACCTGACACGGCTCAAAGGAGGAAAAATGAAGAAATTTTTTGTGTTTTCATGCTGTTTTGCAGCTTTGATTTTTATCGTTTCTTGTGGCAGTGATTCAAAAAATGACAACACTTCTTCTGATACCGAAAATCCTGAAACTACTCATGATGACAGTGATTCGATGTATGAAAATCAAGCCGAAGATCCTGAAACTACTCATGATGACAGTGATTCGATGTATGAAAATCAAGCCGAAAATCCTGAAACTACTCATGATGACACTGATTCGAAGTATGAAAATCAAGCCGAACTTCCTGAATGTACTCCGACAAGCCTGACTCCGTGCTATGATTCATCAAGTAAACTCATTTGGTCAAAAAGAGCTGGTAACGAGATGACTTGGCAGGATGCTGTTGACCATTGTAATAGTTATTCGGAAGGGGGATTAAGCGCTTGGCGTCTGCCTGATATAGATGAATTGAGAACACTTCTCCTCTGGAGCAATGAAAACTTATGCAAGGTTTCAGAAAAAAACAATTGTTTGTCGAGAGAGTGTTGGAGTTGTGAAACCTGTGTCGAAGAAGGCCGGATCTCTGAATATATGGGATGTTTTAGTGCAGCACTTCATGCCGACGACGGAAGATATAGCAAATTGGGAGATGCTGGCGATTTATGGTCTTCATCTAGTGAGTCCTCAGGTTCCGCATGGCGTGTGGGTTTCGGGTACCAATATGTATGTATATGATACTTACAAACACCTTTCTTGCTATGTACGCTGCGTTAGAAATGCTGAATAGTGCATGTTTCACGATAAAATGATGGTTGTAATGCGACAGTCACTTATCTTTTCAATTCTGGACGAAAACCATCCTCAGCAAAATCGTATCTTGCAATCAAATTTGTGGTGGCTAAAATAGCGCGATTGTTCTGTGAGAAACGATATTTTGGAGACGTGTCAGGTCACGTCTCTATAGGAGGAAAACATGAAAAAAGAACTTAAAAAGGCTTTCGGCGAGCTTCTTGCCGAGATGAAGGACAAGGCTCTGGCCGAAAAAGTTGTCGAAGTTTGGGCTGACTGTGCGAAAGAGGGCGGCTGGAAGAATTTTGACGAACTTTGCGAGATCCCGTTCACGCTTCTTACTCCGACCGACGGCGTAAACTTGATCGAGCACACTGTCGCGGTCACGAAAGGCGCTCTGGGCATTGCGAAAGCGATGATTTCGACCTACAAAAAAGTGCCGTTTGAAATCAATTTCGACTGGGTCATCGCAGGCGGTCTGCTGCACGATGTCGGCAAACTCATGGAGATAGAAAAAGTCGACGGTGCATACAGAAAAAGCTACGCCGGAAAGTGCGCGCGTCACCCCATAAGCGGAGCGATCGCGGCAGCAAAACACGACCTTCCCCTTGAAATCCAGAACATCATCATCTGCCACGCGAAAGAAGGCGAGGGAAGACCGCAGAGGATCGAAGGAGTTTTCATCCATCAGGCCGATTTCGCGACCTTCAATCCTGCTGTCATGAAGGAAAAAGGACAGCTGATCATCTAAAACAATTGCCTTTTTAAGGTTTTTCCTTAAAATAATGCGTTTTTGATTTTTGGTGCCGGAATGGACAGAATAAAATCGGTCGCAAAAAACAAAAAGGCTTTTCGGGCCTACGAAATCCTTGATAAACTGGAAGCTGGGATCGTTCTGCATGGAACGGAGATAAAATCTATCCGCGACGGCAATATTTCGTTCAGAGACAGTTTCATCGACATCGTAAACGGCGAAATGTGGCTCGTCGGATTTTACATTGCGCCTTACACTGCCGGAAACATCTGGAATCACGAGGCCGACAGGCGCAGAAAACTGCTCCTCAACAAGCGCGAGATCAGAAAATGGGATGCTAAAGTGCGCGAAAAAGGCTTCACGGTCGTGCCGATAGAGATCTATTTCAAAAACGGCAGGGCGAAAATGGAGATCGGTCTTGCACGTGGCAAGACTTCGTTCGACAGAAAGGACGATCTCAAAGAGAAAGACATTAAGAAAGATAACGAAAGATTTACTGAAAAATACAAATGAACACTCGTGAAACAGGCTCTGAGGCCGAATCGTTCGCAGCAGAGTGGCTTGCAAAAAAAGGCTGGGAGATTCTCGACAGGAACTTCTTCATGAAAGGGGGAGAGCTCGATATCATCGCGAAAAAAGGCGATATCCTTGCTTTCATCGAGGTGAGAAGCTGGGATCACGCGTTCTGGGACGGAGGCACTCCGCTTGAGACGATTCATCCTGCTAAGATAAAACACATAATAAAAACAGCACTTTACTATATGCAGAGCAAAAAAATCCACATCCAGGATTTCAATATCCGTTTCGATGTGGCGGGACTCATTAAAAAAAGCGACGGCGGTTTCGATATCGACTATATCGAAGGCGCTTTCGACGCGACGGGGTACTAGCATGGCGGGAACTCTTTTCGTAACTGCGACTCCCATCGGAAATATGGGCGACATTTCGTCGCGCGCCGTTTCTGTGCTTGAAAGCTGCGATTTGGTCCTTGCCGAAGACAGCCGCGTTTCGGGAAATCTGCTGAGCAGACTCGGAATAAAGAAACCGGTTTTTTCCTACCACAAATTCACCGAAAAAAAGTTTCTTGAGCAGCATATCGAAGAACTTAAAAGCGGAAAAAACATCGTTTTAGTCAGCGATGCCGGAACTCCCGCAGTGAGTGATCCCGGAAAATTCCTCGTTCGTGCGGCTCTTGAAGAGAACATTCCAGTTGTGCCGGTTCCGGGGGCGAGTGCTGCTATTTCGGCTTTTTCGTGCTGCGGCTCGCTGGAAAACTCATTCGTTTTTGCCGGTTTTCTCCCGTCAAAAGGGGCAGAAAGAGTGGCAGAATGTGAAAAATTCCTCTCTTTCGGGCTTCCTGTCGTTTTTTACGAAGCTCCGACAAGAATAAAAGATCTGCTTGAAATGATTAAGGAAAAGTGCTCAAGGATCGTCGTAGGGCGCGAGCTTACGAAGCAGTTTGAGGAGATTTTTGTCTACACCGGCGGCGAAATAAAAGAGAAGGGCGAGTTTACGGTTGTTGCCGAACCTCTGAAAAAAGAGGAAAAAGCGTCGGAAATCGACGAAGAATTGCTCAATTTGGTTGCAAAATCGGGAATTTCGGCTAAAACTGCCTGTGAAATTGTTTCCAGGGTTTACCCGGAATTGAAAAAAAACGATTTGAAAAAGTTTTTTATGAATAAGTAACTTGTTGATTTGATTGGAGATTACTTTGGAAGTTGTCCGCAGATTCAGAAATCACTACTTTCTTTACTGCTACCTGCTTTTTCTCTGCATTATCGGTTCGTGCAACCTGAAAAATTCACATCAGGATCCGGAAGAAAGAGAGGGAGTCGAGGATATCGACGAAGATCTTGGCAATGATTCCGATGAGATAGGCGCGAACACTGATTCTGCCGAGGCGGAACCGGGCGAAAATGATGCCACCGACAGCGAAATCGATGAAAAAAACGACATGAACGGTGATTTTTCTGATTTTGATACAGAAATTTCCGACGATGATGCCCAGATTGATGAAAGTTATCCTGATATGACGGGAACTTGGGCGAATCTCACTGTTTTCAAAGGAAAAGCAAAAGTTCCCTATATCGGTATGACCCTTCCGGCCTGGGCGATAATGGTTTCCAAAGTCGACATATATTCGCAGGAAGAAGGTGTCCTGAATGCACACACCGAGATGTGCCGCCTCAAAACGGGTGTCGGAACATCTTTAATTTCAGCGGAGGTTCCAGACAGTTTTGCCGAAAGTTTGGGAAACGTAGATAAAACTTTCTATCTTTCGTACGGAGAAAACGGCGAAGTCAGATTTTTCCAGGATAAACTCTGGGAAGTCCGTTCCTGCACACTTGACGACCCTGAAAACGAGCCGCTTCCATCGGACATAAACGATCCAAGAGTTTTTGATGCTGACGGAACAGGAATAAACGGGCTGAAAATAATGACTAAAAAGGCTTTGAATGCTGAAGCCGAGATTCTCCAGAAAGTAAGTACGATTCTAAACGGTGTTATTGATGAAAACGGTGAAGTACACGGTATCGTTACATGGTACGAGGCTCAGAGTGTAATGTGGTACAGCAATGTGGCTCTGCAAAACGGCGCACCGACCTCTCCTGCAGGTGCCGATCCGAATGAAAGTGTTTTTATTTTCAAGAGAATAGATCCTTCGTGGGACTGCACGGTTGTTAAAGAAAACAGTGCCGTGCTTTTCCCGGAACAGGCTGAACTTTATCCGAATGAATTTAAATAGGAGGAAAAAATGAGAGTTCTTATCACCGGCGGCGCAGGTTTTTTCGCGCTTCACATGACAAAAAAATGTGTTGAAATGGGTTGTGACGTCACTCTTCTCGACATTGCCGAATACCATGCCGAGGATTACGACAAATCGGTCAAAATGGTAAACGGAGATGTCCGCGACGAAAAGAAAATGGACGAACTCATCTCCCAGACCGACTGGGTCATCCATGCCGCTGCGGCGCTTCCTCTTGCAACGAGAGAGGAGATCTTCTCGACAAACGTCGACGGCAGCAGAAACGTCCTTTCGCTCTGTTACAAACACAAAGTCAAAAGAGTCGCCGTGATCTCTTCGACTGCTGTTTACGGCGTTCCGGACCATCATCCGCTTTTTGAGACTGACAAACTTGAAGGTGTCGGCAACTACGGCGAAAGCAAGGTCGCACTTGAGGGAATCTGCAACGAATTCCGCGAAAAAGGGCTCTATATTTCGACGATCAGGCCGAAAACCTTCATCGGAACATACCGTCTTGGCGTTTTCCAGATTCTTTACAACTGGGTCGAGGAAGGACACAAGATCCCGCTTATCGGAAACGGCAAGAACAGATACCAGCTTCTTGAAGTCGATGACCTCTGCGACGCGGTTTATCTTGCACTTTCGCACGAAGGTGACGACGCGAACGATATCTTCAACATCGGCGCGGTCAGCACGCTCACCGAAAACGACTATGTCGGCGCACTCTGCGAATATGCGAAAAGCGGTTCGAGAGTAATGCACACACCTGTCTGGCTTGTTATCCCGGCACTCACGATTTTTGAAAAACTTCATCTTTCTCCGCTTTACAAGTGGGTTTACGGCACGGCTCACACAGACAGTTTCGTTTCCGTGGACAAGGCGAGAAAAGTCCTCGGCTGGGAACCGAAATACGACGAGTCGCAGGCTCTTATCAGAAGTTATCAGTGGTATATCGACAACAAGGCTTCGATCGCGACAGGAACCGGAACGACCCACAGGATCGCATGGGCGCAGGGCATTTTGGCAATTTTCAAAAAATTCCTTTAATTCCGGTTTGAGATGGTTGAAAACTATATTCTCGGCATAGAGAGCAGCTGCGACGATACTTCGGTCGCTCTAGTTTCGTCTGATTACCATGTTCTCTCGGTAAAAACCGTCTCTCAGACAAGTGTTCACAGGCTTTTCGGCGGCGTTATTCCCGAAATCGCTTCAAGAAACCATCTTGCGTGGGTGATTCCGGCCGTAAATGCGGCGCTTCAGGATTCCGGAAAGACAAAGGACGATATTTCGGCGATCGCGGTCACGAACTATCCCGGTCTTACAGGAAGCCTTCTTATCGGCGTGAGTGCGGCGAAAGGGCTCGCCTTGGGGTGGAAAAAGCCGATAATCGCGGTAAACCATCTTAATGCGCATATCGCTTCGGCTTTTTTAGAAAGGGAGAAACGACCGGAGTTTCCGTATCTCGCTCTCGTTGTTTCGGGCGGCCACACTTCGCTTATCGATATTTCTGAAAACGAAAGAACGGTCCTCGGCGAAACGATGGACGATGCGGCAGGCGAGGCTTTTGACAAGATCGCGAAGATGGCTGATCTCGGTTATCCAGGCGGACCGATCATCGACAAAATGGCTTCTTCCGGCGATGCAAAGAAATATAACCTGCCGTATTTGTTGAAGAATAATAACAAATATGCTGATGATATCGTTTTTTCGTTCAGCGGGATAAAATCGGCAGTAAAACGCTTTCTTGACGAAGGGAACGTCGATATGCCGTCTCTTATGGCTTCGTTCCAGAACCGGATCGTCGAACTTATCGAAAGAAAGGTAAAACTTGCTTTAAGCAGGAAAAAATACACTGCTTTCGTTGTTTCGGGCGGCGTCAGTGCAAACAGTGCTGTCAGAAAAACGGCTGAAAACATCGCTTCAAAATACGGGCTGGCACTCTATATGCCTGAACTCAAATACTGCCAGGATAACGGCGCAATGGTCGCTGCTGCGGCAATGACAGACTTTTTCAAAGGAAATTTCTCAAGCCTCGATTTTGACGTTTCTCCGACAGTCAGACCGAAAATCCACGGTTAATTCATTATTTCTTTGCGTCATTCTGAGTGAAACGAAGAATCTATAAGATGTTTCGGCAAGCCTCAACATGATATGTATAGTGGTTATTCCTTATCGTCTTTGATCCCGAGTTTGCTCATGCGGTATCGGAGCATTCTTTCAGTCAGATTCAGCAGGACGCATGTGTCGTGACGGTTGTAATTTGTTTTTTTAAGTGCTTGAATTATATAGCGTTTTTCAATGTCAGCCAGAATTTCATCAAGATCTACGTTGTGAGAAAGATCGACTTCGAAGGGATTTGATTCATCGGTCTGCGGTTGAGCCGTAGAAGGTATCGTTTTTTCAAAGTGAGTTTCGGTGACGAGCCCGTCTTTCGCGAAAATCGTGCCGCGCTCAACGATATTTTTGAGTTCTCTGACGTTTCCCGGGAATGTGTAGTGATTCAAAAAGTCGAGCGTTTCTTCGGAAAATCTGAAATTTGTTCCCGTTTTCTTGGAAAACTGCTCCAAAAACATATTGGCAAGCGGCATGATGTCGGCGCGCCTTTCGGCAAGCGGCGGGATGTAAAGCTCGATTACATTCAGGCGGAAGTAGAGATCTTCCCTGAATTTCCCTTTTTTTATCTGCTCCTGAAGATTTTTGTTCGTTGCCGCGATGAGGCGCACTCCGGTCGGTATTTTTTCTGTTCCGCCGACCCTCGTGAAAACGCGTTCCTGAAGAACTCTGAGCAGTTTTACCTGCATGTTTTCGCCGAGTTCTCCGATCTCATCCAAGAAAAGCGTGCCGTCTCCGGCAACTTCAAAATATCCTTTTTTTGTCTGGTATGCGCCTGTGAAAGAGCCTTTTTCGTGACCGAAAAGCTCGCTTTCAAGAAGATTCTCGGGGATAGCGCCGCAGTTTATGGGATACCACGGAAGGTCGCCTCTGCCGCTGTGCTTGTGAATGAAGTTTGCGAGGACTTCCTTTCCCGTTCCGCTGTCGCCTGTAATGAGGACTGTGCTGTCTGTCGGGGCAATACGCAGCGCGAGTTCGAGAATTTTTTTCATCTGCGGGCTCTGAGCCACGATCCCTGTTTCTTCCGGAATATTCTGAAAATCGGTGTCGATCCGTTTTGTCTGCGTGGTTTTTGCGGTTTCGTCGTTTTTCTGCATCTGGGGCGCAGCAGCGACGCATTTTTTTACGATGTCGCGTATTTCGGCGACGTTGAAAGGCTTGCTGACATAGTCAACGGCACCGAGTTCGATCGCCTTTATCGCCTGTTCTGTCGAAGCGTATGCAGTGATAACGATCACCTGAGATTTCGGACTCGTGTGAAGCAGTTCATTCAGAAGATCAATGCCGTCTATAGCCTCAGGCATATTGTAATCCATTAAAATTACTGTGAATTTTTCTTCCTTTAATTTGCTCAGCGCGATTTCGCCGTTTTCTGCTGTCGTAACGTCGTAGCCGTCTTTTTTCAGCAGGATCTGAAGAAACTGACGCATACTGAGTTCGTCATCTATAACTAAGATCTTAACTTTTCCTGATGTTTCCATTATACTGCCTTGGTTTTAAAATCAATAATGATTCTCGCACCTTTCTTCGTATTTGTTGCTTTTACAGTGCCGCCGTGCTTGGTCACTATTCTGTATACGAGAGCGAGTCCCAAGCCTGTTCCGCGTTTTTTTGTCGAGAAAAACGGGTCGAAAATCTTGTCTATATTTTTTTCGATAAAGCCGGGGCCAGTGTCGTCGAAATAAAGTTTGAAAGAGTTTTCTGAAATCTCGGAGAATATCTCTATTTCGCCGTCGTCATTCATCTCTTCCGCGCTGTTAGTCATTATGTTCCAGAAGACCTGCTTTAGTTTTTCTGCGTCTCCCAGAACTGAAAATTCGTCAACTTTGCAGGTGATTTTGACTTTCGGATGCCCAAGTTTGAAAAGGGTGACGATATCTGACAGAATCGAACTCGGAACGCATTCCATGAGCGTGTATGAAGTCTCTTCGGTGTATTTGAAAAGGGAATCAAGCAGAGTTTTGACGCGTGTTCCCTCTCTTCTGACGATCTCGATGAGTTCTTCTGTCTCCGATTCGGGCTGGCTCTCTTTTATTTCCGAGAACATGAGTTCGCTCGCTCCGATGAGGCTTGTCAGCGGATTTTTTATCTCGTGGGCGATAGTTGCCGTCAGTTTTCCGATCGTAGCCAGTTTTTCCTGAAGTTCGAAACTTTCCTCCTGCTTTCTGATTGCCGTAAGGTCTGAAAATATAATGACTTTCTGGTTCTCGATATAAGGCATTACGGTGTATGAAAGCCAAATCCCGTCGATTTTTTTCTCCGACCATGCCCCTTTTGAAGCAGCATCTTTTGTCGCTTCGGCAAGAAATTTGTCGAGGATCTCTTTAAACTGCTCGGCATATCTGTTTACATAGAATCTTGTCGTTTCGTCAAAAATGACGATACCGATGTTTATCTGCGAAAATATTGCGAAAAAGTGCTTTTCCATCTCTTTGTTTCTGCGCGTTGATTCGATAAGCGAGCTGTTTGCCTGACGGAAACTTTTTGTGATCCTGCTCGCTACGAAACCGGTGAAAGAAAAGAAGAGCAGATATGTGAAAAGACGCGAGAAGTATGATTCCCACGAAGCAGAGTAGGTTTTCACCAGTTCTGAAGTTATGAGCGGAAGAAAGGAAAATTTAACGAAAACACCCTGGAGAAGCAACAGAAAAAATGCGTAAAGTGTTGTAATTATTGCGCCTTTTTCGCGCATCAGAATGCCTGAGTAAATAATGTTTATGATTATTACATAAAGATAAGGCGAACTTATGCCGCCGCTGACGTAGGAAACCAGAACCCAGAACGAAATTTCGACGATGAACTGCAGGTATGCGAAAAGAGTATGATATTTTTCACGGATAAACCGGTTTACTGTCAGCGAAACGATGTTGAAAACGAGCATAAAGAATGCTGAAAGGAGAAAAAGTTTGTTCGCAAATGAAAAAATATCTGTGTTTTCTCGGACGAAAGGGTAGAGGAAAAACGAAAATATGACAGTGAAAATGAAGAAAAACCGTATTATGAGATAGTAGCTTAGGTGATTGCGGAATTCGTCCGCCGAGAGAAGGTTCATCCGACAGCTTTACCCATGCTGAACATCGGCAGGTACATAGCGACCATCATCGTTCCGACGATGCCGCCGATTACGACCATGAGGATAGGCTCGATCATCGAGGTGAGACCTTCAACCGCGACATCGACTTCCTCTTCGTAGAAGTCCGCGATCTTATTGAGCATTGTATCCATAGCACCGGTTGCTTCGCCGACACCGATCATCTGGACGACCATCGACGGGAAAACGCCCGCTTCTGTGAGCGGGGTCGTCATGTCGCTTCCTTCGATGACTTTCTGTCTGACGAAAATAATTGCTTTCTCGATCATCAAATTACCGGAAGTTCTCGAAACGACTTCAAGACCGTCGACAAGCGGAACACCGGAACTTACGAGGGTTCCCAGCGTTCTTGTAAATCTTGCAACGGCAGATTTTCTGATGAGGTCGCCGACTATCGGCGCGTTCAATGCGTATCTGTGGAAAGCGAAACGGAATTTCGGGTTTTTCATCAACATTTTGAATCCGATAACTACACCGACAAGGCCGATAATGATGAAAAGAATATTGTCCTGGACCCACTGGCTCATATCAACGATGACCTGGGTAAGTCCGGGAAGCTGCTGGCCGTTGCTCATGAAAAGTGTCGCAAAGGTAGGAACAACGTAGTAGAGAAGGACGATCGTGATCGCGATTGTAGCTGTCAAAACTATTGCAGGATATTTCATCGCACTTTTGATTTTTGCCGTGGTTGCAGCGTTCTTTTCGAGGAAGACCGCGAGACGGTCAAGAATCGTATCCAAGATACCGCCGACTTCGCCGGCCGCGACAAGGTTGACATAAAGGTCTGAGAAAACCTTGTGATCTTTGAGCGAATCGCTGAGTGATTTACCTTCCTCGACCGAGTTTTTGACTTTTCTCAGAATGCTGCGGAAATAAGGCGTTTCTGACTGCGCCGCAAGAATTTCCAAGCCCTGGATAATAGAAAGACCTGCGTTGATCATGGTTGCGAACTGACGCGTGAAGATAACGAGCTCTTTCGGCTTCATTCCGCCGCCGCCGAGCTCTATCTTTGTCCAGTCCTTTTTCAGTGAATCAACTCTGACACCCTGTGCCAGCAAGGCCTGTCTTGCCCCTTTTTCGTCATCGGCATCGATCGATCCTTTGACTGTTTCTCCTTTTTTGTTGACACCGGCATACTTGTAAAAAGGCATTTTTTACCTCCTCGTTGGGTTTGTTCTTGCGAGAATAGCCTGGAATTCGTCCAGATGCGGAACCAAAGTCAAAGCATCTTCCATGCTGATAATGTCGTTTTTGACCAGTCTTGCCAGATCCTGCGTCATTGTCTGCATTCCGCTGTCGTTCTGTCCTGACTGCATGCTGGAGTATATCTGCTGAAGCTTTTCTTCGCGGATAAGGTTTCGTATAGCCGCATTCGGAACCATGACTTCGCATGCTATTACACGGCCGCCGCCGTATTTCTTCGGGATGAGCGTCTGTGCCACAATGCCCTGAAGAACGAAGCTTAGCTGAGCTCTTACCTGGTTCTGCTGGTTTACCGGGAACATATCGATTATACGGTTGATCGTCTCGATCGTGCTGTTCGTGTGAAGCGTCGCAAGCGCAAGGTGGCCTGTTTCGGAAACGCTGAGCGCCGTAGACATAGTCTCGATATCACGGATCTCACCGATAAGAACGATATCAGGGTCCTGTCTGAGGACAACGCGGAGAGCTGATGCAAACGAACCCGTGTCGGCGCCGACTTCACGCTGGTTGACGATGCAGTTTTTATGCGAATGGATAAACTCGATAGGATCCTCGATCGTTACGATGTGACCGTGACGGTTACGGTTGATGTAGTCGACCATCGAAGCCAGTGTTGTCGATTTTCCGCTTCCGGTAGGTCCTGTAACAAGAATGAGACCTTTCGGTTTTTTTGCGAGTTCTTCGACTATCGGCGGAAGACCAAGCTGTCTGAAGTCAAGGATTTTATATGGAATTACACGGATAGCTGCGCTGACGGCGCCTCTCTGCATGAAGACATTGGCTCTGAAACGGCTCAGATTTTTGACACCGAAACTGAGGTCGAGCTCATTCTTTTCCTCAAAAACCTTTTTTTGCTTTTCGGTTAAAATACTATAAGCCAGTTTTTTCGTTTCAACAGGAGAGAGCGGCGGCACATTGACCGGACGCAGATTTCCGTCGATCCTGAGCTGAGGCGGTGAACCGCTTGTAATGTGAAGGTCGGATGCTCCCTGTTCGATCATAAGGGAAAGCAGATCCTGCAAAGAAACTGTAGCATTTGGATTTTCCATTTTTTACCTCTATGCGTTTTCGTCGGGTGCCGTGTTTCTCAAAACTTCGGCAATACTTGTCGTTCCTTCGAGAAGCCTTAAGTTTGCACTCATTCTCATTGTTTTCATACCGAGTTTTACAGCGAGTTCCTTGAGTTCCATCGAGCTTGCGCCGTTAAGAATCGCATCTTTTATCGGGTCGGTCATTTTCATAACTTCATAAAAAGCGATTCGGCCTTTGTAACCTGTTCCGTTGCACACTTCGCAGCCTTTGCCCTGATAAATCTGGTAGCCGTCCGCTATCTGTTCTTCCTTGATACCGAGTTTCAGAAGTTCCGATTTCGGCACGTCTATCGGCTCTTTGCAGTTGTAGCATATCTTTCTGCCGAGACGCTGAGCCATGATGCAGTTGACTGAAGAAGTAACAAGGAAACTTTCAACACCCATGTTGATAAGACGGGTAATGGTCGAAGGTGCGTCGTTCGTGTGAAGCGTACTCAGAACCATGTGGCCCGTGATAGCAGCCTTTACCGCGATATCGGCCGTTTCGAAGTCACGGATCTCACCGACCATCATGATATCGGGGTCCTGACGGAGGAAGGAACGGAGCGCCGAAGCGAATGTAAGACCTACCTGCTCGCGGATCGCAACCTGGTTGATTCCTTCGAGGTTGAACTCGACCGGGTCTTCAGCCGTCGAAATGTTGACATCTGTTTTATTGAGGTCGGAAAGTGCGGAATAAAGCGTCGTCGTTTTTCCTGAACCGGTGGGCCCCGTAACGAGCATCATTCCGTAAGGTTTGTATATCGCCTCTTTGAAAATTTCGAGCTGATCGGGGAAGAAACCGAGCTTGGTCATGTCGAGCTGAAGGTTGCTCTTATCGAGAAGTCGGAGAACGACTTTTTCGCCGAAAATGACGGGACATACCGAAACACGGAAGTCCATATCCTCGCCCTGGCCGATCTTGATTTTGATACGACCGTCCTGAGGTATACGTTTCTCGGCGATATCGAGGTTCGCCATGACCTTGAGTCTTGCTACGATCGCATCCATTGTGTTTCTCGGGGGATGAACGATGTCGTAAAGCACACCATCCATTCTGAGACGGATCCTGAAGCTCTTTTCGTAAGGCTCAACGTGAATATCGGATGCTTTCTTCTTGATCGCATCAAGCAGGACCATGTTGACGAAACGGATGACCGGAGCCTCTTCCGAGTTGCGGATCATGTCTTCGAGAGATGTGCTTTCGTCGAAGTTCGTTTCGCTCAGCTTTACATCATCGGCTTCGTTGAGCAGAGATTCCATGTCGAAGCTGATGTCGCCGTATTTCTTCTCGTCCTTTTTAGCCTGCTCGCCGTAGTATTTCGTGATTGCCGCCTCGATGTCGCTTGATGAAGCGATGACCACTTCGACATTGTAGTCGGTCAGGAACTTGATGTCGTCCTGCGCGTTCATGTTTGAAGGATCTGCCATCGCGACAGTGAGCGTGTTTCCGATTCTCGAAATCGGGATAACGTTGTAGCGCGTTACGATCTGCTCGTTCAAAAGGGATATGACCTCGGGCTGGATCTCAAGTTCCGAAAGATCGATCTTGGGAACATTGTACTGTTCGCTGAGAATATCTACGAGCTGGTTTTCATTGAGTCTGTTTTCCTTGAAAAGGATGTCTTTTATGCTTTCTCCTGATTCTATCGAGAGTTCTTCGAGAGATTTCAGTTCAGGGAGAGAAATGATCCCTCTCTTTATCAGCATTCCTGTTAATTGTCGGTTGTTCAAAAGCAACTCCACAAGCGATTATCATTCACCCGCGGCATTATATTTTTATAATTTATAACGTCAAGAAATGGCGCATATTTTCTTAATTTTATTTGTAGACGGTCATAGTTTTGAGCCGTAGAGCCTTCCTTTTTCGAAAGAAAGTGCGACTCTGACGAGGTCTCTCGGCTTGAAAACGCCTCTGACGTGAACAGTCTGGTATTTTGAAGATGTGGCCTCAAAAAGGTCCTCCTCGATTTTTTCTTCGATGATGACTTCCTCTTCAGTAGCGTCGAGCGACTTCTGGAAAATCTCTTTTTTTGCCTGAAAAATATCGCGGAGTATTGCCGCACGCTCTTTTTTCACCTGCTTCGGAACGGGATTTTCCTTCTCCATTTTTTCTGCCGGAGTTCCGGGACGGGCGGAGAAGGGAAAGACGTGACCGTAAGCGAAAGGAAGGGACTCTATGAATTTTGCCGTTTCAGCAAAATCTGCGTCTGTTTCGCCCGGAAAACCTGTTATGACATCAGTGCCGAAAGCGGGAAGCGAATTGTAGCATCCGACAACTTTTTCGACAGAACGCCTGAAAGCGTCGGTTCCGTAAGGCCTCCGCATATCGCGCAGAGTTTTGTCGCAGCCGCTTTGGAGCGGGATGTGCCAGTGAGGAAGGATCATCCCTTCTTTTGCGTATTCGAAAAGTCGTTCGTCGATTTCGGGCGATTCGAGCGAGCCCATGCGGACTCTTCCGACAGTTTCGTAAGCCGCTTTGACGACATCTGCCAGAGAAGAAGCGTCGCTCAAGTCTTTTCCGTATTTTCCTATGTGTATCCCGGTGAGGACGACTTCTTTGAAGTTTTCATCCGCGATTTTCTGCAGCAGAGCTTTGATTTCATGCAGCGGAACACTCTTCAGCGGCCCTCTCAGATACGGGATTATGCAGTATGCGCAGAACTGGTCACAGCCGCTCTGGATCTTGATGAAAGGGCGGCTCCGCGTGAAAAAGGCATCGTATTTAAGGTGTGAACCCAATATTTCGGCGACTTCTGAAATGTCGGGGACGATTTCAGTGTTTTCAAAGCTGATTTCCCCTTTGATTTTTCTTGCATAGCAGCCGGTGAGGATCACTCTGCCGCGTTGCGAAAGGCGTCTCACCATGTTTCTTGCCTGGCTTTCGGCAGTTGCGGTCACGGCACAGCTGTTTATCACGAAAATGTCGGCATCATCGTCGCAGCTCACTATTTCGATGCCTGAGAGCGATTTTCTCAACTGGTCGCTCTCGAAAAGGTTCACTTTGCAGCCGAAAGTGTAAAAAGCGACTTTCAAAGGCTTCTGGGAAGGATCCATTTTTTACTCCGGATAAAAAAAAGGGGCACCGAAGTGCCCCGTTAAAATCATGCGGAAAAGCGTTATTCCTCTGCTTTTTCCTCAGCTTTTTTGAAAGCATCAGCCATCGAGCCGAGTTTTTCCGGAACTTTTTCCGTAACAGCTTCAGCTTCTTCGACGATCTTCTGGTTTTCTTCGTCGCTTACAGCTTTGATGCTGAGGGAAACCTTTCTGTCGGTGTCGGAGATCGACTTGATGATGACTTCGAGTTTGTCGCCCGGCTGGTATTCTTTGTTGTCTTCGAATTCAGTTTTGTGGACAAGACCTTCGATCGTGTCGAAAACTTTTACGAAAACGCCGAATTCAGCAACTTTTACGACTTCGACTTCAATTTTGTCGCCTACGTTGTGCTGATCTTTGAAGATTTTCCAAGGATCTTCGGTAAGCTGTTTGATGCCGAGTGAGAATCTCTGTTTTTCGGAGTCGATGTTGAGAACGACAGCTTCGATTTCGTCGCCTTTCTTGTAGTATTCCGACGGGTGTTTCAGTTTTCTGTCCCAGGTGATGTCGCTGGTTCTTACGAGACCGTCGATACCTTCCTCAACACCTACGAAAAGACCGAAATCGGTGATGTTGCGGATCGTTCCTTTTACGATCGTTCCGACCGGATACTTGTCTTTGAGAAGTTCCCATGGATTCGGTTCGATCTGTTTCATGCCGAGAGAAATCCTTCTGTTCTCGACGTCGATTTCAAGGATCTTGACTTCGACTTCGTCGCCGATAGCAACCATTTTGCCCGGGTGTTTGATTCTTCTCGTCCATGACATTTCTGAAATGTGAATGAGACCTTCAACGCCTTTTTCAAGCTCAACGAAAGCGCCGTAATCTTCAAGAGAAACGACAACGCCTTTAACCGTTTTGCCTGCTGCGTATTTTTCAGTCGCATGGATCCACGGATCGTCGGTGATCTGTTTTACGCCGAGGCTGACTCTTTCGGAGTCTTTGTCGTATTTGAGGACTTTGACATCGACTTCGTCGCCGATTTTGAACATTTCGGACGGATGATTTACTCTGCCCCATGACATATCGGTGATGTGAAGAAGACCGTCGATACCGCCGAGGTCAACGAAAACGCCGTAGTAGGTGATGTTCTTGACAAGACCTTTAACAATAGCGCCTTCCTGAAGTTTTTCGAGAGTCGTGTTCTTGAGAGCTTCTCTTTCTTTCTCAAGAAGGTCTCTTCTCGAAATGACGATGTTGCCTTTCTTCTTGTCGAATTTGATGACTTTGAAATCATAGGTTTTGCCGATGAGGTCATCGACGTTTTTGATGGGTCTCAGGGCAACCTGTGAATTGGGAAGGAACGCCTTTACGCCGATATCAACAGCAAGACCGCCGTTGACTTTCGCAACGATCGTACCGTTTACAAGCGAGCCGTCCTGGAAAGCTTTCTCGACAACTTCCCATACTTTGAGCCTGGAAGCTTTCTCTTTGGAAAGAGACATGCCTCTGTCGCCATCCCAGTTCTCTACAACGACTTCGATCTCGTCGTTGACTTTAAGGTTTGCAAGTTCTTCCGGCGTGAATTCGCTTGCCGAAATAACTCCGTCGCTTTTAAGGCCGACATCAACGATGATGACATCCTTTCTGATTGCGCGAACGATACCCTTACTGATTTTTTCGCCTGAATTTTCTTCTTTGTTCGGAAGATAGCTTTCAAGCAGTTCTGCAAAAGTTTCTTGTGACATACGAAAATACCTCCTTTGTTTTTCGTCACCGCCGCTTATACGGCAAAGTGCGGGCGATATTATAAAAAATGTTGTTTTTATGTCAATAAAAAAATAAACTCCTTTTCTTCGAAAAAACTGCCGGGATTTTTTTTCGGGATCTTCCTGAAAGTCGGTCTTCGGATTTTTGCCCGTGAACAAAAAAATATTGACTTGAAAGACAAAGTTTAGTTATATGGTGCGCTTTTGTGGTGTTTCGTTGAAAATTACATATTGGAGGAAAATTTGAAAAGTCTGAAAATTTTGTTGTCAGTATCGATTATTTTTATGACATCCCTGCTTTTTGCGGGAACAGTGTCGGTATTTCCGATGGCTGCGATTGAGAAAGACCAGCGCATGGCTGAAGATGTCGATACTTCGATCGAAGAAGTTATTGACGACGTTAAAGGCGCCGAAGCTTCCATGTTTGCCGATTCTCTCGGCACGAAGGCTAAAAAAGAGCTTGCAAAGTGCGGAGAAAATCTCGGTTGTCAGAAAAAACTTGTTTCCAAGGCAAAGCAGAAATCCGATTTTTATATTTTTTCCAAGATGAAATTCGTCAAAAAGAGCGGAAAAACGATAATCGAAACCTACCTCATTGACGGCAAAGGCAACAACCTCGGAAAAGAGAAGGCAAATTTCGATAAAGGCGCTTCGACCGAAAAGATCGCGTCGAAACTTGTGAAAATATGGAGCAAGATGCTTGCGTCAAATTCTGTTGCAAAAGACGAACCTGAAGAAGAAGAACCTGAACCTGTCAGACCGGCTAAAAAATTCAATACCGACGCTGCAATAAAAGAGGCGCTTGAAGCTTATGCTTCCGGTGATCTCAAAGCAGCCGACAAGGCTCTCGACGGTGCTGCGGACAGAGATGTCAAGGCGAAGGAGCTCAAAAAGAATATCGCCGAAATATCGAAGTTCGTCCAGCGTGCCAATGCTGCTATAAAGGCTAAAAATTACGACGAAGCTATTCCCGTGATCGCAAAGGCCGAAAATCTCGACGAAGCCATCCTTGAAATGGGTTCAAGCTCGAAATACCGCGTTTACAGAAAGGATTCAGTCGAAAGAGTCGTTTACTCCGATCCGAGCGAAAAGGATATCCGCGCAGTAGACACGATACATTCAAGATTCGACAAACAGCGTGAAAAACTCAGAAAGGAAAAGGCGAAAACCATTTCTGAGACCGATGCATGGCTCAATGCGAGAATTCTCGAAAGAGAAGCAAAACTCAAAAAATACGATGATGACTCCAAGGCTGCAAAACAGCAGAAGGAGACTGAATACAAAGAGCTTTCGGAAAGAATCAAAGCTATGAAGTATCAGTGGGAGAAGGACGACAGCGAACTCGAGCAGAAGATCGTTGAACTCGAGAACAAGCTCACTCTTTTCGAACAGAGAGAAAAAGGTGTAACGAAAGGTTCAAACGCTCTTTCGGCTCAGTATGAAAAAGAAATGGCGAAAGAGATGGCTGAGACCGACAAGAAGTACGGCGATATCCTCAAAAAGATGAAAGAGGAAAAAGAAGCGCGCTACAAAAAGCAGGACGACGAGATCGAAGCCGGCAACAAAAAGACCGAAGCGGCAGTTCTCGCTCTTGAAGCAAAGAAAAAAGCGAACAGCGACAAAATCTCCGAACTTGACAAGAAAATGACCGGCGAACAGGAACAGTTCGACGAGAACGAAAAGAAGATCATGGCCAAGAACGAAGAAGTCAGAATGAAAAACGAGGACGAGGACAGAAAATACAAAGTCGAAGTCGAAAAAGAGTATCAGGCTAAGTTCGACGACCTCAACAAAAAACTTCAGGATTACGATGCCCAGGAATCGGAAGAGCGCGAAAAACTCAAAAAATACGACGCTGCGACTGAAGAATACATGTTCAAGAACGCAGAAGTAATGCAGAAGTATCAGGAAGAGATCGAAAAAGAACGTGCAACTGTCGAAGCTGACTGCGCGAAAAAGAAAGAATCTGCTTCCGCTGACGCTGAGAAGGCATACTCCGAAGAACTTGAGAAACTGAACAAGGAAAAGGCTGACATCGAAGCTAAGATCGCTGAAAAAGAGACGCCGGCTCTTAAAAAACAGCTTGCTGCAGCAGAAAAGAAGATTTCGAAGCACGAAGGCGGAAAAGACGGTTTCGTCGCTAAGAAAATGGCTGCAGTCGAGCAGGAATGCGAAAACAAGAGCATGGCAGTAGATATGAAACTTGCTCAGAAGAGCGATGAACTTAACAAAGACAACACGAAATACCAGAAGGCTCAGCAGGCTGAAAAGAAGAAAGCTGAGGCAAACTTCAAGGCTTTCCAGCAGAGAAAAGACGCTTTCAGAAAGAATATCGACAGCCAGATCGCGGCAGCTCAGAAAGATCGTGACCGCAAGATCGAGGCCCGCGAGAAAGAGAGAAGCAAACAGACTGAAACCTGGAACAAAGAGGCTGCTGCAAGACAGAAAGATCTTGAAAACAAACAGAGAACAGACAAAAACACGAAAGACCGTCTCGTTAAGGAAAACGAAGGTATCGATGCTCAGATTGCAATAACCAATGCAAAATGGGCTGACAAGAGCGACGATATCAAAATCAAGAATCAGGCTGACAACCAGAAATATGAGAAGACCTGGCAGGAAAAATACGACAAGACCGATAACGAGTACAAAGAAAAGAAAGAGGCTATAGAGAACAAATACGCTCAGAAACAGGTCGATGACAAAGACGCTCAGAAAAGACAGAAAGAACAGTGGGAAGAAGAAGTTCAGAAACTGAACGACGAGAAACAGAGAAGAAAAGAAGAGCGTCAGGCTATTCTTGTTGCAGAGCAGGAAAAATGGAAAGAGAAAACTGCAAAGTGGGACGAGGAAGAGGCTCAGAGAAAAGAGGAAAAGGCCGAGTTCTCGAAGAATCTGAAGCAGCTTGCTCTTGAAGACAAGAAAGAAGCTCAGGCTAAAAAGAAAGAAGCTGAGCAGAACTATGAAGAAAAGACCAAAGAGATTGACGAAAAGGAACTCGAGCAGGTTCGTGCAAGATTCAAAGAGGAATACAAAGTCACGAAATCGAGAGAAGTCGTAGATGTAAAAGGTTCTGATGATATCTACAAACTTAAGGCAGAGGCTTTTGCGAAGAGCGGTCTTGTAAAACTCAACGAGAAGGACCTTATCGGTGCAAGAAGATCTTTTGCAGAGGCTCTCAGAATCGACAGAAACAACCAGATCGCGCTCAACGGTATGAATTCGATCAACGTAACGGCTAAATCGATGTACTGGGAAGCATACGGCAAGAGAGAGACAGACAAGGCGAAAGCTAAAGAGATCTTCACGCTTCTCATCAAGACTCTGATGCCTTCGAACGAATTCTTCCTTAAGGCTAAAACTGCTCTCGAAGAGCTTGAATAAGAGGTGAAAAATGCAGAATACATCAGCTCCGGTAATAATCAAAGGGCAGTATAAAGGCGGGCTTCGCAATGAAATGACCCACCTTAAATCGAACAACACAATTATGACTGATGCTCCTGTTGACAATCACGGCAAGGGCGAGGCTTTTTCGCCGACCGACCTTGTCTGCGGTGCTTTGGCTGCATGCATGATGACGATTATGGGCATCACCGCTCAGACTCATGAATTCGATATCGACGGTGCGACCTACGAAATAAAAAAGACTATGGTCACGGATCCGCGCCGCATCGGTCAGATCGACATTGCAATCAATTTCCCGCATCACGACTACACAGACAAGCAGAAGGCGATGCTTAAAGCTGCGGCAGACACCTGCCCGGTCGCAAAGACGCTCGGCTCTGAAGTCGTTGTAAACGTCACAATGAATTTCTGATCTTTTCGAAAAAACAATCCTAAAATTTCAAGTTTACTGCTTTAAGATTTTTTCTGATTTTTCTTCAGTATTTTGCTGATGATGAAGTTTTGATGAAAACTAATCGTTTTTGCTGCCTAAATTGCCTTCGGCCCAGTGCTTTCTGCAAAGCGCGACATAGCTTTCGTTGCCGCCGAGCATGACCTGTTCGCCCTCTTTTACGACTTTGCCGTCAACGACTCTGGCATTCATTATAGCTTTTTTAGAGCACCAGCAGACGGTTTTGATCTCTTCGATCGTATCGGCCATGGCGAGAAGGCGTTCGCTTCCCGGGAAAAGGTTTCCTGCGAAATCGGCGCGCAGTCCGTATGCAATGACCGGAATGTTGAGTTCGTCGACGACGCGGCAGAGCTGCATGACCTGTTCGGAAGTGAGAAACTGGGCTTCGTCAATCAGAACGCAGTCGATTTTTTTTATTTCGTTCATTCTGCTGATAGTGTCAAAAGCATTGTCTTCAGGTTTTAAAATGCAGGCTTTTTTAGCAAGTCCGATCCTGCTTTTGACGATATCGATGCCGTCACGCGTGTCGATAGAGGGTTTGAAAATGACGGCGTTCTGATTCCTCTCGAAGTAGTTGTATTCGACCATGAGTGCGTTCGAAGTCTTGCTTGCACCCATGGCACCGTATCTGAAGTAAAGTTTAGCCATAGATCATTCTTCGATCAGTCGATGCTGTTCCATTCAAAAGGCTCGAGTTTATAGCATTTCCCGTTTTCAGGTTCAATGTAAACGCCGTTTTCCTCATCGATTAAGAGTTCGTAAAAAACGATGGCGGTAGTATCGACTTTCAGTTTCATATAGTCCTCTGCGTCAACATCTTCAATGTGGAACGAACCGCTTTTTGCGATATAGTTCTTTTTGAACCACCACATGCTTGCATCGAAATCCGTGTAGAAGAAAACACGGGTGCCGTCTTCGTTGTTAGGATCGAGATCCTGCAGAGAAATGGTTTCACCTTTGAGCTCGGTAACGTTTTTGGTGAAGTAAGCCTCTATGAAAAAGAGGGGCTCTGTATCGTCTACATAAGTTTCCGAATCGTAAAGCCAGATATCGATTTCATTGACATCCATCTTGCGGACGTCCATCGATTTGTAAACAACAGTTTCGCAGTTGCTGTCGTCTATGACTTCATCGTTGTCGCCGGTATCGGTGTCGTCTTCATCGTTTGTCTGATCTTCGGTGTCGGTTACTTCATCATCGTTTGTTGAGTCGCTGTCATCGTCATCAGGCAGACCCGGTGTGTTGTTGTTCTCTTCATCGTTTGTCTGATCTCCGGTGTCGTTTTTTTCTTCATCCGTTGCGGAATCACCGGTATCGGTGTCTGAATCGTTGACGGTGTCGCCTGTGTCGGTTTCGTCGTCGCTGTCACCGCAGGAAACAAAAATCACCATTGCAAGAACCAAAAGAGTGATCGTGAAAAACTTTTTCATAAGAACCTCCAAAAAAAAGTTGAACAAAAAAACGCGCTATTATACGGATCCCGCAAAAAAAAACCAGATTGGCGCAGTTTTATGATTTTGCGTATAAAAACGGCAAAAATATAGATTTTTCAGATTGACAAACTAAAAGTTGAAATTATATTAGCGCACGTGAATTTATTGTTTTTTAGGAGTTTTTACAATGACACACAGAATATACTTCGACAACAGCGCAACAACGCCGGTCAGAAAGGAAGTCGTTGACGAAATAATGCCGTTTCTCACCGACCTCGGCGGCAACCCTTCGAGCAGACACTATGAAGGCAGAATCGTCAGAACGGCAGTAGAAGCTGCAAGGGCGAAAGTCGCAGCGGCTTTGAACGCTGATCCTGCTGAAATCTACTTCAATTCCTGCGCAAGCGAAGGAAACAACACCGTTCTCCGCGGCTACATGCTGGGACTTGGCAAAAACGCGAAGAAAAACCACATAATCACGACCGCGGTCGAACATCCGAGCATTTTCAACACCGTTGCGGCTCTTGAAAAAGAGGGTTTTGAGGTCACTTATCTTCCGGTCGACGGAAAGGGAAACCTCAATCTCGACGATCTCCGCAACGCGATAAAGGAAAATACCGGTCTTATTTCGACGATGTTCGTAAACAACGAGATCGGAAACATCTATCCGGTCGAGGAAATCGGAAAGATCGCACGTGAGCACAACATTCTTTTCCACGTCGACGCTGTCCAGGCTGTCGGCAAAATTCCGGTCGATGTCAAAAAGATCGGCTGCGACTTCCTGACGGTTTCAGCGCATAAATTCTACGGCCTCAAAGGTGTAGGCGCTCTTTTCGTAAAACGCGGAAGAGTTCTGAAAAACCTCCTTACAGGCGGCCATCAGGAACACGGAAAACGCCCTGGAACAGAGAATGTTGTCGGCATAATCGGCATGGGAAAGGCGATAGAGCTTGCAGTTGCAGAGCTTGACGCGGAAGCAAAAAGAGTTGCTGCTCTCAGAGACCATCTCGAGCAGAGAGTTCTTGCCGAAATTCCTTACACGAGAGTTGTAGGAGATCCGTCGCACAGAGTTCCGACCCTTTCCAATATTTCGTTCAGATTCGTTGAAGGCGAGGGGATCCTGCTCAAACTTGACACCGAAGGCATCGCGGTTTCTACCGGTTCAGCATGTTCTTCGAGCGATCTCAAGGCAAGCCACGTGATCACAGCACTGAACGGTGACCCGGAAGAGGCTCACTCGAGCATCCGTTTTTCTCTGGGAAGACACTCTACACTCGAAGATGTCGACTACACGGTGGACACTTTGAAGAGCACGATTTCGCTTCTTCGCAGTTTTTCACCGATTTACGATGAATTTGTAAACTCAGACAAACACTAAAATAGGAGAAAATCATGAATTACACAGAAAAAGTTATGGATCACTTCCTTCATCCGCGCAATGTCGGAAAAATCGAAAACCCGAACGCGATCGGCGAAGTCGGAAACCCGGCGTGCGGCGATATCATCAAAATTTTCCTCCGCATCAATCCGGAAGGGATAATCGAGGACATTTCCTTTGAGACTTTCGGCTGCGGCGCTGCGATCGCGACCTCTTCGATGACTACCGAAATGGTAAAGGGAAAACACATCGACGAAGCTCTCAAAGTTACGAGAGATATCGTTGCAGATGAGCTCGGCGGTCTTCCGGCAGAGAAGATGCACTGCTCGAACCTTGCTTCGGAAGCTCTCCACAAGGCTATCAACGAATACAAGGCTAAATACAATCTCCACTAACAAAAGTTCTTTTATATGGATCTTTTGAAAAAGTCCTTTTTTTTATTTCTTGTTTTTGTCCATGTTTTCAGCTTGTCGGCGTTCAATGTCGACGAAATGCTTGACGGTGACGGTCTTTCAAGCGGTTTTACCCATTTTTTAAGGATCGGGATAAAGACAGAAGTTCAATCGTTCATGCTTGAGGGTGACGCACAGATCACCGACAGAAATGAAAAGGTTATCAGTGCTGTTCAGGGACGCTTCAAAGTGGCGGCGGTGCATGGAGGAATATCGGTCGGAGGTAGAGTTTTCAAAGTTGACATGATAAAGTTCACTTCGGAGCTCATTCCGCTGAAAGTCGAAGACCGGATGTTCCGCGGCGAGATCGAAGTTTATCTCAAAAACGCGAAACTCATAGTCGTGAACAAACTCGACATCGAAGATTACGTCAAGGGTGTGATCAACAAGGAGGCGATCCCGTCATGGCCGATCGAGGCGAAAAAAACGCAGGCTGTTTTAGCGAGAACTTTTGCCGTATATCAGAAAATGTTCAACCCGAGAAGTGAATTTTTTGACCTTGCTCCAACGGTTCTTGATCAGGTCTACGACGGACTCGGAAAAGAGGATATGACTTCCGTGGAAGCGGTGAACGCGACAAGAGGCGAGGTGATAACGCTTGGCAGCGATCCTGCGAAAATATACTTCCATTCGACATGCGGCGGAACGATTTCGAGTTCAGCTGAAATCTGGAAAAAGGATGAACCTCATTTGAAGGAGCTTCACTGTCCTTATTGCACAAAGTCTTCGCTTTACCGCTGGAAGAGAAATCTCAAGGCATCTGATTTAGCTAAAAAATTGGGTGTGAAGTCGGTAAAGTCGGTTTCTATCGTGCGCGGAAGGACGAGGGTCGATTCAGTCGTAGTTGACGGAAAAAAGATTCCTGTCAACAAGTTCAGGGAGTTAGTCGGTTTTTCCGTGATATGGTCAAATGATTTCACGGTGTCGAAAAGCGGCTCAAATTTCGTTTTTTCAGGCAAGGGAGCAGGTCACGGCGTAGGTGTCTGCCAGTGGGGCATGGCCGGAATGGCTGCTCAGGGAAAGAATCACTACGAGATCCTGAAATTTTATCTGAAAGGGATCGAAGTCAGGAAGATGTATTGATCGAAAAGAACGATACTTCTTGCCTTTTTTCGGGTTTTCCTTAAAATCATCCGGTTTTTGATTTTTGTTAATCAGAGGAGTTTCAAATGAAAAAATTTTTAACTATTTCGGTTTTTGCGTTTTGTCTTATCTCGTTTGTTTCGTGCGGCAGCAGCGGATCAGGTGAGGGTGAATCTTCCGGCGGTTTCCCGAGATGCGGAAACGGCAGGATCGAAGGCAGCGAAAAGTGTGACGGCGATGTGACCTGTGGAGAAGCCGGACATTTCTATCCGGAAGGAAAGGCGACCTGTAATTCCGACTGCTCGGGTTACGATACAAGCAAATGTACGCCGAGAGATCCGAGTGATATGTGCGGAAACGGTCAGCTCGACAGCGGTGAAACATGCGAACAGGGCGAGACAAAGGCTTGCACTGAACTTCCGGGAGGATACACAGAAGGCGACGCAGCGTGCAGAAGAGACTGCCGCGGCTGGGACCCGATGAACTGTTCAAAAGGCGGAAAGACAAAGACTTGTGCACAGATTCTTGACTGCGTAAAAACCTGCGCCGATGAGTCATGCAAGGAAAATTGTAAAAACAGCGGTACGGAGCAGGGTGTCGAACTTTTTGCGGCTCTTGAAAGCTGTTCTGCGGCATGCGGCGGCGTAAGCGACTCTGACTGCCTGACTCAGAACTGTTACGATGCATACTATGCATGCAATCCGAGACTGAAATGCGGTAACAAAGTGCTTGACGAAGGCGAGGTATGCGAAAGTAAGGAAACAAAACCCTGTCAGGAACTCAATACCGATGATGTGCAGTATCAGCCGATAAACGATGCTGTCTGCAATTCGGAGTGTTCCGGCTGGGATACTTATTCCTGCGTAGATATCAACGCACTTACCTGCTATCAGGTTTATGAATGTGTCAAGGGCTGCAGCGATTCAAGCTGTAAGGAAGAATGCTTTGCGAAAACATGGCCTGCTGCGAAAAATATTTACGACACGATGAACGAGTGCTTGCTGAAAAATGAATGTGTTGTCGATGAAGAGTGCATGAACGGGGTCTGCAAGTTTCAGGCTGATGCGTGCAAGACTCATCTCACCTGCGGAAACGGCGTCATCGATAACTACGAAATCTGCGAAAAGAGCGATTTCGTTGACTGCGGCGAGATCAAGGATGAGAACGGCGAAGCAATGTACGAAGCGGAAACAGGCTCGGCATACTGCAACAAGAACTGCACAGAGTTCGGTGTGACAATGTGCCACAAATTCTGCAGCTGTTCCGAAATCAAAACCTGTATCGAGCAGGAGTGCGGCGGCTATCCGAAGAGCAATGCTGAAAATACCGATGAAAAGATAAAATGTATGGAAACATGCGAAAGCTGGGGAAGTGAGATCGGCTTCGGCGAAGCCAACGGTTACCGTACGCTGATCGAAAGCTGCTGCGAACAGGATCAGCAGGGCAATACGACTGCTTGCGGATGGGATTCAAGCACATGTATACAGCAGGCTCCGTCTCAGGCAAATGCGACCTGCGGTACAGGCGACAATCCGAAATGTCCTTACTAAACTAAACAGAAATCCCTTATTTTTCAGATAAATTCTTTTTAGACACGCCGATATCTGAGCGGAACATCTTTGTCATCTTGAACGAATGTGAAAAATCTCTCTGAGATTCTTCGCTGCGCTCAGAATGACGCTGAAAGAGACGTTTCAGAAACGTCTCTACGATTAATTGATTGATTTTATTCGGAAATTTTACTCGACACCGAGCATTTTGAGGAAGAAACCGATTTCCATGGCCGATTCTTTGATCCTTGCCTGCATCGATTTGCCCTGGCCGTGGCCTGCTTTGGTCTCGACCCAGAGGAATATCGGGTTGTTTGATTTGTTTTCGTACTGGAGAGCCGCAGCCATTTTCTTTGCGTGCATCGGATGAACGCGGGAATCGTGTTCGCCTGCGGTGAGAAGAACTGCCGGGAATTTGCCGTCTTTTTTGATGTTCTGGTAAGGCGAGTATTTGAGGATGTATTCAAACTGCGCCTTGTCGTCGCTTGAGCCGTATTCGCTGACCCAGTATCTTCCGATGAGGAATTTGTGGAAACGGAGCATATCGAGCAAGGGAACTGCAACGACTGCCGCTTTGAAAAGGTCTCCGAACTGAGTGACCATTGCTCCTGTGAGAAGTCCGCCGTTGCTGCCGCCCCAGATAGCGAGTTTTTCGGGATTGGTGTATTTGTTGTCGGCGAGGTATTTCATTGCATAAGCAAAATCATCGAAAGTGTTCTGTTTTTTGTCGAGCATTCCGGCTCTGTGCCACTTTTCGCCGTATTCACCGCCGCCGCGGATATTTGCGATCGCCATGATGCCGCCCGTTTCGATCCAGACTGCATTTACTGCAGAGAAATACATCGGGTAGTTGACGTTGAAACCGCCGTAACCGCGCAGGAAAGTATGGTTCTTGCCGTTTTTCTCGAGTCCTTTTTTGTAAATTATGAACATTGGGATCTTCGTACCGTCTTTTGATGTGTAGAAAACCTGTTCTGTGACGATGTCGTCAGTTTTTACCGGCACTTCAGCCTGCCAGAGCTGTTTCATTCCCGTTTCTTCGGTGTATTCGTAGATTGCCGGAGGGAACGCAAACGACGAGAATGCAACATAAATTTCTTTGTTGACCGGATCGGAAATGAATTCCGCGCTTCCTAAAGCGGGAAGGGGGATCTCGCGTTCGTTCTTGCCGTCAAGATCGTAAATGCTGAGTCTGCTTGCAACATCGTGCATCTTTGAAACGACGATCCTGCCGTTTGAGATCGAGAAAAATTCGATGACGTCCTTTTCATGTTCGGGAAGGGCCGTCGTCCATTCGAGCGTTTCGCAGTTTATCTTTTCGATTTTCCAGTTGAGTGCGTTGTCTTTGTCTGTTTTGAGGAAGATGTTTCCGCCGTAGACTTCGCCTTCGTAGATGTTGTCATAGTTGTCGACGATTTTCTTCATTTCTTTGGTTTTGGTATTGTAAAGCGCGAGTTTGGCTTTTCCGCTTGATCCCTGATATTCGGTGAGGAGAAGCCAGAGTCCTTTTTCGTCGAGCGCGCTGACGAGGATAGCCTCTTTTATCGAGCTTTTCGCGATGATTTCGTCTTTTTCTGCATCAACGCCTATTTTGTGGAAGCGGACGCTCTGCTCGGTGTCGATCTCGCCAACGTGGTTTCCGTCGAGTTTTCTCGTGTAGTAAAAACCGCTTTCGTCCGGAAGCCAGCCGACTGAAGCATAGCGGCAGCCGTCGATCGGTTTGTCGGCTTCAGCGCCAGAATCGGTGTCGAGAAGGTGAAGGACAGACTGTTCCGAGCCGTTTTCGCTGAGGCCGTAAGCAATGTATTTTCCGTTTGGCGAAGCGTACCACCAGTCCATCGCGGTCGTTCCGTTTTTGTCGATCGTGTTCGGGTTGATGAGCTCTTTTTTTGTGCCGTCTGCAAGCTGCATCATAAGAACGGGCTGGTTCTGAAGGCCTGTCTGATAGCGGAAGAACAGTTTGTTTCCGCGTTTTACCGGCGGCATCATTTTGTCGTAATTCCAGACTTCGCCGAGTCTTTTTTCGATTTTAGGAGTCTGTGCCCACGAAAAAATAGTCTTTTCTGTGAGCTCGTTCTGGGCCGCAGTCCACTTCTGGACATCTTCAGAATCGTTGTTTTCAAGGTGACGGTAGTAATCTTCGACTTTCGTGCCGAAATAGTCGTCGGTTACTAGTTCACGCTTTGTTTCAGGATAGTTCCATTTCATTTCTTCCTTCTTTACGGCCGCGTCTGTGCTTTTCTTCGAGCAGCCTGTAAAAATCATTAGTAAAATCAATGTAATAAGGGAAAGTTTTTTCATTTTGACCTCCTAACAGAAAAAACAGGGAATTTTAGGAAAAAAAAGGGAAAAAGGCAATTTTTGCGCCGCTGTCGACATATCGATATTTCGAGATATCGTCATGACGACATAATCATGCGGCGCATTGATAAGAAAGATTTATTCAGGATCACATGCAGGGAACTTGAGGGCAAGATCATCCATATCGTAGTCGAGATTTGCCTTGGGGCTGTAGAGTTTTGCCGAACCTTCGACAGTGATCGTAGTTTCCCCTGTAGCCCAGTCACTGCTGATTGCCGAAATCGTGACATCTCCGATTCCGAAAGCGTGGTAGCAGGTCCTGTTGCCGTCATTGTCGTATTCGCTGACAAAGATCCTCGCTCCTGTTTCCCAATCGCCGAGTCCTAATTTGAAGTCTCCGGGAGCTGTTGCCGTTGTTACGAATTCAACTACCGGATTCTGCTTGTTTCCGTCTTTGGTCGTCATCTGAATAAGGACTATGTTGTCAGAATCATCGTCTTCGAAGTTTCCTATTGCAGCATAGGAGTAGATCGTTGCCGTCGAATCAACAAGATTCGTGTCGTTGTTTCCGAAATTTCCGGTAACGAAAGGTCCGCTGATCATATGGTCGTAAGACATTTCAGTCGCATCTTTTGCATGGAGATAGTTGAATGTTCCGTTGATGGAGACTTCGCCGTAAGGCATCTTGTAAGCCGGATCCGGATTTATTCCGCAGATCTTTGTTTCTTCCTGGCAGTGTTCCCAGTAGCAGTAGAGGTCATTTCCGCAGCTTTCCTGATTGCCGCACTGGAAGAAGTCTTCATACTGTGTTCTTGCAACTGCGGTGCTCTGGATGTAGCAGTATCCGGGGCAGTCAGGATTGCTTTCGGAACAAGCATCCATGCACTTCATGATATTTTCGCAGGTTTCCGTTTTTCCGGAGTTGTCCATGGCATTTGCGGTCTCGGATACGATCCTGATGCAGGCGCCGCCTTCTAGCGGGATCAGATTGCCGTTTTCATCGATCTCTGTTTCAACAAGTTTTGCTGAAATTACCGCTTTCAGTCCGTAGTTGGACGAATTGTAGTTGCTGACTTTGATTGTTCCGCTTTCCTGGAAATAGTATGTCGGTTCTTCGCTTTCATAGTCCTGGGTAATGGTGAGACATTCCTTGCAGTTTGCATAATTGCTGTTCTCTGCCGAGGAAAGATCGTATTCTGTATTTTCGATGTTTCCGCGAAGTTCGATGATTACAAGATCGTAAAGTGCTGCGTCACCTAAAACGCTGTTTTTTACCTGTCCGAGGTAAGAACCTTTTGTGTAAGCGAAAAAGTTCGGATTGAGGGAGATCCTGGTGCATCCTTCAGGATCGGTGGGATCAGTCGGATTCGTCGGATCTGTCGGGTTTGTCGGATCTGTCGGGTTTGTCGGATCAGTCGGGTTTGTCGGATCTGTCGGGTTTGTCGGATCAGTCGGATTCGTCGGATCATCCGGGTTTGTCGGATCGGTCGGATTTGTCTGATCATCCGGATCGGGAACGTCAGAATCAATATTGTCCGTGTCAGGATTGTCTGTGTCGTTGCTGTCAGAATCGGAATTGTCCGTGTCAGGATTGTCAGTGTCATTGCTGTCAGAATCTGTTTTGTCTGTGTCAGGATTGTCGGTGTCGTTGTTGTCCGTGTCGTTGTTGTCGTTGTCGGGATTCTCTGTGTCGTTGATATCAGTGTCAGGAATGTCGATTTTGCTGTTTGCATCATCGCAGCCTGCAAACAGAAAGAGTGCAAAAATAACAAAAATTAAACAGAATTTTTTCATGGTTTCACCTCAAATAAATTAGCAAAAAACGCAATATCTTAATGAAAAACGGAAAAAATGCAAGTCGTTTGCCATTTTTTGTCAATTTGTTGTGGATGTCAGTGTGTATGAACTACAAAATGTTGAGGCCTGCAGTTTTCAAAGCCTCTTTCACGCTCATTCCAGGGTTTTCAGACAAAACAGCGTTGAGATTTTTGCTGAAATTTCCGAAAGAGAAGTGGGGATAGAAGAAGATCCGCTCTTTCAAGGCTGGATTCTGCGCGCATCTTGATCTCAGGGTTTTGAGATATTCGGAAAACAACTTTTTTTCGCCGAGTTCGCTGCATCCGGTGATCCAGAGTTCGGCTTCTGTCGCTTCAAGCATATCAACTGCAAGATTTGCCATAAATCTTTCGGAATCTTCAAATAAGCTTTTGAAATCTTTGAGCTTTTTGAGATCAAGCGTGCTTTTTGTATGGATAAAGGTTTTATTGAGCACTGCAACTTCTTCGTCAAAATCACTGACGAGAGAATTGTTTTTGAAGAAATTCCGCGCCGTTTTTCCCGCTTTTCCGACTAAATAACACTCTTCATGCTGCTCAGTCATTCCCGGATTGTCGGCAACCAAAATGTATTTGAGATTTGTGATTTTCAGCAGATTTTTGTTGAATACCGCCGCGTTTGAAAGAGGATATCCGTAACTTTCGCACAATTTTGCAACGGCCTTAAAAAATTCGGGATTTTCTGAATTGATTTTGGAAATGTATTCTTCAAATTTTTTGACTAAATCCTGGATTTTATTCATAGACGTGAACCGGGATCTCTCCTTTGATTCCGTAGTAACAGCCTTCAGCGAGAGCTTTCATTTCATCTTCGCCCGGGAAAACTTCGACATTGGCGATGAAGGAAACTCTCTCTTTGATCCAGCCGACGAACATCTTGTCGTAAGCGATTCCGCCGGTGAGGATGATGACATCGACTTTGCCGTCCAGAGCCGCAGCGAGTGCGCCGATCCCTTTTGCAACCTGATAAGCCATAGCTCTGTATGCGAGTTCGGCTTCCTTGTCGCCGGCTTTTACACGCTGTTCGACTTCATAAGCGCTGTTTGTGCCGAGGTAAGCGACGAGACCGCCTTTTCCTTTGATTTTCTTCATGATCTCTGCTTGTGTATATTCGCCGCTGAAGCACATATTTACAAGCTGTCCTACCGGAACGCCGCCGCTTCTTTCAGGAGTGAAGGGGCCTTCGCCGTTGAGCGCGTTGTTGACATCGATGACTCTGCCGCCCTTGTGCGCGCCGATCGAGATCCCGCCGCCCATGTGAGCTACGATGTAGTTCAGATCCTCATATTTTTTGCCTCTTTCGCGGGCATATCTTCTTGCAACAGCCTTCTGGTTGAGTGCATGGAAAATGCTGCGTCTTTCGATTTCGGGCATACCGGAAAGTTTTGCTATAGGATCCATCTCGTCGATGACCGAAGTGTCGACAGTGTAAGCCTTTACATTCTTTCCGCTCAGTTTCGATGCCTCTTTCGCGATTTCGTAAGCGATAGGAGCGCCGAGGTTGCAGACGTGCTCGCCGATTTTCGGGTGTTTGATGTCGTCGATCATAAGCGGGTTGATCTCGTAAACGCCGCCGAGAATAGGTTTGTGGAGACCGCCTCTGCCTGCGATTACATCAAGGGATGCAACATCTATCCCTTCTTCTTCGAGTTTTTTGAGAACGATATTTTTTCTGAAGTCATATTGATCGAAAACACAGGTAAAACCAGCCAGTTCCTCTACGTCATGTTTGATATTTACAGTCAAAATCTCTTTCGTATCTTCATAAACCGCTACTTTTGTGGAAGTTGATCCGGGGTTGATTGCCAATATTTTCATGATTTTCTCCTATTTCATTGCCGCAGCGAGTGCGATTGAATAAAGTTTGGATTCTTCTGAATCCGCTCTGCTTGTAAGAACTATTGGAACGCTTGCTCCCATGATTACAGCTGCCGAATGAGCTCCGCCTAAGAAGTTCATCGATTTGTAGAGGATGTTCGCAGCTTCGATGTCGGGGCACATAAGAACATCAGCGTCTCCGCCGACTTCTGTAACGATTTTCTTGTGAGCGCACGCTTCTTTCGAAATCGCGTTGTCTATTGCAAAAGGACCGTCTACGATGCAGCCGGGGATCTGTCCGCGTCTGTTCATCATCGTGAGCATTGCAGCGTGGACTGTGGGTTCCATTTTCTCGTTTACGACTTCGACAGCAGCGAGAACTGCGACTTTCGGATTTTCGATGCCGACTCTGTGGCAGGCTTCGACCGCGTTGTTGACGATCGCGACTTTCTCTTTGAACTCAGGCGCGATGTTCATTGCAGCGTCGGTGACAACGACGAGTTTGTGGTAGTAAGGAGTTTCGAAAAATGCGATGTGGCTGATCGTGCTCCCTTTTCTGAGACCGTTTTCCTTGTCAAGCACTGCTCTGAGCAGATCAGCGGTCGGAACAAGACCTTTCATAAGGATCTCAGCTTCGCCGTCTTTGATGACCTTTACGGCTCTCTGGCAGGCAACTTTCGGTTTAGGCTCGTGGATGATTTTGATCCCGTCGAGGTTGAGGCCGATTTTTGCCGCGATCTCTCTGATTTTTTCTTCGTGACCTACAAGGACAGGAATTACGATGCCTTCGCCCATCGCATCTTTAATTGCCGCAAGTACCGGCTCGTCTTCTGCAGCTGCAACAGCGATTCTTCTGGTCTCATGTCCTTTTGCCATAGCGATAAACTCTTTGATCGATTTGAATTCCATTTTTCCCTCCGAAGATTGTTAATAATCAAAAACCGCTACACTATAAAAAATTTTTTCGGAAAGTTCCATTTTTTATTTTGGTTTTTTATTTTATGCCGCTAAGATTGAAAATAGTGTGAAGGTGACGGAATTTTATAGTAAAATCCGGTCGTTCGGGAGGTCGTTTTGAGGAAATCTCTGAAAAGAATCTTTTTTTTGTTTGTTTTTTTCTCCTTTTTTTCACTTTCCGCCGCTGAAAAGCCGGAAGATTTCCAGTTCGTGAAGAAGGTGACGGACGGAACTTTGAACTATTCGACGTTCGAGCTTTCTATTACTGGGAACGGGATCGCGGAAACGAATGTCACCAATCTCAATTCGGCGCGTATCACTGCGGAAAAGGCGGCTCAGGCCAACGCGCGGCTGAAAGCGGTGAAGATCCTTTCTTCGCTCGTTCTTTCGGGCAAAACCACGGTCAAAGCTTATTTCGACGAGAAAAACCAGCCCGATTTTGTCGAGCGGCTTGTCAATGCGGCCGATTTCAAGGAAGTCACCTACGAAAGATTCTACTCGAATTCGTCTGTTGATGTCACATACAAAGTCGATGTTTCGGGATATGTCAGAAAAATCGCGGAAGCTGCGGCAGAATGGCCTGTTCCCGCGGAAGAAAAGGGTGAAGCTGCTTCTGACGAGAGTGCAAAAACGAAGTCGGTGCTTCTTATAAACGTGAAAAAAATCGAGCCCGCGCTTCTGATTTCAGTCGTGGACGAAAAAGGTGAAAAAATTTACGACATTTCGGTTGCAGGAAACGGCAGAAAAAGCCCGTCATCAGTTTTCTTCGCCAGAAAGAAAGCCGATTATCTCCTTGAAAAAGCCGGCCTTTCCGGCGAAACCATTTCAGTAAACGCATTCAAAATCACCGAATCTAAAATCGTCATAAAAAACAGCGACGCCGAAAAGATCAGAGCCGAACTCAAAAAAGAGTGCTTCAGCGAAGGCAGGATCGTTGTAGTCAGCGCTGAGTAGGGCTTTATATTGCTTGGTTTTTGGATGACATCCGTGGCAAATTCTTGACAAAAGCATCATATTTTTAATAAAAAAGCGCCGGAATGCGGTTTTTGAGGTGATATGGCTAAAAGAGCTTTCATTTTCCCCGGTCAGGGGGCGCAATATGCCGGAATGGGGCGCGATTTTGTCGGGAATTTTCCTCTGTTTTCGGAAGTTTTTGAAGAAGCGTCAGAAAGGCTCGGAATAGATCTGCTTAAAACCGTGATGGATGGAACTGCCGAAGACTTGATGCGGACTGAAGTGACTCAGCCTGCGCTTCTCACCGTTTCGACGGCGATACTCAAGGTTATTTCGCAGGAAACCGGGCTTTCGTGCGATTTTGCGGCGGGACTCAGTCTCGGTGAATATACCGCGCTTGTCCATGCAGGCGCTCTTGATTTTGCGGATGCGGTCGTTATCGCGAAAGAGCGCGGCAGAATAATGCAGGAAGCGGTTCCCGAAGGTGTCGGCGCGATGGCTCCGATAGTCGGTCTTACTTACGATGAAGTTGCTGAATTTATTAAAGAAATAAAAGGTCTTGGGGTTGTTGAGATTTCAAATTTCAATTCTCCCTCGCAGGTCGTTGTTTCGGGAAATATCGAAGCAGTACAAGCGGCTGTTGATTTTATAAAGAAAAACGCAAAAACAAGGGTGAAAGCGCTTTTCCTTCCTGTGAGCGCACCTTTTCACACGTCGCTGCTTCGGGAAGCTTCAAAAGAATTTGAAAAAATACTCAATAAATACAGTGTGTTTGAACTGAATAAAACCGTTGTTTCGAATGTCACAGGCTTGCCTTACACCGATATTTCCGAAGTGAAACCGGCGCTCGTAAAACAGTTTTACAGCACGGTCCTCTGGAAACCGTCAGTCGAATTCATGATTGAAAACGGACTCACCGATTTTGTTGAAATCGGCCCCGGAACATCGCTTTCAGGCCTCGTCAGAAAGACCGCAGCCGCGATGGAAAAGGAGGTCAGGATCCGGAACGTCGAAAATATGGAAACATTTAAGAACTTGGAATCATAGGAGAAAGTTATGTATTTAGAAAAAATCGCAGACATCGTCAAAAGCCACCTCGCTCTTGACGAAAGTGTTCAGATCACTCCTGAAACTTCACTGAAGGACATGAAGATCGATTCTCTGGATGTCGTTGAGATCATTATGAAAATAGAAGATGCCTTCGAAATCGAGATCCCTGATGAAAAACTCAAGGAATTCCGCAACTTAGGCGATATCGCAGAGTATGTAAAATCGGTAAAAGAGTCTTAGTTCATGCAGAAAAGAGTTGCTGTAACCGGTTTGGGCTGTGTTACGGTTTTCGGAATCGGTAAAAAAATTCTTTTTGACAATCTTTGCGCCGGAAATTCGGCAGTTTCGCTGATTTCTTCGTTCGATACTTCGGATTTCAAGACAAAAATAGCCGCTGAAATAAAAGATTTCGATGCAAGTTTATATTTTCCGAAAAACGAAACACGGAAAATGGACCGTTTCACGCAGTTTGCGGCAGTTGCAGCGAAGGACGCGCTTCTTGATTCAGAAATCGATTTGGAAAAACTCGACAAAAGCCGTTTCGGAGTTGTTTTAGGGGTCGGTTTCGGCGGGATTTCAACGATTTTAGAGCAGCACAAAATCCTGCTCGAGCGAGGTCCAAGGCGGGTTTCGCCTTTTGGTGTGCCGATGTGCATCCCGAATATGGCTGCGGGAAATCTTTCGATCCTTTTCGGTGCGAAAGGTCCCAACATGACCGTTTCTACAGCATGCGCCTCGTCTTCTTATGCGATTGCCGAAGCTTTCAGGCTGATACAGAGAGGATCTGCAGACATTATGATCTGCGGCGGAAGCGAAGCTCCGATAAATCCGCTTGTTCTTGCCGCTTTTTCATCGATGCAAGCCCTTTCAAAACGAAACTGTGATCCTGAAAAGGCAAGCAGACCTTTTGACAAAGAGCGCGACGGATTTGTTCTGGGTGAGGGGAGCGGCATAGTGATTCTGGAATCTTTCGAGCATGCTCTTTCGCGAAACGCAAAAATTTATGCCGAGATCTCAGGGGCCGGAAGTTCTGCTGACGCTTATCACATAACTTCGCCCGATCCAGATGCAAAAGGGGCTGAACGCGCGATGCGCTCGGCGCTTCTTGATTCTGGAACGGATGCTTCGGAAGTCGATTTAGTCGTTGCCCACGGAACGGGAACTTTGGCGAATGACCCGACAGAAACAAAGGCAATAAAAGCGGTTTTCGGCGAAAAAGCTTACAAAACTCCTGTCATTTCAATAAAATCGATGCTCGGGCACACCTTGGGCTCTGCTGCGGCGCTTGAAGCAGTCGCTGCGGTTTCTGTGATGGCTGAAGGCATGATCCCGCCGACAATAAATCTTGAAACTCCAGATCCCGAATGCGATCTTGATTATGTTCCGAATTTAGCGCGGAAAGCTGAAGTAAAATGCGTCATGACTGATTCATTCGGCTTCGGCGGACAGAATTCTGTTCTGATATTTAAATCTGGCCGTGTGTCTATGCGGGCGAGCCGCCAGTGATCCGATAAAAACTAGTCTGTGTTACTTATTTCTTTTCTTCTTCCCAAAGGAAATCGAACGCGCCGCTGAGTGCGAGAGCGATTGCGTGAGTGTTCAATGATTCGGAAACGGTTTCATTCTTTTCGCCGTATCCGTGGAAGGTGGTTTTGTTGAAATCATAGTCAAGTTCGATTCCCGCGTAGTCGCAGAAGTTGTAGATTATTGCGATGTTTACGCCGAGATTCGAATTGTCCTTGCTGACGATGTTTTCCTCAAAGAACGGAGCCTTGAAGTATGAAACTCTCGCCATCATGTCGACATCCCAGAGTGTCGCGTAAGGCATTGCGAAGAGTCCCCATGAAGTCAATGCTGAATCAGCGTCTTTGACACCGTCGGAAATGAGTTTGCCTTTTTCGAAATCGGGGTTGTAGAGTGCGCGGTGAGCAAGGCCGAACTCAGCTTTGAAGCCGACGGAAATGTCGTCGCTAACGTTGTAGCCTAGATCAGCGCCTATAGCCATGAGGACGTTGTTTTTATCCTGGTCAAGACTTTCACCGTTTTTGTAGGATTCGATTTCGCCTTCTTCCGAAAGGTTGTAAACATCGAAACCGTAGTTTCTGTAAGCCTTGCCGAAAACAAGAGAAGCAGCCGCGGTCACGAAAAAATCACCTGTTTTGTTGAAGCGGATATCTGCGCCGAATGCCGGAGCGCGGAAAAGGTTTTCCTCGCCGTCAAGCACTGTTTCGTTTCCGCCGTTGAAAGCGAAAAGGGTGATCGCAAGGTCGGATTCCTTCGAAAAAATGAGGTCAACGCCGAGCGAAACGCCGAGATCGTTGAAGGCTCCGCCGAAAAAGTCCTCCTTTATCGCCGAATTTGCGAAAGCGACTTCATGGTCGTAGCCGTTTTCGATTCCGAACGGCATCGAGAAAAGACCTGCTTCAAGGTTTACATCGAGACCGAAAGTTCCTGCTGAGTTCCTGAAAGAGGGATGCTGCATTCTGAAAGAAACGTTTTTGATGACATCGAGCGTCATTTTGCCTTCGTCATCGACCGAGCCGAAATCGACAACTGCGCGGCCGTTGAACATCCTGTCGCCGCCCTGCAAGTCAAGGATCAGGTTGTCAAGACCGATTTCGTAGCTTTCTTCCTTGTTTACATCGCCGTCTTCGATGTTGATACCTGCAGAAACGCCGCCGAAAACAGTCTCATTGAAGTAGGGGTTACGCTCGAAAGCGAGTTTGTCTTCCTCTTCTTCAGCTTCTGCTGCTTCTCCTTCAGCGGGAGCTTCAGCAGCTTCGACTGTTGATTCTTTTGTTTCTTCGTTTGCCTGAGATTCCTGAGCAAACAATGAAAAAGATACTGCGCAGCAAATCATTGCCGCAAAAAAGAAATTACGCATGAAAAACCTCCAATAAATTGAAATTATTAAAAAAACATGCCAAAAAGAGAAACTTCAAACTGATTTCTTAACAAAAAATTAAGTTTTTAAAGAACAATTTAATTAGCAAAAGCTAATTTAGTTGGAATTTTTTATTTGTCAACAGAAAAAATTATTTTTTTGGAAAATGTTTCAGGTTTAGAATCTGAATCCGACCGATGTGAACATTCCGCCTTTGGTAGGAGATACCGATAAACTGCTCACTTCTATCTTCTGATTTTGGTTCGGAACCGGTCTTTTGGTTGCTGTAAAAATTATTCCTCCGAGAATGAATGTGCCGCCGATTACACCCATTGAAATTGCTGCGTCCCTAAACTTTTTATATTGTTTGTACTCATCTTCGTCTGTTCTTTCACGTCCGTAAATGTTTATATATGTGTAATCATCGTGTTGTTTCATACAATATATCATTATCGGCATTACTTCCGTCAAAGCTGTTCCTCCCAAAATAAGTAATGTAATTCCGAAGCCTTTGTATGGTCTGTAGTATCGGACTTGCTCAGTATTTTCCTCAACGATACTCTGGCTGTCCGGCTCTATGGATTTTTGTTTCCGGACTCCGTTTTTCAAATTTTCGATCTCGTTTTCAGCTTCAAAACTGCAGATTCCGTTCGGAAATTTTTCGAGATAATTTTGCCAGACTTCCGGGCTTTCGGCTCTTCTTGCATACTCGCACGCCTGCTGGTCCCGCACATCTTCGGAAGTTTCTGCAAAAACACCTACTGCCGCAAACAGTACGGCGACAAAAACAAAAAACTTTTTCATTTTCTCCTCCAAAAAGTTAAAAAACTAAAGCATGGAGGATTATACCCGTCATATCAGGCACATACCGCCTGAGATGAAAATTTTTTGAAAATTATTTACTTTGTCTCGGCATCCATGAAGCAGGGGAGCTCCCGTAAGGCTGAGAGGTCAAATTTATTTACAGAATTTTTCGTGGAGTTTTCTGATGTTCTGGAGCCACTGTTCGCGCAGTTCAACGGGAGAAACGATCTCGCAGTCCGGAGAATGGGCCATGACGCGGGCGATTATCTCATTGTGGCGTTCTCCTACCGGCAGCGTTATCTCGAGGCATTTTCTGCCGTCGATGACGAGTTCTTTCGTGATCTGGCTTTTATGCCATTTCTGCTTTACGACATGGTAGTAGGCCGGCTCGTAAACACGGATCACGGCGAGTTCCGAACTGGTCGACTTGAACATTCCGAAGCAGCTTTCGACATACCTGTCGATTTCTGATTTTGTGAATATCTGTTCGCAGTTTTCCTCAAGCACTTCACTTTTAACGAAACGTGAAACAAGGAATACGCGCAGCTCGTTTCTTTTGCGGCAGAAAGCCAAAAGATACCACTTTCCGAAATAATTTATGAGCCTTATCGGTTCTATCGTTCTCGTGGTTTCATCGCCTTTTGCATCGAGATAGGTGATGTGAACGCACTTTTTCATTATGAAAGATTCGAGAATGTTCCTGAAATCCTTGAGTTCGAGAATGTCTGTATCGGAAGAATCATAGGTTATCTTGTCAAGCAGGGCATCGAATTCCTCTGGAATGTAGCTCGATATTTTTGACAAGATTTCTCCTGAAATTATAGGCACATAAGGAATTCCGTTGAGCTTGAACGAATCGGAAAAACGCTTGACGAAAATATAGTAGAAAACTGCATCGTCAAACGAGTCAAAAAGCATTTCAAAAGGCGTAACGTAAACATAGCCGCCTTTGCCTTTCTGGTATTTCAGCGGCGCGGAAAGGAAATTCCGCATGTATTCGATATCGCGCATAACTGTGTCGATATGAACTTCAAAATGATCCGCTACCTCTTTTCTCGTCACGAAACCTTTGACTTTGATCATGTGGTTTATGAAAGCCACTCTTTCAAGATTTGCCATCTCACTGCCTCCCGAAACAAAATAATCGGAATCGATCATACTCGCGAAGTCAGGCATATACCGCCTGAGTTGAGAAAATCCATACTTTTTTCGGTGATTTTTTCAAAAATCCTCTGATTATTGCATCGGAGCGGTGCTTTAACTTGCATCATCTTTGCTTTTCTCTATAATTTTTCGGTTTTTTTGTCGTTTTGGCTCAAAATATGAACAAAAATATCATCTCAGGCACTATATGCCGGAGTTGATGAGTAAAATGGAAGGGATTTTGTTGGGTTTGCTTAAAAAGGAGAAGAAAAATGTCTTTGCAAGATTTTATAACGAAGCAAAAATTTAAAGCACTAATTACTGATTATGGAGACTATTTTGAATTTGATGTGCCTTCTTTTGGAGGCATGTTAGCTGTTCAGAAAGGATTTGCTCCTTCCCTTAATTGGTATGAAGCAAAAGAATATGCAAAAAATCTTAATTTAGGCGGTTATAATGATTGGACAATTCCGACAAAAGAAGAATTAATAGCATTGTTTCAATTACAAAAAATATATAAGCTAGAGGAAAGCGATGATTCGTTTTGGTCATCGACTTATGTAGGTAGACTATCTACAGATCCAAGTCTTTTTACAGTATCGTTTTTAGTAAACTCGGATGATACAGGTTTGGTGCTATCAACATCATTAGATTTCTATCCATTGGGAAAAGTATTTTTTGCACGACCTGCAGACTGGTATAGCCGTTATAATGTACGTTGTGTACGAATAGATGGGGCTGGAGAACAAGAAAAATATAGAGACCGGACGAATTTTGTAAAATTAGTAGCGAAAAATATAAGTTGGACTTCTTCTGCAGAAGAATTAATTGAAAATTTTATAGACAGGGGAGATTATATAGAGTTTAAAAAACCTGTCGGAACAATAAAAATGATTCAAAAAATTGGAAAGAAAATATTTTTTAAAGCCAAAGAAGAATTTTTTGAAGAATTGAATGGGTACTTAAGAAGTCTTCGTTCTGGTGGTTATAATGATTGGCGTATTCCAACACCAGAAGAGTGTAAAATAATCGATCAAATAAAAATTTTTTCAGGGATACATTATGACTTTGAATCGCGGGATCTGCACTATCTTAATTATCTGAAGCCAGATATGCCAAATGATAGATCACTTTTATCAATAAATCTTTTTGCTGTTCGATAAAGGTTGTTCTTGATGGATGGGTAAATGTCAAGCGATATTTTTGTTTTTTCTAAAATTAGCGAGGCTGCAGGACGAGGTAATGCTCAAGCTCGACACAACCTTGGTTAGTTATATTGTGGAGGTTATGTGTGGTAACACAAAATTATTCTGATGCAATCAAATGGTTCAAGAAAGCAGCTGAACAAGGTTTTCCTAACGCTATAGAGGCTCTTAAGAAACTTGAATGACAATAAATAACCGGCATTGAAAAATGAGAAAAAAGAGAATTGAAACAATTGTCAAGGAACTAATTCACCCTTTTTTACCCAATGACAGGGAGAAGTTAAAACTTAAATGTTTAGTTCGAAAATATGGATATGAATTGGTTGTTGACAGTGCTTATGCAGGTGCAGAACAATATTTGGTTCATGATAAGCAAGGACAATTAAACGAAAAAGTTGTACGCAATTTTTTTAACCAACTTGGTGGTATTGTTTATAACAAATCTCTTCCACCTATAGAACAAGAGATTCGTCATATAAATAGTGTAGGGAAATCCACTTTTCCTGAAGATTGGGATTCACGAAAAGGCAAAATTTTGCTACATAATTATGTGACAGCATTGAAATATTCACGTGATTGGCAAGAAAAGACGATATTAGATGATTTGCGTGGAGACACATTACGCTATACAAGGGGTTCGAAGAATTGGTCGAATTGGTCAGAAATGATGCAAGCATGGATAGACTATCTTTACAATAGTAAGAAAGATAGCTCAACTATTGAGCAATCCGGAACGATTTTACCAGAAGGCCTTTTTGTGAAACTTCCATCTAATTTTTGTTCTATCTGTAAACAAATCAACGCAAGTTACGAAAACAATCTCTATGATTGCACAGCAGTAATGATGCGCCGTTTACTGGAAGATTTACTTGTTTTATCTTATCAAAACGCTGAGATTGAGAATGAAATAATGGCCAACGATGGAAAATATCATGTTTCGCTTGACTCTATGATAAAAAATGCAGTAACTAATTCGAAATTAGCTCTATCGTGTAACACAAAAAACGACATGAGACATTTTAAAGATCTCGGTAATTATTCTGCACATAAAATTTGGTATAACTGCACTAAAGAAGATTTGGAGCCTCATATTCATAAATATCGAGTTGTGATTGAAGAACTCTTTTATAAATCTGGGATTAAAAAGTAAATTTTTGAAGATGAACAATGCCCCCGCTCAACAAACTCAAATCCGGCGAAAGCTGAACCTTAAAAACCTGCAGGCGAGCAGACCTAAGCTCCGACAAAAATTTCACCAATTCCATTTCTTTGAAACAAGCACAAGAAAGGGATTCACTCCGGCACTGAAAATATAATCAAAAAAATCGATTTCACCGAGAAGCTGAAAAGCCGATTCATCCAGCCATTTTATGCATTCAGCCAACTGCGCATGCTGCGATTCCAAGTCCTTCCAATGAAGGATCCGCTCGTAATGGGAAACCCTGTTGCGAAGAACGCGGATTCTCTCAAATATTTTTTGCAGATTCTTAACACTTCGCAACTGTACCGGACACTTTTTCAAACAGGTTTTTATAAGATAACTTTGAAAAGCCTGCTCTGAGTATTTTGCTGTAATCAGCGAAGTCCAGAATCCGAGCGACAATTCAGGAATAACGCGGTCGTGAGTAGGATTTTTTTTCTTTTTCTCCAGTTTGCCTATTGCTTCGGAAACTTTCTTTCTGCTGTGATCATCCAACGGGAGAGTATCATACCAATTTTCACCGGCAAAAGAAGAAAGAGCCTTATCAAAAGCGTTTCTCAACGAAACCTCAAAAATGTTCAAAGTCACATAAAGCGAGCGGCAAAGCTCAATATTGTAAAGATACCTTGCCAATGCCGTGGATTCATCGGTTCCGTCCTGCCGATACACCGAAAGCCGTGCCGATGTGAAGATTGTTTCCAGATTTTCGTAAAAATCTTTATTCATATTTTGCCTCATTTTTCTTGATTATAGAAAATTTTTACCTATAATACCCAGCGTGTGCCGCAGAGATCCTTCTCCTGCTATGCAGTGCCAGGGCCTGCGGACTTCTTTTTTATTCCAATTCATCAGTTTTTAAAGAGCGATTTCGAAAGTTGAAGTTTTATTATTTTCAAATTTCAAAATATAACAACAATAAAAGTCAAATGTATATATTGATATATTTGAAAAAATCAAGTTTTTTATCTAACAATTATTGTAAAATAACAAAGATGATTTTGAACGGAAAACAAACCGGCAGGCGAGCAGACCTAAGCTCCGACAAAAACAGCCTGAATTTATGGGTGAATATGTTTTCTATTAATAAAATCAAGTATTTTTATGAAAAATGCCGATTTTTTGACATATATTTTGCTCAAAAATGCCGATTTTTCGACATATCGCCGCAAGTTGGAACATTAAGAAAAGGGAAAGAAGCATTCAGGATAATGCGGTCTATTGTACTGAAAGTTCTTTCCCTTTCTTTATTTACGGAGGAGGTTGATGTTTTCAACATTTAAACACACTTTTGACTTTGTAGCCTGTTTCTTCAACTGCCTTTCTGA